>NZ_JBIUYQ010000038.1:0-59068 GCF_044744605.1 Kitasatospora sp. NPDC087271
GGTCCGATATCCGCTCACTCGCAGGCGCCTTGACCTGCCCCACCCTCGCCACACCACAACCAACGAGACACCGACCACAAAGTCACCGGCATTGGATCTAGGCCGGACAGGCCTGGGCCCCCGGCCCTCCGGGCCGCCTACGCCAGCCCCCGGCGGGCGACCGCCGGGGGGCGGGTGCCCCGGATCGAGGCGACCATGTCCAGCACCTGGCGGGTCTCCGCGACCTGGTGGACCCGGTAGACCTGCGCGCCCAGCCAGGCCGAGACCGCGGTGGTGGCCAGGGTGCCGAGCAGCCGCTCGTTCACCGGCCGGTCCAGCGTCTCGCCGACGAAGTCCTTGTTGGACAGCGAGACCAGCACCGGGAAGCCGGTCGCGGTCATCTCCGGCAGCCGCCGGGTGGCCTCCAGCGAGTGCCGGGTGTTCTTGCCGAAGTCGTGCCCCGGGTCGATGATCACCGCGTCCCGCCGCACACCCAGCCCCACCGCCCGCTCGGCCAGCCCGACGGTCACCCGCAGGATGTCCGCCATCACGTCCTGGTAGCCGATCCGGTGCGGCCGGGTGCGCGGCTCGGCGCCGCCCGCGTGCGTGCAGACCAGCCCGACGTCGTGGCGCGCGGCCACCTCGGCGAGCTTCGGGTCCACCCCGCCCCAGGCGTCGTTCAGCAGGTCGGCGCCCACCTCGCAGACCGCCTCGCCGACCTCGTGCCGCCAGGTGTCGACGCTGATCACGGCCTCCGGGTGGCGCTTGCGCAGCTCGGCCACGAAGGGCACGGTGCGCCGCAGCTCCTCCTCCACCGTGACCTCGTCACCGGGCCCGGCCTTCACCCCGCCGATGTCCAGGATCGCCGCTCCCTCGGCCATCGCGCGGTCGGCGGCGGCGAACGCGGCCTCGTCCGCGAAGGTCGCCCCCCTGTCGAAGAACGAGTCCGGCGTCCGGTTGACGATCGCCATGATCACCAGCTCGTCGTCACCGAATTCCCGCGGTCCCAGGCGCAGTGCCACCGATGTCTCCTCCACAGCTGCTGCGGGTGCGATGATGGCCCCCGGCCTCACAGGGACCATGCTGTCATGATCAGTTTGGTCGGGGGCACTTCGCAGCAGGCCGGCCGGGAGTTCGGGAGGACAGCTCGTGTTCTGGGTGATCGTGGTCGCCATGGCCGTGGTGGTCGGCGGCGCCGCGCTGGTGGCGCTCGGCGGGGGCGGCTCGATGCCGGAGGCGGTGCAGGACCGCATCGCCGCCCGGCTGCCGCAGGACCGTCCGCTGAGCAAGGCGGACGTGGACGACCTGCGGCTGCCGATGGCCGTCCGCGGCTACCGGATGGACGAGGTCGACGACGTCCTGGACCGCCTCGGCGCCGAACTCGCCTACCGCGACTCGCGGATCGCCGAACTGGAGGCCGCCGGGCACCTGCGCGGCGCGGTCGAGGCGACCGACGGCCCGGACGCCGGCGCCGAACCGCTGCCCGGCCTGGAGGAGTTCGCGAAGGTGGTCGAACCGGCCGTCGCGCTCACCAAGGAGCGGCCCGAGCAGGAGCGGCCCGAGGACGCGAAGCCGGTGAACGACCGGTGACCGCTCCCGCCGAGGGCGCGGTGCTCGGCGCGGACGGCCTGCGCCGCTGCGCCTGGGGCGAGTCGACCGACGACTACCGCGCCTACCACGACACCGAGTGGGGCCGTCCGGTGCACGGCGACGACGCCCTGTTCGAGCGGGTCTGCCTGGAGGCGTTCCAGTCCGGGCTGTCCTGGCTGACCATCCTGCGCCGCCGGGAGGGCTTCCGGTCCGCGTTCGCCGGCTTCGGGATCGCCGCGGTCGCCGAGTTCGGCGAGGCGGACGTGGAGCGGCTGCTCGCCGACACCGGCATCATCCGCAACCGGGCCAAGATCGAGGCCGCCATCGCCAACGCCCGGGTCGCCCGCGACCTGGACGGCGGGCTGGACGCGCTGATCTGGCGGTTCGCCGGAGCCCCGGACCGGCCGGCCCCCCGCACGATGGGGGAGGTGCCGGCCGTCACGCCCGAGTCGACCGCGCTCGCGAAGGCCCTGAAGAAGGAGGGCTTCCGCTTCGTCGGCCCGACCACCGCCTACGCCCTGATGCAGGCCTGCGGCCTGGTCGACGACCACCTGGCGGACTGCCACGTCCGCACCGCGCGCCCGGTGTGATCCGAAGAGGGCCGCTGGGCGCGCCCTAGCGGCCCAGGTAGGTCGGCTTCTCCTTGGCGATGAAGGCGCGGACCGCGATCCGGTGGTCCTCGCTCTCGCCGGCCAGGGTCTGCAGCTCGTCCTCCTTGTCGAGCAGTTCGTCCAGCGAGTGCGAGGCGCCGTACGCCAGCGACTCCTTGATGGCGCCGTAGGCCACCGTGGGGCCCGCGGCCAGCTCCCGGGCGAAGGCCCGCGCGGTGGTGGCGAGCTCCCCGGCCGGCACCACCCTGGTGGCCAGGCCCAGCTCCAGCGCCTCGGCGGCCTTGACCGTCCGGGGCAGCATCAGCAGCTCGGTGGCCCTGGCGTGCCCGACCAGCCGGGGCAGCGTCCAGGAGGCGCCCGAGTCGGCGGTCAGGCCGATCCCGGCGAAGGCGGTGTTGAAGCCGGCCCGGTCGGAGAGGACCCGGAAGTCGCAGGCGAAGGCAAGCGAGGCGCCCGCGCCGGCCGCCACCCCGCCGACCGCGGCGACGGTCGGCTTGCGCATCCCGGCCAGCGCCCGCACCAGCGGGTTGTAGTGCTCGGCGACGGTGCCCAGCGGGCTCTGGCCGGTCTCCTCGGCCCGCTTCAGCGCCGTCAGGTGCTCGTTCAGGTCCTGCCCGACGCAGAACGCGCGCTCGCCGGCCCCGGTCAGCAGCACCGCCCGCACCGCCGGGTCCGCGGCCGCGGCGGCCACGGTGTCCCGCAGCGCGACCTTGGTCGCGACGTCCAGGGCGTTCATCGCCTCCGGGCGGTTGATGGTGATGACGGCCAGGCCGCCGTCCAGCTCGTACAGCACGGAATCGGACATGGGCGAGGGCTCCCTGTGGTCGGCTCGGTGTCGGTCGTGTGCCAGGATGCCGGAGCGGACGGCCGGGTGGGGAGTGTGAGGTATCGCACCTTTCGACGGCCCGCGCGCCGCCGCCACGCCGGGGCTTATGACGGCAATTGCGGCGCTTGGGGGCGGTCCGGCCGATGTTGCACCGAGAGTGATGTTGGTCATCAGCCCGTGGCATGCGGGATAATGGCTTCCGATCAATGCGTTCGATACCGGCGGTGGACGGACTGCCGGTGCGTAGCTGAGCGGTTGCAGGAAGGGGAACGAGCATGGCGGCCATGAAGCCGCGGACGGGTGACGGCCCGCTCGAAGTCACCAAAGAGGGACGGGGCATCATCATGCGCGTTCCGCTCGAAGGCGGCGGACGCCTTGTGGTGGAGCTCACACCTGACGAGGCCGACGCCCTCGGCGAGGCCCTGAAGAAGGCCTGCGGCTGACCGCAGCGGGTGCTCGTCATCTCCTGGAGATGTGCTGCCGGGCCCGGGTACGACGTCATGTCGGCCCGGGCCCCGCGGCGTTTGGGGCCCTGCGCGTCAGGTGCCCGGTGGCCGCCGTCCGGGGCGGCGGGGCCGCCGCCTGACGGTCCGGCTGCCTGACGGCCCTGCCGCTCGACGGTCCTACCGCTTGATGGCGCAGAGCAGCCCGTCCGAGACCGGCAGCAGCGCCGGCAGCAGCGCCTCGCTCTCCCGGACGTCCCGGACCAGGTCGCGCACCGCGCCCGTCTGGGGGTCCTGCAGCTCCGGCTCGGCCAGCCGGCCCTCCTGGAACACCCCCTCGAAGCAGACCATCCCGCCCGGCCGCAGCAGCCGCATCGCCTCCAGCAGGTACTCCCTGGACTCGGCCGGGTCGCCGTCGCAGAACACCAGGTCGTACTGGCCGTCGGCGAGCCGGGGCAGCACCTCCAGCGCCCGGCCCGGTATGAACCGCGAGCGGTTGGCCGCGAATCCGGCCGCGTGGTACGCCTCGCGGGCCAGTTGCTGGCGCACCGGCTCGGAGTCCACCGTGGTGAGCACGCCGTCCGGCCGCATGCCGCGCAGCAGGTAGACCCCGGAGACGCCCGTCCCGGTGCCGATCTCGGCCACCGCCTTGGCGTCCAGTGCCGCGGCCAGCAGCCGCAGGCACGCCCCGCCGCTGGGCCCGATCGCCCGTATCCCGGTGCGCGCGGACTGCGCCCGGGCGTAGGTCAGCACCGCGTCCTCGCCGACGTAGGTGTCGGCGAGGGCCACACGCGCGGGCCCGAACTCGCTGATGGCTGCCTCTTTCGGAGCCCCGGGTTACGGCCCGGTGCCGAGGGAAGTCGATATTTCCTGGCACAGATTACTGGCCGACCGGGAACCGCGTACGGCGGCGGGCCGTTGTCACGAAGGACCGGGTACGGGAGACCTCCCGGGCACTTTTATCCGGGCTTGACGGGTGAGGTGGATATGGTGGTGGCCCTGCTGGGCAGAAGAGCCGACCGAGGAGGTGTGGCCGAGGGCGACGTCCCCGTGCGGCGGCACTCCCGCGGCACCGCGTCGGCCCGTACGCCGAAGCCCGTGATGAACCAGCCTGCGCACTCCGACCTGGACCAGCCCGCCGCCGCGACGCCGGCCGCCGGTACCACCGAGGCCCCCGCCCTCGCGACCTTCACCGAGGGCCCCGACGCGCAGACCTGGACTCCGCCCTCCTGGGAGGAGATCGTCGAGGCGCACAGCGCCCGGGTCTACCGCCTCGCGTACCGCCTGACGGGCAACCAGCACGACGCCGAGGACCTCACCCAGGAGGTCTTCGTCCGGGTGTTCCGTTCGCTGTCCACCTACACCCCCGGCACGTTCGAGGGCTGGCTGCACCGGATCACCACCAACCTGTTCCTGGACATGGTCCGCCGCCGCCAGCGCATCCGCTTCGACGCGCTCGGCGAGGACGCGGCCGAGCGGCTCGCCTCCCGCGAGCCCAGCCCGGCCCAGCACTTCAGCGACACCCACTTCGACGCCGACGTGCAGCACGCCCTGGACACCCTCGCCCCGGAGTTCCGCGCCGCCGTGGTGCTCTGCGACATCGAGGGACTGTCCTACGAGGAGATCGCCGCCACGCTGGGCGTCAAGCTCGGCACCGTCCGCAGCCGCATCCACCGCGGCCGCTCGCACCTGCGCGCCGCGCTCAAGCACCGTGCCCCCGGCTCGGCCCCCGGGCGCGAGCGCCGCGGCGGCTCGGAGGAGCCGGTGCCGGTCGGCGCCGCCGTCGAGGGCGCGCTCGCGCCGGGTGCGCGCGGACGGAGGCGATCGTGAGCGGAACCGGCCGGTCCGGGCCGGGCCAGCCGGATCCGTCCGGCCGGTCCGCGGCCAGGCGGGGCTGGGCCCTGCCCGGCCGCCGCGGCGGCGACGAACCGGGCGAGCCCGTCCTGCCCGCGCTGCCGCTGCCGGGCGAGACGGCGCTGCGCGCGGTGCCGGTGCGCCCCGCCGAGCCGGCCGCCGAGGAGCACCACCTCGGTGAGCGCCTCTCCGCGTTCCTGGACGGCGAACTCGGCCACGACTCGCGCGATCGCGTCCAGGCCCACCTGGCGACCTGCCCGCAGTGCCTCGCCGAGGTCGACGCGGGCCGGGCCGTCAAGCACCTGCTGACCCGCACCGGCACCCCCGGCCCGTCCTCCGGCCTGATGGCCCGGCTGATGGCCGTCGGCGGCCTGCCCGAGGACGATCCGGCGGACGCCGACTGGCCCGTCCGCCGCGGCAGCCGCGGTGACGACGACGACCTGCCCGGCGGCGGGGTCGCGGCCGGCGGCACGCTCGGCGGCAGCCGGCTCACCGGCGGCTCCTTCGGCCGCGGCGCAGGCGCCTCCTTCGGCGCGGGCGCGCTCGGCGCCGACACCCCGGTGCCCGGGGTCGACCCGCGGGCGTTCGGGCGCGGCGGCGCGGTGCTGCGGCCCCTGATGGGCCGGCGCAACGGCCGCCCCGAGGCCGCGGCCCGCCCCGAGAGCACCGTCCGGCCCCGCCCGGCCGCCGCCGTACGCTCCGCCGCGCCGCGCGGGCGCCGCTTCGTCTTCGCCGCCGCGGGCGCCTTCTCGGTCGCCGCGGTCACGCTCGGCGGGGTCGGCGGCCTCAGCGCGCAGAGCGAGGACCAGCACGGCAACCCGGTCAGCACGGTCGGCAACAGCGGCGGCACGGGCCGCAGCGGGGGCCTGGTCCCGATGACCGCGCAGATCCCGGTGGACTTCCCGGCCCACCCCGTCGCCGCGACCCGCGACGCGACGCCGCCGCCGGCCTCGGAGCGCAACTCGGGCGGCCTGCCCGCACTGCGCCAGCAGACCCGCTAGGCCCTGTCCGTACCTAGAGCCGCTAGGCCCTGTCCGTACCTAGAGCGCCGCTCGCGCCCCGGTCGCGACGATCTCGGCCATCGGCAGGTCTTTACCACGGCTTCATCGCAGCGTGGACCATGGACCCGCCGATGGCCATTACCCTGTAGGGACCGTCGTCCGACGAGCTAGGGAGCTTAGGTGTTCAGCGATGTAGGCGGGCTGGAGATCCTGACCCTGGCCGTGATGGCGATCATCATCTTCGGCCCCGACAAGCTGCCGAAGCTGATCCAGGACACCATGGGCTTCATCCGGAAGGTCCGTTCCTTCGCCGACAACGCGAAGGAGGACATCCGCAGCGAGCTGGGCCCCGAGTTCAAGGACTTCGAGTTCGAGGACCTGAACCCCAAGACCTTCGTCCGCAAGCAGCTCATGGGCGGCGAAGAGGACCCGTTGGGCCTCAAGGAGATGAAGGACTCGCTCGACATCCGCTCGGTCCTGGACGACAAGCCGGCGGCGCCGGTGAACGGCCGCAGCGGCAGCGTCAGCTTCGAGAAGGCCGCCGCCCCGGTGGCGGCCTCCACCGGGGCGCCGTTGCAGCCCGGCGAGCGGCCCCCGTTCGACCCCGACGCGACCTGACCGGCCCCCGGTCACACCCCGTACGACCACGCCACCGCCCCGCCCGGCCGCCCGGCTGAGCGGGGCGGCGGCGTGTGCGCCGCTATTGTGCTGATTGTTCCCGCTGAGCCGTCCGTCACATTCCGCGCTGTCGCGGACCAGGAACGGCTCCCGGGAACGCCGCGGTACGCCACGATGGGAGCGCGCCACGGCAGGCAAACGTGTGTTTGAGGAGGCCCGGGGATGGACGCGACGAGTCAGGCGGTGGGGACGACGGCCACGGCCGGCGGCCCGGTGGTCGGCGGGCAGGCCGGCCCGGCGGACCCGCTGGTGCCCTACCTGTCCGCCGACTTCCCCTGGTACGGCCTGGACGACGGCTGGACCGGCCGCCGCTACCTGATGCAGGCCGGCGCCGGAGGCCCCCGGGCCGGGGCGCCCGGCAGCGTCGATTACGGCAGCCTCGGCCACGGCGAGGAGCCGGCCAGGCAGTACGAGCCGCGCGACATGCGCAGGTTCGCGGTCGTGGTCACGGTGGCCCGCCGGGACAGCCGCCGCAGCGCCGACAACACCGGCACCCTGGAGGCGACCTCCGCCTCCTCCGCCGCCTGGCTGGCCGGCTCGGGCCTGCTCGCCTCGACCTGGCCCGGCCAGCTCGACCGCGCGCTGCGCCAGGACTGGCTGGACCAGCAGAGCACCCTCGCGTGGGACCTCGCCGACGACCTGGCCGGCCCCGGCTGGTCCACCCTCAGCCTCCCGGTGAACGGCCTGCCGCAGCCCTTCCGCTACCGCGAGTCCGAGTACGGTTGGGTGCTCGCCGGCGAGGCCCCGGGCGTCCTGCTCGGCGCCTACGGCCGCGGCGTCAGCGCCTACGGAGCCGGCTTCGCCACCGCCCCCGACCTGACCGCCTACACCCGCCCGTAGGGCGCGAGGGCGCGGCGACGCCGAGTACGCCGAAGGGGCCGGGTGGTCGAACCACCCGGCCCCTTCGGCGACGCGTCGTCAGAACTTGTTCTTCGGGGTCAGCCCGAGGGAGAGCCCGGAGAGGCCGCGCTGGCGGCCGCCGAGCTTGCCGGCGACGGCGCGCAGGGCGGCGCCGGCCGGGGAGTCGGGGGCGGCGAGCACGACCGGGCGGCCGTCGTCGCCGCCCTCGCGCAGGCGCACGTCGATCGGGATCGAGCCGAGCACCGGGACGGTCGCGCCGACGGTGCGGGTGAGCGCGTCCGCGACGGTCTGGCCGCCGCCGGTGCCGAAGACGTCGATCATCTCGTCGCAGTGCGGGCACGGCATGCCGGACATGTTCTCGATCACGCCGACGATCTTCTGGTGGGTCTGCACCGCGATGGTGCCGGCCCGCTCGGCCACCTCGGCGGCGGCCATCTGCGGGGTGGTGACGATCAGGATCTCCGCGTTGGGGACCAGCTGGGCCACCGAGATCGCGATGTCACCGGTGCCGGGCGGCAGGTCCAGCAGCAGGACGTCCAGGTCGCCCCAGTAGACGTCGGCGAGGAACTGCTGGAGCGCGCGGTGCAGCATCGGGCCGCGCCAGACCACCGGGGCGTTGCCCGGGGTGAACATGCCGATCGAGATGACCTTCACGCCGTGCGACTGCGGCGGCATGATCATGTCCTGGACCTGGGTGGGCCGGCCCTCGACGCCGAGCATGCGGGGCACGCTGTGGCCGTAGATGTCGGCGTCCACGACGGCGACCTTCAGGCCGTCGGCGGCCATCGCGGCGGCCAGGTTGACCGTGACCGAGGACTTGCCGACGCCGCCCTTGCCGGAGGCGACGGCGTAGACCCGGGTCAGCGTGCCCGGCTTGGCGAACGGGATCTCCCGCTCGGGGGCGCCGCCGCGCAGCAGCTGGGAGAGCTCCTTGCGCTGCTCGTCGCTCATCACGTCGAGCTCGACCTCGACGCCGGTCACACCGGGCACGCGGCCGACCGCTTCGCGGACCCGGGTGACGATGGTGTCGCGCATCGGGCAGCCGGAGACGGTCAGGTAGACCGCGACGCGCACCACGCCGCCCTCGGCGATCTCGACCGATTTCACCATGCCGATCTCGGTGATCGGGCGGTTGATCTCCGGGTCGTTGACGGTCGCCAGCGCCTGGCGTACGGACTCCTCCGTGACGCCGGCCGCGACCTCTGTCTCGTTGGCCATGCCTTGATGGTACGGCGCTCGGGGGATCCCCCAACCCGACGGTGGCGTGCCGCCGGTCACAGCGTCTCGGAGGGCTCCCGGCGTTCCTCGATCTCCTTGAGCAGGGACTGGAGTTCGGAGCGGATGAAGTCCCGGGTGGCGACCTCGCCGAGCCCGTGCCGCAGTGCCGCGACCTCGCGGGTCAGGTACTCGGTGTCCGCGATGTTGCGGTCGCTGCGGGCCCGGTCCTGCTCCATGTTGACCCGGTCCCGGTTGTCCTGGCGGTTCTGCGCGAGCAGGATCAGCGGGGCCGCGTAGGAGGCCTGGAGCGACAGCACCAGGGTGAGGAAGATGAAGGGGTAGCTGTCGAAGCGCACGTTCTCCGGCAGCAGGGTGTTCCAGGCCACCCAGATGATGATCACCACCGTCATCCAGACGATGAAGCGGCCGGTGCCCAGGAAGCGCGCGATCCGTTCGGAGAGCTTGCCGAACGCCTCCGGGTCGTAGGCGGGCAGCGAGATCAGCCCGGGCCGGGCGGTGCGGGGCTGGTCGAGCCGGGTGCGGGCCGGGCCGGCCACGGAGATCTCGGCGCGCCGCTCCCGGCCGCCCTCCCGGCCGCGCAGTTCGCGCAGCTGGCGCAGTTCCCGCAGTTCGCTCTGGAGGCGTTGGCGGGGGGACTCGTCCCGCCGCCCCTTGCGGTCAGCGTCCACCGTGCACCTCTTCCCTCGTGCCGTCCGTGTCGTCGTGGCCGTGCAGGACGGACTCGCGCCAGTCCTCCGGCAGCAGGTGGTCGAGCACGTCGTCGACGGTCACCGCGCCGAGCAGGTGGTCGGCCTCGTCGACGACCGGCGCGGACACCAGGTTGTAGGTCGCCAGGTAGCTGGTGATCAGCGACAGCGGGGTGTCCGGCGGCAGCGGGTCCAGGTCGTCGTCGACCAGCGAGCCGACCAGCACGTACGGCGGCTCGCGCAGCAGCCGCTGGAAGTGCACGGTGCCCAGGTACTTGCCGGTCGGGGTCTCGTTCGGCGGTCGGCAGACGTACACCTGCGCGGCGAGCGCGGGCTTGTGGTCGGAGACCCGGATGCGGGCGAGCGCCTCGGCCACGGTCGCGTCCGGCTCCAGCACGACCGGCTCGGTGGTCATCAGACCGCCGGCGGTGTTCTCCTCGTACGACAGCAGGCGGCGGACGGGCTCGGCCTCGTCCGGCTCCATCAGCTGGAGCAGCCGCTCGGCCTCGTCGGCGGGCAGTTCGGAGAGCAGGTCGGCGGCGTCGTCCGGGTCCATCGCCTCCAGGATGTCGGCGGCGCGTTCGTCCTTGAGCTTGCCGATGATCTCGACCTGGTCGTCCTCGGGCAGCTCCTCCAGGACGTCGGCGAGCCGCTCGTCGTCGAGCGCGGCGGCCACCTCGGCGCGGCGCTTGGCGGACAGGTGGTGCATGACGCTGGCGAGGTCGGCGGCGCGCAGCTGGTCGAAGGTGGCGAGCAGGTTGGCGGCGCCCTGGTCCTGCTCGGGCAGCGTGAAGCCGGTGACGTCCTGCCAGTCCAGGGTGAGCCGCTCGCCCTTGCCCTTGCGCAGCCGGCCGGCCCGGCCGATCTGGACGAAGACCTTGCTGATCTCCCACTCGCGCATCCGGGTCTGCACCATCCCGACGTCCAGCACGGTGACGTTCTCACCGGTCTTGGACCAGGTGACGGTGCGGTCCAGCAGTTCGGCGAGCACCAGGGTCTCGGACGGGCGCTGCTCGAAGCGTCGCAGGTTGATCACGCCGGTGGCGAGCACCTGGCCGGACTCCAGGCTGGTCACCCGGGTCATCGGCAGGAAGATCCGGCGCCGGCCGACCACCTCGACCACCAGGCCCAGGACCCGCGGCGGGCGGCCGCTCAGCCGCAGCGAGACGACGACGTCACGGACCCGGCCGACCTGGTCGCCGTTCGGGTCGAAGACGGCGAGGGCGGAGAGGTGGGAGATGAAGACCCGGGTGCCTGGCCCTGCCATGAACTCCCTCGACTCGTTCGATGCCGTGCCGGGTACGCCGGGGCGCACCTGCGGGCAAGGCTACCCGCGTGTCGCGAGCCCGGCCCGACGAGGCACGGTACACAGCCGAGGAGTCCCGGGCGTGAATCTTTAGCGGCGCTTGAACAGCAGTTTGGGCAGGCCGGCCGGGACGGGGCGGCGGGTGGTGGCCGCGGTGGGCATCGGCCGGGCGGCGTGCGAGACGTCCGGCATCGCGCCCGGACGCTCGGTCAGCGCACCGGCGGGCTCCAGGCGCAGCACGCGGCACTCGCGGGCCCAGCGGTCGGTGATGGTGTCGGTGTCGGGCGCGTTCAGCCGCTTGCCCTTGAGCTCCTCGACGGCGCCCAGCCAGGCCTCGCCGCCGGGGGCCAGCTCCGAGACCCGGGCGCTCCAGCCGGTCAGCCGGCCGCCCTTGTCCTTGCTGCGGACGGTCACCACCGCGCCGGATCCGGCGGTCAGGCCGTGCAGCGGCTGCTCGCCGCCCTCGCCGACCACCACCACGGCGCCGTCGTGCCAGGCGTGCCAGAGCGGGCGGGCCTGCTCCTGGCCGTCGGCGCGGACCCAGAGGAGGCCGGACTTCTTCGCGGCCTCCTCCAGCAGGGCCTGGTCGAGGAAGTCGTCGGCGGTCGCGGCGGCGGGCGTACGGTCCATGGCGCCCAGCGTACGACCTCCGCCGTCCACGAGTTGTCTCAGCCGTCGGGCGACAGTTCCATCGGATCGCCACGGGCCTTACCGTAGGAGCGCCCGGCCCCGGCCCGGTTCAGCCCGGTCCCCGCCTCGCCCCAGCCCACGTGACCAGCAGAGGAGCGCCGTGCCCGCCGCCCGGCCCGCGACCGCCCCCGCACCAGCCGCCACCGCCACCGCCACCGCCACCGCCACCGCCACCGCCACCGCCACCGAGCCGGCACACCCGCTCCCCACCGCCGACCTGCTACTGCTCGCCGTCTCCATCGCCGGCATCTCGTTGTCCGGCCCGCTGATCAGCGCCACCGCCGCGCCCGCGCTGGCGATCGCGTTCTGGCGCAACGTCATGTCGGTCGGCGTCCTCGGCCCGTACGCGCTGCTGCGCCACCGCGCCGAACTGCGCGGGATCGGCCGGCGGGCGCTGCTGCTCGCGATCGCGGCGGGCGCACTGCTCGCCGTGCACTTCGCGCTCTGGATGCCCAGCCTGCGGATGACCTCGGTGGCCTCGGCGACCGCCCTGGTCACCACCACCCCGCTGTGGACCATCCTGCTGATGCGCCTGCTCGGCGTCCGCGCCCCCCGGATGGTCTGGCTCGGCACGGGCGTGGCCTTCGCCGGCGTGCTGGTGCTGACCGGCGTCGACCTCTCGCTCTCCCCGCGCGCGCTGCTCGGCGACGCGCTCGCCCTCGGCGCGGGCCTGGCCGCCGCCGGGTACATGCTGCTGGGCGCTGAGGTCCGCAAGACCGTCAGCACCACCGCGTACACGCTGGTCTGCTACGCCACCACGGCGGCGGGCCTGCTGGCGATCTGCCTGGTCGCCGGGACGCCGCTGGCCGGCTGGCCGGCCGGGGTGTGGTGGCAGATCGTGCTGCTGATGGTCGCCGCCCAGTTGCTCGGCCACTCGCTGAGCAACCGCGTGGTGCGCACCCTCGGCCCGTCGATCACCTCCACGGCGATCCTGCTGGAGACCCCGGGCGCGGCCCTGATCGCCGCCCTCTGGCTCGGCCAGTGGCCCCCGGTGGCGGCGTATCCGGCGGTGGTGCTGATCCTGGTGGGCCTGGTCCTGGTCGCCCGTGGCGGCCGGCGGACGCCGCGGGCGGCTACAGCCAGCCGTTGCGGCGGAAGCCCCGGTACATCCCGACGCAGATCAGGATGATGGCGGTGAGCACCATCGGATAGCCGTACTTGTGGTGCAGCTCGGGCATGTACTCGAAGTTCATGCCGTACACGCCGGTGATCATGGTGGGCACGGCGAAGATCGCCGCCCAGGCGGTGATCTTGCGCATGTCCTCGTTCTGCGCCACCGAGACCTGCGCCAGATTGGCCTGGAGCAGCGAGTTCAGCAGTTCGTCGAAGCCGTGCACCTGCTCGGTGACCCGGGCCAGGTGGTCGGCGACGTCCCGGAAGTACTTCTGGATGTCCGGGTCGACGAGGCGCTGCAGCGGCTCGGACAGCTGCTGCATCGGGCGCAGCAGCGGCACCACGGCTCGCTTGAACTCCAGTACCTCGCGCTTGAGTTGGTACACCCGGCCGACGTCGGCGCTGCGCCCGCCCTTGGCCGAGAAGACGCCGTACTCGATCTCGTCCACGTCGTTCTGCAGCCGCTCGGAGACCAGCAGGTAGTTGTCCACGACGTGGTCGGCGATCGCGTGCAGCACCGCGGACGGGCCCTTGGCGAGCAGCCCGGACTCGTCCGCGTCGGCCTCCAGCCGGTGCCGCAGCTCCTGCAGCGAGCCGTGGCCGCCGTGCCGGACGGTGATCACGAAGTCCCGCCCGGCGAAGACCATCAACTCGCCGGTCTCCACCACCTCGCTGGTCGGGGTGAGCTGGTCGTGCTCGACGTAGCGGATGGTCTTGAAGACGGCGAACAGCACGTCGTCGTAGCGCTCGACCTTGGGCCGCTGGTGCGCGTGCACCGCGTCCTCGACCGCGAGCGGGTGCAGGCCGAAGCGCTGGGCGATGCCCTCGAACTCGGCCTCGGCCGGTTCGTGCAGCCCGATCCAGCTGAACGAGCCGTCCCCGTCCGGGAGTTGGTGCGCGGCCTTGATCCGGCGGGCGGCCTCGCGGGGGCTGCAGGTCTCGCCGTGGCGCTTGCCGTGCTGGTACACCGCGCAGTCGACGACCGCCGAGCCGGCGCCCGCCGGGACGGCGTCGTACGCGCCGGCCGCGGAACGGCGGCGGTTGGTGCGGACGGCGGCGCGCAGGCTGTTGATCATCGACATGGCAGGCTCCCTGGAACAGGAGCCGCCGCACAGCGGCGTCGGGGTCCCCCCGTCGGAAGGCGGGAGAGGAGCGGGCGGCCGTGGTGCGACGGCGAAGAACACCGGTGAAGGGGGGTGAGGGTGCTCTCCCGGCCGGTTCGTCCGCGTCCGGCCTGCCCGGGCTACCTCGGCTGGATCAGCCGGTTCAGCCTGCGTGGCGAGGGGTACGGGGAAGTCGGGGCCGGGTAGAGCTGCCGGTACTGCATGGTCGGCCGGTATCCACCGCAACCACCTCCTTCGTGCCGCCGCCCCGGGAACCTGAGGATTCCCGGTGGCCAGTCGCTCACCCTAACATCTGACCGACCATCGGCGCCCCGGGCTTTCCCGAGGCTTTGCCCGGGCCGCCCGCACACGGCCGGCCCGCCCCCGGGGGTTACGCTCACCGGCATGGCGCACGACTTCCCGCTCTTCGGCGAACCCCACGGCGGCAGCTCCCCGGCGCTCTCCCGGGAGGCGGTGCTGGCCGCCGTCGAGGCCCGGCTGATCACCACCTTCGGCGAGCCGAGCGGCCGCGCCGCGGTCACCTTCCTCGGCACCGACCGGATCGAGGTGCTGCGCTTCGGCCCGGACGCCGACGGCCTGGTCCGGTACGCGACGCTCGGCATGTCCGCCGCGCCGATGGCCGACCCGACCGCACCGGTGGCCGACCAACTGCGCGGCCCGCGCGCCGAACTGGTGCTGACCGTCCGCGGCGGGCGCGACAGCGTGCTGCGCAGCCTGGCCACCCTGGCCGCGACCCCGCAGGTCGAGGGACTGGTGGTGGCCCCCGGCGGCTCGCTGGACCTCGGCGCCCCGCTGTGGGACGGCGCGCCGTTCACCTCGGTGCTGGCCGCCGAGCCGGGCGGCCTGGTGCCGGACCTG
Organism: Kitasatospora sp. NPDC087271; assembly: GCF_044744605.1. Taxonomy (NCBI): domain Bacteria; kingdom Bacillati; phylum Actinomycetota; class Actinomycetes; order Kitasatosporales; family Streptomycetaceae; genus Kitasatospora; species Kitasatospora sp. NPDC087271. The sequence goes on from NZ_JBIUYQ010000038.1 coordinate 14,860, forward strand.
GAGCTGGACGAGCCGGCCGACCCGGTCCGTTTCCTGCCGCTGCTGCCGATGACGCCCAACGAGGCCGGCTGGAAGCGGGTGCACGGCGCGGCCGCGCTCCAGGAGCGCTGGCTGGAGCAGGGCGCCGACCTGCGCGACCCGGACCGCCGCGGCGTCCGGCTGGACTGACCGGGGCTCAGGTCACGGGTCTCCCGTCCTGGCCGCGCGCTCCTACCGCGCCCCCGCACTCCGGCGCGCGGCCCTCAGCCGCCGATCGGCTTCGCGCCGGTGGCCTGCGCCAGCAGCGCCTCGTACACCGCGGGATCGGTGGTGTGCTCGCCGAGCCGGACGGTCTTGCGGCTGCCGTGGTAGTCGCTGGAGCCGGTGACCAGCAGTCCCAGCTCGTCGGCCAGGCCGCGCAGCCGCACCCTGGTCTCCTCGTCGTGGTCGGTGTGGTCGACCTCCAGCGCCGCCAGCCCGGCCGCCGCGAGGTCGGCGATCACCTGGTCCGGGACGGTCCGCCCGCGCTTGACCGCGCCGGGGTGGGCGAACACCGGCACCCCGCCGGCCGCCCGGACCAGCCGGACCGCCTCGATCGGGTCGGTCTCGTGCTTGCGGACGTCCGCCCGGGCGCCGTTGGCCAGCCACTCGGCGGTGAAGGCGTCCGACACGGTGGCCACGACGCCCGCCTCGACCAGCGCGCTGGCGATGTGCGGGCGACCGACCGAGCCGGTCCCGGCGATCCGCTGCACCTGCTCCCAGCTGATGTCCGCGCCGAGTTCGCGGCAGCGCTCGACGATCGCCCGCCCGCGCCGGAACCGGTCGGTGCGCACCAGCTCCCGCTCGCGCGCGAACTCCGGCTCGTCCGGGTCGAACAGGTACGCCAGCAGGTGCATGCTGACGCCGCCCACCACGCAGGACAGCTCGGCGCCCGGGACGACGGTCAGCCGGCTGCCGTCCGGCAGCGCGCGCACCGCCTCGGCGGCCTCGGCGTGGCCCGCGACGGTGTCGTGGTCGGTGAGCGCCACGACGTCGAGGCCCGCGGCCACGGCCGCCGCGACCAGTTCGGTCGGGCTGTCGGTGCCGTCGGAGGCGTTGCTGTGGGCGTGCAGGTCGATGCGCACGGGGCGGACTCCTGAGGGCTCGGGGTGCCGCCCAGGATAGGACAGGGCGCCGGGCCCCGGCCGGACAGGACCTATCCCAGCAGGCGGGGGGAGAGGGCCCCGCAGGGGAGCAGGTCCAGTTCGGCGCCGGCCTCGCGCAGGTCGGTGAGGACGAGTTCGTCGTACATCACCAGGGCGGACTGCTCGGGCCAGGCGACGGCCCAGAGCCAGAGGCCGCGGGCCTCGCCGACGAACACCGCGCGGTCGACCGGGGCGTCCGGGACGTGGAACATCGGGGTGGGCCGCCCGGCGGCCAGCAGTTTGGCGTCGGCGGGCTTGTAGAGGCCGACGGAGTCGCCCGGGTCGGGCCCGGGCATCCCGGCGTAGCGGGCGCCGAGGCCGACCCCCAGCTCCTCGGCGACGAGCACCAGCTCGCCGAAGCCGCCGAGCGGGGCCGGTCCGGAGCAGGCGACGGCGGTGGCCCGGGCGCCGGAGACGTCGTCGCCGACGTGGGCGATGCCGGTGTAGAGCCAGCCGACCGGGAGCGGCCAGGGCAGCCAGACGGGGACCTGCGAGCGGGCGACGGCGACGCCCAGGGCTTCGACGCTCGGTGGCAGCACGGGCTGCATCGGGTGCACCGCTCCGTGCCGGTCGCACTGCCAGGTGTCTGAGAACAGACCGGGGGCGCGGACCCGACCGGCGCACCTCGGGCAGCTTGGCTCGCCCCTCATAGGCGACAACGCTCCTCCCTCCGGACCGCCGCGTCAAGGACGATCACCCGTACGGAGGGCTCGGCGGCACCTGTCGGTGGCGGGGCCCGTTCGGCGCGGGTGGGGCGGCGCGGCACGGGCGGTTCCCGTTGGGGGATGTCCCGTGGCGGGCGGCGGCAAACGTCTACGGGCCCAGGGCCCGGACGCACTGACGCCCTGTCATCGGCGATCGCGGTGACAGGGCGTCAGTCGGGTATCGGAACGTCCGGATCGGACGCTCCCGGCTCGTCGGCGGCGGGTGAGGGCTCCCGGTCGGAGGCGCCGCGCGTGGTCAGACGGTCGGGCACGGGCGGATGAGCAGGCGCTCACCGGTGCGGGCGGCGGCCTGGACGAACTCGCGGACGGTCTCGGCGTCGGCTATCAGGCGGTCGGCGGCGGAGCCGTTGGCGTCGTCCAGTCGGACGATCTCGAAGCGCATGGTCTTCGTCATGGGCGTCTCCTCTTCTTGCCCCGTCGGTCGGGGCGATTGCGGCTGAGTGGGTACCAGCCCTTTCGGGGTCCTGCGGGTCCGGCGGTGCGGCCGGATCGTTCGGTTCGTACGTGCGGCGGTCTGCTGCGGCAAGGGCTCCCCCTGCTTGCCTGGTGCGGCTGGTGCCTCGTGAACCACGGTGACGTGGTGGTGCTTCCGGGCCGTTGCCCGACCGTGAAGTCCAGGTTTCGGCTGATTCGCGCCGACGCGGAGGCCGGCGATGATTCCCGGACAGAATCAAAGATTACCGTAACTAACGACTTTTGTCCTGTGTTGAGGACGGTCGAACTTCGAGAAGTGGTTCAGACCACTCTCCGGGACCGGTGCGGCTCAGGCCCAGAACGCGGCCAGCGCCTCGGCCGTGGCGGCCGGGCGTTCGGCGTTGGGGGAGTGGCCGGCGTCCTCGACGACCACCCGGCGGGCCCCCAGGCGCTCCGCCATCCCGGTCTGCTCCGGCACCGGCCAGGCGTAGTCCCGCACCCCGGACAGCACCAGCACCGGCAGGTCGGCGGTGGCGGCGGCCAGCTCCGCCACCCGGTCCGGCGCGGCGACCAGATGGCCACCGGTGACGCTCAGCGACAGCGGTACGTTGGCCAGCCAGCGACGGTGCAGGAACTCCGCGACGGCCGGCTCCGGGCGCTGCTTCTGGTCCCCGCTGCCCTCCTCCATCTGCCGCATGACCTGCCAGATCTCCTCCAGGCTCATGACCGGCAGCACGTCCAGCAGCAGCTGGGTACGGGCCGCCTCGGCCGGGTCGATCGCGCCCGGGCCGGTGGACATCAGGGTCAGCGAGCGCCACGGCGACGGGCCGTCCGCGGCCGCGGCCAGCACTGCCTCCCGGACCACCTGGCCGCCGAAGGAGTGCCCCAGCAGGTGCGGCGGGCCGTCGTCGGCGGCCACGGCCTCGGTGAGCGCCCGGACGTCCGCGCCCAGCGCCTCGACGGCGTACGCGGCCGGGTCGTCCGGGCCGCCGGTCTCGAACTGGCCGCGCTGGTCGACGGCGGTCACCCGGTAGCCGGCCGCCGCCAGCGGCTCCAGCAGGGCGATGAAGTCCTCCTTGCTGCCGGTGAAGCCCGGCACCAGCAGCGCCGAGCCGCGCACCGGCCCGTCCGGCTCGGCCCGCAGCGCGGCGAACCCGCCGCGGCTGGTCGACAGCCGCAGCGCGCGGGCGCAGCGGGGAAGGGTGAGGAACGGCGGCGTGCTCATGGGCTGCTCTCCTGCGGGCGACTGGCCGGTGACCCCGACCCTATCCAGCCTGTGCCGGAACGCCGGAACGCCGGAACGCCGGAACGCCGGAACGCCGGAACGCCGGAACGCCGGAACGCCGGAGGGGGCGGGCCGGACCGCGAGGGGCCCGGCCCGCCCCCTCCGGGACGGGGTGCGTCAGCTCTCCGGGGTGGCCTCCGGCGCGGCGGCGGCCTTGCGGGCCCGGGTGCGCTTGCGCGGGGCCGGGACCTCGGTCGCGGCGTCGGCGGCCGCAGCCTCCGGAGCCGCCGGGGCGGTCGCGGCCTCGGCCTTGGGCTTGCGGGTGCGCGTCCGGGTGGCGGGCTTCTCCGCGACGGCGGCCTCGACGGCCGGGGCCTCGGCGACGGCCTCGACGGCCTCCGCCTTCGGCTTGCGGGTGCGCGTCCGGGTGGCCGGCTTCTTCGCGACGGCGGCCTCGACGGCTTCGGCGGCTTCGGCGGCCGGAGCCTCGGCCGGGGCCTCGACGGCCTCCGCCTTCGGCTTGCGGGCGGCGCGCGTCCGGGTGCGGGCGGCCGGCTTCTCCGCGACGGCGGCCTCGACGACGGCCTCGGCGGCGGCCACGACGGCCACCGCGGCCGGAGCCTCGGCGACCGGAGCCGCCACGGCCGCCTCGGTCACCGCGACGGCCTCGGCCACCACGGCGGCCTCGCCGGCGGCGGCGCCGCGCGAACGGCGGCGACGGCGGCGCGGGGCCGCCTCGCCCTCGGTGCCCTCGACGGCCGGGGCCGCGGGGGCCTCGACGACGGTCCCGGCCTCGCCCTCGGCGACCGCGGAGCCGCCCCGGGTGCGGCGGCGCTCACGGGTGCGGCGCGGCTTCTCCTCGGTCGCCACGGCGGCCTCGGGGGCGCCGGTGCGGCCGGAGCCGCTGCGCGGGCCCTTGGCCCGGGCGGTGCGCGCACCGCGCCCGCCGGTCTCGCCGAGGTCCTCGACCTCCTCCGCGCCGAGCCCGGCCCGGGTCCGCTCCGAACGCGGCAGCACACCCTTGGTGCCCGGCGCGATCTTCAGCAGCTCGTACAGGTGCGGCGAGGTGGAGTAGGTCTCCTCCGGGTCGTTGAAGGTCAGCTCCAGCGCCTTGTTGATCAGCTGCCAGCGCGGGATGTCGTCCCAGTCGACCAGGGTGACGGCGGTGCCCGAGGCGCCGGCCCGGCCGGTGCGGCCGATCCGGTGCAGGTAGGTCTTCTCGTCCTCGGGGCACTGGTAGTTGACCACGTGCGTGACGCCCTCGACGTCGATGCCGCGGGCGGCGACGTCGGTGCAGACCAGCACGTCGACCTTGCCGTTGCGGAACGCGCGCAGCGCCTGCTCGCGGGCGCCCTGGCCGAGGTCGCCGTGGACGGCGCCGGCCGCGAAGCCGCGCTGGGTCAGCTGGTCGGCGACGTCGGCGGCGGTGCGCTTGGTGCGGCAGAAGATCATCGCCAGCCCGCGGCCGTCGGCCTGGAGGATGCGCGAGACGAGCTCGACCTTGTCCAGCGAGTGCGCGCGGAAGATGTGCTGCTCGATGTTGGCGACGGTGGTGCCGGTGTCGTCCGGGGCGGCGGCCCGGATGTGGGTGGGCTGGCTCATGTACCGGCGGGCGAGGCTGATGACCTGACCCGGCATGGTGGCCGAGAACAGCAGGGTCTGCCGCTTGGCCGGCAGCATGGTGATGATCTTCTCGACGTCCGGCAGGAAGCCGAGGTCGAGCATCTCGTCGGCCTCGTCCAGGACCAGCGAGCGGACCTTGGACAGGTTCAGCTTCTTCTGCCCGGCCAGGTCCAGCAGGCGGCCCGGGGTGCCGACCACGATGTCGACGCCCTTGGCGAGCGCCTCGACCTGCGGCTCGTACGCGCGGCCGCCGTAGACGGCCAGGACGCGCACGTCGCGGACCTTGCCGGCGGTCTGCAGGTCGTTGGTGACCTGGGTGCAGAGCTCACGCGTCGGGACGACGATGAGCGCCTGCGGGCCGTCGGAGAGCTGCTCCTCGGTCGCCCGGCCGGCGTCCACGTCGGCGCGCACGACGCACCGCTCGATCAGCGGGAGGCCGAAGCCGAGGGTCTTGCCGGTGCCGGTCTTGGCCTGGCCGATGACGTCGTGGCCGGTCAGCGCGACCGGGAGGGTCATCTCCTGGATGGGGAAGGGGTGGACGATGCCGACGGACTCGAGCGCCTCGGCGGTCTCCGGGAGGATTCCCAGATCCCGGAACGTCGTCTTGATGGGTTCAGCGGTGGTGGACAGGGTGCTGCCTCTTCCGTGTGAAAGGGGCCGAGAGCGAGCGGCGGGCGGGCAGCCGCACGGCTGCGTACGGGCCTGGCGGCCCTGATGCAGCTGAGCGGACGCACAACCGCGCCGGTCCCTGCGGCCGGCCGGTGCGCGCTGCCCTGTGCGGGGCGCGTCGCCGGCGGCGTCGGGGAGGATTCCCATGAGGGACCTGCGCGGGACCTTCGCCAGGGGGCGCGGTCTCGGCGGCCCTCGCTCGGCCACTGATGCGGTGCCAAGGCTTGAAGTCCAAGCCATGGTCGGAGCCGATCGGCTCTCCGACCGGGCATCCGCGTACGTGAGTACCCGTGGCTCCGGTGCGGACACGTCCGGATGGACGGTGCCGCTTCGGAGCGGGCTTGCGCGGGACACCGAGACGGCGGTGACACCGTGCGAACACGACGGGGCTCCGTACCACCATACAGTCAGGCGACGACTCGAACACGTGACGCGTCTGACATTGCCCCTCCCGACCCGGGCCGGAAGGGGTGTTCCGGCCGGTCACCCGGGCGACCGGCCGACGGCCGGCCAGGGTGGGTCCCCCGGGCCGGCGGGACTAAGGTGGCGGGTCATGGAGACCCATGGTGAGACGCAGGACGCCGCGGCCGGCTCGATCGGGGACTGGGCCGCGTGCTCGGCCGACCCCGGCTACCGGGCGGCGGTGCTGGACCTGCTCGGCGCACTCGCCTACGGCGAGCTGAGCGCCTTCGAGCGGCTCGCCGAGGACGCCAAGCTGGCGCCGGACCTCGCCGACAAGGCGGCCCTGGCCCGGATGGCCTCCGCCGAGTTCCAGCACTACCAGCGCCTGCACGACCGGCTCGCCGAGATCGGCGCCGACCCGCAGGAGGCGATGCGCCCGTTCGTCGAGCCGCTGGAGCTGTTCCACCGGATGACCGCGCCCTCGGACTGGCTGGAGGGCCTGGTCAAGGCCTACGTCGGCGACGCCATCGCGACCGACTTCTACCGCGAGGTCGCCGTCCGGCTCGACGACGACACCCGCGACCTGGTGCTCGGCGTCATGTCCGACACCGGGCACGCCCAGTTCGCGGTGGACAAGGTGCGCCAGGCCATCGAGGCCGACCCGCGCTCCGGCGGCCGGCTCGCGCTGTGGGGCCGGCGGCTGATGGGCGAGGCGCTCAGCCAGGCCCAGCGGGTGGTCGCCGAGCGGGACGCGCTGTCCAACCTGCTGGTCGGCGGCGTCCAGGTGCAGGGCTTCGACCTGGTCGAGGTCGGCAAGATGTTCAACCGGATCACCGAGGCGCACACCCGGCGGATGGCCGCCCTGGGCCTGGCCAGCTAGGGCCTGCCCGGCCCGGGCGTCCGGCCCGGGCGTCAGGCCGGCCGGTGGCGCCGGGTGCGGTGGACACCGGCCCGGTGCGGGTGGTGCCGGTGCGCCGGGGCCCGCCCGGCGGCGAGGTCCGGCCGGGCCAGCGTCGTGGTCAGCACCGCCGAGGCCAGCGCCGCTGCCGCGATCGACGCCGCCGGGTAGCGCCCGTCCAGGCAGAAGTGCGCCACCGTCCCGCCGAGTAGCGCCGCCGCCAGGGCGGTGCCCAGGGTCAGGGTGCGGGCCGCCCGGAAGTACGCGGGCCGCGCCAGCAGTGCGGCCAGGCCCGCGGCCAGGCCGACGAGGGCGAAGGCGATCGACTCGACCAGCAAAACTGCCTCCCGGGGACGGGCGCGCGGCGCCGACGGCCGCACTGTCGCCGTACCCCGGCCGACCCGGCCGTACACGCAACGGTGCCCCGCTCCCTGGGGGAGCGGGGCACCGGGTGAGCAGCTCGGACGACGCCTCAGGCGGTGCCGAAGCCGACCTTGCGGGCGGCCTGCTCGCCGATCTCCACGTACGCCAGGCGCTCGGCCGGGACGATGACGCGGCGGCCGTGCTCGTCGGTCAGCGCGAAGAGCTTCTCCGAACCCTCCAGCGCCTTGGCGATCGCGCTCTGGATCTCATCGGCACTCTGCGTGCTCTCGATCACGATCTCGCGCGGCGTGTTCTGCACGCCGATCTTGACCTCCACGGCTTCCGTCCCTCCGGGGTTGCAGCCTCCACGCGCGGACACCCCGACCGCCTGGGACAAGCGTTCGCGACGACCGCGCCGTACGGCTTCACCATAGAGCACGGGATCACCGCGGCGGCGAAGGTCGGTGGATCACCCCTGCTAGAGGGCCTCTCCGCCCTCCGAGGTGGGGTGCATCGGGAAGCCCTTCAGCCCGCGCCAGGCCAGGCTGGCGACCAGTCGCGCCGCCTCGTCGCGCGGGATGTCCAGGCCCTGCGACAGCCAGTACCGGGCGGTGATCTGGGCCAGGCCGCAGACCCCGGCGGCGAGCAGCTTGGACTCCGCCTCGGGCAGGTCGGTGTCCTCCTGGATCACCTTGCTGACCAGCGTCGCGCTCGCCTCGGAGGCCCGCTCGACCCGCTCGCGCACGGCCGGCTCGTTGGTCAGGTCCGACTCGAAGACCAGGCGGAACGCGCCGGACTCGCTGGAGACGTAGTTGAAGTACGCCTCCATCGTCGCGGCCACCCGGAGCTTGTTGTCGGTGGTCGTCGACAGTGCGTCGCGGGTCGACTCGACCAGGGCGTCGCAGTGCTTGTCCAGCAGCGCCAGGTACAGCTCCAGCTTCCCGGGGAAGTGCTGGTACAGCACCGGCTTGCTGACCCCGGCGCGGTCGGCGATGTCGTCCATGGCGGCCGCGTGGTAACCCTGCGCGACGAACACCTCCTGGGCGGCACCGAGCAGTTGTTCACGGCGGGCGCTTCGCGGCAGGCGGGCACCGCGCGGGCGCTCCTGCGCCTCCTGGATGGCCGTCACGGCGCTCCTCACTTCGGTTGTTCGGGGCTAGCAAGAGGGCCGATTCTACTTTTCGGTAACCGCTTCCGCGTTCGGCGGGAGTGAGAAAAGGACCTCGGCCTCCTTGTCAGGAGCCCACAATACGGCGCTGACCTCGGCGTCGGCAGGGGTGTGACAGGGGCCGGAACGGCCGTCCGGGCCGTCGGAATCCGAACCTCGTGACGCACCGCACCGGCGGCGTCACCGAGCGCGGAGCGCGGGCCGGCATCGTGGACCCGGGGCCCCTCGCGGCGGCGAACAAGGCCACTCCCATCGTCCGCCATGAGGGGGGAGGCCGGCGACCGGCGCCCGGCCGCCGGCACCGCCCGGTAACGGCCCGGTTCGGGGCGAGGTCACGCCCGTTCACTCGTTCAGGTGGCAACCAGGCATGTGACCGATGGATTGCCCGGGCCCGGTCCTACCTTTCTGCTGTCGGACCGAACAGGTGTGGGGGAGGCCGCGGACGCCGGGGAAATCCGGAGGGCGGCCGCACCCAGGGGGCCCGGCGGGTCGGGCCCGACCCGCCGGAACGGGCGTGCGCCCGGGGGAACGGATCGCGGGAGGGGCGCGGCCGGACCGTCGGGCCGGACGGCCGCACCACCGCTCGGTGGTGCCCCGCCCCGGGGGAGCGTCGCGGTGTCGTACCCGGCCGACCGGACTCCTCGCCCCCGGACCGTCCCCGCCGCCGTGCGGGGCCGCCCCGGTGGCCACTCAAGCCGCTCAAGCCATCCGTCGATCCGCCCGCCCGTGATCCGCCCGCCCGTGATCCGCTCTGCCCTGGAGGTCTCCCGTGCGCATCGCCCTGCTCACCGAGGGTGCCGGCCCACATTCCCGGCGCGGCGCCGGAGGCTGGTGCGACCGGCTGGCCGCGGGCCTGCCGGAGCACGAGTTCGGGCTGTACCTGCTGACCGGCCAGGGCGGCCAGGGCACCGCCGAGCGGCTGTCGCCCGCCTGGCGCGGGGCGCGCGAGCTGGCGCTGTGGGGGCGACGGCCGGGCGGCCGGGTGCCCGGCACGCTGCGCGGACGCCAGTACGCCCGGGCGTACGAGGACCTGGTCAGAGCCCTGGTGCTGCCGGGGGAGCGGGCCGGCTTCGGGGCCGGGTTGTACCGGCTGGCCGTCCTCGCCCGGGAGGACGGCAGGCTGCCCGCCTTCCTCGCCTCCGCGCACGCCCGGCGCACCCTGGAGCGGGTCTGGCGGCTGCCGGGCGCGGAGACCTCGGCCGGGCAGCCGCTGGTCCGCGACGTGCTGGTCGCGGCGGACCTGCTGGAGCAGTGCCTGCGGCCGCTGTCCGCGCCCTGGTACGGCACCGGGCCCGACGGCCTCGGCGGCGCCGACCTGTGCCACGTGGTCGGCGGCGGCCCCGCGGCGCTGCCCGCGCTGGTCGCCCGGTACCTGCACGGGGTGCCGTTCGTGGTCACCGAGCACGGCCTGCACCTGCGCGAGCAGTACCTCGGCCACCGCGAGGCGCCGTACCGGTGGCCGGTCCGGGCGCTGCTGCTGGCGTACTTCCGGGCGCTCACCGAGGAGACCTACCGGCAGGCGGCCGTCCTGACCCCCGGCAGCGCCCACGACCAGCAGTGGCAGCGCCGCTGCGGGGCCGACCCGGCGCGCACCCGGGTGGTGTACGAGGGGACGCCCGCGGTGGTCCGCCCGGCGGCCGGGCCCGAGCCCGCCGTGCCGACCCTGGTGTGGGCGGGCGCGCTGGAGCCGGGGCGGGACACCGAGCTGATGCTGCACGCCTTCGCGCGGGTGCGCGCCGACCTGCCGAGGGCCCGGCTGGTGATCCACGGCGAGGAGGCCGCGCCCGGCTACCGGGCGCACTGCGCGGCGCTCGCCGAGCGGCTCGGACTGGCCGCGGCGGTGGACTTCGCCGGGCGGCCCGGCTCGCTCGCCGAGGTCTGGGAGGGCGGCACGCTGGCCGTGTTCTCCGCGCTGTCCCAGCGCAGCCCCCGGCTGCTCGCGGACGCGATGCTCAGCGGCCGGGCCGTGGTGTCCACCGACGTCGGGGTGGCTCGCGAGGTGGTCGGGCCGACCGGGCTGCTGGTGCCCGCCCGGGACCCGCGCGCGCTGGCCGGCGCCTGCCTGGCGCTGCTGCGCGACGAGGAGCGGCGCGCCCGGCTCGGGCTGGCCGGGCGGCTGCGGGCGCAGGAACGCTTCGCCGTGGAGCCGGTGATCGGCGCCTTCCGGGAGATCTACCTGGAGCTGGTCTCGCAGTACCCGGCCTTCCCCGGCGGCGGGGCCGGCGGCGCGGCCGGGGAGCCACCGCGCCCGTTCGCCCGGCCCGCCGAGTACTGGCTCGCCGACGGCCGCCGCGCGCCGGACGGCCCGGGCGGCCAGGGTGCCCCGGACGCGGCGGACGGCCCCGGCGGACGCCACGGCGCCGGGCCGGCCGGGTCCGAGCGGCCGGAGGACGGGGGCGGCGACGCCGGCGCGCAAGAGCGCCCCGGCGCCCTCGCGGAGGCCGTCTGATGGCGGGCGGCGCGGCGCCGGGCGGCCCCGGGAGCCCGGTGGGGGACCCGGTGCGCGAGGTGATGGCCGAGCACCGGGCGCTGTGCGAGCGGGCCGTCGACCCGCTGGAGATCGCCGCCGGACTGGAGGAGGCCGGGCTCGGCCCGCAGGCCGCCGCGCGCTGCCGGCACGCCGACCTGTTCTCGCTCGCCGAGGAGCTGTACGCGCGGGTGCCCCGCCGCCCACCCGTGCCGGAGCCGCCGCGCGGCCGGGAGTGCGCCGCCGCCACCCGGGCGACGCTGACCGCCGCCGCGCTGGCCGCGCTGCCCTGCGCGGCCGTGGTCGCGCTCGGCGCCCGCTGGCCGGTGCTGCTGCCGGCCGCCGTCCCGCTGGTGCTGGTGCCCGCCCTGGCCGCGGACCCCGCCGCCGAGCCCGGCCCGCCGGACACCCGCCCCTGCGGCGCGGTGGACGGGCTGGGCCCGGCGCGGGCGCCGCGGCGGGCCGGCTCCCGGTGGCACCCGGCGGCGCTGGGGCACGGGCTGGGCCTGGCCGCGCTGCTGCTGCTCCCGCTGGCCGCGGCGGACGGGGACCGGCGGCTGACCGCCGCGCTGGTGCTGGCCGGGGCGGTGTCGGCCGGGTCGGCCGAGCGGGCGGCCCGCTGGTACCGGCAGGTCGGCCGCGGCCATCTCGGCGCGGCGGCCACGCTGGCCGAGTTCCGGTCCCGGATGCGGCCGGTGCTCCCGGTGGCGGTCGCCCTGCACCTGGCGGTGCTCGCGGTGCTGACCTTCGCCGCGCTGGCGGTGCTGACCGTCCTCGCGCCGCGCCCCGGGCCGGGCCACGGCGGGGGCCTGCTGCACCTGGCGGCCGAACGGGCCGGCGCCGCTCAGTGGGCGGCGCAGGGCGTGCTGGGCCTGCTGCTGGTGCTGCCCGCGCTGCTGGCCCGCTGCGGCCGGACGGCGGCCGCCGCGGCGGGTGCGCTGGCCGGGCCCGCCGTGGCGCTCGGGCTGCTCGCCCTGGGCCGTTCCGGGCCGACGGCCGGGGTGCTCGGCGGCGGCGCGGTCGCCGCGGTGCTGCTGGCGTACGCCTGGGCCGTGCTCGGCCGGGCCGGTTCGCACCGCTGAGCCCCGCCCGCCGGTGCGGCCCCGGGCGCCGCCCCCTTCTCTCTGCTCTCACTCAGTCCGCTCTTGATTTTCAGTCCGCCAGGTCGTCCCCGACCTCGCTTCGTGGAAGGACGCCCCCGATGAGGGTGCTGCTGCTGGGCGCCGACGGTTTCATCGGCCGCCGGGTCACCGATCGTCTGCTCATGGACCAGGAGTTGCAGGTGACGGTGCTCGGCCGGCGCGACTCGGCCGACATCCGCTTCGACCTGACCACCGGAAGCCCGGGCGCGCTGGCCCGGTTCCTGGACGCGGTCGTGCCGCAGGTGGTGATCAACTGCGCGGGCGCCACCTACGGCAGCTCGCGCACCCTGATCCGGTCGAACACGCTGGCCGTCGCCACCGTCTGCGAGGCGATCCGGCGCAGCCGGGAGCCGGCCCGGCTGGTGCACGTCGGCTCGGCCGCCGAGTACGGCCCGGTGCCGGGCGGGGTGCCGGTGTCGGAGCAGGCCGAGCCGCGGCCGGTCGGCCCGTACGGGGTGTCCAAGCTGGCCGGGACGGAGCTGGTGCTGGCGTCGGGCCTGGACGCTGCGGTGCTGCGGGTGTTCGACGTGGTGGGCCCGGGGGCGCCGACCGCCTCGCTGTTCGGGCGGCTCGCGGAGGGGCTGCGGCGGGCCCTGGAGCGGGACGAAACCCAGGTGCGGATGCCGGACCTGTCCGGATACCGGGATTTCGTGGACGTGCGGGACGTCGCGCGGGCGATTCAGGCGGCGGCGGTGTCGGCCGCCACCGGGGTGGTCAACATCGGCAGCGGGCACGCCGTCCGGGCCCGGGACGCGGCCCAGCTGCTGGTCCGGGCGTCCGGCTTCGAGGGGGCGATCGTCGAGGAGAACCGCCAGGTCCTGCTGCCCGCGCAGGCCGGCGGCCCGGTCGGCGACCACCTGCCGGGCCACCACCTGCCGGGCCACCGGGTGGAGGGCCACCGGCCGGAGGGCCGGGTCGCGGCGGGGGAGCCGGTGCCGTGGCGGCAGGCGGACGTGCGCACCGCCCGGGACCGTCTCGGCTGGCGGACACAGGTGCCGCTGGAGGAGTCGCTCGGGGACGTCTGGCTGGAGACGGCCTGCCGGGTCTGAGCGGCCACCGGGAGCGCCCCGGGCCCGTCGGCACAGGCCCGGGGCGCTTTTCCGGGCTCCGGCGGGCGGTCCCACGATCCGACGCCGGCCGTCTCGCCCATCGGACGAGCTGTCTCGGAATACCGGAGGGGCGTGACACTGTTGGCCTAGGAGCCACCCGCGTGGCGGCGCAGCAACCACCATGAGGCTGGCCCAGGCCACCTGAACCAGACACCCATCGGAGTCCCCGTGTCGTTGCCACCCCTGGTCGAGCCGGCCGACGAGCTCACCGTTGACGAGGTCCGCAGGTACTCCCGCCACCTGATCATCCCCGACGTGGGCATGGCCGGGCAGAAGCGGCTGAAGAACGCCAAGGTGCTGTGCGTCGGCGCCGGCGGCCTGGGCTCGCCCGCGCTGATGTACCTGGCCGCGGCCGGTGTCGGCACGCTGGGCATCGTCGAGTTCGACGTGGTCGACGAGTCGAACCTGCAGCGCCAGATCATCCACGGCCAGTCGGACGTGGGCCGCTCCAAGGCGGAGTCGGCGCGGGACTCGGTCAAGGAGATCAACCCCTACGTCGACGTGATCCTCCACGAGGAGCGCCTCGACAACTCCAACGTCATGGAGATCTTCTCCGGCTACGACCTGATCGTGGACGGCACCGACAACTTCGCCACCCGCTACCTCGTGAACGACGCCGCGGTGCTGCTCGGCAAGCCGTACGTGTGGGGCTCGATCTACCGCTTCGACGGCCAGGCCAGCGTGTTCTGGGCCGAGCACGGCCCCTGCTACCGCTGCCTCTACCCGGAGGCCCCGCCGGCGGGCATGGTCCCCTCCTGCGCCGAGGGCGGCGTGCTGGGCGTGCTGTGCGCGTCCATCGGCTCGATCCAGGTCACCGAGGCGATCAAGCTGCTGGCCGGCGTGGGTGACCCGCTGGTCGGCCGGCTGATGATCTACGACGCCCTGGAGATGAACTACCGCCAGGTGAAGGTCCGCAAGGACCCGGACTGCGCCGTCTGCTCCGAGCACCCGACGGTCACCGAGCTGATCGACTACGAGGCCTTCTGCGGCGTCGTGTCGGAGGAGGCGCAGGCCGCCGCCGCCGGCTCGACCGTCACCTCGGCGCAGCTCAAGCAGTGGCAGGACGACAAGGAGGACATCTTCCTGATCGACGTCCGCGAGCCCGGCGAGTACGAGATCGTCAACATCCCCGGCGCGGTGCTGATCCCGAAGAACGAGTTCCTCATGGGCGACGCCCTGGAGAAGCTGCCGCAGGACCGCAAGATCGTGCTGCACTGCAAGTCGGGCGTGCGCTCGGCCGAGGTGCTGGCCGTGGTCAAGGCGGCCGGCTTCGCCAACGCCGTCCACCTGGGCGGCGGCGTGCTCGGCTGGGTCAACCAGATCGAGCCGCACAAGCCGGTCTACTAGAACGCCGGAACGCACCGGAAGGGCCCGCCTCGGCGGGCCCTTCCGCGTATCCGGTGGACGTCAGAGCGCGCCGCGGCGCTGCAGCACGTTGTAGGAGATCCAGCCCGGCAGCACCGGCAGCCAGAAGGTGAGCGCCCGGTAGAGGAAGACCGCCGGGGTGGCGACCGCCGGCGACACGTCCGCGACCGTCAGGGCGCCGATCAGGGCGACCTCGACCGGGCCGATGCCGCCCGGGGTGGGGATCGCCGAGCCGGCCGCGTTGGCGGTCAGGAAGACCACCGCGACCGCCGAGAAGCTGACGTCGCCGCCGAAGGCCTGAACCGAGGCGTCCAGGCAGGCGGTGAAGGACAGGGTCAGCAGCAGGATGCCGCCGAAGCCGGTGACCAGCTTGCTGGGCGTCTGCATCAGGTCGAGCATCCGCGGCACCACGCCGAAGAACAGCGAACGCAGCCGGCCCAGCACGAACCGGCGCAGCGGCGCGACCGCCGCCACCACGAGGGCGAGCACGGCGGCGGTCAGCACGCCGATGATCACCGCGCGGGAGGCGGACAGGTCGCCGTTGGTCTGGCTGCCGGTGATCAGGCCGAAGCTGAACAGCAGCAGCAGGTGCCCGGCCAGGCCGGCCAGCTGGGAGGCGCCGACCGAGGCCACCGCCTGGCCGGAGCGGATCCCGGCCTTCTGCAGGTAGCGGGTGTTGAGCGCGATGCCGCCGATCGCGGCGGGCGCGACCAGCTTGACGAAGGAGCCGGCCAGCTGGGCCGCGACGGTGCGCCGGAACGGCAGCTTCTCCGGGACGAATCCGGTCAGGCTCATCGCGGCGGCGACGTAGCTGAACGCGGCCGCCAGCAGGGCCGCCGCCGCCCAGACCCAGTCCATCTGGGAGAGCTTGAGCTGGGCCGGCTTGATGGTGGTCAGCGCCAGGTAGGCGGCGAAGGTGAGCGCGATCACCATGATCAGGCTCTTCGGCTTCAGCCGCTCCAGCTTGGCCGGCTCCATCGGCGCCTCGGGGGCGATCTGGAGGATCTGGCCGCGGATGCGGCTCAGCAGGTCCTCGCCGGCCACCGCGATGTCCTCCTCGGCCTGCTGCTGGGTGCGCTCGCCGGCCGCGACCTGCTCCAGCGCCCTGGCCCGGGCGACGGTCTTGCGCTCCTTGGTGAGCCGCGCGAGGTCGACCCTGGTGGAGCGGCTCATCCCGACCGGCTGGAGCAGCGGCAGCGCCTGGGCGACCCGGTCGGCGCCGAGCACCGCGTTGGCGGTGGCGACGGCCCGCTCCGGGCCGATCCGCAGCGCGAAGGTGGTGACCAGCTGGGCGACGTCGATGCGCAGCGTCAGGTCGGTGGCGGCGATGTCGCCGCCGGAGAGGTTGACCAGGCAGGCCGTCTTCTCGTCCACCACCAGCAGCGACTCGCCGGTCAGCCGGCGGTGGGCGATCCGGCGCTCGTGCAGGGCCGCCACCGACTCCCAGAGCGAGGCCATCACCTGGTCGGTGACCTCCTCGTCGGAGAGCTCGTCCAGGATGCGGCCCTCGACCTTGCCGTAGACCAGGATCGCGGCGTCCGGACCCAGCTCGGAGGTGGCGACCAGCTGCGGCGCGCGGGCGCCCGACGCGGCCGCCGCGTAGGCGATCAGGGCCTCCTGCTCCAGCGCCTGGCGCAGCGACTGCGGGCTGCGGCGCACCGCCACCGAGCGCAGCCGCAGCCGCCGCCAGGCCCGGTAGAAGAAGCCGGAGGCCTGCTGCTCGCGGTCGATGATGTGGACGTCCAGCGGCGGGCCGCTCTGCTGGGCGACGTAGTAGCGGCGGGTGCCGCCGGGCGCGTCCGGGGCGCGGTGGGCGCTCTCCGGGGTGAAGCCGACCTTGCGCAGGCCGATCATCAGGTGCTGGCCGGTGGGCCGGATGTTCGGGGAGCCGATCGCGTACAGCGTGCCGTACGCGACGGACCAGCCGATCAGGACGGTGAGCAGCAGCGACAGCGGGGTGGTGTAGCCGCCGAGCAGTTCGGTGATCCCGCTGAAGATCACCACCACCCACAGGGCGACCCGCCACCGGGGGCGGCTCGACATGCCGACCGCGGTCATGTAGGCGATCACCGGGGCGAGGTAGCCGTGCACCGGGTCGGTGAGGGTGCCGTTGCTGTCCATCGGCAGCCTGGTCAGCGCGTCCCGGATGTGGTCGGAGGCGCCTTCGGCCACCCACCAGTCGATGCCCAGCGAGACGCCGTAGGCGAGCACCGAGGCGAGCACGCCGTCGGCGACCCGCAGGCCGTCGCGTTTGATCAGCCGCTCGACCGCGAAGGCCAGCGGCACGGCGAGCACCGCGACGCTGGAGAGCAGGCCGGTGATCGTGGAGAGCACCGCGGAGAAGTGCGGCGCGTTGGTGGCGATGTCCTGTTCGATGCCGGTGGTGGTCGAGGTGGCGATGCCCGCCAGCACGAAGACGGCGACTATGCCGAAGACGCCGGCCAGGAAGCGGATCAGGTCGGACGGGCGGTGCGCCCGGGCGGCGAGCAGGGGCTCGTCGACGTCCAGGTGCGGGGTGCCGTCCAGCGGGTCGTGGTAGTCGGGCAGCGGGCGCCGGGCCGGCGGTTCGGCAGCCGCCGGTCCGGGGACGGCCGGTTCCCCGGGGGCCTCGGCGGGTTCGGCGGGTTCTTCGGAGGCCTCGGCGGGCGCGGGGGTCTTGATCGTCAGGTCCTTGATCAGGGAGACTTCCGGCGTCGGCCCGGTCGCGGGCCCACCACCGGGAGCCGAGGGCACGGCGGCGGCGGACTCGTCGGAGTCCTCGTCCACACCCACGTCAGCCGTCCCGGTCATCTGGTCTTGTCCTCGTATCACCACTCACCGCCCCGAAGATGGTGGCATGCCTCGGCGCCCCGTGCTGGACAGGGGCCGGATCGGGCGCGGCGGATCGTTCGTACGGGGCCGCGGGTGCGCCCCCGTGAGGAAGAATGCCGCAGGTGACGGACGTAACAGACGACGGCCTCCCGGACACCCTGCCGCCCTTCGCCGAACTGGTGCTCGACCTGACCGAGCGGATTCCACCCGGCAGGGTGATGACCTACGGGGACGTCGCCGAGTACCTCGGCCAGGGCGGCCCCCGGCAGGTCGGCCGGGTGATGGCCCTGTACGGCGGCTCGGTCCCCTGGTGGCGGGTCATCCGCGCCGACGGCCGCTTCCTGCCCGGGCACGAGCACCGCGCCCTCGCCCACTACGGCGAGGAAGGCACCCCGCTGCGCGAACTCGCCGACCCGCCCCGGGTCGACCTGCGCCGGGCCCGCTGGGACGGGCGGGAGCCGGGCGCCGCGGAGTGAGGTTGCCGCGGAACGCGCGACGAGGCCGCCGCGGACCGGGGATGCCGCGGACCGGGGATGCCGCGAAACCGCCGCGCCGACGGGAATGACGGGGCAGGATCGTAGGCTCGATACGGGCGGGCCCCGGCGGGCCCGCCCGACCACGCCTCCAGCACAACCCCAGGATCCGCCTCCGTGAGTTCCCCGTACCGGCTCGTGCGCAGCCCGCTCGTCCAGCCCGCCCCACCCGTGCTGGACGAGTACCAGCGCGCCGTGGTCGAGCACGGCGGCGGGCCGCTGCTGGTGCTCGCCGGCCCCGGGACGGGCAAGACCACCACCCTGGTCGAGGCCGTCGCCCGGCGGATCGAGGACGGCACCGACCCCGAGCGCATCCTCGTCCTCACCTTCAGCCGCAAGGCCGCGACGGAACTGCGCGACCGGATGTCCGCCCGGCTCGGCTCCTCCTCGGCAGCCCCCCAGGCCACCACCTTCCACTCCTTCAGCTACGCCCTGCTGCGCGCCCACCAGGACCCGCAGGACTACGCCGAACCGCTGCGGCTGCTCTCCGGCCCCGAGCAGGACGTCATGGTCCGCGAACTGCTGGCCGGCGGGGCCGAGGACGCGAAACTCGGCAGCTCCCGGATCCACTGGCCGCTCGACCTGCGGGCCTGCCTGACCACCCGCGGCTTCGCCGACGAGGTCCGTGCCGTCCTCGCCCGCAGCCGCGAGCTGGGCCTCGGCGAAGCCGAACTGGAGCGCTTCGCCCAGGGCGTCCAGCGCCCCGACTGGGCCGCCGCCGCGCACTTCCTCGCCGACTACCTCGACGTGCTCGACCTGCGCGGCGTCCTCGACTACGCCGAACTCGTCCACCGGGCCGTCCTGCTCGCCGAACGCCCCGAGGTCGCCGAGCAACTGCGGCGGCGCTACGAGGTGGTGTTCGTCGACGAGTACCAGGACACCGACCCCTCCCAGGTCCGGCTGCTGCGCCAGCTGGCCGGCGGCGGTCGCGAACTCGTCGCGGTCGGCGACCCCGACCAGTCGATCTACGCCTTCCGCGGCGCCGACATCAACGGCATCCTCGACTTCCCGCAGACCTTCCGCCGGGCCGACGGCGAACCCGCCGACGTCAAGGTGCTGCGCGTCTCCCGCCGCTCCGGCGCCGTCCTGCTCGCCGCCTCCCGGGAGCTCGCCCGGCGGATGCCGATGGGCCGGCTGCCCGCCGACAAGCTCGCCCAGCACCGCGCGCTGCTGCCCTCCCGCGAGGGCGGCCGGGCCGAGGTCTACACCTACCCCACCCCCGGCGCCGAACTCGACTCGATCGCCGACCTGCTGCGCCGCGCCCACCTGGAGGACGGCGTGCCCTGGGGCGAGATGGCCGTCCTGGTCCGGGCCGGCGCCCGCTCCATCCCCGGCGTACGGCGGGCGCTCAGCGCGGCCGGCGTCCCGCTGGAGATCGACGGCGACGACCTGCCGCTGCGCGAGGAGCCGGCCGTCGCCCACCTGCTGCTCGCCCTGCGGGTCTGCGCCGAGCAGGCCGCCCGCGACCGGCACGGCGACCCCGACACACCCGACCCGCTCACCACCGACCTGGCCTACGCCCTGCTCACCGGCCCGCTCGGCGGCCTCGACGGCTCCGACCTGCGCCGCCTCGGCCGCGCCCTGCGCGAGGAGGAACGCGCCGCCCTGCGCGCCGACGGGGACCCGGCCGCCCCGCGCCCGGCCGGCGACCTGCTGCGCGAGGCCCTCGCCGAACCCGAGCGGCTGATCGCCCTCGACCCCGCCCACGCCCGCCGGGCCCGCGACCTCGGCACCCTGCTGCGCAAGGTCCGCGAACGCCTCGCCGGCGGCTGCACCGCCGAGGAGGCGCTCTGGGAGCTGTGGGACGGCAGCCGCCGCTGGCGCGAGCGCCTGGAACGGGCCGCCCTGCGCGGCGGCGCCGCCGGCCGCAACGCCGACCGCGACCTCGACGCGCTGTGCGCCCTGTTCGAGACCGCCGCCCGCGCCGAGGAACAGGTCACCGGCCACCGCGGCGCCCTCGACCTGCTCGCCGAGCTCGACGCCCAGGACATCGCCGCCGACACCCTCACCGTCCGGGCCGTGCGCCCCGAGGCCGTCCGGCTGATGACCGCCCACCGCTCCAAGGGCCTGGAGTGGCGACTGGTCGTCGTCGCCGGCGTCCAGGACGGCCTCTGGCCCGACCTGCGCCGCCGCGGCTCCCTGCTGGAGGCCGACCGGATCGGCCGCGACGGCCTCGCCGAACCGCTCTCCCCGGGCGCCCTGCTCGGCGAGGAGCGCCGGCTCTTCTACGTCGCCGCGACCCGCGCCCGGGAGCGGCTGATCGTCACCGCCGTCAAGGCCCCCGCCGACGACGGCGACGAGCCCTCCCGCTTCCTGCGCGAGCTCTACCGCGAGGACGTCGACCCGCGCACCGGAAGGGTCGTGCGCCGCACCCCGCCGGTCGTCGTCGAGGACGTCACCCACCGTCCGCGCCGCCCGCTGTCCGTCGCCGCACTGGTCGCCGAACTGCGGGCCGTCACCGTCGACCCGGCCCGCTCGCCCGAACTGCGCCGGGCCGCCGCCGAACGGCTCGCCCTGCTCGCCGCCGCCACCGACGACGAGGGCCTGCCACTGGTGCCCGCCGCCCGCCCCGACCGCTGGTGGGGCCTGGCCGACGCCACCGCCGCCCCCGACCCGCTGCGCAGCGCCGACCTGCCGGTGCGGCTGTCCGGCAGCGGCCTGGAGCAACTGGAGAACTGCTCGCTGCAGTGGTTCCTGGACAAGGAGGTCAAGGCCCGCGCAGCCGGCTCCGCCGCCCAGGGCTTCGGCAACGTCGTGCACGCGCTCGCCGACGAGGTCGGCTCCGGGCGCACCCCCGCCGACCTCGCCGTCCTGATGGAACGCCTGGACACCGTCTGGGACGCGCTGGCCTTCGACGCGCCCTGGAAGTCCCAGCAGGAGAAGACCCAGGCCCGCGCCGCCCTGGAGCGCTTCCTCAACTGGCACGTGCTGGAACGCGGCCGCGACCTCGTCGCCACCGAGCACGGCTTCGACGTCACCCTCGACGCCGGCGGCGTCTCGGTGCGCATCCGCGGCTCGATGGACCGGGTCGAGAAGGACGCGGCCGGGCGCGCCTACGTCGTCGACTTCAAGACCGGCAAGCAGATCCCCACCGACAGGTCGCTGCCCGAGCACAAGCAGCTCGCCGTCTACCAGCTCGCCGTCCGCGCAGGGGCCCTCAACGAGCTGCCCGGCTTCGCCGACCGCCCCCCGGCCACCGGCGGCGCCGAACTCGTCCACCTGCGCGAGCCCGCCGCCAAGGCCGCCCAGGACGCCCCCAAGGTGCAGCGGCAGGACCCGCCGGAGGGCGAGCCGTGGATCGAGAACCTGCTCGCCGACGCGGCCGGCCGGGTCCTCGCCGAGCGCTTCGTCCCGCAGACCGGCGGCGGCTGCGACCGCTGCACCTTCCGCCGCAGCTGCTCCGCCCAGCGGGACGGGGCGCAACTCGTCGAGTGAAGGTTGTCCGCCGCTCCGGTTAACGTTGCGGGGTGACCGCCGTGCTCAGCCATCCCGACCAGCTCAAGGAGCTGCTGGGCATCCCGTTCAACCGGGAGCAGATGGCGGCCATCGGCGCCCCCCTGGAACCGGCCGTGATCGTGGCCGGCGCGGGCTCCGGCAAGACCACGGTGATGGCCGCCCGGGTGGTCTGGCTGGTCGGCTCCGGCGCCGTCCGGCCCGAGGAGGTGCTCGGCCTCACCTTCACCAACAAGGCCGCCGGCGAACTCGCCGAACGCGTGCGCACCGCCCTGCTGCGGGCCGGTGTCACCGGGGAGGACGGCGCGGAGCCGCTCGGCGAACCGGAGATCTCCACCTACCACGCCTTCGCCGGCCGGCTGCTCAAGGAGCACGGCCTGCGGATCGGCATCGAACCCGACGTGCGGCTGCTCGCCGACGCCACCCGCTTCCAGCTCGCCGCCAAGGTGCTGCGCACCGCCCGCGGCCCGTTCCCCGCGCTCACCGGCACCTTCGCCAACCTGGTCGCCGACCTGATCGCCCTGGACGGCGAACTCGCCGAGCACCTGGTCGAGCCGGACACCCTGCGCGCCCACGACGAGGACCTGCTGGACACCCTCGCCACCGCCAAGCTCACCAACGACGACCTGCGGGCCGTCCCCGCCACCGCCCGGGCCCGGCTGGAGCTGCTGCGCCTGGTCGAGGACTACCGGCGCCGCAAGCACGCCGCCGGGCTGATGGACTTCGGCGACCAGATAGCCGCCGCCGCCCGGCTCGCCCAGCAGCGGCCCGAGGTCGGCGCGCTGCTCCGCGGCCAGTTCCGGGTCGTGCTGCTCGACGAGTACCAGGACACCTCGGTCGCCCAGCGGCTGATGCTGGCCGGCCTGTTCGGCGCCGGCCCGGGGGGACCGGGCGGCGGCCACCCCGTCAGCGGCCACCCCGTCACCGCCGTCGGCGACCCCTGCCAGGCGATCTACGGCTGGCGCGGTGCCTCCGTCGCCAACCTCGACGAGTTCCCCCGGCACTTCCCGAAGGCCGACGGCCGCCCCGCCGCCCGCTACGCGCTCAGCGAGAACCGCCGCAGCGGCGGGCGGCTGCTCGCCTTCGCCAACGAACTCGCCGCGCCGCTGCGGGCCATGCACGAGGGCGTCGAGGCGCTGCGCCCGGCCCCCGGCGCCGAGCAGGACGGCTACGCGCGGGCGGCGCTGCTGCCCACCCACGCCGAGGAGGTCGACTGGCTCGCCGACTCGATCGCCCACCTGGTGCGCACCGGCACCGCGCCCGGCCGGATCGCCGTGCTGTGCCGCGGCGGCGCGGCCTTCCCGGACATCCACGCGGCCCTGGTCGCCCGCGAGGTGCCGGTCGAGGTGGTGGGCCTGGGCGGGCTGCTGCAACTGCCCGAGGTGGCCGACCTGGTGGCGGTCTGCGAGGTGCTCCAGGACCCGACCGCCAACGCCGCGCTGGTGCGCCTGCTGATCGGCCCGCGCTGGCGGATCGGCCCGCGCGACCTCGCCCTGCTCGGTCGCCGGGCCGCCGACCTGGTGCGCACCGACCGGCCCGAGGGCGTGGAGGCGCTGACGGTGGCCGTCGCCGAGGCCGACCCCACCGAGGTGGTCTCGCTCGCCGACGCGGTGGAGACCTTCCTCGACGCGGAGCAGCCCGACGAACTGCCCTTCTCCGCCGAGGCCAGGGTCCGCCTGGCCCGCCTCGGCCAGGAGCTGCGCGACCTGCGCCGCTCGCTCGCCGACCCGCTGATGGACGTGCTGCACCGGGTGCTGGCCGTCACCGGCCTGGAGGTCGAACTCGCCGCCTCCCCGCAGGCGCTGGCCGCCCGGCGGCGCGAGACCCTGCACGCCTTCCTGGACGTCGCCGCCTCCTTCGCCGACCTCGACGGCGACCCCGGCCTGGCCGCCTTCCTCGGTTTCCTGCGCGCCGCCCAGGAGTACGAGCGCGGACTGGACAGCAGCCTGCCCGGCGGCGAGGACACCGTGAAGGTGCTCACCGCACACAAGTCCAAGGGCCTGGAGTGGGACGTCGTCGCCGTCCCCGGTCTGGTCAAGGGCTCGTTCCCGTCCACCACCTCGCGCGAGCGCTGGACCAGCAGCAAGCGGGTGCTCCCGCACGCCCTGCGCGGCGACGCGGACACCCTGCCCGACGTGCGCGGCGGGTGGGACGGCAAGGCCATGACCGCGTTCAAACGGCAGCTGGCCGAGCACTCCGGCACCGAGGAACTGCGCCTGGGCTACGTCGCGTTCACCCGCCCGCGCACGCTGCTGCTGGCCTCCGGGCACTGGTGGGGGCCCAGCCAGAAGACCGTCCGCGGCCCGTCCGCCTTCCTGGAGCAGCTGCGCGAGCACTGCGAGCGGCCCGGCGCCGGGGAGGTCGAGCACTGGGCCGAGCAGCCGGAGAAGGGCGCCGAGAACCCGGCGCTGGCCGCCCCCGTCGAGCACCCCTGGCCGCTGCCGCTGGACCCGGCCGCCCAGCTGGCCCGCCGCCGGGTCGCCGAGGTGGTGCACGCCCGGCTGGCCGGCGCGCCCGCCCCCGAGCCCGAGCCGATGGCCGCCGAGGACCAGCGCCAGGCGGCCTCCTGGGACCGCGACCTCACCGCGCTGCTGGGCGAGTTGGAGCGCTCCCGGCGCACCGCCCGCGACGTGCCGCTGCCCGCCGCGCTGTCCGCCACCCAACTGCTGCGCCTGGCCGCCGACCCGGACGGCTTCGCGCGCGACCTGGCCAGGCCGATGCCGCGCCCGCCGCAGCCGGCCGCCCGGCGGGGCACCCGCTTCCACGCCTGGGTGCAGTCCCGGATCGAACCGCTGCTGCTGATCGAGCCGGGCGCGCTGCCCGGCGCGGACGACGACGGCATCGAGGACGAGCAGGACCTGGAGCAGCTCAAGGAGGCGTTCCTGCGCACCCCGTACGCCCAGCGCCGGCCGCACCGGGTGGAGGCGCCGTTCCAGCTGGTGCTCGGGGGGCGGGTGGTGCGCGGCCGGATCGACGCGGTCTACCGGGACGGTGACGTGACGTCAGTAACCGGTGGCGCGTCACGCTACGAAGTGGTGGACTGGAAGACCCACCGCGAGGAGACTGCCGACCCGTTGCAGCTCGCGGTCTACCGGATCGCCTGGGCCGAGCAGGCGGGCGTTCCGCCGGAGCAGGTCACGGCTTCCTTCCTGTACGTCCGCAGCGGGCGGATCGTCCGTCCGGCAGGACTTCCCGACCGAAAAGAGTTGGAACGGCTCCTGATCGGGAACAGTGAAGAATGAGTCACGCAGAGCATTCAAGTCATCACGGCAGCGCCCGAAACCTGTGCGTCATGCACGTTTCGTGCCTATTGTGGGGTCGGTAACCGGTCAACCCCCGTGCTCCGGCCGCCAGCGAGGCCCGCATTCCCTAACCCTCAGTCATCACCGCAGGTGCCCCAGGGCATCGGCGTCTTCTGCTGGAGTAACCGACGTTGAGCGCGACCGGATGGATCAGAGAGCGGTTCACCGGGCCGACCCCGGGACCCGCTCCGGGCACGACCGGCACCTGGCCGAGGACGGCGCTCGCGCTGCCCTTCATCGGCATGGCGCTGATCGTCGCCCTCGACTTCGTCAGCAACACCGAGGTGACGGTCGAGCCGGCCCTCACCGCCGTCCCCGCGCTGGCCGCCGTGGTCAGCCACCGAACCTGGTACCCGCTCGCCATCGGCCTCTTCACCGAGGCGGTGGCCTTCCTGATGGCCTTCCGCAGCGACGCGCTCGACCAGTCCGTGCACGCCGCCAGCGTCTTCGCGATCCTGCTGGTCGCGCTGATCGGCTGGGTCAGCGCCACCCTGCGGCTGCGCCAGGAGCGGGCGCTGGCCGACGCCCAGCTCGTCGCCTCGATCGCCCGCCGGGTGCTGCTGCGGCCCGTCCCCGAGCGGGTCGGCACCGTCCAGGCGGCCGTCCACTACGAGGCCGCCGCCGCGCACGCCAGGATCGGCGGCGACCTGTACGAGGTGGTCAACACCCGGCACGGGGTGCGGGCCGTGGTCGGCGACGTCCGCGGCAAGGGCCTCGGCGCGGTCGAGACCGCCGCCGCCGTCCTCGGCGCCTTCCGCGAGGCCGCGCACCAGGAGCCCGCACTGGACCGGGTCGCCGGCTGGCTGGCCGTCAGCCTCGACCGGGCCCTGCACGAGAACGACCACCCGGGCGTGGAGGAGGAGTTCGTCACCCTGGTGCTGATCGGCGTCGGGGCGGACGGCACCGCGGAACTGGTCAACTGCGGCCACCCCTCGCCGCTGCTGCTGCGCGGCGGGGATGTCCGGCCGCTCGAACTCGCCGAGACCGTCCCGCCGCTGGGCGTCCTCGACCCGGCCGACGTCCGGCCGCCGGTGCACCGGGTGGCACTGCGGCCCGGCGACCGGGTCCTGCTGTTCACCGACGGGGTGATCGAGGCCCGCGACCGCTCCGGCGCCTTCTACCCGCTCGCCGAGCGCCTCCCGCGCTGCGCCGACGGCCGCCCGGCGGACGTCCTGCAGCGCCTGCACGAGGACGTCGTGCGCCACGTCGGCCGCCAACTCGGCGACGACGCGGCCATGCTGCTCCTCCAGTACGCGCCGGCCCCCGCCGCCGGCACCCAACTACCGCACCAGCACGGCGTCCTGGCCCGGCACTAGTCCCGTGCTGGGCCCGTACTAGAGCGAGACCTCCACCAGCAGCGGCCGGTGGTCCGACACCGCCGCGCGCGGCGCCGCCGCCGGGCCGACCGCGGCGCGCGGCACGCCGACCGCCAGCACGTGGTCGAACTGCACCGCCGGGCGGTGCGAGGGGTACGTCGGGGTACGGGCCAGGTCGTACCAGCCCTGCAGGCGGGGGCGGGGCTCGCGCACCCGGCGCCGGCGCGGCTCGGCCAGGGCCGGCCGGGCCCGCCGGGCCGCCCGCAGCTCCCGGACCCGCGCCCGGGGTGCGGTGCGCTCCAGCGCGGTCGCCCCGCCGAGGACGGTGCGCGGCACCGCGCCGACCAGGTTGAAGTCGCCCAGCACCAGGTACGGCTGCGGCAGGTCCGCGATCCACCGCCGGATGCCGGCCAGCTGCGCCATGTTCCACCCGGGGACGAAGGACAGGTGCGCCGCCACCACGGTGAACGGGCCGCGGTCGCCCTCCAGCACGGCCGCCAGCGCCGCCCGCGGCTCGTCCGGCACCGGGGTGAGCCCGCGCCGGCCGGCCACCCGCAGTGGCAGTCCGAACGGGGCCGGGGCGAACCGGCGGGCCCGCCAGTGCCGCACCGGCAGCCGGGTCAGCAGCGCGGTGCCGTACGAGGGCGGGGCGCCGTCGCCGACGTCGCCGGGCCCGTACACCCGCAGGCCGCCGGGCACGGAGGGCTCCGGCACCCAGCCCGCGACCGGCGCCGGGCGCCCGTGCAGGGCGGCGGCGAACCGCCAGTCGGCGGCCCCCATGGCCTTGGCGGCCACCGCGGCCTGGTCGGTGCCGCCGGAGCGGGACTGGTGGCGGTCCACCTCCTGGAGGGCCAGTACGTCGGCGTCCAGCGCGGCCACCGCCTCCGCCAGCGGCCCGCCGGCGTCGGCGGGGTAGGGCCGCGGGGCGCCGTCCGGGGCGAGCGGCTGACCGTGCAGCAGGTTGAAGGTGGCGATGCGCAACTGGCTCACACCGCACGACGGTACCCGCTCGCCGGGGGAGGGGGTGCGGCTTGAGCCTGTGGGGCATACCGGGTATACATACTGAGTATGTCCATCCGACACGGCCTGCTCGCCCTGCTCGACCAGGGCCCGCGCTACGGCTACCAACTGCGCACCGAGTTCGAGGCGCGCACCGGCGCCACCTGGCCGCTCAACGTCGGGCAGGTCTACACGACGCTGTCCCGACTGGAGCGGGACGGCCTGGTCGAGCCCGCCGGAGAGGACGACGAGGGCCACCAGTTCTACGCCGTCACCGAAGAGGGACGCACCGAGCTGCGGGCCTGGTTCGACACCCCGGTGCCCCGGACCAACCCCCCGCGCGACGAACTGGCCATCAAGCTCGCCATGGCCGTCACCGTCCCCGGGGTGGACGTCTCCGCCGTCGTCCAGGGCCAGCGCCGCCACAGCATCAAGGCGCTCCAGGACTACACCCGGCTCAAGGGCCGCGCGCTGGCGGGGGAGTCACGGCCCGGCATCGCGCCCTCCGCGAGCAACGACCTGGCCTGGCTGCTCGTCCTCGACCAGCTGATCTTCCAGACCGAGGCCGAGATCCGCTGGCTCGACCACTGCGAGACCCGGCTCCACCAGCACGCGGAGACCGAACAGGCCCGCGCCGCCGAAGCCGCCCGCGACGGCGGCGCCACGGTCGCCCGGCCCGCCCGCCGCCGCTCGCGCACCTGACCCCGCCCGCCGTCGCCCGCGCACCCGAACCCGCGACGGCCGCCGCTCGCGCACCTGACCGCGACGGCCCGCCCGAACCACCGGCCCGGACCCGACGCCGAGCCCACCACCAGCACAAGGGGGGAACCATGTCCCACACCGACCCGGCCCGGCAGACGCCGGTACTGCACCTGGAGAACGTCACCCGAGTCCACGGCCAAGGCGCCGCGGAGGTCCAAGCCCTGCGCGGCATCGACCTCAAGGTCCACCCCGGCGAGTTCGTCGCCGTCATGGGCCCGTCCGGCTCCGGCAAGTCGACGCTCCTCACCCTCGCCGGCGGACTGGACACCCCGACCACCGGCCAGGTCCTCGTCGAGGGCGTCGCCCTCGGCGGGCTCACCCGCAAGCGGCTCGCCCAGGTCCGCCGCCGCTCCATCGGCTACGTCTTCCAGGACTACAACCTGATCCCCGCCCTCACCGCCGGCGAGAACATCTCGCTGCCGCGCGAGCTCGACGGCCTCTCCGCCCGCGCCGCCCGCCGCGAGGCGCTCGCCGCCCTGGAGGAGCTCGGCATCCCCGAGCTCGCCGACCGCTTCCCCGACGACATGTCCGGCGGCCAGCAGCAGCGCGTCGCCATCGCCCGCGCCCTCATCGGCGACCGCCGCCTCGTCCTCGCCGACGAGCCCACCGGCGCCCTCGACTCCACCACCGGCGAGGCCGTCCTCGCCGTCCTGCGCGCCCGCTGCGACGCCGGCGCCGCCGCCATGATGGTCACCCACGAGGCCCGGCACGCCGCCTGGGCCGACCGCGTGGTCTTCCTGCGCGACGGCCGCATGGTCGACGAGAGCGTCAGCCAGGACGCCGCCAGCCTGCTCGTCAGCGCCGCCACCAACAGCATGAAGGTGGACGAGTGAAGCTCAGCGCCTGGCGGGTCGCCCTGCGCATCGCCCGCCGCGACGCCCTGCGCGCCAAGGGCCGCAGCGCCCTGGTGGTCGCCATGGTCGCACTGCCCGTCCTCGGCGTCACCGGCGCCGACGTGGTCTTCCGCAGCGCCGACCTCGAACCCGCCGAACACGTCCTGCGCGTCATGGGCCAGGCCGACGGCGAACTGCAGATGCTCGAACGCGGCGCCATCGTCCTCCAGGCGCCCGACCCCGACAAGGGAATGTCCACCAGGAGCGCCAAGGACGAGGCGAAGAACGGCGCCGCCCCCCAGTACACCCCCGCCCAGCAGCGCAGCCTCGACACCGAACCCGTCGAACTGGCGAAGCAGCTGCTCCCGCCCGGCACCGTCCTCGTGCCCGAGCGGCAGGGTCCCTACACCGCCGCCGGCAGCTCCCAGGGCCTGCTCAGCACCCGGACCACCGAGCTGGACCTCACCGACCCGGTCTGGAAGGGCCGGGTCAACCTGGTCAAGGGCCGCGCCCCCGCCACCGACGGCGAAGCCGCCGTCACCCGGGACTTCCTCACCCGCTCCGGCCTCAAGATCGGCGACCAGACCGCCGTCCGCGGCCTGGAGGACACCCCCTTCACCATCACCGGCGTCGTCGAGTACCCCGGTGAACTGACGGCCACCGAGATCATCGCCCGGCCCGGCACCCTGATCAGCAAGCTCGCCAAGCTCCCCGGCGCCGACCGCAGCCGCAACGCCGGCACCGACGCGCCCACCCGCTGGCTCGTCAAGCTCCCCGCGGGCACCCTGGACTGGCCCAAGGTCACCGAACTGGGCGGCTACGGCTTCACCCTCGCCTCCCGCGCCGTCCTGCTCGACCCGCCGGCCCGCGCCGACGTCCCCTACTACGTCGAGGCCGACAAGCACGGCGGCCCCACCCCCGGGTACCTCGACCGTACCTCCGTCGTCATCCTCGCCACCGTCGTCGGCATGGCCCTGCTGGAGATCGTCCTCCTCGCGGGCCCCGCCTTCGCCGTCGGGGCCAGGCGCTCCCGGCGGCAGCTCGGACTGCTCGCCGCCGGCGGCGGTGAGCGCGCCAACATCCGCGCCGTCGTCCTCGGCGGCGGCATCGTCCTCGGCATCACCGGCGCCGTCGTCGGCCTCGGACTCGGCATCGGCCTGGTCGCCCTGCTGCGCACCCGGGCCGAGGAGTACGCCGGCCAGCGCTTCGGCCACTTCAACCTCCAGCCGCTCGACCTGCTCGGCGTGCTCCTGGTCGGCCTGGTCACCGGCCTGCTCGCCGCCGTCGTGCCCGCCGTCCAGGCCTCCCGCCAGGACGTCGTCGCCGCGCTCACCGGCCGCGACTCGCTCAAGCCCCCGAGCCGCAAGCTCGCCCTGCTCGGCCTGCTGATGCTCGGCGGCGGCTCCGCGCTCGCCCTGCTCGGCGCCACCAGCGGCTTCGCCAACCGCAGCCTGTCCGTCCTCGGCGGCTCGGCCGTCGCCGAACTCGGCATGGTCGCCCTGACGCCCTACCTGGTCGGCCTGTTCGGCCGGCTCGGCCGCTGGCTCTCGCTCGGCCCCCGGCTCGCCCTGCGCGACTCGGTGCGCCACCGCGGCCGCACCGCGCCCGCCGTCGCCGCCGTGATGGCCGCCGTCGCCGGCACCGTCGCGGTCAGCGTCTACCTCGCCAGCTACGACGAGGGGAACCGCCGCGAGTACACCGCCGCCGCCCCCTCCGGCGCCGTCATGCTCGGCAGCGGATGGCTGCCCGCCGCTGAGGGCAAGCTGCTGCCGCAGATGCGCGACGCGGTGGAACGCAACATCCCCTCCCTCGGATCGCGCGCCGACATCCAGCGCGTCAACTACAAGGGCGACTGCGCCGACGGCGGCAGCGGCTGCGGCTACATCCAGGTCGAACTGCCCGAGGAACTGCGCTGCCCCGCCCTCGACGACACCGAGCGCAGCACCGACGAGACGGAACGCATCCTCGGCACCGACCCGCGCTGCCAGGGCATCGGCCACCGCGGCAACCACTTCAGCAACCTCTCCGCGGGCGACGCCACCCTGCTGCACAACCTCTACGGCGTCACCGACCCGGCCGCCGGGCAGGCCCTCGCCGCCGGCAAGGCCGTGGTCTTCGACGCGAAGTACCTCAAGGACGGCAAGGTCGCGATCGGGCTGAACGACCCGATGGAGGAGACCGACGGGCCGTCCCCCCGGAAGCGCGGCCACACCGAGATCTCCGTCGACGCCGTCCTCGCGTCCGCGGTGGTGCCGGCCAGCGGCCAGGCCGTGATCAGCCCCGACACCGCCACCCGGCTCGGCCTCACCACCTCCCCGGCCGGCTCGGTCTGGCTGCCCGACAGCTCACCCTCCGACGGCGCCCAGCAGAAGGCCAACGGGGCGCTGGCCAAGCTCACCGACCAGGGCGTCCTCGTGATCGAGCGCGGCTACCAGTCCAGGTCCGACCTGATCGGCCTCGGCCTGTCGATCTTCGCCGGCATCGTCGCCCTCGGTGCGGCCGGCATCGCCACCGGACTCGCCGCCGCCGACTCCCAGCGCGACCTGACCACCCTCGCGGCGGTCGGCGCCGAGCCCCGGATCCGGCGCACGCTCTCCGGCTTCCAGTGCGGGGTGATCGCCGCCATGGGCACCCTCCTCGGCACCGTCTGCGGGATCGTGCCGGCGGTGGCCCTGCGCAAGGTCCAGGGCGCGGCGACCTCCGTCCCCGGGATGAGCGCCGAGACGATCGCCAACAACTCGGTCGTGGTCCTCCCGTGGCTCACCATCGCGGTCACCGTGGTGGCGCTGCCGGTGCTCGCGGCGGGCCTGGCCGCGCTGCTCACCCGCTCGCGGATCTCCCTGCTGCGCCGCTCCGGCTGAGGTTCGCGCACCCTCCCGTCACCCCCGTCCGCGCCCCCTCCACTCCGGGGGCGCGGGCGGGGGTGACGGAGGTTACAGCCCCGACGGCGCCCGGCAGCCGGACGGCCGGGGCGGGCACCCGCACGGGCGAACTAAAGTCGTCCGTATGACGAGAACTCCGGACAGCGTCGTCCGCTCCTTCATCGACCAGCACCAGGCCGGCTTCCTCGCCGACCTCTCCGAGTGGCTGGCCATTCCCTCGGTCTCCGCCGACCCGGCCCGCGCCGGTGACGTGCGGCGCTCCGCCGAGTGGCTGGCCGCCAAGCTGCGCGACACCGGCTTCCCGGTGGCCGAGGTGTGGGAGACCGACGGCCTGCCGGCGGTGTTCGCCGAGTGGCCCTCCGGGGACTCGTCCGCGCCGACCGTCCTGGTCTACGGGCACCACGACGTGCAGCCCGCCGCCAAGGAGGACGGCTGGGACACGGAGCCGTTCACCCCGACCGTGGTCGGCGGACGGCTGTTCGCCCGCGGCGCGGCCGACGACAAGGGCCAGGTGTTCTTCCACACCCTGGGCGTGCGCGCCCACCTGGCCGCGACCGGCCGCACCGCGCCGGCCGTCAACCTCAAGCTGCTGATCGAGGGCGAGGAGGAGTCCGGCTCGCCGCACTTCGCCGACCTGGTCCGGCGCGAGGCCGGGCGGCTGGCCGCCGACGTGGTGGTCATCTCGGACACCGGCATGTGGTCCGAGACCACGCCGACCGTCTGCACCGGCATGCGGGGCCTGGCCGACGCCCAGATCGACCTGTACGGCCCGGACACCGACATCCACTCCGGCTCCTTCGGCGGCGCCGTCCCCAACCCGGCGCAGGTCGCCGCCGAGCTGGCGGCCGGCCTGCACGACGCCGACCGCCGGGTGGACATCCCGGGCTTCTACGACGGCGTGATCGAGCTGACCGACCGCGAGCGCGAGCTGTTCGCCGAACTGCCCTTCGACGAGGCGCAGTGGCTCAGGGTCGCCAAGTCGTACGGAACCCGGGGCGAGGCCGGCTACTCCACCCTGGAGCGGGTCTGGGCCCGCCCGACCGCCGAGGTCAACGGCCTCTGGGGCGGCTACACCGGCCCCGGCGGCAAGACCATCGTGCCGTCCTCGGCGCACCTCAAGCTGTCCTTCCGGCTGGTCGCCGGGCAGGAGGTGGAGAAGGTGCGCGAGGCCGTCCGGGAGTGGGTGGCCGCGCGGGTGCCCGAGGGCGTCCGCCACGAGCTGACCTTCCCGGGCGCGACCCGGCCCTGCCTGACCCCGCTGGACCACCCGGCGCTGCAGTCCACCGTCCGCGCCATGGGCCGGGCCTTCGGGCAGAAGATCCTCTTCACCCGCGAGGGCGGCTCCGGCCCGGCCGCAGACCTCCAGGACGTGCTCGGCGCGCCGGTGCTGTTCCTCGGCATCTCGGTGCCCTCGGACGGCTGGCACTCGGTCAACGAGAAGGTCGAACTGGACCTGCTGGCCAAGGGCGTGGAGACGGCCGCGTACCTGTGGGGGGACCTGGCCGAGAACTTCCGGCCCGGCGCGTGACCCCGCGCGGGCACACCATGGCAGTCAGATCACTCATCCGGATGATTCATCACGTGGGGATGGAACGAAGTGAGCACCGTGCCTGAGACCGAACGCCCACTGAACCTGGCACTGGCCCGGGCCGGGGTGGACCGGGCGGCCGAGCACCGGCTCGACGAGCCCTGGCTGGCCGCCGCCTGGAGCCACCCGGCCACCCGGGTGCTGCCGATCGCCGGCGGAGAGGCGTTCGTCGTCGACACCGCGCAGGGCACCGAACTCGTGCTGATGCCCTCCTTCGAGGCGCCGCAGACCGGGGACCGGTACTTCCTCGGCACCGACGAGGACGGCGTCTCGTACTTCGCGCTGGCCGGTGAGAGCCTGCCCGGGCGGCTGGACGGCGACGCCCGCCCGGCCGGGCTGCGCGAGGTCGGCGCGCTGCTGTCGGACCGGGACGCCGGACTGCTGGTGCACGCCGTGGCGCTGGAGCACTGGCACCGGCTGCACAGCTTCTGCTCGCGCTGCGGGCACCCGACCGAGAAGGCCGGCGCCGGGCACGTGCGGCGCTGCACCTCCTGCGCGGCCGAGCACTACCCGCGCACCGACCCGGCGGTGATCATGGTGATCACCGACGAGCAGGACCGCTGCCTGCTCGGCCGCCAGGCGCTGTGGCCGGAGGGCCGCTGGTCCACCCTGGCCGGCTTCGTCGAGCCGGGGGAGTCGATCGAGCAGGCGGTGGTGCGCGAGGTGCACGAGGAGGCCGGCGTGCGGGTCGGCGAGGTGCGCTACGTCGCCAGCCAGCCCTGGCCCTTCCCGTCGAGCCTGATGCTCGGCTTCACGGGCCGGGCGCTGCCGGGCGGCACGGCGATCACCGTGGACGGCGAGGAACTGGCCGAGGCGCGCTGGTTCTCCCGCGAGGAACTGCGGGCCGGGATGGAGGCGGGGGAGATCCTGCCGCCCTCCGGGATCTCGATCGCGCGCCACCTGGTCGAGCTCTGGTACGGCGGACCGCTGCCGTCGGCGGCGCGCTGGTAATCCCCGACGAATGGGGGGCGTGCGGGTTATCCCGTGCGCCCCCGTTTTTCTTTTCCCTTCCTTTCCGAATCCGCCACGACCTGATGTTCGTGGCCGGACGGGCCAGTTCTGCTACCGCCGCCCGCCGTCCCGAAGCCGTCGTCAACCCGCGCGGACGACATTGCCGGAAACGGCTGAAACCCCGCCATCGCGCTCGCTACATTCACTCGGGTGACAATCCCCCGGGGCACCGCCCAATCCCCCAAATACCAGCGTCTCGCCGCCGACCTGCGCCGCCGGATCGCCGAGGGCGAGTTCACCGCCGACGCCGCACTCCCGGTCGAGAGCGAACTGGAACGCCAGTACGGAGTCGCCCGCAACACCGTCCGGCTCGCCGTCGACGTCCTGGTCAACGAAGGCCGCCTGGTCCGCCTCCAGGGCAAGGGCACCTACCTGCGGGAACACCCCGTCCTGGACCACCGCGCCTACGGCCCCACCCTGGCCCCCGCCCCCCGGGACTGCCTGGCCGTGCCCTCCGCCGTCTACCTCGGCGAGGCCGCCGAGGCCGGGCGCGAACTCACCACCGACTTCGAGATGATGATCGTCCGGGCCCGGGTCGACATCGCCGAACGGCTCGGACTGCGCCCCGGCGAGGCCATCGTGGTCCGCCGCCAACTGCGCCTGCTCGACCGCGAGCCGTACTCCATCGAGGAGAGCCACTACCGGGCCGGACTCGCCGCCGGCACCCCGCTGATGGAACCCGACCCGGTCGAGGGCGGCGACGAGGCCGTCCTCGACGAACTCGGCCGCACCGAGATCGGCGCCGTCGACCACCTGGTCGCCCGGATGCCCGGCCCCGAGGAGGCCCAGTGGTTCCAGGGCGGCCCCGGCGTGCCGCTGATGGTCCAGACCCGCGTCACCTACGACCGGCGCGGGCCCGTCAGGGTCATCGAGACCCGCTACTCGGCCGACCGCAGCCGGCTCGTCTACGGCATCGGCGACCTCGGCGCGCGTGCCACCCTGCCCGCGCCCGCCGCACCCGTCGACCCCGCCAGGGCCGACGCGCAGTGACGCGCGCCGGCCCGGACCCCGGGCCGGCCCGCCCGGGCCGTTCGGGTCATGCAGGCCACTCAGGCCACTCAGACTCCGAGGGCCTTCTTCACCTGGAGCAGGCTCGGGTTGGTCATCACGACCCGCTCGCCGCCGGCGTTCGGCGTCACCAGCACCGTCGGCACGGTCTGGTTGCCGCCGTTGACCGACTCGACGAACGACGCCGACGCCGGGTCCTCCTCGATGTTGACCTCCGTGTAGCCGATCCCCTCCCGGTCCAGCTGGCTCTTGAGTCGGTTGCAGTACCCGCACCAGGTCGTGCTGTACATCGTCACGCTGCCGGACATCGAGGAGGCTCCTTCAGGAAGAGGGCGTACGGTCTCAGGGCAGGAACGCCCACCGCGCGACGGTCATTCCGCACGGCCACGCTCCGTCGCACCACGACGGCGCCCGAACGGCCCCGCGCGCCCCGGTGCGCAGCGATCATCCTGCGATCACACCGGGCCTGTGGACAACCCCGCCCCCGTTGTCCCAGCGGGCTGAGAGGATGGAAAGCATGCAGGAAGACCTCTTGAGCGGCAGCCCGTCCGACGGCCCCCACGGCTCCCTCTGGGCCGACCCCACCGCCGCCACGGGCCCCGACGCCGTGCTCGCCGGGCTCGACCCCGAACAGCGCGCCGTCGCCACCGCCCTGCACGGGCCCGTCTGCGTCCTCGCCGGCGCCGGCACCGGCAAGACCCGCGCCATCACCCACCGGATCGCCTACGGCGTGCGCAGCGGCGTGTACCAGCCCCAGCAGGTCCTCGCCGTCACCTTCACCGCCCGCGCCGCCGGCGAGATGCGCGGCCGGCTGCGCCAGCTCGGCGCCGACGGCGTCCAGGCCCGCACCTTCCACGCCGCCGCCCTGCGCCAGCTCCAGTACTTCTGGCCGCGCGCCGTCGGCGGCCCCGTGCCCCAGCTGCTCGAACGCAAGGTCCAGCTCGTCGCCGAATCCGCCGGCCGCTGCGGCCTGCGCGTCCAGCGCACCGAACTGCGCGACCTCACCGCCGAGATCGAGTGGGCCAAGGTCACCCAGCTCGGCCCCGACGACTACCCCGCCGCCGTCCAGAAGTCCGGCCGCGACGCCCCCCGCGACCCGGCCGAGACCGCCCAGGTCTACCGCGTCTACGAGGAGACCAAGAGCCGCCGCGGCGTCATCGACTTCGAGGACGTCCTGCTGCTCACCGCCGCCATCCTGGAGGACCGCCCCGACATCGCGGACCAGGTCCGCTCCCAGTACCGGCACTTCACCGTCGACGAGTACCAGGACGTCTCCCCGCTCCAGCAGCGGCTGCTCGACCAGTGGACCGGCCCCGGCGGCGGGGCCAGCCTCTGCGTCGTCGGCGACGCCAGCCAGACCATCTACTCCTTCACCGGCGCCACCCCCGACTAC
Source organism: Kitasatospora sp. NPDC087271 (assembly GCF_044744605.1). Lineage (NCBI taxonomy): Bacteria > Bacillati > Actinomycetota > Actinomycetes > Kitasatosporales > Streptomycetaceae > Kitasatospora > Kitasatospora sp. NPDC087271. The sequence goes on from NZ_JBIUYQ010000038.1 coordinate 51,484, forward strand.
CTGCTCAACTTCCGCACCCGCCACCCCGAGGCCACGGTCGTCAAGCTGGTCCGCGACTACCGCTCCACCCCGCAGGTGGTCCACCTCGCCAACGGACTGCTCAGCCAGGCCCGCGGCGAGGCCGCCCGCCACCGCCTCGAACTCGTCTCCCAGCGCGAGGCCGGCCCCGAACCCGTCTACACCGAGTACGAGGACGAACCCACCGAGGCCGAGACCACCGCCCGCCGGATCAAGGACCTGCTCGCCACCGGCGTGCGCGCCAGCGAGGTCGCCGTCCTGTTCCGCACCAACGGCCAGTCCGAGGTCTACGAGCAGGCCCTCGCCGACCTCGGCGTCCCCTACCAGCTCAAGGGTGCCGAGCGGTTCTTCGAACGCCCCGAGGTCCGCGACGCCGGCGTCCTGCTGCGCGGCGCCGCCCGGGCCGGCGCCGACCCGCTCACCGCCGACGCCCCCGACCTGGCCGGCCAGGTCCGCGCCGTCCTCGCCGCCCGCGGCTTCACCGCCGAACCGCCCGCCGGCTCCGGCGCCGTGCGCGACCGCTGGGAGTCCCTCGCCGCCCTCGTCCGGCTCGCCGAGGAGTTCGAGCGCACCCGCACCGCCGTCGGCCACAGCGCCGACCTCGCCGCCTACGTCGCCGAACTCGACGCCCGCGCCGCCGCCCAGCACGCCCCCGCCGTCGAAGGCGTCACCCTCGCCTCGTTGCACGCCGCCAAGGGCCTCGAATGGGACGCCGTCTTCCTCGTCGGCCTCACCGAGGGCACCCTGCCGATCATCTACGCCAAGACCGACGAGCAGATCGAGGAGGAGCGCCGACTCCTCTACGTCGGCGTCACCCGGGCCCGCAAGCACCTCTCCCTCTCCTGGGCGCTCAGCCGCTCCCCGGGCGGCCGGGCCAGCCGCAAGCCCAGCCGCTTCCTGGACGGGCTGCGCCCCGGTTCCAGCGCCCCCGGCGCACGCACCGGCGGGCGGGGCGGGCGCGGGGGCGTGGAGCCCGGCGAGCGCTCCGCCGGACGGCGGGTCCGCGGCCCGGTCAAGTGCCGGGTCTGCGAGAAGGTGCTCACCGAGGCGGTCGAGCGCAAGCTGCGCCGCTGCGAGAGCTGCCCGTCCACCATGGACGAGGCGCTGTACGAGCGGCTGCGCGAGTGGCGGGCCAGCCAGGCCAAGAAGCAGGGGGCGCCGGCCTACGTGGTGTTCACCGACGCCACGCTGATGGCCATCGCCGAGGACGTGCCGGCCGGCCGCCAGGAGCTGGCCGTGATCTCCGGGGTCGGCGCGATGAAGCTGGACAAGTACGGGGCGGCCGTGCTCTCGTTGTGTGCGGGGGAGGAGCCCGAGGAGGATCCGGACGGCGTCGAGGACGGCGAGCCGGTCGATCCGGCGTGAGCCGGTCCGGGCGCGGTCCAGGGGAGTCTCCCGGGGGCCGCTCGGGGGACATCCGAACCCGCCGTGAAAAATAGTTTGCGCGGCATACCGGGAGCGCAATAGCCTGCCGGAGCGGTCAAGGGGACGAGATCGCACGGGGTGACACCTGTGCCGAATCCCCTGCACCCAACAGCTTCACCGAGACAGACATCCGAACATTCGGAACCGGGGCGACCTGGCTCCGCGAGACGCCGAGAGGAGGCGATGACAGTGGGAAACATCATGATCACCAAAATGACTGGCCAGACCGTTGTTGCTGCCTCCCTGCGTGCCGCCCGTCTGCGGGCGCTCGCCGAGCTCGGTGGAACCGGTCTGGGTCTCGACACCACCGGTGTCTCCGTCGTCCCCGCTGTCAGTGGCCTTGGACACACTGATGTCTGCGCCGCGGGCGGCAGGAACGTCGAAGGCACCTCCGTCGAGGCCGGTCTGTCCGGCGACTGGGCGTCGTTCGGCACGTCGCGCTCCCTGCGTGATGAGCGACCGACCCAGGCACCGAAGGCAGTCGTAGCAGCCGCCATGCATGGCGACTATGCGCAGGTCGTCGGTGCCGGAAGCACCCAGAAGCAGAACGAGCAGCAGATTAACCAGGCCATGGCCGCCTTTGCGGGCGCCACGGCCATCCGGATGCGGGCCTTCCGCGGGCCTGAACCCTGGAGAGAACGAACCTGAGTAGGCCTCAGGTCGGCACCTCCAGGGCCGCGGAACCCGTCACACCGGGATCCGCGGCCCTTCTGTTTTGTCCGGTACGCAAGACCACCCAGGCCCCCCGGGGCCTCCGGCCCAGACCCACCAGCCATCTGGGCCGGAACCACTGAGAAGACGAGGAAGACGCCACAGTGTCCACGGTCATCACGCCGCCCATCCCGTCCGTACCGCCGACAAGCCAGATCACCAAGGCCGACCAGGCCGACCCCCCGGAGGTTCCTTCCATGCAGATCAGCTCCATCGAGCAGGCCGAGGCGCTCGGGCTCCCCATCCCCTGCCGCGCCTTCGACCCCGAGGTCTTCTTCGCCGAGACGCCCGCCGACGTCGAGTACGCGAAGTCCCTCTGCGGCACCTGCCCGGTCAAGGACGCCTGTCTGACCGGTGCGCTGGAGCGGCGCGAGCCGTGGGGCGTCTGGGGTGGCGAGCTCTTCGTCCAGGGCGTCGTCGTGGCCCGCAAGCGGCCGCGTGGCCGTCCGCGCAAGACCGAGGTCATGGCGTGAACCCCGCCCACGGCGCCAGGGCCGTCCGCCGGGGAGAGCAGCCCCTGCTGGACAGCTCCCTCCGCCGTTCCGTCCGGATCGCCGCCGCCAAGGCCGACGCATCCCGGCCAGCCCCCTTCCCGAGCACGCACCACGAGCAGGACCACCACATGACCGCCGCCGCCATCGATCCGACCGTCCGCGCTGAGCAGACCACCGAACTTCAGATCCAGAACAGGACCCTCGAAATGCAACTCCTCCACGAATCCCTGGCCCGGGCCCATATGCAAGAGCGCCTGCACGAGGCCGAGCACCAACGCCTCGTCACCCGGGTTGCCCGGGCCCGCCGGCTCAAGCAGCGGGCCGAGCGCGCCTCGCTGCGGGCCCGCAAGGCGATCGCCGTCGCCCTGATGTAGTCGCGGCTGTCGTCGCGTGCGGGGCCTCCCCGCGTTCCACCCCCGTCGTGCCGCAGGCCGCCCCCCGTCACGGGGAGCGGCCTGCGGTCGTCGGGGGCGGCGTTCCGGTCAGCTCTTGCGGGTGCGGCTGGCGGGCTCGCCGCCTGCCGGCCTGCGACCGGCGGGCTTCGCCGTCCCCGCTGGGTTGGCCGGCTTCGCCGGCTCCCGACCGGCGAACTGGGGCAGCCACGCCAGCATCTCCGCCCGGAACGGCGCCTGGGCGCCGAGCTGGCAGAGCACCCCGATGGTGCTCAGCGTCACCCGGTGGATCAGCAGGTACGCGGGCGGCAGGTTCAGCTGCTTGCCCAGGTTGTAGGCGGGCGAGCGCGGATCGGCGATCCGGGCCGCCTGCGCGCGCATCCAGGCCCGGGTGAAGTGGAAGCTGTCCACGGCGGCCGGCTCGATGATCGGCCGCAGGTAGTCCAGCACCGCGTCCGGGTCCAGCTCGATCGAGGGCTTGACGAAGCCCTCCTCGCGCAGCATCTTCAGCACGCCCGCCGCGTCGCCGTCCAGGGCCATCCGCAGCGACGCCCCGATCGGCGCGGGCAGCCCGCCCGGCAGCCGGTCCACCGTTCCGAAGTCCAGCACCCCCAGCCGCCAGCCCGACGCCGGGCCGTCGTCCTTCAGCAGCCGGAAGTTGCCCGGGTGCGGGTCCGCGTGCAGCAGGCCGGTCCGGGACGGGCCCGCGAACAGGAACCGGGCCAGCAACTGTCCGGCACGGTCGCGCTCCTCCTGGGTGCCGTCCGTGATCACCTCGGCCAGCGGGGTGCCGTCCATCCACTCGGTGACGAGCACCTGGTCGGCCTGCGCCACCACGCCGGGCACCACGATGTCCGGGTCGCCGGCGAACTCCTCGGCGTGCCGGCGCTGGGCCTGCGCCTCCAGCTCGTAGTCCAGTTCCTCCGACACCCGTTCACGCAGCTCGGCGATCAGCGGCTTGATGTCCAGCCCCGGGATCAGCGGGCCCAACAGCCAGGCCACCCGGCTCAGTTGCGTCAGGTCGGCGAGCAGCGCGTCACCCGCGCCCGGGTACTGCACCTTGACCGCGACCCGGCGCCCGTCGTGCCAGACGGCCCGGTGCACCTGCCCGATCGAGGCGGCCGCGGCCGGCCGGTCGTCGAACTCCCGGAACAGCTCGCGCCAGCCGTCCCCGAGCCGCTGGGCGAGCGCGGTGTGCACCTTGGCGGCGGGCATCGGGGGAGCGGCGTCCTGCAGCTTGGTGAGCGCGGCCCGGTACGGCCCGGCGACCTCCTCGGGCAGCGCGGCCTCGAAGACGGACAGCACCTGCCCGAACTTCATGGCTCCGCCCTTGAGTTCACCCAGGACCTTGAACAGCTGGTCGGCGGTGGCCTGCTGGAGCTCGGCCGTCACCACCTCGGCGGAGCGGCCGCCGATGCGCTTGCCCAGACCGAGCGTGGCGCGTCCGGCTATCCCCAGAGGCAGGGCGGCGAGCCGTGCCGTGCGGGTCACTGCCTTGCGCGGAAGATCGCTCACCCGGGCCTCCATTCCCTGGCCCCCCGACACCGGACGGCCCACCATCACTAGGCCATTGTGCCCGCTCCCCACCCCGCGACCGCCGGTATTTCGCCAGGCGGGGAAGGGGCGCCCGCACGTGGGACGCGACCGCTGTCCCTTTGCGGGGGAGTTGGACGGCTTGGTCCGGTCGGCCCGGCGTGGTGGGCGGACGGCGGCTGCGCGCTGAGTGGAGTGGCCGGGGGTCGTCCGACCGGAGGGTCAGCGGGGCAGGCGGAGGGCCAGGCCGTCCAGGACCACGTCGAGGCCGTAGGCGAACTTGGCGTCGCGCGTGGCGGCCGGGTCCGGGTCCGCGGAGACGGTCGAGTAGGCGTCGGCGAGGTGGGCGAAGCCCGCGGTGGCCTCCCGGGCGGCGGGCATCAGCCGGGCGATGAACGCGGCCTCACTCTCGCCGGCCCGGGCGACGGTGGTGAGCCAGGCCGCCTCCGTGGTGCTCATGCCGACGACGTAGGAGATGACCGTGTCGATCGCCCGGACCGGCTCGGGGAAGCCGGCCGAGGTGAAGAAGGCGGTCAGCCGCTCGCCGTAGGACATCAGGTTGGGGCCGAGGTAGGCGAGGCCGGCCTGGCCGAGGACGGACGACAGCCAGGGGTGGCGCAGGGCCGTCGCCCGGAAGGCGCCGGCGGCCTCGGTGGCGGCGGCGCGCCAGTCGGGGCTGTCGGCGGGCGGGAGGGTGATCTCGCCGAAGACCTCGTCCACCGCGAGCTCCATCAGCTCGTCCTTGGTCGCCACGTGCCGGTACAGGGAGGTGGCGCCCGCGTTCAGCCGGGTGGCCAGCTTGCGCATGCTCAGGGCCTCGATGCCCTCGGCGTCCAGCATGGTGATCGCCTCGCGGACGATCGCGGCCCGGCTGAGTGCGGGCTGGTCGGGCTCGCGCTGCCGACGGGCCCACACGGACGGGATCGGGTTCGTTTCGGCGGCCATGGCGGCTCCCCTTCCCTCTGCTCCTGCTTCGCTGCGTACAGCGTTCGCATTGAGCGTACAGGAGTCGGGTGTTGCGCACACTGTTCCGCTATGCGTACAGTGTGCGCAGCGAAGGAGCGTCGTGCGCACCGCGGGAACGGTGTGCGCAGAATGGAGGGGTGGCTGATGGCAGAGCTCAACGCGACCGAGGGCCGCAACCCGCACCGCTGGTGGATCCTGATCGTGCTGTGCCTGAGCTCGCTCGTCCTGGTGGTCGACAGCATGGCGCTCACGGTCGCCGTGCCCTCGATGACGGCGGACCTCGACGCCAGCGCCCAGGACACCCAGTGGATCCTCGACTCCTATGTCCTGGTCTTCGCCGGGCTGCTGCTCACCGCCGGCAGCCTCGGGGACCGCTTCGGCCGCCGAAAGATCATGATCATCGGACTGCTGCTCTTCGGGGCGGCCTCCCTCGCGGCCACCTTCTGCACCAACCCCGGCGAGGTGATCGCGGCACGGGTCGCCATGGGCGTCGGCGGATCGCTGATCATGCCCTCGACGCTGTCGATCCTCATCACCGTCTTCGACGAGGACGAGCGCAACAAGGCGATGGCCGCCTGGAGCTCGGTGGCGATGCTGGGGCTGGTCGGCAGCCCGGTCCTCGGCGGCGTGCTGATCGACCACTTCTCCTGGCACTCGATCTTCTTCATCAACGTTCCGGTCGTCGCCCTGGCGATCCTGGCGGGCCTGCTGCTGATGCCGGAGTCCAAGGGGCCGCGGCAGAAGCCCGACCCGCTCGGCGCGGTGCTGTCCGCGGCCGGCATGACCGCCCTGGTCTGGTGGATCATCGAGATCCCGCAGCACGGCGCCTTCGGCGGCCAGTCCCTGGTCACCCTGGCCGTCGCGGTGCTCGCGCTCGGCGGGTTCGTGGTGTGGGAGAACGTCACCTCCGCGCCCATGGTCCCGCTGGCGCTCTTCAAGCACCGCAACTTCAGCGGGGGCTCGCTGTCGCTGACCCTGGTGCAGATCGGCAACGGCGGCCTGCTGCTCGTGCTCACCCAGTACCTGCAGTTCGTGCTCGGCTACTCGCCGGTCAAGGCGGGCCTCGCGTTCGTTCCGCTGGCCATCGCCGCCCTGGTCGGCAACGGGGTCGGCGCCAAGTTCGCCGCCACGATCGGCAACCGCCTGCTCATCCTCACCGGGATGCTCGTCATGGCCGGCTCCTTCGCCCTGCTGACCACCGTCACCGCCGGCACCGGCTTCACCGTCCCGGCGGTCGCCCTCGGGCTGCTCGGCCTCGGCGCGGGCCTGGCGATGCCGGCGGCGGTGGGCGCGCTGATGGGCACCATCCCGCCGGAGCAGGCGGGCGTCGGCTCGGCGCTGAACGACACCATCCAGCAGGCCGGCACCGCGCTCGGCATCGCGATCCTGGGCTCGCTGCTGTCGAGCGGCTTCGCCGCCGAGATGCCCGCCGGGATGCCGGAGGAGGCGAAGCACTCCGTCGGCGGGGCACTGGCGCTGGCCAACGGGGACGCCGGGCTCGTCCGGACCGTCCGGGAGGCCTTCACCTCGGCGATGTCGACGACCTTCACGATCAGCGCGATCGGGGTGCTGGCGGCGGCGGTCGTGGCCACGCTGGTGATGCGCGACCGGAAGGCCGGGACGGCGGCGGGGGAGCCGGTGGCCGGGGCGTCGGTGGAGGACGCCGGGATCGCCGCCTGACTTCGTTGGACCTGGTTGGTCCGCCTCGCCGTGAAGGCCGGTGCCCCCGGGGCACCGGCCTTCGGTGGGGTGGGGCGGTGCGGTGGTGCGCAGGAAGTCGGACGGGCCGACTTCCTGCGCGTGGTCCTTTGCCTGATCTCTGGGGCCCCCTCCCCCCCCCGCCCCCCACCCTCCCCGCCTCCCGCCCACCACCTCCCGCTGGCAACAGCGGATCCCCGCCTTGCATGGCCCGCGCCCTGCCCCAGGCAGGGCGCGGGCCATGGGCTCACCTGGCCATGGGCTCACCTGGCCATGGGCTCACCTGGCCATGGGCTCACCTGGCCATGGGCTCACCTGGCCATGGGCTCACCTGGCCATGGGCTCACC
>NZ_JBIUYQ010000039.1:0-58228 GCF_044744605.1 Kitasatospora sp. NPDC087271
GACGGGGCCGCGGTTGCTGTCGTTCGCGGAGGTGGCGGTGGAGTTGTCGCGGGCGACGGGTCGTGAGGTGCGGTTCGAGGCGGTGTCGGAGGCGGCGTACCGGGGGGTGTTGGAGGAGGCGGGTCTGCCGGGGGACTTCGCGGAGCTGTTCTCGGTGATCCTGGACGGTCGTAACGCTTCGTTGGGGGACGGGGTGCGGCGGGCGTTGGGGCGTGAGCCGCGGGACTTCGCCGACTTCGCCCGCGAGGCCGCCGCGTCCGGGGTCTGGGACGTGTGAGCCGCCCACCAAGCCGCACAACTCGCAGGCCAGTCAGTTTCGTTGATCGTCGGTGCCGGGCCTCGCCGACTTCCTGACCGTCCATCCGGTTCGAACCCGGGAGCGGTACGGAAGCCGGTGCCCGGGCACCGTGGTGGCCCCCGCGCTGGGCGGGGGCCGGGGAGAAATCGAAGGATTACCGATGCGCTCGAACCAGACCGCGACTCCAGCTTCCTACTCCGCTCCATCCTCCTTCGGCGGCCTCGCGCCGGGCGCCTCGGCGGCCCCCGCCGCACGGAGCAAGGCCGCCGGGCCCGTCCTGGCGGGCGCCACCATCGCGATGGGCCTGATGGCGGGCCTGTTCTTCGCCTTCGACGTGTCCGTGATGCCGGGCCTCGCGGCGGGCGACGACCGGACGTACGTGACGGCGATGCAGCACATCAACAAGTCGATCGAGAACGGCATGTTCGGCCTGGTCTTCGTCGGCGCCTTCGTGGCGACGGGCGTGGCGGCCTGGCTCCAGCACAAGGCCGGCCGGCGCCAGGCGGCGCTGTGGGCCGCCGGGGCGACGGTGCTCTACGTGGTGGCCCTGATGGTCACCATGGGCGTCAACATCCCGCTCAACAACCAGCTGGCGCAGGCCGGCGACCCGTCCCAGATCACCGACTTCGCGGGCGTGCGCGCCAAGTTCGAGGGTACCTGGGTGGCCACCAACATGCTCCGCACGCTGCTCTGCACTGGCGGCCTGGCGGCCCTGACCCGGGCGCTGGTCCTGCACGGCCGCGCCTCGCGCTGAACGGCCGGGCCCCGCAACGTGGTTGACGCCCCTGGTGGATCCCCACCGGGGGCGGTCGCCGTGCCCGGCCCCGGTGGCTGGCCCGGTGCCTGGCCCTGATCCCGGCCCTGTTCCCGCGGCTGGTCAACCCGCCGGGCAGCTGGCCGAATTCACCCCCGGCCGGTCGCGGCGGCGGCGCCCTTCGGCGCAGACTGGTCGGCACAGGGCGGTTCCGGCACCAGGGGCAGGGGGCAGGCATGGCCGTACATTCCGGCAGGCGCAGGGCGGTTGGGCGGATTCGGACCGCGATCGGCGCACTCGCCGTCGCCCTGGTGGCGGGAGCGGCGGTCGCGGTGCCGGCCGCACCCGCCGAGGCGGCGGGCGCCAAGGCCGACAAGGGAGGGAAGGTCGTCTACCTCACCTTCGACGACGGCCCCAGCCCCACGTACACGCCGAAGATCCTCGGGATCCTCGCCCGCTACGGCGTGCGTGCGACGTTCTTCGAGATCGGGCAGAACGTCGCCGCCCATCCGGCGCTCACCGGGCAGGTCGCCCGGGCGGGCCACAGCGTGCAGAACCACTCCTGGTCGCACCCGGACCTGCGCCGGCTCTCGGCCTCCGCCGTCAACGCCCAGGTGGCGAACACGGACAAGGCGATCCGCGCCCAGACCGGCCGCACCCCGAGCTGCCTGCGCCCGCCCTACGGTGCGGTCGACGGCGCCGTGCGCTCGCGCGCGGCGGCGCTCGGCAAGCAGGTCGTGCTGTGGTCGGTGGACCCGACCGACTGGTCCCGGCCGGGAACGGCGGCCATCCAGTCCCGGGTGCTGAAGAACGTCCGCGCGGGCTCGGTGATCCTGTTGCACGACGGCGGCGGAGACCGCAGCCAGACCGCCGCCGCGCTTCCGACGATCCTCTCCACCCTCAAGGCGCGCGGGTACACCTTCGGGACCCTCTGCGGCTAGGGCGGGACCGGCCCCGGATACGCCTTCGAACTCCCACGACGCGCGCGGGAGTTCGAAGGCGTATCCGGGGGTCCGACCGGGCGCGGGGTCAGGCCTGGCCGTGCAGGATCAGCGCCCAGGCGAGGCAGGCGACGGCGGCGGTGCAGAGCAGGGCGCGCAGCACGTTGAAACGGACCCAGCGGGCTTCGAAGCGCCCCCGGACGGCGGCCGGGTCGGTGATGCGCCGGGGCTCGCCGCCGGCGGCGAGTTCGTCGTTGAGCGGGATGTTGACGGAGCGGGTGACGCCGATCGCGGCGATGTAGAGCACCAGGGCGGCCACGGTGGCGGGTAGCGCGTGGTGGCCGTCGGAGGGCAGGTGGAGGGCGACGGCGGCGCCGGTGGTGAGGAGGGCGCCGACGAAGCCGAGGACGAACCAGCCGTTCAGGATGGCCACGTTGATGCGCTGCATGACCTCGATGAAGGTGCGGTCCTCGACCCGCGCGAGCGCGGGCATGACCGAGCACGCGAACGCGTAGAACAACCCGGCGGTCAGTCCACAGGTGACGGTGGCCGCCACCAGTGCGAGTGTGCGTGCCAGTTCCATCTTCGTAGCCCCTCACTGTCTCTGCGTATCTGCGTATCTGCGTATCGGTTCGTCCCCCGTGCGCCGATCATCCGGCATCCGGGCCGCTCGGGCCACCTCGATCACTCAAGACCCTCTCAAATGACAAACCGTCAAATGATGTCTTGCCGTCTACACTTGGGCCCATGGACACTCTGACGGGACTCCTCGACGGCCCCAAGGCCCGCGGCGCGTTCCTGCTGCGCTCGATCCTCACCCCGCCGTGGTCGCTGCGGATCGAGGACCGGGCCCCGCTGTCGGTGGTGACGATGGTTCGCGGTGAGGCCTGGATCCTGCCCGAGCGCGGCACGCCGCTGCTGCTGCACCCCGGCGACGTGGCGATCGTCCGCGGCCCGGAGCCGTACACGGTGGCGGACGACCCCGACACCCCCGTGGACGTGATCGTCGGCCCCGGGCAGGTCTGCACGCGCGGCGGGGTGGACGTCTCCGAGGTGATGTCGCTCGGCGTCCGGACCTGGGGGCAGGGCCGGGAGGGCGACCAGGCGTCCTCGGTGGTCCTGTCCGGCACCTACCAGGCCGAGCACGAGATCGGCCAGCGCCTGCTCGCCTGCCTGCCCGCCCTGCTGGTCCGCCCGGCCGGCACCGGCGCCGACGACACCCTGGTGCACCTGCTGGCCGCCGAGATAGGGCGCAACGAGCCCGGTCAGGAGCTGGTCCTGGACCGCATCCTGGACCTGCTGGTCGTCTCCGTGCTGCGCTCCTGGCTCGCCGCCCCCGACTCCGGCGCCCCGGCCTGGTACCGCGCCCAGCACGACGCCGTCGTCGGACCGGTGCTGCGGCTGATGCACGACGACCCGGCCACCGCCTGGACGGTCGCCGACCTCGCCCAGCGGGTCGGGGTGTCGCGGGCGGGCCTGGCCCGCCGCTTCACCGGCCTGGTCGGCGAACCGCCGATGGCCTACCTGGCGGGCTGGCGGCTGGCCGTCGCCGCCGACCTGCTGCGCGAACCCGAGTGCACCGTCGCCTTCGCGGCCCGCAAGGTCGGCTACAGCAACGCCTTCGCCCTCTCGGCGGCCTTCAAACGCGTCCGCGGCGTCAGTCCGCAGGAGCACCGCCGCCTCGCCGCGACCGGCGCCCCGGTCCAGCAGGCCGGCTTCTCCGGCCCGGCGGAGACGGTCATCCTGGCGGGCTGACGCCGTGGCCGTGGCCGTGGCCGCCGCCGACAGCCAGGGCCTGGGGATCCAGGACCGGGAATCCAAGGCTGTAATCCCATTTGCCTAAACTCATTAGGTAATCCCATACTGACTATAGCCGGATGGCAGAAAGCACATGGCACGGGCAGGGCCCGCACAGAACGCGATGGAACAGCGATGAACACCTCTTTCACCACCCCCGTCACCGAGGCCCTGCTGCACGGCCACCTCGACGTCGAGCACACCGGACGCGGCCTGCTGCCGCACCGCCTGCCCGCCCGGGCCCGCCGGCAGATCCCCGACGAACAGCTCGCGATCGCCGAGTCCCAGCCCTCCGGCGTCCGGCTGGCCTTCCGCACCCGCGCCACCGCGATCGACCTGCACACCGTCCCGACCAAGCGGGCCTACGTGGGCGTGCCCACCCCGCCCGACGGGGTGTACGACCTCCTCGTCGACGGGCGGCTGACGGCGCAGACCACGGTGTCCGGCGGCAACCTGCGCACCGTCGACCTGGTCACCGGCCGCGTCGAACTGACCCAGGGCCCGCCCGGCACCGCCCGGTTCACCGGTCTGCCCGCACGGGACAAGACCGTCGAGATCTGGCTCCCGCACACCGAGACCACCGAACTCCTCGCCCTCGACACCGACGCCCCCGTCACCCCGGTCCCGGACGGCACCCGCCGTCGCTGGCTGCACCACGGCAGCTCGATCAGCCACGGCTCCAACGCCACCCACCCGACCGGCACCTGGCCCGCCCTGGCGGCGGCCACGGGCGGCGTCGACCTGGTCAACCTCGGCTTCGGCGGCAGCGCGCTGCTCGACCCGTTCACCGCCCGCGCGATCCGCGACACCCCCGCCGACCTGATCAGCCTGAAGATCGGCATCAACCTCGTCAACGCCGACGTGATGCGCCTGCGCGCCTTCGTCTCGGCGGTGCACGGCTTCCTCGACACCGTCCGCGAAGGACACCCGGCCACGCCGCTGCTCGTCGTCTCCCCGATCCTCTGCCCGATCCAGGAGGACACCCCGGGGCCCCTCGCCGTCGACTTCAGCACCGGGGCACTGCGCTTCCGGGCCACCGGCGACCCGGCCGAGACCGCGGCGGGCCGCCTCACCCTCACCGTCATCCGGACCGAACTCGCCCGCATCGTCGCCGCCCGCGCCGCCGACGGCGACCTCAACCTGCACTACCTGGACGGCCGTTCGCTCTACGGCCGGACCGACCATGACGACCACCCGCTCCCCGACGACCTGCACCCGGACCAGGCCGGCCACCACCGCATCGCCGAGCACTTCACCCGCCTCGCCTTCGGAGACACCGGCCCGTTCGCGGACTGACCCGCCGGCCGTCGCCCTCGTACGCGACAATCATCCGGTGATCGGGGGGCAACGGGCCGAGGGTCAACGACCGAGGGGGAGAAGGCAGATGAGGCACACCTGGAGCAGGACAGCCACCGGCCTGGCGGCGGCCGTGACGGCGCTGGCGCTCGCCGGCTGCGGATCGACGAGCGCACCGAGCAACGCATCACACACTGAATCCCGAGAGCCCGGCCAGGCCGGAGCCGAGGCCCTGGCCCGCCACGACCGGCTCTTCCCCCAGGTCGCGGCGAAATGCGCGGGCGTCGCCGCCACACCGCCGTCCGCCCCGGCCGCCGCCCCCACGGGCGACGGCGGTACCTGGGCCGACAAGTACGCGGAGAACCACGCCTACAAACAGACCGTCAGGCTCCTCGCCGACGCCCAGTGCCGCGGCGAGGCCCACGCGGCACGGATCGCGGACGCCCTGCGGCCCGCCGGCACGCCGGCCGTCCTCGACGAAGCCGGCCTCCGCGCGGCCCTCCAACGCCTCGGCTACCCCGCCGAGCTGGTCAACGTCCGCACCTCCACCGGCGCCCCCGGATTCGACCTCCAGATCCCCGAAGCCGTCTTGTGCGTCAGCGGCCTGCTGACCTCCCCGCCCGACGTCCACCCGCACGGCATGTACCTGGACGGCGGCTGCACCGAACCCAAGGGCGGCCACTGACCCGGCCGCGGAGGCCCCGGGGAGCAGCGGCTCGCGGGGGACGTTCCCCGGGCGTTCACCGTGCGGAGGCCGGCCGTCCGGTCGGCGGTCCGCGTCGTGCCCCTAACGTCGCGATCACCGTGCACGGCCCGAGGAGCTGCCCCGATGAACCACCATCAGAACGACCTTCCCCACGACGACCACGGGTCGAGCTGCCCGCGGACCGTCGGGTTCGACTCCGACGCGCCGGCGGCGGCCGGCCGACGCGCCTTCCTGCGCGCGACGGGGCTGGTCGGCGCCGGGCTGGCGGTCTTCGGGGCGGGCTCCACGGCGACGGCGGCGGCGGACGAGCCCGCCGACGCGACGGCCGACGCCTTCGGCGCGCCCGCCGCCGCGGACGACGGCCGGGGCGCCTGGGATCCGGACCCGGACGGCCCCCGGTTCTCCCTGGCGGTGATGCCCGACACCCAGTACCTCTTCGACGACGACCGGATCCACCCCGCCCCGCTGGAGGCCTCACTGCGCCACGTGCTGGACGGCAGCGACGAGAACTTCGTCTTCCTCGCGCACCTGGGCGACGTCACCCAGAACGGCAAGGCCGAGGAGTTCGCCGCCGCGGGCAAGGCGTTCACCCTCCTCGACCGCCACGGCGCGGCCTACAGCGTCCTGGCCGGCAACCACGACGTCGGCTCGGGCAGCGACGACCAGCGGGGCCGGACGGCGTACCTGGACACCTTCAACCCGGCCCGGTTCGCCCGCTCGGCGACCTTCAAGGGCGCGAGCCCGGACGGCTACAACACCTACCACCTGTTCCGGGGAGCCGGTCGGGACTGGATGGTGCTCTCGCTGGACTGGCGGCTGTCCGACCGCGGCTTCGCCTGGGCGAACTCGGTGATCGCCCAGCACCCGACCGTGCCGGTCATCCTCACCACCCACGACCTCGCCTACGCCGACGACGGCGGCGCCGCCCAGCTGTCCGACCACGGGCACGCGCTCTGGGACAGGCTGATCAGCGGCAACGACCAGATCTTCCTCACCCTGAACGGCCACTACTGGCCGCCCGGCAGCACCACGCTGACCAACAAGGCCGGCCACGACGTCCACGTCCACATCACCAACTACCAGAACCGGTACTACGGCGGCGCGGCGATGATCCGCGCCTACCGCTTCGACCTGGACCGCAACACCATCGACGTGCGGACGTACTCGCCCTGGATCCAGCAGCTGGCCGCCGAGAAGGTCAACCGCCTCGCCAGCCAGGAGATCGAGCTGACCGGCCCGGTGGACAGCTTCTCGGTGCAGGTGGACTTCGCGCGGCGGTTCGCCGGCTTCGCCCCGGTCCCGGCCCGCCCGGCCCGCCCCGCGCGTCAGGTGACGATCCCGGGCACGGTCGCCTACTGGCGCTTCGACGGCGGCCGGCCGGCCGGCAGCGCCGTCGCAGACTCCCAGGTCGTCAAGGACCTGAGCGGTCACGGCAACGACCTCGTCAAGCAGACCGCCCCGGGCAGCCCGGCCGGGACGCTCACCTGGTCCACCGAGTCGCACCCCGACCAGCCCGGCCGCGGCAGCCTCTACTTCGAGGGCCGGGGCAAGCCGGTCCAGGGCGCGTACCTGCAGACCGTCGCCAAGGCCCCGATGAACGCCGACACCTTCCAGCAGGGCTACACCTTCGAGGCGTTCTTCAAGCTGCCGGCCGACTGGGACGCCGGCCGCAACGCCTGGACGGCGCTGCTCAGCCGCTGGGGCACGAGCGGGGAGGCGGGGAAGACCGGCCCCGACACCGACCCGCAGGAGCCGGTCGCCACGCTCAGTCTGTCCGGCGGGCGGGAACTGCAGTGGTGCGTCTACCCGACCAACCTGAGCGGCCCCGTCACCAACTGGGGCCACGAACTCCCGCTCGGCGCGTGGTGGCACGTCGCGGTCGTCAACAACAAGCGGCTCACCCGGATGTACGTGAACGGCTGCGAGGTCGTCCGCAACCCCTCGACACCGTCCGAGGGCCTCAGCACCCTCGGCCACCCCTGGCTGCTCGGCGGCTACGAGTACGGCGGCGCGCTCAGCCAGGTCTTCCACGGTTGGATCGGCGACGTCCGCGTGGTCAACCGTCCCCTGCCGGTCCGGGACTTCATGATCTCCTGACACCCCCGCGCCCCGGGGCGCCCGCCCCGCGGGCGCCCCGCCCGTCAGCCTCCCAGGGCCCGCAGCGACACCCACAGCGCCAGGACGGACAGCACCAGCGCCGACGGGACGGTGAGCAGGCCGAGGCGGGTGAACTCGCCCAGCCGGACGGTGCTCCCGTGCTGCTGGACGATCTTGCGCCACAGCAGGGTGGCCAGGGAGCCGGCGTAGGTGAGGTTGGGGCCGATGTTCACGCCGAGCAGCATCGCCAGCACCGCACCCGGGCCGGAGGCCGCCGTCAGCGGCAGGAGGACCAGGACGGCGGGCAGGTTGTTGATCACGTTCGCGAGGACGGCGGCCAGCACGGCGACCGCGAGCAGGGACGGCAGTCCGGTGCCGGCGGGGACCACGTGGCCGAGCGCGGCGGCGAGGCCGTTGTCGACGACGGCGCGGACGACGATCGCGAGGGCGACGACGAAGGCGAGGAACGGAACGTTCGCGGCCCGGACGACCGCCGTCGGCGTGATGCGGCGCCGGGCGAGCGCCCGGCCGGCCAGCACGAGGGCCCCCGCCGCGGCCGCCCACGCCGGATTGACGCCCAGTGCGGAGGTGAGGACGAACCCGCCGAGCGTGCAGGCCACCACGACGAGCGCGAACAGCGGCAGCTCGGGGGCCGCCTCGTCCGGTGGCGGCGGGGCCCCGCTGTCCAGGTCGGCGGCGAAGAACCGGCGGAAGACCGCGTACTCGGCGCCGATCGCCACCAGCCACGGCAGGGCCATCAGCGCGGCGAACCGGGTGAAGCTCAGGCCGCTGGCCGCGAACGCCAGCAGGTTGGTCAGGTTGGACACCGGAAGCAGCAGCGACGCGGTGTTCGACAGGTGTGCGCAGGCGTAGACGTGCGGCTTCGGTCGGGCGCCGAGCCGGGTGGCGGTCGCGAACACCACCGGGGTCAGCAGCACCACCGTCGCGTCCAGGCTCAGCACCGCGGTGATCACCGAGGACAGGGCGAACACCTGCACCAGCAGCCGTCCGGGCCGTGCGGCGGTCCGGGCCATCCACGCCCCGCAGGCGTGGAACAGCCCCTCCTCGTCGCACAGCTGCGCCAGTACCAGCACCGCCGCCAGGAACCCGACCACGGGCCCCAGCCGTTCGGCCTCCTCCAGCGCGTGCGCGGGCGATATCGCGCCGGTGGCGACCAGCAGGGCGGCGGCGGGCACCGCGACGGCGGCCTCGGGCCAGCCCCACGGCCGGACGACGGCGCAGGCCAGCACGGCCAGCAGCAGTACCAGGGCCAGGCCCTCCGCGAGCGGGGTGTTCAGTGCGGGCTCCCTTCGGGACCAGCCGAGTCCGGCTGACGGCCACCCGGACGGGTGCGCCGGCTTGCGTCCCTTCGAGCGACCTGCCCGGTTCTCTGGACCGGCGGCCGGGCTGAACTGCTGCTATGAATTTTTTGAGCTTATCTGTTCGGCTCCCGTTTTTTTGAGGAGGCATCCTCATGGGTGCGGTTGCAACAACTTCAGCCGACGCCGCCGTGGTGCACATTCTCTGGATCAATGCGGGTCTGAGCTGCGACGGGGACTCGGTCTCCCTGACCGCGGCGATGCAGCCCAGCATCGAGGAGATCGTCACCGGCGCACTCCCCGGCCTGCCGAAGGTCGCCGTCCACTGGCCGCTGATCGACTTCGAGTGCGGTCCGGTCCAGGGCGCGGACAACTTCGTGGAGTGGTTCTTCAAGGCGGACCGCGGCGAGCTCGACCCCTTCGTCCTGGTCGTCGAGGGTTCCATCCCGAACGAGACGATCAAGGAGGAGGGCTACTGGTGCGGTTTCGGCGACAACCCGGACACCGGCCAGCCGATCACCACCAGTGAGTGGCTGGACCGCCTCACCCCCAAGGCCACCGCGGTGGTCGCCATCGGGACCTGCGCCACCTACGGCGGCATCCACGCGATGGCCGGCAACCCGACCGGTGCCATGGGCGTGCCCGACTACCTGGGCTGGGACTGGAAGTCCAAGGCGGGCCTGCCGATCGTCTGCGTGCCGGGCTGCCCGATCCAGCCCGACAACTTCGCCGAGACGCTGACCTACCTGCTGTACCAGCTGGCCGGTTCCGCGCCGATGATCCCGTTGGACGACAAGCTGCGTCCGGCCTGGCTGTTCGGCGCGACCGTGCACGAGGGCTGCGACCGCGGCGGCTACTACGAACAGGGCCAGTTCGCCACCGACTACGGCACGCCCGAGTGCCTGGTGCGCCTCGGCTGCTGGGGCCCGGTCGTCAAGTGCAACGTCGCCAAACGCGGCTGGATCAACGGCATCGGCGGCTGCCCCAACGTCGGCGGCATCTGCATCGCCTGCACCATGCCGGGCTTCCCCGACAAGTTCATGCCGTTCATGGACCCGCCGCCCGGCTCCCGGGTCTCGACGGGCGCCAGCTCGGCGTACGGGGCGGTGATCCGCCGCCTGCGCACGATCACGGGCCGGACGGTCGACCAGGAGCCCAAGTGGCGGCACACCGGGCGCCGCCTGACCACCGGTTACCGCCCGCCGTGGTGACCCCTTTCCCCCTTCGGCCCGCCCGCCCCGCCCGGGGCGGGCGGGCCGTTGCAGAGCCTCCTCCCGCTGACAGAAGGGCATGACAGACGATGGCACCGACGACCAGGACGGCCGGCGACGGCAGCGGTCTGGTGGAGATGTCCTGGGACCCGATCACCCGGATCGTGGGCAGCCTGGGCATCCACACGAAGATCGACTTCAAGCAGAAGAAGGTCGCGGAGTGCTACAGCACCTCCTCGGTCTTCCGCGGCTACAGCGTCTTCATGCGCGGCAAGGACCCGCGCGACGCGCACTTCATCACCAGCCGGATCTGCGGCATCTGCGGCGACAACCACGCCACCTGTTCGGTCTACGCGCAGAACATGGCCTACGGGGTCAAGCCCCCGCACCTCGGCGAGTGGATCATCAACCTCGGCGAGGCCGCCGAGTACATGTTCGACCACAACATCTTCCAGGAGAACCTGGTCGGGGTCGACTACTGCGAGAAGATGGTCCGCGAGACCAACCCCGGCGTCCTGGAACTGGCCGAACGCACCGAGGCGCCGCACGCCGGCGACCACGGGTACCGCACCATCGCCGACATCATGCGCTCGCTGAACCCCATCGAGGGCGAGTTCTACCGCGAGGCGCTCCAGGTCAGCCGCTACACCCGGGAGATGTTCTGCCTGATGGAGGGCCGCCACGTGCACCCCTCCACCCTCTACCCCGGCGGCGTCGGCACGGTGGCCACCGTCCAGCTGTTCACCGACTACCTGACCCGGCTGATGCGCTACGTGGAGTTCATGAAGAAGGTCGTGCCGCTGCACGACGACCTCTTCGACTTCTTCTACGAGGCCCTGCCCGGCTACGAGGAGGTCGGCCGGCGCCGCGTCATGCTCGGCTGCTGGGGCAGCCTCAACGACCCGGACCACTGCGACTTCACCTACCGCAACATGACGGACTGGGGCCGGCGGATGTTCGTCACCCCGGGCATCGTGGTGGACGGCAAGCTCGTCACCAACGACCTCACCGAGATCAACCTCGGCATCCGCATCCTGCTCGGCAGCTCCTACTACCAGGACTGGGAGGGCAAGGAACTCTTCGTCACCCACGACCCGCTGGGCAACCCCGTCGACCCCCGCCACCCCTGGAACCAGCACACCATCCCGGCCCCGCAGAAACGCGACTTCGACGACAAGTACAGCTGGGTGATGTCCCCCCGCTGGTTCGACGGCAAGGACTACCTCGCCCTCGACACCGGCGGCGGTCCGATCGCCCGCCTGTGGTCCACCGCGCTGTCCGGACTGGTCGACATCGGCTACATCAAGGCCACCGGACACAGCGTGCAGATCAACCTGCCGCGCTCCATGACCAAGCCGGAGACCACCTTCGAGTGGAAGATCCCGCAGTGGAGCAACGCCATCGAACGCAACCGCGCCCGCACCTACTTCCAGGCCTACGCGGCCGCCGCGGCCCTGCACTTCGCCGAGAAGGCGCTCGACGAGGTCCGGGCCGGGCACAGCCAGACCTGGGAGCGCTTCGAGGTGCCGGACGAGTCGATCGGCTGCGGCTTCACCGAGGCCGTACGCGGCGTGCTGTCCCACCACATGGTGATCCGGGACGGCAAGATCGCCAACTACCACCCCTACCCGCCGACCCCGTGGAACGCCAGCGTCCGCGACAGCTTCGGCACCCCCGGCCCCTACGAGGACGCCGTCCAGAACACCCCGATCTTCGAGGAGAACCCCCCGGAGACCTTCAAGGGCATCGACATCATGCGCGCCGTGCGCAGCTTCGACCCCTGCCTGCCCTGCGGCGTCCACATGTACCTGGGCGACGGGAAGACGGTGCAGACCATGCACGTGCCCACCGGGCTGAGCGGACTCACCGCATGACCCCGGAACAGGCGGGGGCCCGCATCCAGGAGGCCCTGGACCAACTGGCCGGCGCCGACGCGCAGGAGGCCGGCGAGCACCTCGTCCGCGAACTGATGGCCCTCTACGGCGACGCCCTGGCCCGCCTCGTCCAGGCCCTGCCGCCCGCCGCGCTGGCCCGGCTGCTGGACGAACCGTCGCTGGCCGGGCTGCTCGTCCTGCACGACCTGCACCCCGAGGACGTCACCGCCCGCATCACCCGCGCACTCGCCACCCTGCCCGAACCGGTCGACCTGGCCGCCTTCGACCCCGCCACCGGCACCGCCCGGCTGCGCCGCACCCGCAGCGGCTGCGGGTGCGGCGAACAGGACATCGAGAACGCCCTGGCCTGCCACGCCCCCGAGGTCACCGCGGTCGAGCTCGAACGCCCCGCGGAACTGCTGCAGATCGGCGCTCGGCCCCCGGCGGACCCGCGATGACCTTCCGCCAGCTCGACCGGCCCGGCACCGCGCTGCTGCGTCGGCTGCGGGAGCCCGCACCCCCGCAGCCGCAACGCTGCGAGTTCTGCGGCCGGCACCTGCCCGCCGAGCACCGCCACCTGGCGGACACCGACCAGCAGGCGCTCACCTGCGCCTGCACCGCCTGCGCCCTGCTGTTCCAGCAGCCCGGCGCGGCCGACGGCCGCTACCGCGCCGTCCCCGACCGCTACCTGACCGACCCGGCCCACCCCCTCGGCGAGGACGCCTGGGCCGCCCTCGGCATCCCGGTCGCCACCGCGTTCCTGCTGCGCACCACGCGTCTGCAGCGGTCCGTCCTGCTCTACCCCGGCCCGGGCGGCGCGACCGAGGCCGAAGCCGACGAGGCCGCCTGGCAGGCCGCGCTCGGCGGCAGCCGCCTCCACGCCGCGCTGCGGCCGGACGTCGAGGCGCTACTGCTGCGGCGCGACACCGATGGCATCCAGTGCTACCTGGTGCCGGTCGACGTCTGCTACGAACTCGTCGGCCGACTGCGGCGCTGCTGGAAGGGCTTCGACGGCGGGGCCGAGGCACGCGCCGAACAGACCGCCTTCTTCGACCGCCTGGCCGCCCGGTCCCGCGCCCTCCCCGAAGGCGGCGCCCGGTGACCTCGATCTCCTTCGCCTGCACCGGAGTGCGGGCCGATCCCTACGCCGCCGGGCCCGCCCTGGTCTTCCGGCTGCGCATCACCGCCCCCGCCGACGTGCGGGTGCACGCGCTGGCGCTGCGCTGCCAACTGCGGATCGAACCGGCCCGCCGCCGCTACGGCGACGCCGAGGGCGGGCGGCTGACCGACCTGTTCGGCGAGCGCTCACGCTGGGCCGGCACCCTCCACCCGGTCCAGTTCGCCCAGGTCCCGCTGCTGGTCGGCGCGTTCACCGGCGAAACCGAGACCGACCTGGTGGTGCCCTGCACCTACGACATGGACGTCTCCGCCGCCCGCTACCTCGCCGCACTGGACGACGGGGACGTGCCGCTGCTGCTGCTCTTCTCGGGTACCGCCTTCGCCGGCCCCGGCGGCTTCCAGGTCACCCCGGTGGCCTGGGACCAGGAAGCCGCCGTGCGGATGCCGGTCAAGGTCTGGCGGGAGGCGATCGACGCGCACTTCCCGGGCTGCGGCTGGCTCCGGCTGCCCGCCGACCTGATGGCCGAACTGCTCGCCTACCGCTCCCGGCACGCCCTGCCGTCCTGGGAGGCCACCGTGCGCGAGCTGCTCGGCACGGCCCGGACCACGAAGCCGACCCGGACCACAGCGCCGACCCGGACCACAGCGACGACCCAGGCCGCGAAGCCACCCCAGGCCGTCAAGGCGGCCCAGACCGCGAAGGGGGAGCGGTGACCGCGCCCGCCCACGAGAGCGAGAACAGGTTCGCCCACGCCCGGCAGATCGCCGACGCCGTCCTGTTCGAGGGCTACGTGCTCTACCCCTACCGGGCGTCAGCGGCCAAGAACCGGCTGCGCTGGCAGTTCGGCGTCCTGACCCCGCCGCGCTACGGCGCCGACAGCGGCGAGCACTCCCACCAGCGCACCGAGTGCGTGATGGAAGCGCGCCGGGGCGACCAGCTGGCCGTCGAGCTGCGGTTCCTGCGCCTCCAACGGCGGACGGTCCAAGAGGCCGGCAGGCAGGGCGGATTCCGGACCGTCGATGAGCTGGAGCTCGCCGACCGGGTGCTCGCCCCCTGGGACGAAGGGGTCGAGGAGCGGATCGAACTCCTCATCCCGGTCGAGGAACTGGCGGCCGGTGAAGCCGTCCGCGGCTTCGAACTCGACGCGTCCGAGGACGAGGAGCCGCTCGTCGAGGACGGCGCGCTGGCCGGGCGGCTCCTGCGCCGCCGCGAACGGGTCCAGGGCCGACTGCGGATCACCGCCCAGGACGTACCCGGCCCCTACCGGGCGCAGCGGCTGACCGTCCTGGTGGAGAACACCTCCGACTGGGACCCGGTGCCCGGCACCCGACGCGAGGCCGCACTGGCGCACGCCCTCGTCTCGGCCCACCTGCTGCTCGGCCTCGACCGCGGCTCCTTCCTCTCGGTGACCGACCCGCCGGAGTGGGCGGGCGAGGCGGTGCGCGCCTGCCGCAACGAGCACACCTGGCCCGTGCTGGCAGGCCCGCCCGGCAGCGGCAAGGTGCTGCTCTCCTCGCCGATCATCCTGGAGGACCACCCGCACATCGCCCCCGAGAGCCCCGGCGCGCTCTACGACGCCACCGAGATCGACGAGATCCTCGCGCTGCGCACCGCGGCCCTGACCGAGCGGGAGAAGCGCGAGGCCCGGGGCACCGACGACCGGGCCGGCGCGGTGATCGACCTCGCCGACTCGATGCCCCCCGAGATCCTGGAACGGCTGCACGGCGCCGTCCGGGGGCTGCGCGAACTCACCCACCCCGAAGCCGGGGCGGACCGGCCCTGGTGGGACCCGGGCAACGACCCGCAGACCGACCCCGAACGGGACCAGGTGATGATCGACGGCCGCCCGGTCGCCGCCGGCAGCCGGGTGCGGCTCCGGCCCGGGCGCCGCCGCACCGACGCCCAGGACGTGTTCCTGCACGGGCGCACCGCGCTGGTGGAGGCGGTGCTGCACGACGTCGACGGTTCGGTGCACCTGGCCGTCACCGTGGACGACGACCCGGGTGCCGACCTGTGGCGGGCGCAGGGCCGCTTCCGGTACTTCCAGCCGGACGAGGTCACCCCGGTGGAAGGGCCGTGAGCGCCGACCGGACCGGGCGGGTCCTGGTCGCCGGGGTCGGCAACATCTTCCTCGGCGACGACGGCTTCGGGGTCGAGACCGTCCGGCGCCTCGCCGCCCGGGAGCTGCCCGCCGGCGTCGAGCTCCTCGACGTCGGCGTGCGCGGCGTGCACCTGGCCTACCAACTCCTCGACGGCTACCGGACGCTGGTGCTCGTCGACGCCACCGCGCGCGGCGGCGAGCCGGGGACGGTGTACCTGATCGAAGCGGACGCCGGACCGGTGGAATCGATGGTCCTGGACGGCCACCGGATGGGCCCGGACGCCGTGCTCGCCCTGCTCGCGACCCTGGCCGCCGGAACGGGCGGCACCGCGCCCGGGCGGGTCCTGGTGGTCGGCTGCGAACCCGCCTCACTGGAGGAGGGGATCGGACTGAGCACCCCGGTGGCCGCCGCCGTCGACGAGGCGGTCGCCGTGATCCTGCGCGTCCTCACCACGGACGCACACACCCACAGAGAGGCGGCACCATGCTGAAGAACCTCGCCGTCGCGGCCGCCGCGGCCGTCCTGGCCGCAGCCGCGGCGCTGATCTGGCAGAGCCTTCCCGACCTGAGGCGCTACCTGCGGATCCGGCGGATGTAGGAGCGGATGCGGTAGCGGAGCAGTACGCGCGGGGACCACCACCGGCGTGCTGCGAACAGGTAGTCACGGATACGGCGGCGGCGCGGCTTCGAGCCGTTCCCGCCGCCGCACCCTGTAATGGGGCCTGTTGCTCACGGGGCCTGTTGCTCATGGGGCCTGTTGCTCACGGGGCCCGGACACCGGGCCCGCGCCCCCACGGAGCCGGGCGCCTCCAACCGCGGGAAACGAGACAGATGCACGAGATGTCGATCGCGACGGCCGTCGTCGACCAGGTGGACCGGGCCGCCCGCGCACACGGGGAGAGCGCCGTGGCCAGAGTCCGGCTGCAGATCGGCGAACTGGCCGGAGTCGTCCCGTCGGCACTCGACTTCTGCTTCGAACTGGCTTGCGCCGGAACGCTGTTGGAAGGTGCGGTGCTGGAGACCGAGGCCGTCGCCGCACGGGCGAAGTGCACGCCCTGCGGGGTCGAGTGGAGCGTCGGCATGCCGCCCGACCTGGGCTGCCCGCGCTGCGCCGGCGCCAGGGTCGAACTGCTGGCCGGGCGTGAGCTGCAGATCCTCGGCGTCGAGTGGTCCGAGCCCCCGACGGGCGCCCGGACCGATCAAGGAGGCTGAAACCGATGTGTCGCACCGTCGATCTCCGGCAGGCGGTTCTCGCCCGCAACGACGACGACGCCCGGCGGCTGCGGGCGGAACTGGCCGCTCGGGGCACCGTCGTGGTGAACCTGCTGTCCAGCCCGGGCAGCGGCAAGACGGCGCTCCTGGAGGCCGAACTCGGCCTGGCCCGGGAGCGCGAGGTGCCCGTCGCGGCCCTCACCGCCGACCTCGCGACCGAGAACGACGCGCGCCGGCTGGCCCGTTCGGGCGCGCCGGTGAAGCAGGTCCTCACCGACGGCCTGTGCCACCTGGAGACGGCGATGCTGCGCGGGCATCTGACCGGCTGGCTGCCGCCGGACACCCGGCTGCTGTTCGTCGAGAACGTCGGCAACCTGGTCTGCCCCGCCTCCTACGACCTCGGCGAATCGCTGCGGGTCGTCCTCGCCTCGGTCACCGAGGGAGAGGACAAGCCGCTCAAGTACCCGACCGCCTTCGGACTGGCCAACCTGGTGCTGGTCACCAAGGCGGACCTCGCGGTCGCGGCACAGTTCGACGAAGCGGCCTTCCTCGCGAGCGTCGCGCGGGTCAACCCGGGGGTGGAGGTGGTCTTCACCTCGGCCCGCACCGGGCAGGGCGCCGGTGCGCTGCTGGACCGGGCGCTCGCGGTGCTGGCCGGAGCGCAGGTCCACCGGCCGGTGATGGCCGGCGCGCACGACCACGACCACGACCACGACCACGGCAACCACAACCACCACGGCAACGACCACGACCACGCGGGGGTCCACGACCACCCGCACCCGGCCGTGGACCTGCCGTGACCACGGATCAGCAGCCGCCCCTGCTCCAGCGCCGCCGGGTCGCCGTGCGCGGACTCGTCCAGGGCGTCGGCTTCCGACCGTTCGTCTTCACCCTCGCCACCGAACTCGGGCTGTCCGGCAGCGTCACCAACACCGGCGAGGGCGTGCTCGCCGAGATCGAGGGCACCGGCGAGGCGGTGACCGCGTTCTGCCGGCGCATCGCCAGCGACGCGCCCCCGCTCGCCGACGTCGCCTCGGTGGACCACCAGCCGCTGGCCGTCACCGGCACACCGGGCTTCGTCATCACCCCCTCCCGCGCCGACGGACCGCACCGCACCCAGATCCCCCCGGACACCGCCACCTGCGCCGACTGCCTCGCCGAACTGGCCGACCCCGCCGACCGCCGCCACCGGCACCCGTTCATCAGCTGCACCAACTGCGGGCCCCGCCACACCATCGTCACCGCCCTGCCGTACGACCGGGCCAACACCACGATGGCGGCCTTCGCGATGTGCCCCGACTGCGCCCGCGAGTACGCCGACCCGGCCGACCGGCGTTTCCACGCCCAGCCCGTCGCCTGCCACACCTGCGGCCCGACCCTCACCCTGTCCGTCCCCGGGCTCCCCGTGCTCGACGGCGAGCAGGCGCTCACCGAGGCCCGGCGCCTGATCACCTGCGGAGCCGTCCTGGCCGTCAAGGGCATCGGCGGCTACCACCTGGCCTGCGACGCCACCGACGCGGACACCGTCGCCCTGTTGCGCAGGCGCAAGCGGCGCGGTGACAAACCCTTCGCCCTGATGGCCCGCGACCTCGAACAGCTCAGGGCGCTGGCGGCATCCGGGGCGGTGGAACTGGGGCCCGTCGAGGAAGACCTGCTCACCGGCCCGGTGCGGCCGATCGTACTGCTGCGCCGGGGGCAACACCGGCTCGCGGAACTGGAAGCAGCCGCTCCGCGCAGCCCCGACCTCGGCGTGCTGCTGCCGTACACCCCGCTGCACCACCTCCTGCTCGCCCCTCCCGGCCCCGGACTGCTGGTCATGACCAGCGCCAACCTGTCCGGCGAGCCCATCGTGACGGACGACCGGGAGGCCCTCGCCCGCCTCGCCCCGCTGGTCGACGGCTGGCTCACCCACGACCGCCCCATCCACGTGCCCTGCGAGGACTCCGTGGTGCGGGTGGTGGACGGGCAGCCGCTGCCGGTACGGCGCTCGCGCGGCTACGTGCCGCTCCCGGTGCCCCTGCCGGTGCCGGTGCGGCCCGCGCTGGCCGCGGGCGGCGACCTCAAGAACACCTTCGCGCTGGCCCGGGACGGCTACGCCTGGCTGTCCGGCCACCTCGGCGACATGGACGACCTCGCCACCCTCCGGGCCTTCGACCGCGCGGTGGACCACCTCGGGGCCGTCACCGGCGTGCAGCCCGAAGTGCTCGTCGTCGACCGCCACCCCGGCTACCGCTCCGCCCGGCACGTGCGCAGGTCGGCCCGGGGCCGTGAGGTGCGGGACGTCCAGCACCATCACGCGCACATCGCCTCGGTGATGGCCGAGCACGGCCTCGACGGCAGCCGGCCCGTGATCGGGATCGCCTTCGACGGCACCGGCTACGGAGAGGACGGCGCGGTGTGGGGCGGAGAGGCGCTGCTGGCCGACTACCGGGGCTTTCGGCGTCTCGCCCGGCTCGACTACGTTCCGCTGCCGGGGGGCGACGCGGCCGTGGTGCGCCCGTACCGGATGGCGCTGGCCCATCTGCGGGCGGCAGGACTCCCGTGGGCGGCCGGCCTGCCGCCGGTGCGCTCCTGCCCTGCTGAAGAACTCCGACTGCTGTCACAGCAGTTGGACCGATCGGTGAACTGCGTGCCGACCTCCAGCATGGGTCGGCTGTTCGATGCGGTGTCCTCGCTGGCCGGGGTCTGCCAGCAAGCCGGGTACGAGGCGCAGGCGGCGATCGAGCTGGAGGCGGCCGCCCTCGCGCACGGGCCGGTGGTCGGCCCGGGGGAGGCCTACGCATTCCAACTCGCCGACGAGGGCGGGGTGGTGACCGCCCGGCCGGGGCCGGTGCTGGCCGCGGTGGTGGCGGACCTGGCGGCAGGGGCGCCGCCCGGACT
This sequence comes from Kitasatospora sp. NPDC087271, assembly GCF_044744605.1. Taxonomy (NCBI): domain Bacteria; kingdom Bacillati; phylum Actinomycetota; class Actinomycetes; order Kitasatosporales; family Streptomycetaceae; genus Kitasatospora; species Kitasatospora sp. NPDC087271. The sequence goes on from NZ_JBIUYQ010000039.1 coordinate 19,607, forward strand.
GATCGCCGCCCGGTTCCATGCGGCGGTGGCCGCGCTGGTACGGGCGGTCTGCGCCGAGATCGGGCGGCGGCACGGCACCCAGACGGTCGCGCTGAGCGGCGGCGTCTTCGCCAACGCGCTGCTGTCCTCGGCGTGCGCGCGGGGCCTGGCGGAGGACGGGTTCACCGTGCTGCGGCACCGCCGGGTGCCGCCCAACGACGCGGGGCTCGCGCTCGGCCAGTTGATGGTGGCGGCACGGGCCGACGGCTGAGTGGCCGCCCGCACGGAGTTCGGCAGGTTCGGAGGAACCGGAGAGAGGAGGGAGACCGCGATGTGCCTGGCGGTACCCGGAAGAGTGTTGGAGATCGCGGAACGCGACGGGACCAGGATGGCGGTCGTCGACTTCGGCGGGGTCGTCAAGGACGTGTGCCTGGAGTACCTGCCGGACCTGGAGGTGGGCGAGTACGCCATCGTCCACGTCGGGTTCGCCCTGCAGCGGCTGGATGAGGAATCGGCTCGCCGGACCTTGCAGCTGTTCGAGGAACTCGGCCTGCTTCAGGAGGAGTTCGGCGACCCCTGGGAGGCCGCGGAGACTGCGGAGACTGCCGCGGCCTCGGCGGCCTCGGCGGCCTCGGCGAAGCGGGAGGAGGAACGGTGAGATACCTGGAGGAGTTCCAGAACCCCGAGCTGGCCGGCGGCCTGCTCGCCGACATCAGGGCGACGGTCACCCGGCCGTGGGCGCTGATGGAGGTGTGCGGCGGTCAGACGCACAGCATCATCCGACACGGGATCGACCAACTGCTTCCTCCCGAAGTCGAGTTGATCCACGGCCCGGGCTGCCCGGTGTGCGTCACCCCGCTGGAGGTGATCGACAAGGCGCTGGAGATCGCGGCCCGGCCCGAGGTGATCTTCTGCTCCTTCGGCGACATGCTGCGCGTGCCCGGCACCGGCCGTGACCTCTTCCGGGTACGCGGCGAGGGCGGCGACGTCCGGGTGGTGTACTCCCCGCTGGACGCGCTGCGGATCGCCGAGGAGAACCCGCACCGGGAGGTCGTCTTCTTCGGCATCGGCTTCGAGACCACCGCACCACCCAATGCCATGGCGGTGCACCAGGCCAGGAAGCGGGGCATCGGCAACTTCAGCATGCTGGTCTCGCACGTACGGGTGCCACCCGCCATCGAGGCCATCATGAACTCGCCGCAGTGCCGGGTCCAGGGCCTCCTCGCCGCCGGACACGTGTGCAGCGTGATGGGGACCGACGAATACCCCGCGCTCGCCGATCGCCACCGGGTGCCGATCGTCGTCACCGGCTTCGAACCGCTGGACATCCTGGAAGGAATCCGGCGCACCGTACGGCAGTTGGAGAACGGCGAGCACACCGTCGACAACGCCTACGCGCGGGCCGTACGCCCGGAGGGCAACCCGGCGGCCCGGGCCATGCTGGAGGACGTCTTCGAAGTGACGGACCGGGCCTGGCGCGGCATCGGCGTCATCCCGGACAGCGGGTGGCGGCTCTCCCCGGGCTACCGCGACCACGACGCCGAGCACCGCTTCGACGTCGCGCGGATCACCACCGTCGAACCCGCGCAGTGTCGCAGCGGGGAAGTCCTCCAGGGGCTGCTCAAGCCGCACCAGTGCGAGGCCTTCGGCACCGCCTGCACCCCGCGCACCCCGCTCGGCGCCACCATGGTCTCCAACGAGGGCGCCTGCGCCGCCTACTACCTCTACCGGCGGCTCGACGCGCCGGGCATCGCCCGGGAGGCGAGCCCCGTTGGCTGAGACTCAGACTCAGACCCAGACCCAGACCCAGACCCAGACCGGCGCCGGCGGCGCCCCGGACATCCTCGGATGGAGCTGCCCGCTGCCGCTGCGCGACCACCCCCGGGTGGTGATGGGGCACGGCGGAGGCGGGGTGCTGTCGGCCGAACTGGTGGCGAACCTGTTCGCCCCGGCCTTCGGCGGGCCGGTGCTCGCCGGGCTCGCGGACTCGGCGGTCGTCGAGCTCGGCGGTGCCCGGCTCGCCTTCTCCACCGATTCCTACGTCGTGCGGCCGCTCTTCTTCCCCGGCGGCAGCATCGGCGACCTCGCGGTCAACGGAACCGTCAACGACCTGGCCATGAGCGGGGCTCAGGCGGCCTATCTGTCCTGCGGGTTCATCCTGGAGGAGGGCGTGGAGACGGCCGTGGTCGCGCACGTCGCCCAGGCGCTGGGCGCCGCCGCCCGGGCCGCCGGGGTGGAGGTGGTCACCGGCGACACCAAGGTCGTCGAGGCCGGGCACGGCGACGGCGTGTACCTGAACACCGCCGGCATCGGGCTCGTCCCGGCCGGAGTCGACATCCGGCCGCAGCGCGCCGCCCCCGGTGACGTGGTGATCGTCAGCGGTGAGATCGGCCTGCACGGCGTGGCCATCATGAGCGTGCGCGAGGGCCTGGAATTCGGCGTCGAGATCGAGAGCGACTGCGCAGCCCTCGGCGGACTGGTGGCCGCGATGCTGGCCGTCACACCCGACCTGCACGTGCTGCGCGACCCCACCCGGGGCGGCCTCGCGGCGGCGCTCGGTGAGATCGCCGAGGCCGCCCGGGTGGGCGTCGTGGTGAACGAGCGGGTCGTCCCCGTGCCCGCGCAGGTCGCCAACGCCTGTGCGATCCTCGGTCTCGACCCGTTCTACGTCGCCAACGAGGGCAAGCTGGTCGCCTTCGTTCCGCGCGAGCACGCCGACGCCGTCCTTGCCGCGATGCGGGCGCACCCGCTGGGCGCGGGCTCGGCAGTGATCGGCGAGTGCGTGGTGGACCACCCCGGCATGGTCGTCTGCCGCACCCCCTTCGGCGGCACCCGCGTCATCGACCTGCCGATGGGGGAGCAACTCCCGCGGATCTGCTGAGGGTTCCGCCCGCCTCGTGCGGGTGGGGGGAACGGGATCGGGGCTCGCGCCGGCTTCACCGGTACGAGCCCCGGTCCTCGTCCAGGGCGTGCGATCAATCCGGGGGCACCAGCGCCGCACGGCCCGACGGAGCCGGAATCCTGCCGGTCCCGGGTGTGCCCGGGACCGGCAGGGTGGCGGTCAGCGGCGGGTCCGGCGGAGCGTCAGCAGCAGGCCGGCAGCGCGGCGCGGTTCGGGCCGAACGCCTGCTCCGGCGGGGGAGGTGCGGCGACCGCCGGCGCGGCAGCGTCGCTGCCCACGCCGGTGCAGCCCGCGAGCGGCACGAGGGCCGGCGCGACGGCTGCGGTCAAGACAGGGCGGGTCGTGCGACGACGCATGCGAAGTCCCCCTCAAGGGGGCGAACCGGCCTGTCCGGGCTGAATACGCTCAGATAGCGACACGGGAACGGGATGATCCCCGGGACTGACCTCACCTGACCACCCGTCACCGAATCGGCGCCAGGATCCGGCGGACCGGCCCGCCCGGGCGACGGGCGAGCCGAACGGGCTGTCCTCGCCCGGATCCCCGTCAGGGGGTGAGTCGGAACTCCTCCAACTCCATGCCGTACCAGCGGGTGGTGCGGCCCAGCGCGGTCATGCCGAGCCGGTGGCAGACGGCCAGCGACGGCCGGTTGTCCGGCCGGACCACCGAGTGGATCTCGGCCAGGCCGTCCGCGAATCCCTTGGCCACGGCGCCCTGCGCGGCCTCGGTGGCGTAGCCCTGCCCCCAGCTGTCCGGATGGAGGTGCCAGCCGACCTCGACCTCTCCGTCGCCGTCCGGGATCGGGGCGAGCAGGACGGAGCCGGCGACCACGCCGGTGTCCTTCCGTTCCGCCGCCCAGATGCCGAAGCGCGGGTCGGCCGAGCGGGAGCGGAAGCGTTCGATCGTCGCCTCGGCGTCAGTGAGGTTCTCCAGGGTGCGGGGATCGCGGCCCAGCCACTGCGTCACCTCCCAGCGGGAGTAGATGTCGAGTGCCCGCTCGCGGTCCTCGGGCTGCCACTGGCGTATCGTCAGGCGATTGGTCGTGAACATGGACGTGATTCTGCTCCCACTGACCTGCGGGTGCCAGGCGCAGGCGCTTTCGGCATCGACCGCGCGGCCTCCCCCGCAGGGCTTCCACCTCGCAGCTTCCACCGCTCCGACCTGACGGGCTCCCGTGCGCAGGGCGACTTTGGGCCAAGATTGTCTGTGCATGCGATCAGCACATGTCGTGCACACCTCCTCCCCGTAGGGTGTGGCCGTTCCAGGAACCGGTCAAGGACGGGATCTGGACCTGTTCGGGCTCGCCGATCGTCCCCGGGTACGTCATCACCGACCACATCCGCAACGGCTGCAACGGCGTCGGGTCCTGGCGGCACCGCGCACTCGTCGTGCCGGTGCCTCCCGCACGCTCCCACCAGGGCAACTGGTCGAAGTTGTCGCCGTCGACCCGCACAGCGTCGAGATCCACGCCGCCCATCGTGTCCGCACAACGGATGGTTGTGCCTTCCCGGCAGATCGGTTGTTTGATCCCGCCATTCGCCATCCGCTTTGATGCCGGTGGTCATCGGGTGGTTGTTCGGATCGGCGAAAGGCGTACGGGCATGAACGGGCGGCGGGCACTGGGGCGACGGTTCGGATGGCTGTGGGCGGCGTTCGCGGTCAGCTCCTACGGCTCGGGGCTCGGATTCGGCGCGTTCCCCCTCCTCGCGATCCTCGTGCTGCACTCCGGACCGACCCAGGTGGCGCTGCTGTCCGCCGCGGGGCGGGCGGTGGGGGCCCTGGTCGCCGTGCCGCTCGGTCCGTGGATGGAGTTCCGGCGCAAACGGCCGGTCATGATGGCGATGGACCTGACCCGGTTCGCGGTGCTGCTGAGCGTCCCCGCCGCGTTCGCGCTCGGCCGGCTCAGCTTCGCCCAGCTCCTCGTCGTCTCCGTCGTCACCGCCGCGGCCGACATCGCCTTCAAGGCCGCCAGCGGCGCGTACCTCAAGACGCTCGTGCCAGCCCAGGACCTGCTCGTCGCGAACAGCCGGTTCGAATCGACGACGTGGACCGCCACCACCGTCGGGCCACCGCTCGGCGGGGCCGCCATCGGACTGTTCGGCCCGGTGGTGACCGTGGTCGCCGACGCCCTCAGCTACCTGCTCTCGGCCCTCGGCATCCGCGCCATCGGCGGCACCGAACCGCACCCCGCGCCGACCGGCGCACCGCGGCTGCGCGCCGGGGACCTGCTCGAAGGGTGGCGCCACATCCTCGCCCACCCCACACTGCGCCCGCTGTTCCTCAACACGATCGTGGTCAACGGCCTGATCATGGCCGCCGAACCGCTGATGGCCGTACTCCTCCTCGGCCGCCTCGGCTACGCACCCTGGCAGTACGGCCTCGTGTTCGCCTCCCCCTGCGTCGGCGGCCTGCTCGGCTCACGCCTCGCCCGCCCGCTCGCGACGCGCTTCGGACAGCACCGGACGCTGCTCACCGCCGGAGTGCTGCGCGCGTGCTGGCCCATCGGGCTGGCGTTCGTCCAGCCCGGCGCCCCCGGGATCGTCCTCATCGTCACCGTCCAGCTCGGGCTGGTCACCTGCTGCGGCCTGTTCAATCCGCTGCTGGCCACCCACCGGCTCGAACAGATCGACCCCGACAAGCTCGCCCGCACCCTCGCCGCATGGTCGATCAGCAGCAGTGCCGCCATCGCGGCCCTCACCGCCCTCTGGGGCCTGCTGGCCGCCACCACCAGCCCCCGCACCGCGATCGCCGCCGCCGGAATCCTCCTCCTCGCCACCCCGCTGCTGCTCCCGCGTCGCGAGAGGACGCCCCGGAAAGCAGGGGAACAGGCCGCGAGCCTGACCTGAGACGCGGGAGGACCTGGCACGCGGGAGCTCGGACAGCTGCCGGTCAGATATCTCGGATGTCCTGGATGTCTCGAATATCAGTGCGGCCCACGCCGGTCGTCTAGCTGGACCTCCAACTGCGGCCAGGTCGCGGCCAGGTGTGTCAGGTCGTCCGGCGTCGGGCCGGTGAGTGTCGGGCCGGTGAGCGTTGGGGTGGTGAGCGGGCCCACTGGTGCGCTCGGCTTGAAGTGGACCAGTGTCCCGGTCGTGCCGTCCACCTCGATGGGCTCCAGGCCGGTGACGGGGACGCCGAGTTCGTAGCGCTGGGTCCAGGCTCCGTTGAGGCGGCGGTTGGTGTGGACGAGCCAGTCGCTGAGCGCTGCGACGACGGACATGCCGCGCCGGGGATGACCGTCGGGCAGCACTTCGGCCTGCGGGGAGTCGAAGAACCGAAGGTCCTTCGTCGCCATGACCGGCTTCTTCACGCTCCGGCCCCGCTCGTCCACCCGGGTGTCGGTGCCCCGCCCGTCGTCCCTGACGGACAGCGAGCCGTCGGCGTGGAGAACGAGGACACAGCGCCCGCCGCCACTGCCTGACGCTTCGTCGGCCGCATAGCCGAGGACTTCCAGGACGAGGTGCCACGGTCCGTCCGGAGCGAACTTCGCCGGGTTCTGCCTGATGTGCGCCAGATGGTCCGTATCGACGGCGCTCGACCAGTCATGTGTCGTGTTGACCCACTGGGCCCTCGGTGTATTCATCGGGCCAGGATGCCGCAGGCCGACGACGGCTCCGGGACCGGCCCCGTGACTGAGGACGGTTCGCTGGCCGATGGTGCTACGGCCGTTGGGTGTCAGAGCAGGACCGCTCCCGCGACTGCCGCCGACGCCGTGACGAGAAGGCCCACGGTGCCGCTGGTGACTCCGCTCCTCCAGGACCGCTGTGCGGACGCGAGGTCCGGGGTGAAGTCGGCCGGGTCGGCGGGGGAGTAGTGGATCGTGACGTTCCGGCCGTACGAGTTGGTCGGGTCCGGCAGGCCTGAAAAGCAGTAGGCGGTGACGGCCGCGCCCTCGTGGGTGGTGAAGGCGACCACCGGCGTCTGGCTGGTGGACGTGTAGCCGTCCTCGTCGGTGCGGACGTTCCTGACGACGGCGACCACACGGCCCGGAACGGGAACCATCGCGGCCAGGGTGTCGAACCGGCTCCGCGCCTGGCGGACCTCCTGGGGCAGGGAGCACGCGAGGAACACGCTCCACGGCGCCCCGACACCGATCAGGGCCCACGGCCAGCCCCAGTCGATCGCGGCGACGACCACCAGCCCGACGTAGATCAGGAACACCGCGAAGTTCGGCCAGCCGAGCCCGTAGCGGCCGGCCCAGAGGTCGTTGGTGAACCGGAAGGCGTGCGGTCTCCCGGGCGGATAGCGGATCCCGATCTCCCGGCCCGTCCAGGCCGTGTTGATCCTGTCGCCGCAGTCGCCGTCGTTCGTCACGGTGAACTCCTGCCCGGTGGAGGAGTCTTGGAAGGTGACGACGACCGCTATGCCGTCCCCCTCGGAACCTCCGTGCCGCGGCTCCTGCACCCGCTCGATCCGCCCCATCACCCGGACCGTCCGCTGGGCTCGGGTCACCCCCGCCAGCGACCGCCCGTACCCGAGCAGTGCCAATGTGCCGAACACCCCGCACCAGAGCGTCAGACAGTCGTGCCAGCCCATGCGTCCTCCTCCTGTCCCTCCGGGTACGGTCCGCCGGGGTTTCTTCGCTGCCGTGGCAACCCGTCGCGTGCAAGATCTACCACGTCCGGGCCGACGGGGAGCCGCGGCGTCCGGCCCAAGTCGGCTGCTGGAAAGCAGTCTTGATGTCGAAGCGCGTCGAGCGCGGGTGAAGCGCGGTGATCAGCGTGCCGGGGTGCGTCGCACCACCTGGCCCTCACCGTTCGCCTCCAGCGAGGCACTGCCCTCGGGCCCGGTCACGCCGACCCTGATCGTGAGGGAGCCGGCGAGATGGTCGGCGGTGATCTGCCAGGACGTCGGGGAGCGGACGCCGAGCGTCGTTTCGGCCTCCTTGACCAGGGCCGGGAACCGCTCGTAGGGCAGGGACAGCGGATCGAACTGGGGGGCCTTCGTGCCGCTCGGGGAGAACACGACCGACAGCACGCGTTCCTGCGCGAAGACGGTGATCGCCTGGCGCGGATCCTTCCCCTCGGTAAGGGAGTTGATGGCCTTGCGTAGTTCGCCGTCGTCGAGGAACGACTGGTCCGGCCCGAGGGAGACCGTCCCGGTCCCGGACGACACCACCGTGGTCGACCACGTCGAAGTGACCGTCGGTGCCGGAGAAGCGGAGTCCTGCTGTTCGAACAGGTCCACGCGGAACAGGAAGACCACGGCAGCCGCGGCGAGCAGCAGGCCGAAGAGCCCGACGAAGCCGGTCGAACGGCCCTCGGGAGGCTCGGTCACCATGGTCGACTCGGGAGCCGAATCCAGCTGAGCGCCGGCCGCCCGCTCCTCCCACTCCGGGGTCGGCCGCTTCACGATCCTCACCCGCCACGGCCTGTCCTGTGGATACTTCACCACCAGGACGCCGCGCGGCCGGTAGCCGGGGAGGTCGACCAGGTTGATGTCCTGAGTGATCCCGACGCGGTAGGCCGGCTCGTCGTCCGGTGCGACGGTGAGATCGAACCGCACCGGCACGTCGCTCGTCTCACCCCCAATGGCGCGCAGGCTCTCGATCATCGCGAGCGCCGTCCGGGGCACGACCGCTGCCTCCCGGGCCCGCCGCGGCGCCCCGGCGAGGAGGAGCAACAGGCCGTAGGCGATGGGCAGTCCCAAACCCCCGATGAACAAGGGCACCTTCTCGACGACCACGCCGACGACGAGCGCGGCCAGCGAGCCCCCGATCACGGCCCCCGTCAGGAAGCTGCGGGCGAGGGCGACCGGAGTGCTGCGCGGAGGCGGCGCGCTCGTGGTGATCGTCATACGGGTGATTGTGTCGGGCCGGGGTGACAGCCGGTAGGCCTGGGGCGGGCGTTGTTCGCGCGGGGCCGGCAGGGTGCGGAGCGGGACGGCTGGCAGGAGCGGTCGGAGCGACGGGCGGAGGGCTGCGTGCGCTCCTCGAAGGGCAGGTCTCGGGTCGTGCCCGTCGCGGGGGCGGTTTCGACGGGTGGCCCGGTTCGCCAGCTCCCGCGGTCGACTTCACGGGAGTTGGCGGTGAGCAGCTGCTCTGTGCGCGAGCCGCGAGCCGCGAGCCGCGGGTAGGGCGCGAGGGGCGGCGGGTGGCTATCGGATGTCTGTGTTTGTGTGTTGTGTGAGTTGGTGGTTGAGGTTGGTGAGGGCGTTGTGGGTGGCTTTGGTGTGTTGGTTGGGGATGGTGTGTTTGGGGAGGAGGGTGGGCCATCCGTGGGGGGTGGTGGTGAAGGTGATGGTGAGTTTGGTGTGTTGGTTGTTGTGGGTGGGGGTGAGGGTGTAGGTGGTGGTGCCGGTGAAGTGGCCGGTGTGGGTGGTGGTGAGGGTGTGTGGGGGTGTGATGTGGGTGGTGGTGGCGGTGAAGTGGATTTTGGGTCCGGGTTTGGTGTGGCCGTTGGGGTGGACGGTGATGTGGGTGGTGCCGCCGGGGTGTTCGGGGGTGGGGTTGCCGGGTTGGTGGGTGTTGTGGGGGGTCCACCAGGTGGTGGTGCCGTTGAGTTCGGCGATGAGGTGGTTCCAGACCTGGTGGGTGGGGGCGTGGATGACGGCTTCGTTGACGAGGTCGTAGGTGTGGATGGTGTGGCCTCCTGTTCTTTCCTGGGGTCCCGGTGTTCCGGGTTCTTGTTTTCTGGTTTTCGGTAGATGTTTCTTTTTTGTCGTTTGCGGCCCGCGCCTGTGGTTTGCCTGTCGGTTTATCTGTTGTGCCTTTGTCCGTGTGCCTTTGTTCGTGTGTCTTTGCGTGTGTGTCTTCGTCTGTGTGTTTGTGTGTTTGTGTTGTTAGGGGAAGATGTTTTGGCCGGGGGTGAGGGTGTGGGTGGGGTCGTATTTGTGTTTGGTGTTGGTGAGGTTGTTCCATTGGGGGCCGTAGTGGTTTTTCCAGTCGGTGGGGGTCATGTGGGGGATGGCGCCGACGAGGTAGCGTTTGGCGCCGAGGGTGGTGGCGTGGTCGTAGAGGGTGCGGTTGTGGGTGAGTTGGGTGGTGGGGTTGGTGTTGGGGTGGGGGAAGGTGAGGAGGTCGAAGAGGTAGGTGGTGGGTTCGTTGGGGGTGATGGCGTAGGGGTGGGTGATTTTGTTGGTGGGGAAGGGGTAGAAGAGGAGGAGGCCTTGGCCGAGGGTTTCGGGGGTGAGGAGGGGGGTGGCGTAGGTGATGAAGTTGGCGGCTTGGGTGGCGGGGAGGAAGAGGCTGAGCCAGGGTTTGGGTTGGTTCCAGTAGCCGAGGTTTTTGAGGTTTTGGGTCCAGGTGTCGGCGCGGTAGGTGTATTCGCGGTAGGTCTGGTCGGTGATGGTGGTTTGGCTGGGGTCGGGGTTGAGTCCGGTGAGGAGGGGTGTGGGGTTGGGGGGTGTGGTGCCGTTGTAGTAGGTGGCGGTTTCGATTTTGTAGTGGGGGGTGGTGTTGGGTTGGGGGATGATTTCGCCGATTTGGGTGTGGAAGCGGCCGTCGTTGAGGATGGTTTGTTGGTCGGTGAGGTAGGTGGTGAGGTTGTTGTAGTAGAGGTTGAAGACGAGGGCGCGTTGGGGGGCGGGGATGAGTTTGAGGGTGGCGCGGATGATGATGCCGAATTGTCCGGCGCCGGCGAGGGCGGCGTGGAAGAGGTCGCGGTTTTTGGTGGGGGTGGCGGTGAGGAGGCGGCCGGTGCCGGTGATGATGTCGATGGATTCGACGGTGTCGGCTTGGAGGCCGTGTTTTTGGACGGTGTTGCCGATGCCGCCGATGCTGATGGTGCCGCCGATGGAGAGGTGGAGGTAGTCGGTGAGGCAGGGTGGGGTGAGGCCTTGGTCGAGGGCGGCGTCGGTGAGTTGGGCCCAGGTGACGCCGGCGTCGACGGTGGCGTTGGTGGGGGTGATGGTGTGGATGCGGTTGAGGGTGCGGGCGTCGATGCTGATGCCGCCGGCGGGGGAGGCCTGGCCGTAGTTGGAGTGTGATTCGAGGTCGTTGTCGGTGCCGCTGCGGCCGTTCATGGCGACTTTGAGGCCGTTGCAGCGGGCGTAGTTGATGATTTTGATGATGTCTTGGTCGGAGCCGGGTTTGAGGACGGCGTGGGGGGTGTTGGTGGTGAGGCGGCCGAAGTCGTGGCTGAATTCGGTGAGGGTGGCGGTGTCGGTGGTGAGGGTGCCGTCGAGGGTGGGGATGGGGGAGAGGTGGCCGTGGGTGGTGGGGGTGTTGGTGGTGGCCCAGGTGCGGGTGGTGGTGTTGTAGGCGGTGATGAGGGCGGTGGTGGCGGTGGTGGTGAGGAGGGTTCGCCTGGTGAGGTTGGGGTTGGGCATGGGGGTCCTGTTCGGGTAGGGGTGGGTGTGGTGGGGTGGGTGGCCTGGTGGTGGTTAGTGTGTGAGGGCGGGTGGGTGGGTCCCTGAGGTGGTGGGGGCTGTATGGGTGTTCGGTTGTGGGTTGTGTGTCCGGTTCTGGTTTCCGGTGGGGTGTTCCGGGGGTGTGGGCCGGCCGGGCGGCGGGGTCCGTGGGTGGGCGGGTGCCGCCCGGCCGTGTTGGGTGTGCCTGTGTGGTTGTGCCCGTGTGCCCGTGTGCCTGTGTGCCTGTGTGCCTGTGTGCCTGTGTGCCCGTGTGCCCGTGTGCCCGTGTGTCGGGCAGGGGGGTGGGGGTTAGGGGGTGGTGTGGGTGACGGTGGCGCGTTGGTAGTTGAGGAGGTCGAAGCGGCGGGTCTGGCGGCGGAAGCGGTAGGTGTAGGTGGGCCAGATGGAGGGGTTGTTGCCGTGTTGGTCGGTGTACCAGCTCTGGCAGCCGCCGGTGTTCCAGACGGTGTTCTTCAGGCGGTCGGTGAGGGTCTGGTTGTAGGTGTTCTGGGCTTCGGGGCGGACCTCGACGGAGGTGATGCCGTGGGTGTCGATGGTTTTGAGGGCGTCGATGATGTAGGCGATCTGGGCTTCGATCATGACGGTCTGGGAGGAGTGGCCCAGGGTGGTGTTGGGGCCCAGGAGCATGAAGAGGTTGGGGAAGCCGTGGATGGTGGTGCCGCGGTGGGCTTTCATGCCGTGGGTGTGCCAGGTGTCGCGCAGGGTGGTTCCGTCGCGGCCGTGGATGCGGCGGGCGATGGGGCGGTCGGTGGCGGTGAAGCCGGTGGCGAGGATGATGGTGTCGATGGTGCGGGTGGTGCCGTCGGCGGTGGTGATGTGGGTGGGGCCGATGTCGGTGATGGTGTCGGAGACGATGTCGACGTTGGGTTGCTGGATGGCGGGGTACCAGGTGTTGGAGAAGAGGAGGCGTTTGCAGCCGACGGTGTAGTCGGGGGTGAGGCGTTGGCGCAGGCCGGGGTCGGGGACGGATTTCTTGAGGTGGCCGGCGGCCATGTTCTTCATGCCGGTGGTGCGGCCTGGGCGGGACATGAAGAACGCGACGATCTCGCGGCCGTTCTTGTTGAAGGCGCGGCGGAAGCGCTGGTAGCCGGGTAGGTGGCGCAGCATCCAGGTGTGGCGTGGGGTGTTGGGCTTGTCGGGTTTGTGGGCGACCCAGGGCGGGGTGCGCTGGTAGAGGTCGAGGCGGGCGACCTGGTTCTGGATGGCGGGGACGAACTGGATGGCGGAGGCGCCGGTGCCGATGACGGCGACGTTGCGGCCGGTGAGGTCGTGGTCGTGGCGCCAGCGGGCGGAGTGGAAGAGGGTGCCGGTGAAGGTGGCCAGGCCCGGCAGGTCGGGGACGGCGGGTTCGGAGAGGTAGCCGGTGCCGGTGATGAGGATCTGTGCGGTGTAGCGGCCGTGGGTGGTGTGGATGCGCCAGTGGCGGTGGTCGGTGTCCCAGTGGGCGTCGAGGAGTTCGTGGCCGTAGCGCAGGTGGGGTTCGACGCCGAAGCGGTGGGCGGTGTCTTTGAGGTAGGCGTGGACTTCGGCCTGGGTGGCGAAGGTGGACTTCCATTCCGGGTTGCGGGCGAAGGAGAAGGAGTAGAGGTGGGCCTGGACGTCGCAGGCGCAGCCGGGGTAGGTGTTGTCGCGCCAGGTGCCGCCGAGGTCGGTGGCGCGTTCGAAGACGAGGAAGTCGTCGGTGCCGGTCTGCAGGAGGCGGATCGCGGTGCCCAGGCCGGAGATGCCGGCGCCGATGATGGCGACTTTGAGGTGGCGTACGGCGGTGGTGTCGGGGTGGGTGGTGGCGCCGGCGGGTTCGGGTTGGTCGGCGCCGGAGGGGGCGGGGTGTTCGGCGGTGGTGGTCATGGCCGGGGTGTCCCCTTTCAGGCGCGGCGGGTGAGGGTGACGCGGAAGTTGTTGAAGATGTGGTCTTCGAGGGTGTAGGCGAAGATGTCGAGGTAGCGCTCGAAGCGCTGGACGGTGGTCTCGTCGGCCATGGCGACGGCTTCGTCGCGGCGGGCGGCCAGGAGTTGGAGCCAGGCGCGGCAGGCGCGGGCGAAGGACTCGGGTTCGTTGCGGATCTCGGTGACTTCGAAGAGGCCGTCGAGGCCGGCGGCGAGTTCGGGCAGGCGCGGGATGTGGCAGCCCTCGAACTCCTCGCGCTGGAGGAACTTGAGGTCGTCCAGGAGCTGGCGGCGCAGCGGGGGGTTCTCGACGGTCATGGTGTGCAGGACGAAGCGGGCGCCGGGCTTGAGGAGGGAGTGGACCTGCTTGAAGAAGACGCGGTAGCGCTGGGTGCGCTCCTTGGGGGTGAGGGAGGAGAGTACGAAGTGTTCGAGGGCGTTGATGCAGAACGCGGCGTCGTAGGGCTCGCCTTCGGCCTTGTGGTCCTCCCAGCTCTCGACGCGGGCGTGGATGGCGGGGTTGTCGAGGGCGGCGACGAAGTCGGCCTGGGTGCGGGAGAGGGTGACGCCGACGGCCTGCTGGACGCCGTGGACGGTGGTGAGGCGGTTGAGCATGGTGCCCCAGCCGCAGCCGATGTCCAGGACCTTGGCCTTGCCGGCGGCCTGGGCGAGGTCGGTGAAGACGTCGAGCTTGCGTTCCTGGGCCTCGTCGAGGGTGGCGACGAGGTCCTCGCCGTCCTCCCAGTAGCCGCCGGAGTACATCATGGTGGGGCCGAGGATGAGCCGGTAGAGGTCGTTGCCGACCTCGTAGTGGTGGCGGATCGCGTCGACGTCGGGGTTGATGGAGCGGGTCTCGGCGGTGGTCATGCGGGTGTGCCCCTGTTCTGATGGCGGATCGGGTGGACTGGACTGGGCTCGGCCGTGTTCGGCCGGGCCGGGTGGTGCCGGGTGGTGCCCGGCCGGGCTCGGTCGGGCGGTGGGGCCGGGGGCGCCGTTGTCCGGGTGGACGGCCGTGTCGGTGGCGGTGGTCGGTCCCGTGCGGTGCGGGCGTTCGTGCCGGTGAGGGCGGTTGGCGTGTGTCCGTGTGGTGGCCGGGCCGCCCCGACGCGGTGCGTGCCCGGTGCGTGCGTGCCCGGTGTGGTGCGTGCCTGGTGCGGTGGGTCCCGGCACGGTCGCCGGCGGTGCGGTGTCCACGCCGCGGTGCGTCGCGGTGTGGTGCGTCCCCGGTGGGTGCGTGCCCGGTGTGGTGTGTGCCTGGTGTGGTGCGTCCCGGGCGCGGTAGGGCCATGGTGCGGTGGGTCCCGGCACGGTCGCCGGCGGTGCGGTGCGGTGCGGTGTCCGCGTCGTGGTGCGTCGCGGTGTGGTGCGGTGTCCGCGTCGTGGTGCGTCGCGGTGTGGTGCGGTGTCCGCGTCGTGGTGCGTCGCGGTGCGGTGTGGTGTCCGCGTCGTGGTGCGTCGCGGTGGGGGGTGGTGCGGGTTGTTCCCTCCCGGTGCGGCGCGGTGGGGGGTGGTGGGTGTCGTGCGTGTGGGTGCGGTGTCTCGGGTCAGGTAAGCGCGTGTCTCGCAAGCGGTGCGCAAGCGTGGGTGGGGGGCCGGGGTTGCGGGGCGTTTGCGTGGGGGTGGGTTTCATGCGGTTTCGACAAGACACGCGGCCCCCACGGCCTTCCCGGGTTTCCCCGGAGGGGTTTTCGGGTTCCGTCGCGGTGTGTCCCGTGGCCTGTGGGCGGCGGGGTGCGCGGTGGCGGTGTCCGTTACCCCCCCCGGGGGTGTGTGTTCTCCGGGTCTGTTCTGCCTCATCACGTGTTGGCGCCCGTTCCGGGGCGTCCAGGAAGGAACGATCACTCATGTCCGACATCCCCACCATCGAGGACCTGGCCGCGCAGTTGCAGGCGGTCTCCGGAGCGCAGGAGATCGACGCGGACGCGGCGCTGCAGCACATCGCGGACGTGGACTCGCTGGATCTGATGGAGTGGCTGTACGGGTTCCAGAACCAGTACCCGCACATTCCGGCGGACGAGTCGCTGTTCGCGGACATCGACGACACGACGACGCTGCGGGTGGTGCACGAGCGGATCCTGGCGCTCGTGGGCCAGGCCGGCGTCTGAGCGCGGGGCACTGCTCGATGAGCGGCTTCGACATCACCGGGTGGGGGATCTCGGTCCCCGAGCGCGTGGTGACCAGCGTGGAGCTGGCGGAGCGTTTCGGTGTGGACGAGCACTGGATCGTCTCCAGGTGCGGGATCCGGGAGCGGCGGGCGGTCGGGGCGGGGCAGAGCACCGCGTCGATGGCGGTTCAGGCCGGGCGCCGGGCGCTGGAGCGGGCGGGGCTGTCGGGTGCGGACATCGCGCACCTGATCGTGGCGACGGCGACGCCGGAGCAGCCCTCGCCGGCGACGTCGGCGTTCGTCCACGACGAGCTGGGTATCGCGGGCAGCGCGCACGACGTGAACTCCGAGTGCGCGGGGTTCGTGTACGCGCTGGTGACGGCGGTGGGTCTGTTGCGTATGGATCCGCGGCCGATCCTGGTGATCGGTTCGGACACCCACACGCTGACCGCGAACCCGGCGGACCGGGACCTGTCGATCCTGGTGGGTGACGGGGCCGGTGCGGTGGTCCTGCAGCCCGGCCCGGTGGAGCGGGTCCTGGCGTGGAACCTGGGCGCGGACGGCTCGTGCAAGGACAGTCTGAAGGTCCTGGCGGGGGGTTCGCGGATGCCCACGACCGAGGAGACGGTGCGCCGCGGTCTGCACTACGCGCAGATCAACGGCAACGAGATCTATCTGAACGCGGTGCGCTACACGGTGCGTACGATCCGCGAGACGCTGGAGCAGGCGAAGCTGACGCCGGCGGACGTGGACCATGTGGTGCCGCACCAGGCGAACATCCGGATCATCAACTCGGTGCTCGCCCATACCGGGATTCCCGCGGACCGTCTGGTGGCGAATCTGGACCGGTACGGCAACACCGCTTCGGCGTCGATCCCGATCGCGCTGGCGGAGGCGCTGGACGCCGGGCGTATCCAGGACGGGGACACGGTGCTGCTGGCCGGGTTCGGTGCCGGGATGACGTGGGGTTCGGTCCTGTTGACGTGGGGAGGGGCGCGGTGAGCGGCAAGGGTGCTTTCGGGCAGCGGCCCGTTTCCCCGGTGGCGCTGGTGACCGGTGCGTCGGGGGGGCTGGGCCGGGAGCTGGCGCTGGCGCTGGACGCGGCCGGGTGCCGGGTCGCGGTGCACTACAACAGTGCCCGCCAGGGCGCGGAGGAGGTGGCGGGCAAGCTGGCCGGCGACCATGTCCTGGTCAGTGGGGACGTGGCGGACTACGCGCAGGTCACCGCGATGTACGAGCGGATCACCGAGGCGCTGGGCCCGGTGGACGTGCTCGTCAACAACGGGGCGGTGCGCAGGGACGCGCTGATGGCCATGCAGGATCCGGCGCAGTGGCGGCAGGTGATCGACACGAACCTGGTCGGTTCCTTCCACACCGCGCGGGTGTGCGTGCCGGCGATGTTGCGGGCCCGCTGGGGCAGGGTGGTCAACATCGTCTCGCCGTCCGCGCTGATCGCCACCGCCGGGCAGACCGCCTACGCGGCGTCCAAGGCGGGGCTGATCGGGCTGACCCGCACGCTGGCGGCGGAGTGCGGGCGCCGGGGGGTGACGGTGAACGCGCTGTCGCCCGGGTTCATGATCACGGGGATGACGGACACCCTGCCCGAGCACGTGGTCGCCGGGATGCGGGAGAAGGTGCCGGTGCCGCGGTTCGTGACCCCGCAGGAGGTCGCCCGTTCCATGGGGCTCTTCCTCGACCAGGACTGCATGACCGGACAGGTCATCAGTATCGACTCGGGAGCCTCCATCACCTGACCCGCCCGCCCTCTGTTCCCGGCCCGCCCGGTCCCCTTCCCGGCCCGCCCCCCCTTGGTGAAGACCTGGGGGGCGGGCCGGGCGGCGTGCGCGGGCGGTGTGCGCGGGCCGGCCCGGGGCCGGGGGGCGGGTGTGCCGCGGGGGGTTCTAGGCGCGATGCCGGTGACTTGGCAACGATCGTGAGCCGCTGACCTGCGGCAGTGCTTCGGCCGGAGGGTCGTGGAAGACCGCGAAGTCACCGGCGTTGGTTCTAGGCGAGGACGGCGAGCGCGGCCTCGTAGTTCGGCTCGTCGGCGATCTCCGCGACCAGCTCGGTGTGCAGGACGGTGTCGTTCTCGTCCAGGACGACGACGGCGCGGGCGGTCAGCCCCGCCAGCGGGCCGTCGGCCAGGGCCACGCCGTAGTTCTCGTGGAAGTCGCGTCCGCGCAGGGTGGACAGGGTCCGGACGCTGTCCAGGCCCTCGGCGCCGCAGAAGCGGGCCTGCGCGAACGGCAGGTCGGCGGAGATGCACAGCACCACGGTGTTGGCCAGCGAGCCGGCCTTGGCGTTGAAGGTGCGCACCGAGGTGGCGCAGGTGGGGGTGTCGATGCTGGGGAAGATGTTGAGGACCTTGCGCTTGCCGGCGAAGTCCTGCAGCGAGGTGTCGGCGAGTCCCTCGCCGACCAGCGTGAACGCCGGGGCCTGGCTGCCGGCCTGGGGCAGCGCGCCGCCGACCTGGACCGGGTTCCCCTTCAGCGTGACCTGAGCCATGAAAAGCCTCCTACCAGCGTGGAATGTGGTGACAACGCCGCCGATCCTACTGCGCGCGCCCGGCCCCGGACGCCGGGCGGCCACCCCTCGGACGCGGGAGGGCGTGCGGGTGCCGCCGCCGTGCCTGCCGGTGCGTCTGCCGGCGGGGCTGGCGGTGAGCCTGCCGGTGCCGCTCGCCGGCGGGGCTGCGGGTGTGCCCGCCAACGGGTCTGGCGTTCAGGCGGACCAGAACGGGTCGTCGTGGCGGGGCAGGACGTCCAGGGTGCCGTCGGGCAGGGTCGGTTCGGGCACGTAGGTGCCGAAGGGGTCGCGGTCGCGGATGACGGGGATGGGGCCGACGGTGGCCTGGAAGGTGATGTTCCCGGCGGCGCCGAACAGCACGGCGACGCCGTATCCGGCGGGTGTGGTGGCGAACATGGCGGGCTGGCGGGGGTTGACGGCGGTGATCCGGTAGCCGCGGTCCTGCCAGCCGCGTTCGGTGACGCCCAGCAGCGCCCCGTACTTGGCGGGGGCGACCCGGGTGGTGACGTGCCGTTCGCGGGTGGCGGTGGCGTAGCCCAGGGAGCGGTCCTGGAGGCCGCCGGTGGTCTGCTCGGTGGAGCGCGGCCAGGCGTCCCGGTGGCGCAGCGGGGGGCGGATGGCGGACATCGCCTCGTCGAGGAGCGCGTCGAGGGTGTGGACGGCCTGTTCGGGGGTCATGGCGGGGGCCTTCGGCTGGTGCGGGGTCACGCGGCGGGGGAGGGGCGGGTCCTGGCGAGGGGACGGGGCGGGTCCTGGGGCGGGGCGGGTCCTGGCGAGGGGGCGGCGGGTCCTGGGGCGGGGCGGGTCCTGGTGAGGGGGCGGCGGGTCCGGGGAGGGTGTGGCGGGTGGGGGCGGGTCAGGTGGACCAGTAGGGGTCGTCGTAGGCGGGGAGGATGTCGGGGTTGCCGCCGGGCAGGGTCGGTTCGGGGGTGGGGGTGCCGAAGGGGTCGGCGCCGTGGGGGAGCGGGATGGGTCCCACCGCCGCGCTGATGTCGATGTTGCCGGCGTAGGGGTGGATGGTGATGCCGAGGCTTGCGCCGTCGGGGGTGGTGGCGGCCACGCTGTCGGGTCCGGTGGTGAGGCGGTAGCCCTTGGTCTGCCAGGTGCCGCGTACCGCGTCCAGCAGGGCGCCGTACTTGGCGGGGGCGACCCGGGTGGTGACGTGCCGCTCGCGGGTGGCGGTGGCGTAGCCCAGGGAGTGCTCGTCCAGGCCCTTGGCGTACTGCTCGCGCCAGTCGGGCCAGGCGTCCCGGTAGCGCAGTGCGGGCTGGATGCCGGAGGTCGCCTCCTGGAGCAGGTCGTCGAGCCGGTGCAGGGCCTGTGCGGGCTGCATGAGCGGGCCGGGTGTCGCGCTGGTGTCCCCGCCCTCGTCGCCGGTGGCGGCGCAGCCGCCGGCGGTCAGGGCGAGGGCGAGGGCGGCGCAGGCCGCGGCCAGGGGCGCCGGCCGGGAAGCGGGCCGGGAAGCGGGCCGGGAAGCGGGCCGGGGGATGGGCCGGGGGGTCTGGTGGGGGGTCTGGTTCATCGCTGGCCCTGGGTTTTCACGTTGTCGTACCGGCCGGCCACGATCTGGCCGATGTTGTTGACCGATTCCAGGGTCTTGGAGTCCTTCTCGCCGGGGTCGGTCATGTAGTCGGAGTGGGACTGGAAGGAGTTCTCCGCTCCGTCGGCGACTTTGAACCGGTTGGCGCCGAACTCCTCGCCGGCGGGGTCCTGGCCGAACCAGAGCTGGTTGTCGGGGCCGAACCAGTCGTACACCTTGTCGGCGATGTAGCCGCCGCCGAGCATGCCGAGCGGGCCGGCGGAGGCGCCGCCCAGGACGCCGCCGAGGTCGTTGGAGACGCGGCCCTTGGAGGGCAGGTGGCTGACCGGGTCGTTCTCGGCGTCGCCGACCCACACGTGGTGGGGGTCGATGTGCAGCTGGGAGGCGTTGGCGGCGCCGGTGCCGGGGGAGCCGACCAGGATGATGTCGTCGGCGCCGGTGCCGCCGGGGCGCTGTGCGCCCAGGCCCACGGTGGTGGAGCCGTAGCTGTGGGCGAGGGCGACCAGGTGCGCGGGGGTGCCCTCGTGGGTGGCGCGCAGTCCGGCCATGAACGTGTCGTAGGCGGCGCCGCCCTTGGCGGCGCGGTCGGTGTCCATCACGTCCAGGGGCCGGGTGTCGCCGTCGGCGAGTTTCTCCAGTCCGGGCGGCGGGTCGTAGCCGAGCCAGACCATGGAGGCGGTCGCGCTGGTGGGGTCGGCGTTGTGCGCGGCGGTCCACACGTTCAGGGCCCGGTCGGCGTCCTTGCCGCCGACGGCGGACAGCGTGGTGCCCAGGCCCGGCACGTAGGCGCTGACGTTCTTCGCGGTGTCGGGGTCGCCGAAGGACAGGATGCCGCGGCCCTGGCCCTGTTCGCCGACGCCCAGCAGGAACGCGGGCGGCTGCTTGCCGTTCTGCACGTTCAGCTTGTCCCGGATCGCGCGGAAGCCGTCCAGTTTCTGCTTGTCGTCGTCCGACGGGTTCGGCTTGTGCTCGTAGGTGTCGATCAGGTGTGCCAGGTTGAGGCGGTTGGCCTGGTCGCGGGCGGTGGCGGGGATGCCGTCGCGCATGCCCAGCAGGTCGGGGTGGGTCTGGAGCAGGCGCTGCTGCTCGTCCGGGGTCAGGCCCTTCCACCAGGAGTTGACCTCGGTGGGGGCGGCGCCGGCGGGCGGCCAGCCGGCGGCCGTCAGGCCGGTGCCGAGCTCGTCGACGGCCTTGCGGTCGGCGCCGGCCTGCGTCAGGTCCAGTCCGGTGCCGGTGCGGGCCCGCGCGGTCAGGTCGTCCAGCAGCTTGGCGATCTTCTGGTCGGCGCCGTCGGCCTCGGTGACGGCGTGGGAGATGCGCTCCGCCAGGGCCCTGGCCCGCTGCGGCGTGTCGTAGCCGGGGTCGTGGCGTTCGGCCTGCGAGGGCGCCGGCCAGCTGACCGTGCCGTCCTCGGCGACCGTCAGCCCCGCGCCCTGCGCCTCCTGGAGGGCCTCCTTCAGCTTGGACTGCGCCAGCTGGAAGCTCTCCGAGGCCTCGCGCAGCAGTCCCGAGACGGCGGACATCTCGGTGTGCGCGGCGTCCAGGCGCCCGCTGGTGCGCTGCAGGGAGGCGTTGGCGGCGCCGGCCGCGGTGCCGACCCACTGGCTGTTGAAGACGTGCTTGGTGACCTCGGTGTCCATCGCCTGGACGTGCTTGCCGAACGCGCCGGCCAGGGTGTCGTAGGCGCCGGCGGCGCCGGCCAGGGAGGACAGGTCCGCGTCGCGCAGCTGGGCGAGGGTGACCATCAGTTCACCGCCGGCGCGTAGGGTCCGGCGCCGGGCGGCTTGAGGGCGCCGGCGTTGCCCGTGTCGGTGCCGCGGTAGTTGCCGGCGGTCTGGCCCAGTTTCAGGCTCACGCCGTCCACCTCCGAGGCCAGCTTGTTCAGGCACTCCTCCCACGCCGCCGTGCAGGCGTGCAGCGACGCCCCGGTGCGCCAGCCCGACAGCGCCGCGACCGCCGTGTCGGAGGGCTCGTGGATGTGCTTGAGCTCGCCCGGCATCGCCTCACCGGTGTCCTTGGCGACCTTCGCCGCCGCGTCCAGGTCCGCCGGGTTCACCCCGAACAGGGGCCCGCCCGCCGGCGGCCCGTAGGGCCCGTACGGGCCAGGCCCGTCGGAGCCCGCGTACGCGTTCATGGATCCCGTCCCCCCGCTGGTCGACCTACTGCCGTGCCCGCCTCGGGGCCGGGCTCGCGGCCGGGGTCCCGTGCGGGCATGCGAAACCGCACGCTTGTACGGTTCGCGTCGAAGCATGGCGAAAATAGCAGATCAGCCCACCGGCGCCGACCCGGCCGCGACCCGGTGGCGGTCCGGCGTCTGCCCGGTGACGGCCCGGGGGAGGCTTTCGGTGCCCGTGTCCCGGGGGTGGCGCCCCGTCACCCGGGCGCGCACGGCGGATCCGGGGCAGGGACGGGCGGACGGTGGGGCGGCCGGGCGGCCGGGCGGCCGGTCGGTGGCGCGGGTCTACGGCTGCGGTGGCCGGGCGCGATGAAGACGAGTTCGCGGCCCGGCCGGTCGGGGGCGTCGCGGACCTCGCGCAGGGTGAAGCCGTGGGCGGCCAAGTCCGCTTCCACCTCGGCGCGTTGGCGAAAGCGCAGGGTGGAGGTGGAGGTGAGCCGCGGCCCGTCGGCGGTGAACCCGTAGGTCCAGCGGAAGGTCACCAGTGGGCCGTCGACGGCGACCAGGTCGATCCAGGTCTCGACCGGGCCGGTGCCGGGGACGTCGGTGACGGTGCGGGTGGCGTCGCGGTGCCAGTCTTCCCAGGCCCGCCGGGCCGGGTCGCGGGTCTCGAACACCAGGTGCCCGCCCGGGCGCAGCGCCGCGAAGGCCCGGGCGAGGGTGGCGTGCCACAGGCGCGGGTCGGTGATCTCCTGGGCGGTGTTCGCGGTCATGGTCACCAGGTCGGCCCGCAGCGGGGGCAGGGTCCTGGCGTCGCCGTGGATCCAGCGCACGCGCCCGGCGCCGGGTTTGGCCCGGGCCACCTCCAGGCACGCCCGGGCCGGGTCCACGGCGACGACCTCGGCCCCGCGTGCGGCCGGCAGCAGCGCGAACACCCCGGTCCCGCACCCGAGGTCCAGCACCGTGCGCGCGCCGAGGCCCGCGGCGAGGGCGAGGTAGGCGTCCAGGTCGTCGCGGCCGGCCTGCAGCGCGTCGTAGAGCGCGGCGAGCCGGGGGTGGGTGAAGTTCTCGTCGGCCATGCGGGCGACGGTAGCGGCGAAGGGCGCCGCGAGGCCGCTGTCATCCGCCGTCCCGCCCGGACCCGCCGCCCGGTGGTGTCGGCCGGCCGGGCTGGACCGGCTGGGCCGAACCGGACCGGGCGCAGGGCCGGTTGGGCCCGGGTGCCTCAGGAGGCGGGGCCCGCCGGCCCGGCCGGGGAGTGCCAGGGGTGGTCGGGGTCCTCGGTGATCCGCACCTGCTGCGGGGCGTCGCGGGGGAAGGTCCAGATCCGTCCCAGGGTGCTGGTGGCGGTCACCGTGGTGTCGTCCAGGGCGACGTCGGCGAACGGGTTGGAGGAGCAGGAGATCGCGAGCCACTCCAGGGTGTTCTCCTCGTCGTCGCGGGTCAGCGCGACCCAGCCGATGCTGCCGTGCTCGGACGCCTCGCCCGCGAGGGCGCGGTGGCCGGCGTGGGTGCTGGTGGCGAACACCGTGTCGACGTCCGTCCAGTCGGTGGCGGTCCACACGCCGGCCCGCAGCAGCTCCCCCCAACTCCACTGCTGGGCCCGCGGGTCGTGGAGCCGGTCGGCGGGGGAGAACCGCATGAGGCGCATCACCGACAGCGACCCGTCGCCGAACACGATGAAGTCCCCGTGGGGCGCCTGGCGGGCGCGCCAGCGCTCATGGACCAGGCCGGCCCGGGGCCGTGCGTCGTCGAAAGCCATGCCCGCCATGATCGCACCCGGCGGCGCCCCGGCCGCGGCCGGGCCCGAACTCCCCCGTGCCGCACGGCCGGTGCGGCACGGCTCCGCGGCGGGCGACCCGGGCCACCCCCTCCACATACTCGGATCCGAGTAGTACGATCCGAGTATCACCGGCCCGGGACCCCAACCCCGGGCCCCCGCGTGCGACCACGGAGAGCCATGACCGCCAAACGACCCGCCAACCCCCTGGCCCTCGCCCTGCTCGGCCTGCTCCTCGAACAGCCCCTGCACCCCCACGCCATGGCCACCACCCTGCGCGAACGCCACCTCGACCAGGCCTTCAAACTGACCACCGGTTCGCTCTACGACACGGTGCGCGCCCTGGCCCGCGACGGCTGGATCGAGGCCACCGACACCGAACAGGTCGGCGCGCGCCCCACCCGCACCGTCTACCGCCACACCCCCCAGGGCCGCCAGTACTTCACCCAGTGGCTGGACGAACTCATCCGCGAACCCTCCCGCGAATACCCGAAATTCCTGTCCGCCGTCAGCTACCTCGGCGCCCTGGGACCACACCGCGCCGCCCAGGCACTGCGTGAACGGGCCGCCGCCCTGCAGACCCGCATCACCGAGAGCGAACACGCCCACCACCGCGCCACCCACGAACACCACGCCCCCCGACTGTTCGTCATCGAGGCCGAGTACGGCAACGCCATGCTGCACGCCGAACGCCAATGGGTGCTGCGCACCGCAGAGGAGATCGAACAGGGCACCCTGGCCTGGCCGGAGGCCGCCCCCGATGCCTGACACCCCCGCACCCGCACCCATCCCCGCACCCGCCCCCGCACCCGCCGCCGCCACGTCCATGTCCGCGCCGGCCCGTACCGGACAGCGCTTACCCGCACCCATCCCCGCACCCGCACCCGCACCCGCCGCCGCCACGTCCATGTCCGCGCCGGCCCGTACCGGACAGCGCTTACCCGCCGCCGCGCCCGCAGCCGCCGCGCCCGCAGCCGCCGCGCCCGGGGCCGGCGACGCGGACGTCCTGGTCGTCGGCGCCGGCCCCGCCGGCCTGATGCTGGCCTGCGAACTGGCCCTGGCCCGCGTGCGCACCGTGCTCCTGGAACGCGACCCCGCCCCGCCCGGCTTCTGCCGCGGCTTCAACCTCAACGCCCGCAGCCTGGAACTGCTGGAACGCCGCGCCCTGGCCGAACGCCTCCTCGCCGAAGGCCCCACCGCGGCGACCACCGCGTTCACCGCACAGGCCCGCCTCGACCTCGCCGCCATGCGCACCCGCCACCCCTACGTCCTGGGCATCGCCCAGACCAGGGTGGAGGAGATCCTCACCGAACACGCCCACCACCTGGGCGTACGCATCCTGCGCGGCCACCGCCTGGACGCCCTCGACCTCGACGACGACGGCGTCCACGCCCACACCGACACCCCCGACGGACCCGCGCTGCTGCGTGCCGGCTGGCTGGCCGGCTGCGACGGCGGCCGCAGCACCGTACGCAAACTCGCCGCCATCGCCTTCCCCGGCACCCCCGCCCGCCGCTTCACCCTGCTCGCGGACGTGGTCCTGACCCACCCCCGGCAGATCCCCTTCGGCGTGAGCACCGGCCCGGGCGGCACCGTGTTCGCCATCCCCAGGCCCGGCCACGTCCGCCTGATCACCGCAGACCCCCACCCGCCCCAGGACCGGCACGAACCCCTCACCCTGCCCCGCTTCCAGCAGGCACTGGACCACGCCCTGGGACACCGCGTCCCGATCGCCCGCGCCCACTGGCTGACCCGCTTCGGCGACGCCGCCCGCCTGGCCGAACGGCTGCGCCAGGGCCGGGTCCTGCTGGCGGGAGACGCCGCCCACATCCACCCGCCCGCCGGCGCCATCGGCGTCAACGCCGCCATCGACGACGCGATGAACCTCGGCTGGAAACTCGCCCTCGTCGCCCGCGGACAAGCCCCCGAAACCCTCCTGGACACCTACCACAGCGAACGCCACGCGGCCGGCGCCAGACTGCTGCGCAACACCCGCGCCCAGGCACTGCTCGCCGGCGACGACGAGGAACTCGCGCCCGTGCGCGACCTGCTCGCCGAACTCGCACAGGCCAAGGACACGGCCGGCCCCCTGGCCGAGGAGATCACCGGCATCGCCACCCGCTACCCGGCCCCCCACGGCAGCGGCCACCCCTGGGAGGGCGCGATGGTCCCGGACATCCCCCTGCAACACGACACCCTCCACGACGACACCCTCCAACACGGCGCCCTGATACCACTGCTGGCCCGCACCGGCACCGGCGCCCTGCTCCTGGAGGACACCACCGCGGCCGAGGCGCTGCGCACGGCGGCCGCCCCCTGGGCGGACCGGGTGAGCGCGGCGACGGTGCGGCCCGGCGCCCTGCCCGGCACGCCCGCGGTCCTGGTGCGCCCGGACGGCCACGCCGCCTGGACCGCACCGCCCACCGCACCGCCCCAGGCCGCCGCCGAACAACTGCGCGCGGCCCTGCACCTGTGGTTCGGGCACCCGGCGGCGGCGGTGCCGGGGCCGGGGGCGCCCGACCTCCCGTAACGCGGCGCCGGGTGCCGCGCGGGGGCCGGGCGCTCCGGCCATCCGGCCGTGTGCCGCCGGGTGAACCGGCGGTGGTGCGCGAGGCGTTGGCGGCGCCCGCGGCTCAGGGGTCCGCTGTGCCGCGAGGCCCGTCCCGCCCGCCCGCCGTCCCGCCCGCCGTCCCGCCCGCCGTCCCGCCCGCCGGGCGGGGCAGCTCCCGCGGCCGCCCGGGGCGGCGGGTCGCCCGGGCCCGGGTAGGGCCCGCGCGCGGTGCGGCCCCCGCTGCGGCCGCTACAGGTTGACGCCGCCGGTGACGTCGATCTTGGTGCCGGTGATCCAGCGGGCGTCGTCGGAGGCGAGGAAGGCGACCGCGTCGGCGATGTCCGGGATCTCGCCGATCCGGCCGAGGGCGGTCAGGGCGAGGTTGCGTTCCAGGTTCGCCGGGTCGGCCAGCACGTCGGCGGTCATGTCGGTGCGGGTGAACCCGACGACGACGGAGTTGACGGTGATGTTGCGGGGTCCGAGGTACTTGGCCAGGGTGTGGCCGAACACCTCCAGGGCGCCCTTGGTGAGCGGGTAGCCGATGCCGTGGGCGGAGGCGATACGGGTGGAGACGGAGGAGATGTTGATGATCCGGCCGCCGTCGTGCAGCCGTGGCAGCAGCCGCTGGGTGAGGAAGAACGGCGCCTTGACGTTGACCGCGACCATCTCGTCGAACTCCTCGGGAGTGAGGACCTCGATCGGGCGCCCCATGAGATTGAGCCCGGCGTTGTGGACCAGGATGTCGAGCGCCGCTTCCCCGTGCGCGCGCAGCCCGGCCTCCAGCCCGCCCACGAGGGTGTCCACGTCGCCGGGAACGCCCAGTTCGGCGCCCACGGTGAACGCCCGGCCACCGGCCCCGGCGATCGCCGCGACGCACTCCTTCGCCGCCGCCTCGTTGCTGCCGTAGTGCACGGCGACCAGGGCGCCGTCCCGGGCCAGGCGTTCGGCGATGCCCCGCCCGATGCCCCGGCTGGCGCCGGTGACCAGCGCGACCTTCCCGCTGAGGTTTCCCATGTCCACCCTTTCGACCGCCTTCCGCCGAGATCCCGCCGCCCGACCCCCAAAGGTCAGCCTCAGCCGGGTTTGACGTCCACTCAGGTACTGCGGGGTATGGTGCCCGGCCCCGGCCCCGGCCACGCCACGGCCCCGGCCCCGGCCACGCCACGGCCCCGGCCCCGGCCCCGGCCACGCCACGGCCGCGCACGCCCGGGCCCGGGCCGGTCCCGCCGCCGCCGGCCCCGCCGGGCTCAGGCGGCCAGGCCCGGGAGGACCTCGGCGCCGGGCAGCCGGGCCACCGCCCATCCGGGCAGGATCAGCTTGCCCCGCCGCCGCCCGCTGCCGATGAGCACGTGATCGGCGGCGGCCACCGCCTCGTCGACCAGCAGCGGCCAGCCGCCCGGCAGGCCGACGGCGGTGATGCCGCCGTACTCCATGCCGGTGGCGGCGACGGCGACGTCCACCGGCGCGAAGGAGGCCTTGCGCGCGCCCAGGTGCCTGCGCACGGCGGTGTTGACGTCCAGACGGGTGTCGGCACGCACCAGGCAGGCGGCCAGGGTGACGTCGCCGCCGCGTTTGGCGGCGACCACCACGCAGTTCGCGGAGAGCTCCAGCGGCACGTCGTAGGCCTGGCAGAACACCGCGGTGTCCGCCTTGTCGGGGTCGGTGTCCACGTACAGCACGGATCCGGCCCACCGCTGCGCGTCCGCGTTCTTCAACGCGTCGGCGACGGGGGCGGCGAGGTCGCCGCAGACCTCGATCGCCGCGCGGACGAGGGGGAAGTCCCCGAACGGGGCGCGCACGTTCTCGTTCATGAAGCGGACTGTACCGCGCACCCCGGCAGACCCGGCACGGTCCCGCCGCGGCCCCCGGGGCGGCGAAAACCGGTGCCGGCCCGAGTCGGTGGCACCGGGCGCGGGAAAGGGGCCCGCCATGGAAGATCCTGCGCAGAACACCGACGAGGCGGCCGCCGGACACGACGGCCCGCCGCCGCACCTGCTCCCCGGCCCGCCGGCACACGCGGTACGCCTGGCCGGCGGCGCCGCGAACACCGTCTGGCTGGTCACCCTGGCCGGCGGCGGACGCGTGGTGGTGAAGTCCACCCCGGCACTGGCCCCCGACGCGTACGCGAAGGAGGCCCAGGGCCTGCAAGCCCTGCGCACCCACGGCGCCCTGGCGACCCCGCGGGTGCTGGCCCTTCACCCGGACGGCCTGGTCCTGGAAGCCCTCGAACAACCGCCCGCGCACGACACCGCCTTCTGGGAACGCGCCGCACACGCGCTGGCCGGCCTGCACGCCACCACCGGACAGCGCTTCGGCTGGGCCGAGGACGGCTGGCTCGGCCGCCTGGCACAGCGCAACCCCTGGACCGAGGACGGACACGAGTTCTTCGCCCGCCACCGCCTGCTGCGCTACCTCGACGAACCCCTGGCACGCCAGGCGCTCGGACCCCGGGGCCGCGCCGACCTGGAACGGATCTGCGACCGGCTGCCCCAACTCCTCCCCGCCGCACCACCCGTCCTCACCCACGGCGACCTGTGGCACGGCAACATCCTCGCCCGCCCGGACGCGACACCGGCGTTCATCGACCCGGCGGTGTGCTGGACGTGGGCGGAGACGGACCTGAGCATGATGTTCTGCACCGGCGGCGTCCCCGCCCGCTTCTTCGACGCCTACCGCGAACACCACCCCCTCACCGACGGCTGGCAGGACCGCATGCGGCTGCTCCACCTGCGCGAACAGCTCAGCTGCGCCGCCCACTTCGGCGCGCGCGACGGCCACACCGGCGACCTGCTCGACGTGCTGCGCACCTACCGCTGACGCGGGCCGCTCGGACGGTGGCCTCAGCGGCCGTCCGGCCTGTGGTGGTCCTGCGGTGTGTCGGGGACCAGTTCCTGGTCGTAGCGGGCCAGGAGGGTCTGCATCATCCGGCGGTTCGGGCGGCCGTCGGCGGCGAGGGCGGCGGCCTCGACGAAGAACTCCTCGAAGCCGGCCGGGGTCAGCGTCACCAGGATCGTGGCGGGGGTGTCGCCGATCGCGGTGAAGGAGTGCGGGTGGGTGCGCGGGACGTGCAGGAAGGCGCCGGGGCCCGCCTCGGTGGTGTGCTCGTCGCACCGCAGCCGGAACGCGCCGCTGACGACGTAGAACGTCTCGTCGTGGCCGCGGTGCAGGTGCAGGGGCGCGCCCTGGCCGGGTTCGAAGGTGGACTCCAGGACGGCGATCGATCCGCCGCTCTGGGCGCCCGCGAGTTTGACGACGTACGGGCTGCCCGGCACGTGGCGGCGCCCGCCGTGTCCGGGGGCCAGGGCGACGGGTTCGCGGTGGGTGTCAGCCACGGCCGGGCTCCGCGCCGGGCTCCCCGCCGGGCTCCGCGCCGGGCTCCTCGGTGAACTGTTCGCGGTGGCGTTCGGCCCAGGCCCGGAAGGGCGTCGCCGCGCGGCCGGTGAGCTGCTGGACCGCGGGCGTGACGGTCGCGGCGAACGGTTCCAGGGAGGCGGCGCGCAGCGCCATGACCGCGTCCGCGGTCTCCGGGCGCAGGCCGTGGTCCAGGAGTGCCCGGCGGGCGGCGTGGGGCGGGATCTCGGTGAAGGCCAGCGGGGTGCCCAGGACGTCGGCCAGGATCGTGGTCATCTCGCCGGGGGTGAGGGCCTGGGGGCCGGTCAGCAGGTGGGCCCGGCCGTCGTGTCCGGGCTCGGTCAGGGCGCGGGCCGCGACGGCGGCGATGTCGGCGGGGTCGATGACGGAGACCCGGCCGGCGGCGAACGGGGCCCGCACGGTGCGGGCCGCGCGGATCGTCCCGGCCCAGGCGAGGGTGTTGGACATGAAGCCCATCGGGCGCAGGAACGTCCATGCCAGGCCGCTGTCCTGGACGGCCTGTTCGCCCGCGCGGTGCCAGCGGGCGACGGGGTCGTCCGCGTCCGGGTCGGCGGCCCGGCCGGAGGACAGCTTGACGACGGCCTCGGCGCCGGCGCGGGCGGCCGCGGCGGCGAGGCCGGCGTCGTGGCGCGGGATGTCGGGGCCGTCGGAGAGCAGGAACACCTTGCGCACGCCCCGCAGGGCGGCGGCCAGGCTGTCCGGCTCGCCGAGGTCGGCGCCGACGACGTCCACGCCGCCCGGCAGGCGGGCCCGGTCGGGGCGGCGGGTGGCGGCGCGCACGGGGGCGCCCAGGGCGGCCAGGTGGCCGACGAGGGCGCGGCCGACGGTGCCGGTCGCGCCGGTCACGAGTATCACGGGGTCCTCCGGGTGTTCCTCGGCGGGGTGTTTTTTGTCGGGGTGTTCTTCGGCGGGGTGTTCTTCGTCAGGGTGTCGAGCAGGTCGTCGTGCCAGGCCAGGTCGGCCTTCAGGCGGGCGAGGCAGTGCTCGAAGATCCACGGTTCGAGGCCGGTCAGGTCCGGCCTGGCGGCCTCGAACTGCTCCTCGAACAGGGCCACCTGGTCGGCCACGGCCCGCCGGCGCGCGGCCACGGCCCCGGCCAGGTCCTCGTCCGTGAGGTCCGCGGTGTACTGCAGGGCCAGGTCGACCGGGTCGGGCAGCAGGCGCACCCTGCCCAGCGCCGCGTCGCGCAGGGCGGCGAGCTCCCGGCGGCCCCGGCCGGTGATCGCGTAGACGGTCCGCTCGGGCGGGTTGCCGACCTTCTCGCTGCGCACCACCTCGACCAGGCCGTCGTCGGCCATCCGGTGCAGGACGCTGTAGAGCGATCCGGGCTTGACGTCGGTCCACAGCTCGGTGCGGTCGAGCTGGGCCGCCTGGCGGATCTGGTAGCCGTGCATCGGCCCGCCCCGGGCCAGCGCGCTGAGTGCGAAGAGTCGCGAAGTGCTCACGGCACTAGTCGAACACGACTACAGCCCATAGTCAAACGCGACTACGGGTGCGGGGCCGTGATGGTTCTGCGGGCCCGGACGCGGGGGGCGGGGGGCGGTGCGGGAAGTCGGCCGGTCCGACTTCCCGCGCCGCGCGTCCGCTGCCGGGGGCGGGTGCGACCCGGGGCGAAGCGTTCCCGCGGCCCCGCTGCTCCCCGCAAGGGGCCGCCGTTGCAACAGAGTTGGCCGTCCCTGGCGTCTCCGACACCTGCGCGGGGGAGGTCGTGGCCGCCGTGGTCTCGGCCGACGGGCCGCGTTCCCCGACAGGTGCGTGGTGTCAGCCGACCCGACTCGGATCGGGCTGCTGGTCGCCCAGTGCCGCGGTGGCCGGACGGGAGCGGGCAGTCGCCGGGCCGGCACTGGGTTTCCGGGCTGGCGGATATGACTGCTGCCGGTGGCCGGAGGCCCCATCTCGGCCTCCTTTCCGGGCAGGTGGATCCGCGGGACCATCCCGTCGACGTGCCGGTGGCCCTCGCGCTCCTCGTCCGCGGTCTCCGGGCGGCGCTTGTCGATGTAGTCGCGCACCGTGTTGTCGGACGCGTCGCGGAAGTCGGACCGGCTCGCCAGCCGCCGGAAGACCCGTTCGATGGTGTGCTTCTGCTTACGCGGCGCGGTCAGGTCCAACCCGCGGCGATCCCGACGCCGGCCTCCCGACATGACCGCGACCACGGAGCGGTCTCCGACAGGACCGTGATCGCCGGACTCACCCCGACGTGCCGGGCGGAGGGCGTACCGCATTCACTCGGGCGCGGGCATGTCGACCGGACGCGCGGCCTGGTCCGGGCCCGATCTCGGTTCGCGCCCGTCGGGCGGTCGCGGCCCCGGACCGGCGTCCCGGTCCGCTCAGCGGGCGGTCAGCGGGCGGTCAGCGAGTAGGCCGGCAGCGGCGTGTTGCCGTGGTCCTTCGCCAGGGACCGGAGCACATCCGCCTGGCTCAGCACCAGGTCCAGGACCGTCCGCGGCAGCTCGGCCATCCGGTCGACGTTGTCGAGCAGTGCCGTGCAGGCGTCCACCTCCCAGTCGCCGTCCTGTAGGGCGGTTGTGTCCACGGACTGCCCCGGGGCGGGATCCCAGCCTGTCGCTGCGAGGACCCGGAGCAGGCTTGCGTGGGAGAACGGAGTGCGCACGTTGCCTTCGCCCCGCGACCCGCTCGCCATGACCTGCCCCTGGATCAGGACGGCCAACAGGTGGGGCAGTTGGTCGGCCGAGCGGGGTGCGAGGTCCCACTCGGCGAAGCAAAGGTTCCGTGCCCAGCGGCGGACCCGGGCGAGGGTCTCCCGCAGCTGGTCCAGGGAGGCGAAGTACCAGGAGCAGTGTGCCAGGACGGCGTAGTCGAATCCGCTGTCGGGGAAGGTGACCGCCTCGTCGAGGACGTCCAGGCCGAAGCGGAAGTCGATGCGAGAGCCCAGAGGCGTCGCCTTGAGGCGCTCCGCCGACTGCCCCAGGGTGACCGGGGCGCCGTACGACGGATCCGCGATGTCGACCGCGACCACCCGGCCCTGCGGGCCGACGGCCTCGGCGAGGACGGCCGTCATGTCACCCTGTCCGCAGCCGACCTCCAGGACCGACGCTCCGGCCGGGATGCCCCAGCTGGAGACGAGTGCGGCCCGGTAGCGGGTCTGGGTCAGCTGGATGTCGGGGCTCACGTCGGCGGCGGCCATGGCGGCCGCGATCGAGGGTGCCGTCGCGATCAGGTCGGTCTTGTTCACAGAATCCTTCGTCGTGCTGTTCGGGAGCGGTACGTGCCGAGACCGCTGTTGCGCAGGTTCCGGATCGGCGCCGCTCGTTGATCCCCAAGAACTACCAGACATGGCCGACCATCCAGCCGTGATGACGACCAGATCATCCGGGACGGGACAACTGGAGCCGGGTCAACTTGCTCCTCGGCGGAGCCACTTCGCGCTGCCGCGGTGGTACCAGCGGAACCTGCTGCAGACACTGCGGCTGTACGGACCTGTTCACGGCCTTCCGCCGGACGGCGGCGCGGCCTGTTCCGACGGCTTTCCGGTCCTTCTCGTGCTCGCCGTTCTGTTCGGCCTGGTGATCCTGCCGGTCGAGGCGGTGTGGTGGGTGCGGGGGACGCCCCGCTGCCAGCTGAGCGTCGAGGCCGGCGGGCCGCAGCCGCGCAGTCTCCTGCCCGGTGTCAAGCCCCGGGCGCAGGCGGAGGACTGTCGCCGGAGCCTGACCGCCGCCATCGGCGAGCACGGCGGGGCAGCGGCGCCCCGCACCCCGCACCCGCAGGAGGCCGGAGCGCTGCCGGCTGCGGCCGGCCGCCGCCCCCGAGTCCCCAAGGCCCGCAGGGCGGCGAAGGCGACGAGGGCGGACCGAAGCGCGGGAAGTCGGCCGGTCCGACTTCCCGCGCGGAACCACTGGTTTGTCGGGGCCCCCGTCCTACCGGGTCCTGTTCGGCTCCCGCTCCGAGGCCCGGTGGATCCGCTGCTGCCGGACGGGTCCTTCGCTCTCACGGTTCGTCGCGGCCCCGGCTGCGCGGCCGGGGCCGCGACCGGGGTGGCTGGCGGGTCAGGCGGTGGGGAAGTCGCCGGCCTTGACCCCGGTGACGAAGGCGGACCAGGCGTCGGCCGGGAAGACCAGTGCGGGGCCGTCGGGGTCCTTGGAGTCGCGGACGGCCATGCCGCCGACGACGACGCGCCCCGCCTCCACGCACTCGCTCGCCTGTGCGCTGTAGCTGCTCTTGCGCCACTTTGTCTGGTCGTTCGCGTGCACGGCTGTCTCCCTTGGCCGCAGGGTGTTGTGAACGAGACGCTACGCCAAGGGGGTTGGCATTCGGTACAGCATCGCGATCAGTGGCGGCGCGTCCGGGTGGGGGCGGACCTCGTTGAGTCCTCGTAGCTCCACGCCGTGTCCAGCGCGTGCACTTTGCCGTCCCCGGCGGCGGGGTTGACCATGAGCGTGGCCCGCTCCTCGGGTCGGGCGGAGAGGAGCGCATCGTGGATGCGGCGGGCGGCGCCGGTGCCGCGCCATCGGGTGCGTACGCCCAGCTCCTTGAGGGCGAACACCAGTGCGGCGGTGAGGTGGTGGGGCATCGGGCGGGCCATGCGGGTCCACCAGCGGTCGGCCGCCTCGACGGTGTTGCCGTAGGCGTAGCCGACGGGCACGCTGTCGGCGTAGCCGATGACGGCCTCGAAGCCGGGCTCACCGCCGTGGCGTTGCAGGCGTTCGCCGAAGGCGGGCAGGGCGTAGTTGGGCAGGTGCAGCAGCGGGGCGCGCACCTCGGCGTACAGGGCGGCCAGTTCATGGCGGACCGCGTCGGTGAGTTCGCGGTGGTGGCGCAGTTCGATGCCGGTCGTGCTGTCGTCCTAGGGGAGTCCGTGAAAGGCCCGGGTCCCTGCCGCAGTGGCAGGGACCCGGGCCTGCCAAACCGTCAGATCTGGCCGAACTCGCCGCCGCGTACGGCCGTCACGAAGGACTGCCAGGCATCAGCGGAGAAGGCCAGCCGGGGGCCGTCGGGGTCCTTGGAGTCCCGGACGCGGCCCGGGTGTGCGTCGTCGACCTCGACGCAGACACCGCCGTCATTGTTGCTGTGGCTACTCTTTCGCCATTCTTCCTGCGTCTCTGCTCGCACGGCCGTACTCCTTCGGAATGCGTCTGATCATCGCCCGGGAGTCCCGGGGCGACAGGGCCTGGGCCCTCAGTAGATCGTAGGACTCACGCCGCTCGGCGACCTTGGGCATTTCGTCGACGACCTCACCGTTCTTTGCACCTTCCGCCCAAGCGATCACACCGCCCGCCGGGAGGGTGTACAGCATGAGGGAACCGCCCATCTCAGGGTGTTCGCCGGCGGCGAAGGGCAGGACCTGGATCGTGATGAAGGAGCGCTTTTCGTCTGCCAGGGCGGTGAGTTGCTCGCACATCACATGGAGTCCACCGACTGGTCGCCGGAGCGTCGCCTCGTCCAGGATGAACCAACATCGCGGCGGCGTCGTGGAATCCAGCCGCTTCTGACGTTCGAGTCGTGCGGCGAGCAATGCGTCGATCTCTTGCTCGGTAGCGTGCTGTTGGCCTGCACGTAGCGAGTGTCGGGCGAAAGAAGGAATTTGCAACAGGCCGGGGATGGTCGCAGAGGCGAACTCCTCGATGACGGCGGCCTGACCCTCCAGATGGATCGCCTGCCGGTACTTGCCAGGGAACTTCTCGTTCTTGGCCAACTGGTAGATGCGGTCGAACCGGCCGTCGGTGCCGAACGCCGCGTCCAGCATGCCGGGCAGGTCCGGCGGTGGCATTGATTCGGCGCGTTCGACCCGCCCGGGATGCCCCTTCGAGATATTGACGATCTTGGCGAGTTGGTCGAGCGACATACCCGCTCGCTCACGATGGGCACGCATCTCCCAGCCGAACTGGTCTCGCGCCGACCGCCCAGGATCCAGCTCGTTTGGTTGGAACCCCATGCTCAGCCTCCATGTGCCCAATCGCAGCGTGACACAGGGTCACCCTTCCCAGGTTAGCCGCTCAGAGCGACGCTTAATGCACGCACAGTGAGAATGGTGCGCAGCGATCAAGGCCACAGAGAGCCCATCATGACGAACGATCAACCAGCGGCCCGGCGGCACGGGCCGACGTGGCGAAACTCCCGCATCCGGGACAACTCCGAGGCGAGTGAGGCCATGCCCGAAGTATTGAAGGAACAGCCGGAAACAGTGGGGGAGTACTCCTGCTGGCTGTCGCGCCACCAGAAGTCCGTGCCCACCGCACGCGGGCTGCTGCGCGGCTTCCTCTCCGACCACCAGGGGGGCGAATTGTTCTGCGACCACTCCGGGCTGGTGCTCGGCGAACTCGTCACCAACGCCGTCCAGCACGCCCGCACCCCGTCCGACCGGCTGCTGTTCGTGCGCTTCGCCCTCTCGGCCGACGACCTGCGGATCGAGGTCCACGACGTCGACTCCCGCCGGCCCGTGCTGCGCCGCGTGGGCGGGGACGAGGAATGCGGGCGGGGGCTGTGGCTGGTGTCCGAACTCGCCCTCCGGTGGGGCTGCCGCTCCCACGCGGGCGGGGTCGGCAAAGCGGTGTGGGCGGTCCTCGGACCCCGGAGCGGGAACGCGTCGTGACCGCCATCCCTCCCCGCGGCTACCCGCACCCGGTCACCGCCGAGATCGGCGGCGTCACCCGGGCCGCCACCTTCGCCAGGCTCGCCGACGCCCTGGCCGCCGTGCGCACCGCCCTGGCCCGCCTGCCCCTCGACGACGACCACGCCGCCTACCTCACCGACCTGTTCGCCCCCGAATCCACCGCCCGCGTCGCCCGCCGGCCGGCCGACTTCGGCGCGCTGCGCACGATCGCCTTCGTCGGCATCCACGCCCACCCCATCCACCTGCGCCCCGCCGAAAGCCCCGAAAGCCCTGAGGGCCCCGACGGCACCGCAGGCGCCGCAGGCGCCGACGAGTTTCCGGAGCCGGTGTGAGGCGCCTTTGCGCCAGGGTCGCGAGGTGGTGGTGCCTGCGCGGCCGGTTCTCCCTGCCCGTGCGGGCGTTGAGCCCCGGGCGTCGCGCCGCCCGCGCCGAGGTGCGGCGCCGGGCGGCCGCCCCCGGCAGCACCGAGGCCCTGCGGCGGGCCGTCGCCGACCGCGCCCGCCGACCGCGCCCGCCGACCGCGCCCGCTGACCGCGCCCGCCGGGCGCCCTCGCGCTGGACGAGTGGTTCCGAAGCCGGTCAGCGGTCGATCGGTGACCGGGTGACGGCGGCCGGTCCTGTCGTCGTGCCAGAACTAGGGTGACCCCATGGAATATCGAACGCTCGGCAACAGCGGACTCCTCGTCTCCGTGGTCGGACTCGGCTGCAACAACTTCGGCGGACGTCTCGACGCGGCGCAGACACGCGCGGTGGTCGACGCGGCACTCGACGCCGGGGTGACGCTCTTCGACACCGCCGACATGTACGGGGCCGGAGGCGGCTCCGAGACGCTGCTGGGCCAGGCGTTGAAAGGGCGGCGCGACGAGGTCGTGCTGGCCACCAAGTTCGGCTATCAGCGGGCGGACCTGGGGTACGGGCCCGCGGCCGGGGCGAAGGGCGGCCGGGCCTACATCCGGCGCGCGGTCGAGGAGTCGCTGCGACGCCTGCAGACCGACCACATCGACCTCTACCAGTTGCACACCCCCGACCCGCGCACGCCGATCGCCGAGACGCTCGCCGCGCTCAGCGAGCTGGTACGCGAAGGCAAGGTGCGCTACATCGGGCACTCCAACTTCGCCGGCTGGCAGATCGCCGAGGCCGCGCACGTCGCCCGGGAGATCGGGGCCGTCCCGTTCGTCTCGGCCCAGAACGAATGGTCGCTGCTCGAACGCGGCGTGGAGCGGGAGGTGGTGCCCGCGGCGCTGCACTACGGCCTCGGTGTGCTGCCGTTCTACCCGCTCGCCAACGGCCTGCTGACCGGGAAGGTGCGCCGTGCCACGGGCGTGCCCGCGGGCTCGCGCCTGGCGTCGCGGCCCGAGCGGGTGACCGAGGCCGGCCTCGACGCGGTCGAACGCCTCGCCGCCTGGGGCGAGGCGCGCGGCCGGAGCGTCCTGGAGATCGGCGTGGGCGCGCTCGCCGCACGGCCCGGCTGCGGCTCGGTCATCGCCGGGGCGAGCAGTGCCGAGCAGGTGCGCGCCAACGCCGCCGCCGGGCAATGGGTGCCGACCTCCGAGGAACTGGCCGAGATCGACGCGGTCCTCGACGCGGTCCTCGACGCGGAACACGCCGTGGCCTGATCGGAGCGGGAGAACACGGGCGTCGCGCAGGGCACGCCGAGGTGCGGCGCTGGGCGGACGCCCCCGGCAGTGCCGAGGCCCTGCTGCGGGCCGTCGCCGACCGCGCCGCCCGCCAGGCGCCCTCGCGCTAGCGTCCGTACCGCGCTACTGCGGGGCCGAGGACGGGGTCGATCCCGGCCAGGCTGTCGCGCAGCCGAAGGGCCCCCAGGGCGACGCGGTCGTCGGCGGCCCGCGACATCTCCTCGCACAGCCGCATCGCGTCGTCCCGGTCGTCGGCGAAGACGCCGAACACATCGACGACCGCGGTGTGGATCCAGTCGCCGTGGTTGTCGTCGGCCGCTGCCAGCGCGGACGCGACGATCGTCAGCCCGGCCAGGTCGTTTCGCCGCAGCAGGGCTTGCGCGCTCACCCGGGTGACGAAGGTGTCGCCCGGGTCCAGCACGAGCGCCAGCAGCGGCCCGAGGGCCTCCCGCAGCTCGGCGAACCCTGCCAGGGCGCGACCGGCGTCCGCCCGGTCGCGGTAGTCGCGGCTGCGCCCGAGTTCGGCGAGCGCCGCGACGGCTGCCCGCCGCATGTCCCCGTCCACCTGCCTGCCCGCCCCTTCCGCGAGGTCCGGTGAAAGTACCGCGGGGGTGCCCGGCGGGGGTGATCGTCACCGAATGTGATGAATCGTCAATCATGCGTCGACCGAAGAGAGTTACGGCAGCCGACCGGCCCGGGGGGTCTCAGTGCCGCGCGTGGCGGATCTTCAGCCGTCCGAATCCGGTGGTCCCGGAGATTCGGATCGTCGGGCCGCCGGGGGTGGGGCGCCGCGGGGGCTTGTAGCGGGCCTCCTTCCAGCCGGAGTGCATGCCCTCGATGTCGACGACCGCGTCGTGGGGCACCGTGATCCTGGCGCCGCCGGTGCCGAGTTGCAGTTCGATGTCGACGACCGGGTGCTCGATGACCGCCCGGGACAGGTCCAGGCGCACCCTGCCGAGCGCGGAGAAGACCTTGAGGGTCCGGGGCACCTTCCAGGCGCCGCTGCGCCGGATGCGTCCTGTGGCGGCGCCGATCGTCGTCTCGGTGCCCGCGCCCGGCTCGGGGAGCGAGGCCAGGGACCGCCCGAGTGCGTCCTGCGTCCTGGCGGTGAGCGCCTGGTGGAGGCGTTCGTCCATCTCCTCGTGGGAGATGCGTCCTTGGCTGTACGCCTCCTGCAGGCGTTGCACGGCCGTGTCGCGGTCGTCGTCGCCGGCCAGGGGCGAGAGGTCTTCCGGCAGCGAGGTCACCGCCCCACTCTAGGGCGCGTATTCGGTCGTGATCAATCTGTGTGATTCACCTTCGCGGCGGGTCCTGATCCGGTAGACCGTGGTGTGTGACGCGAGCGCAACTG
>NZ_JBIUYQ010000040.1:0-52002 GCF_044744605.1 Kitasatospora sp. NPDC087271
CCGCAGGCGGTCAGGACGAGTCCGGCGCCGACGGCGAGGACGGCGGTGACGAGCAGCGGGTGACGGCGGCGGACGGACATGGTGGCTCCCCGATGACGGTGCGTGCTGGCTTGCTGGACATCCACCATGACGGTCGGTCAGTGGCTTTCGGTGGCATGCGCGGCGTCACAATCACCAGGACATCGCGAGGACCGGACTGTGACAATCGGTCGGGGCGCCGCGGGTTGACACGGCGTACT
The DNA here is from genome assembly GCF_044744605.1 of Kitasatospora sp. NPDC087271. NCBI lineage: Bacteria > Bacillati > Actinomycetota > Actinomycetes > Kitasatosporales > Streptomycetaceae > Kitasatospora > Kitasatospora sp. NPDC087271. The sequence goes on from NZ_JBIUYQ010000040.1 coordinate 240, forward strand.
TCGGGCCGGTCAGAGCCAGCCGTGCTGGGCGGCCTTGATGCCGGACGGGTAGTGATCAGTGCGAGCCGGCCGCCGTTGGCGCGAGGCCGGGACGAGCGTACAAGGGAGGGCACCGATGTTGACCGATACGTCGACCAGCGCCGGCAGGGCGGTCCTGCTTCACGACCGGTACCCCACGCTGGAAGAACTCGCCGACACAGCACACCTGCTGGCCGCCAGACACCCGGAACTCTGCCGCGCGCGCACCGTCGGAACCTCCCGCGCCGGCCGGCCGCTGGTGCTCCTGACGATCGGCCACGCCACCGCCACCGCCGACGTGCTGATCGTGACGGGTGCGCACGCCGACGAGTTCTCCGGCCGCGCCGGCATCGTGGAACTGGCCCACCGCGTCCTCGCGCAGCCGTCTCTGCACCAGGCGGTGACCTGGAACTTCCTGCTCTGCCTCGACCCCGACGGGGCACGCCTCGCAGAGGCCGGCGCCAGCACCCGAAGCCTGCCCGAGTACTTCGAGCACTACTTCCGCCCCGCCGCCGAGGAACAGCCCGAGTGGGCGCCGGCGATCGGCGGGAAACTTCCCGAGAGCCGGATCCTCCTCGACCTGATCGACGACCTCCGGCCGTCCCTCCAGTTCTCCCTCCACAGCGCCGACGTCGGCGGGACCTTCCTCCAGTCGACCTGCGATCCGGCCGGCCTCGCCGAGCCGTTCGCGAACTCCGCCGCCGGACTGGGGATCCCGGTCGAGACCGGCCCCTACGACGCCTTCTGGCTGCGCGAAGCGGGCCCGGGCGTCTTCATGATGGCGCCGCACCACATCGACCAGCAGGAAAGCAGCACCGGAATGCTGGCGCCACCTCGCCCCGGCCAACCTCGCCCCGGCCAACCTCGCCCCGACCAACCTCGCCCCGACCAACCTCACACCGGCCAACCTCGCCCCGCCCAGTCCCAGCAGGAGACAGGAGGCGTCCGCGCCACCACCTGGTTCGCCCCCCAGCGCTACGGCGGCGAGACGGTCATCGTCGAGACGCCGGCCTGGGCCGGCGCCCACCTCGGGGACACCCGCCCGGCCGACGACCCCCACACGCGCCTGACCGCCTGCGCCGACCAGGTCCGAGAACGAGGGCGCCTGCTCACCGACCTGATGGACGAAGCTCTGCCCCACCTGGACGACACCGCCCTGCTCCGGGCCGCGCGCACGCCGCTGACGGCAGCGCGACAGCTGGCCCACGCATGGGACCCGCAGGCCGCCGGACAGCGCCTCCTCCACCCGACGCCCATGACGGAGGCGAAACTCGCCGGCATCGAACTGTGGGCCCACCGGATCCCGGTCCGCGCGGCCGCGCTGCTCCGCCGCGCCGCCGAGGCGGCCAAGGCACCCACCACACCGGCCACCGCCCGACTCGACCACCTCCTCCAGGACTGGTGCGCCCAGTACCAGCGGCGCTTCCAGCCGACCTGGCTGCCCGTCGCCCGCCAGGCCGAGCACCAGGCGAACACCGTCCAAGCCGCCGTGGCGCTCAGCCGCCCGACGACGCCCGGCGCTCGGCGCGACCGGTAGAGCACTCCGCTGCCTCGGCACCGTGGTTGCGGCCGCCGGTCGAAGCCGCCTCAGCGTGCTGAGGGGCGGTCGGCTCCCAACGCCCGTCGCGTGGCGGCGGCGAGGACTGTGAGGGGGTCCGGGGCGGCGTGGGCGGTGCGCCAGGCGATCACGTGGTCGGGACGGACCAGCAGGGCGCCGTGGTCGCCGATGCCGCAGGTGTCGGCGGGCCGTTCCGTTGCCGGGGCGATCCGGCGGGGCAGGAGTGCCGTGTCGAGGAAGGCGTTGTGCGGGTCCAGCTCGCGTGCGGCCCGGATCCAGGGGTGTCCTTCGGGTCCGGCGAGAACCAGGTAGCGGCCGGCGCGGACCAGGTCGAGCGTGGAGCGGGGCCGGTCCGTGTCGGGGAGCGGCAGGTGCGGCAGCCGGGTGCCGGGCTCGCCGTGCCAGCGTTCCGGCTCGTCGGCCGCCGGGAGGGCGGCGGCCGGGTCGTCGCCGGGGACGGGGTAGCGGTAGCCGATGGCCACTGCCGCCTCGCTGAGCAGCGGGCGGTCCTCGATCGGGACCCGGGCGCGGTCGCGGGCGCGCAGGAGTGCCTGGTCCACGGTGATCCGGCCCACTGCGCGGCGCTCGGTTTCGTAGTCGTCCAGCAGCCGCGGGTCGGCGTGGCCGCGCAGGACCGAGACGAGTTTGGTGGTGAGGTTCCAGGCGTCCTGGATGCCGGTGTTGGCCCCGAATCCGCCGGTCGGCGGGGTGACGTGGGCCGCGTCGCCGAGCAGGAAGACGCGGCCGGCGCGGTAGGAGTCGGCCAGCCAGCCGCCCATCTGCCAGGGCCGGTGTCCGGTGAGCGTGAAGTGCGATGGCGCCAGGCCGAGCGCGCGCGAGACGATGCCGCGGCAGCGCTGGACGTCGAACGCGGCTGGATCCGTGGTGTCGGGGTCGTAGGTCACCGACACCGTCCCGCGGTCCTGCGCCGTGTTCCAACTCAGGAACGCGTGCTCGGGCGGGCCGGTGAAGGCGAGGGCGAGCCGGCGGCCGTCGAGCACCTGGCGCAGGTCGGCTTCGAAGCCGATCTCCATGACGTGCGCGACCACCTCGGTGCCGCTGCGGCCGATGCCCAGGTGCTCGCGGACGGCGCTGCCGTTGCCGTCCGCGGCCAGCAGGTAGTCGGCGGCCACGGTGTAGGTGGCGCCGTCGGCGCCGCGGATCCGGGCCACGGCGTGGTCGTGGTGGCGGCGCAGTTCGAGAAGGCGGTGGCCGAGGCGCAGGTCGGCGCCGGCCGCAAGGGCGTGGGCGCGGACGACCTCCTCCAGGTCGGCCTGTTTGACGAAGGCGCTGGGGCAGGGCGAGAGGCGGCTGAAGTCCGCTGCGGCCGGTAGCCGCCAGCGCCGCAGCTCCGGGCCGTTGAGCGAGGCGACCACCGCGGCGTGGTCGGCCGGTGGAAGTCGGTGCTGGACGGCGTAGACGTCCTGGTCGGCCCCGACCGAGCGGTAGGCCTCCATCGTTCGCGGATAGAACAGCTTGGCGCGCAGCCTGGTCGAGACCGCGGAGTGCTTCTCGACCAGGACGGGGGTGATGCCCCGGGCCGCGAGGAACAGGGCGGCCGAAGCCCCGACGATGCTGCCGCCCACGATCAGGACGGGGACGCGTGCGGGCGGTGGCGGCGGGGCGGCAGCGGACGAAGCGGTCTTGCTGTCGGCCCTGGTGGCGGGAGCGATGGGACCTGGCACAGGCATGGACCCTCCAAAGGAAACAGAACAGCTCTGTTCCATTATTGCCTGCTGGCGGCCCCCTAACGCAACAGGCCTGTATCGTTACCGGCGTGACCACGGAACTCCCCGGCCGCCGCGGGGGCCGGCAGCGTGACCCCGCCACCGACACGGCCATCATCGATGCGGTCCTCGGCATGGTCGCCTCGGGCGCCACCCTCACCGGCCTGTCGCTGGTGACCATCGCCAAGCAGGCCGGGGTCTCACGCAACAGCGTCTACCGGCGCTGGAAGACCAAGGACGAGCTCTACCTCGACGTGCTGGAGACGATCAACGAACCGCGGCCCTTGCCGACCGGCGCCGACACCCGCGCCGACCTCGCGGTCCTTCTCCAGGCCCTGGCCGAGCGCGTCGTCGACGAACGGGCCAGCAGCATGCTGCGCGCTCTCAACGCCGAGGCGGCAACCTTCCCGCGGCTGCACAGCCGTTACTTCGAGGAGATCGTCACTCCCCGCCGGAATGCCATGAACCATGTCCTGCGACGCGGCATGGAACGAGGAGAGATCCGCCCCGACATCGACCTCGACCTGGTCTCCGAACTCCTCGTGTCCCCCCTCCTCGCCCGCATGGCATCGGGCAGCACCGACCAGCTGGACCCGGAACGGGCAAGCCGGCGGATCATCGACCTCGTCCTCGACGGTGCGGCGCCCGCGCCGAGCTGAGGAGAAGAGCGGACTGGGCCGCTGCCTCCGCCGCACCGACACCGCCTCCACGTGCGTACGGGCGCGCCCGTCCGGCACCGCGTCGTTCACCGGCATCGGGTGCCGCCGGGCCGGGGTGGGGCATTGCGCGCCAACTGCCTTGCTGACATCCTCAGTTGGCCGTACGGGCCCCGGCGGTCGGGCAGGCCCCGCACCGCGGGCGCGGCTCGTGCGGCTCGTACGGCTTCGTGGCGGGGGCGGTGGGCGCAGCAGCAACAACGGTGGGCGGCGGTCGTGGTGCGTGCGCGGGGAGGCGGCGTGTGGGGTGTGGCAGCGCGTGCGGCGGTGCGTGTGGCGGCGGGGATGCTGGCGGCGGCGCTCCTGACCGGGGCGGTGTGGCTGGCCTGGTGGCTGAGCGCGGAGCGGATGGGCGCGGCCATGGGGCTGGGCCCGCCGGACGGCGTGGTGCTGGTGGACCGCTGTTACGAGGTGTCCGACAGCGAGGGCAACAGCGACGGCACCGACTGCCAGGGGCGGTTCACGCCGGCCGGCGCCTCCGCGGGCGAGGCCCGCCCGATCGTGGTGAACGGCACGACCGGCAAGCACCGGGCCGGCACCCGGCTCCCGGTGCGGTTGGTGCGGGGCGTGGCCTACGAGCCGTCGTCGGCGCCCGCCGTGAAGTACGGCATCGGCGCGGGCATGATTCTCGTACTGGGCGCGGTGCCGGCCGGCTGGCTGCTGGTCGGAGTCCGGCGTGGTGAGGCCCCGGAGGCCATGACCCTGGTGGTCGGCCTCCTCATCGGGCTTACGGCCGTGGCGGTCCTGGGCATCGTCGTCGGCTTGCTCGCAGGCCTCGTCGAACTGGCGCTCTGAGTGGGGCCGGCGGGTGTCCCGTCCCGCCGAAGGCCGGGCCCGCGCCCCGGTGGTCGGTGCCCCGTCGGCTCGTTCTCCTCGGAGGCTATGGCGCGCGGGCCGTGGTCATTCCCCCCGTGTACGGGGCCGGGCCGTCGACGCGGTGCTCACCTGGTGATGTCGCCGTCCGGCACGTCCCGGACGGTGACCTCCTTGCCCTGTCGGCCCAGGATCTTGGCCACCACGTCACCGATCCCCTTCGCGTCGCCCGTCGGCTCGGGGACCGACCCGTCGGTGTACCGCTCGATGGCCTTCTGAAAGTAGGAGGGGTTCCAGGCTCCGACGGCCCCGCTGACGTCGACGGCCGCCACCCGTCGGCCACCGACGGCACGCTTGATGGCCGGCAGGACCTCGTCCGAGTAGTACTTCCCCGGGACCTGGAACAGGCTGGCGTGGCCGCCGACCTTGCCGCCGTCCCGCAGGTAGACGGTGACGACCAGGCAGCTGGTCACCGACGGGTAGGTGATCGTCCCGTGCGGACCCACCTCGCCGACCTCGCCCTCCGTGATCGAGAGGGTGGTCGCGGGCGCACCGGCCTGCCGGACCTCGGCCACCGGGCCGGACGCAGCGCCGGGCCCGGCGAGGTCCATGGTCCCGGCAGCCCTGCCGAACGCGGCCCTGACGGCCCTGACGGCCCTGACGGAGCCGACGGAGCCGACGGAGCCGACGGAGTTGAGGGAGTCGACCGCCTCGGTGGGGGCTGGGCCGTACGCCTGCTTGCCTGCCCCCGACCAACCGGCCGACGCTCCATCGCCCCCGCCTACCGCGCAGGCCGCCAACACCAGCACCGCGCCGACGGCCGGCCCGATCCTTCCAGCGCACCGCTCGGACACCACGAACCTCATGACCCCACACCCCACGAATCCGGTCTGCACACACCCGCGCACGCACGCGGCGACACATGCTCCCGGGCACGAACGATCTCGTCAACCCAACACCCAACACCCAACACCCAACACCCAACACCCAAGACCCAACAACCGACGGCCGACGGCCGGGGGTCACCGCCGCCGGTCGTGCAGCCGCCGGCAGCGGTCGCCGTGGTCGACCCGGCCGGGGGAAGGGAATCGGCTCCGATCGTCGCCGGGTCAGGCGTTGGGGGAGTCGGTGATCCACCGCAGGACGTCCTCGGCGACCTCCGCCGGGGCACGGTCGGAGCTGGTGAAGGCCATGGGGACGAGTTCGCGCAGTTCGTCGGCGTCCTGGACGGCTTCCTCGACCTGCTCCGCGCTCCAGCCGCGGGCGGCCAAACGGACGCGGCGGTCGTGGTCCGCGCAGTCCAGCCGCGCCCAGACGACCTCCGGGGCGTCCGGCACATCGGCCGCGGCGGCCTCCCACTCGGCCGGGGTGATGGGGCAGGACACCAGGACGGGCCCGCCTCCCCGCGCGAGCATGCCCGCGATCCGCACCCACAGGCGGTTGTAGTCGGGCCAGATGCCGGACGCGTCCGGGGAGGTGATGTCGATACCGAGCAACCGACCGTCGTCGTCGGGCAGTTCGTCGAAGTCGACCACCGTGACCGGCCGTTCCCGCAGCCGACCCAGAAGTGTCGACTTGCCCGCCCCCGGTGCCCCGGTGATCAACCGCACCACAGACCTGACCATGACGATTCCAGCCCCGCTTCCGTCGATGACCGGTACCCCGGATCCCGAGTGCCCAGCCGACCATAGCGGGACACCTGCCCCTCGTCCCTCAGGATCCGGCCGCAAGCCGCCCTCCGGTGCCGCAACATCCGTGTTCTGTCGGCGAGTTCGCGTTGATCCGGTGACGAACCGGTCGGGGGCAAATCACCGATCGGGCTGCGCGTCCCGGCCGGGCTGGCGGAGACTGGTGCGCGGCACGGGGGCGGGGAAGCGGCGTGCCATCGGCTCGGCGGTGCCTCCGTGACGTCAACGAGAGACAGGAGCTGCACATCCCATGAGCAAGCGCACCTCTCGCACAGTCGCGGCGGCCGTCGTCGCCGCCACGGCCGCGGCCCTGGCCGTGGGTTCGGCACCGGCGGCGGCCGCCAACCCTTACCCCGGGGGTATCTCGGTCGGGTCGCCGCCCATCGAGCCCGGTACCTACTCCAGTGAGCTCAAGGCCGCCAACGGCAACGGGGACAGCGTCTCCTTCGTCATCGTGGGGGACCTCACCCGTAACGAGAACATCAGGACGTACATGTTGCTCTGGAGGGCGGACTGGTCGACCGAACCACTCGCGCTGCTGCCGGGGGACGCCGGTGGTAGTCCGGTCGGGATCAACAACGCCCGTACCGTGGTGGGGACTTCCGCCGCGCAGGTCGGGGGCCGGCAGCACGCGGTGCGATGGACTTCCCCGTCCACACCGACCGAACTGCTTCCGCTGCCCGGCGACACGACGGCGGCCCCTGCCGCGATCGGTGACAACGGCACCGCGGTGGGTTCCTCCTGGGGCGCGGCGGCCGCGAAGCACGCCGTTGCGTGGCCGCCGAGCGGTGCCCCCGTCGTCCTGCCGCCGCTGCCGGGCGACACCGAGAGCGAGGCCGTCGCCGTCAACAGCTCGGGTACGGCGGTCGGCTACTCGTACCCGGCCGGCGGCATCGTCTCCCGGCGGGCGGTGGCGTGGAGCCCCGATGGGACCGTCACCGCGCTCGACGTGCCGGCGGGCTACGTGACCAGCAGCGCGGCCCGCATCACCGACTCCGGCGTCGTGATCGGGGCCGGCCGACCGGGCGGTGAGCCGGGCGCGGACCACGCCCTCGTCTGGAACGCCGCCGGCGCCGTCTCCGACCTGGGTGCGGGCAGCCAGGCGAAGGCCGTGAACAACGCGGGCACGGTGGTGGGCGGCCTGGGAGGACAGGCAGCGCGCTGGGCCGTCGACGGCACGCCTCTGCCGCTCGCGCCGACCACGCTCACGAGCGTCGCCACCGGCATCAACGACCAGGGCGTCATCGTCGGGTACACCAGTGACCCGTGGCCGGCCCGCGCCCAGCTCTACGCGCAGCGCTGGAACCCCGACGGGTCCGTCATCGCGCTTCCCGCGTGGTCGAAGGACTTCCCGTACTCCATGCCGTTCTTCGTCACCGACAGCGGAATCGTCCTGGGTGAGCTGCTCCTTCGAGGCCTCGCGGGCTACGGCAAGCCGTTGACCATCCGCTGGACCATGTAGCTTGCACGGCCCGGTGCCGTCCTGACCTGACCCGACCGCCGTGGGGCGTCACCCCGCCACCGGAGGAGCGTGTATCGGTGGGATGACCGATGTGCGAGGGACGGGTGCCCGGACATAGTCCTCGGGAGAGCGTTTCCGGGCGGCCGTGGTGCGCCCGGTCTTCGAAAGGGGCCTTTCTGTGCACACGTATGCGGACCTGGTGTTTCTCGACGGGAAAGTGGTCACGGTCGACGCGGAGTTCTCCGTCGCCTCGGCCCTGGCGGTGACCGGCGGGCTCATCAGTGCCGTCGGCGGGCGCGACGACGTCGCACCGCTCATCGGACCGGGCACCCGGGTCGTCGATCTGCGGGGGGCGACGCTGCTTCCCGGCATCAACGACTCGCATCTGCACGGATGCGCCTTCGGCATGGCGTCGCCGCCGCTCTCCCTCCACCTCGGCCACCCCGCCGTGCCCTCCCTCGCGGACGTGGCCGAGGCGGTGCGGGAGGCCGTCGGCCGGGTCCCGGACGGGCAGTGGATCACGGGGCACGGCTGGGACACCGGCTACCTCGACGAGTGCGTCGCCGATCCGTCGCGGCTGCCCTCGCGGCTCGATCTCGACGCCGTGAGCCCGGACCACCCGGTCGTCCTGTACTCCTTCTCCGGGCACGCCACCTGGGTCAACTCCAAGGCGCTGGAGCTGATCGGGATCGACCGGCACACCGTCGCGCCGCCCGGCGGGGCCATCGTCGTGGACGAGGCGGGGGAGCCCACCGGGCTGCTCCACGAGGGCGCCCAGGACCTCGTCCAGAACGCGCTGCCGGCGCTCAGCCGACAGGAACGGACCGACGCGGTCAGGTCGGCCCTCGCCACGCTCGCCCGGCTCGGCGTGACCAGCTACACCGAGCCCGGGCTCGGCCCCGGCGGCGACGGCATCATGCGGGGCGCGCTCGGCACGGAGACCCTCGACGTCTACCGCCGGCTGCTGGCCGACGGTGAACTGACCGCCCGCGTCGGCGTCCTGCTCCTGCCCACCGGAATGGCCAGTACCACCGAGGAGTTCACCCGCGGCCTCGCCGTGCTCACGGCCCTCGGCGAACCCGGCGAACCCGGCGGGTCCGGCGGGTCCGGCGAACCCTTCGAACCCGCCGCCCCCGGCGGCGCCGATCCGCGCCGCCTCGCGATCCACGGCGTCAAGGTCTTCGCCGACGGTGTCGTGCCCAACAAGACGGCCTGGATGCACGAGCCGTACGTCGGCGGCGGCTGCGGCTCGCTGTGCGTCGGCGGCCGGAGCGACACCGAGCGCAGCGCCGAGATCGCCGCCATCATCCGCCACGCCCACGCCGCCGGGCACCAGGTGGGCGTCCACGTCACCGGCGACCGGGCCATCGACACCGTCGCGGACGCCTTCGCCGCGGCCATGGCCGAGCACCCGCGGCCAGACGCCCGCCACTACGTCATCCACGGCGACTTCCTCACCGCGTACGGCATGAAGGTGCTGGCCGCGCACGGCTTCGGCGTCAACATGAACCCCACCATCAAGTGGACCGTCGCCGACATGGAGGAGGACTTCGTCGGCGCCGAGCGGGCCGCCTACGCCTGGCCCTACCGGGACGCCATCGACGCCGGGGTGCGGGTCGCGAGCGGGTCGGACGCCCCGGTCACGTTCCCGGACTGGCGCCAGGGCGTGGCGACCATGGTGCTGCGCGAGTCGAAGGCCGACGGCCGGGTCAGCGGTCCCGAGCAGCGCATCGGTCTGGCCGAGGCGATCCGCACCTACACCATCGACGCGGCCTGGCAGGACTTCGCCGACGACTGGAAGGGCTCCCTGGAGGTGGGCAAGGTCGCCGACCTCTGCGTGCTGGACGGGGACCTGCTCGCCGCCGATGCCCACGACATCCCGGCGATGCCCGTCGTCCTGACCGTCGTGGACGGGCAGATCGTGCACGACACCCTGCGCGATTGACGCAACCCGGGCACATGATCATCCTTGGATGATGGCAACACGGCGCGGCGGTGCGGACATCCTGGAGGCGGCCCTGCGCGTGCGCGAGGCCGCCAGGAGCGCCACGAGCGGTGCGGGCGGCGTCGACGCGGTCCTGGCGGCGCTGTCGGAGGTGGTGGAGTACGACCACGCCTCCCTGACCAGGTGGGATCCGCTGCGCCGGCGCCACACCACCCTGGCCGGGAGCTACCCGGACGACGCCACGGCCTACATCGAGACCCGCCTGCACCGCGACCCGGTGTTCCCGGTGCTCCGCAGGCCGGCCCGGGGCGCCCTGTGGCTCGGGGACGTTCCCGGGCGGCTCCTGGCGGCATCCCCGGGCTTCCGGGAGGTGCTGTGCCCCCTCGGTATCGAGGACGGCGTGGCCCAGTGCCTCTTCGCCGCCGACGGCCGGTACGTCGGCATGCTGAACGTCAGCACCCGCGGGCCGCGGCGCGCGCCCGATCCGGCGCGCGCCGTGGTCACCCTCCTCACCGAGGCCCTCGCGGCGGCCGTCACCGCCCACGCGGGCCCGCCACCCGAGGCGCTCGCCGCGCCCGGCCCGGCCGCGAACGCGCCCCGGCCCGGCGGGCTCTCGCCACGCGAACTCCAGGTGCTGGCCGAACTGACCGCCGGCCGCACCAACCGGCAGATCGCCGAGCGCCTGCACATCACGCCCCGCACGGTGGGAACCCACATCGAGCACATCCTCGCCAAGCTCGACCTGCCCAACCGCGCGGCCGCGGCCGCCCGGGCCGCCGCCTGGGGCATCGGCCCCTCCCGCTGACACGGCCCCACCAGCACGAACCGCCTCACCCGCCCCGCAGACGCACGCCCGCCCCAGCCGGGCCAGGCCGGGCGGACGTGTGCCTACGGCCGGTACTGCTCGGCGAGGTCGCCGTAGCCGCCGGCCGTCCAGACCGCCTTGCGGAAGTCCGCGAGGACGAGTGCCTGGGTGCCCTGCCCGGCGGTGGGCGGGAAGTGAGCGGTGTCGCACCGGGCGCAGTACCAGGCCTGCTTCCAGAGCCGCTCGGCCTGCGGCCGGCCCTCCAGACGCCGCCGTCGGCTGAGGAAGAGCGCGGTCGCGCCCGCCAGCAGGGCGATCGCGGCGGCCAGGATCAGGCACGACCCCCAGAGCGGGACCAGGGCGTCGTTCGCGTCGGCGAGCAGGGCCGTCCCGGTCGACCGCGCGACACCTCAGCCCGAAAGAGCCGTTCTTGAGTGCCGCTCACCCCCTGACGCGCCTTGCCGTGACCGCAGCGACCCTCGCCGTCCTGGCCAGTTGTTCGTCCTCGCACGGCAAGGAGCCGCACCGGCCCGGAGTCGAAGCCGCCACTCGGCTCGGCCCAGGCGAAGGCCCGGACCTACCGCCCCCGGCTGGCACGGCAGCACCCTCCAGCGCCGCCCCGAGCGTGGGGAGTCCGGCGGACTGGCCCACCGAGCCGGTGGCCGCCGCCGAGGCTCCGACGGTCAGGAGCCAGGTGATCGAGCCCGGGTACACCGGCGAGTCGTATCTGAACCACCTGGCCACCACCTGGGGCATCGCCATGAAGGCCCGGGAGAAGGTCGACTTCCCCGGCCGGCCGACGGTCTGGCACGCCTCGGGCGTCAAGCAGGACGGGAACACCGCGATGTGGATCGCCGCGGCGTGGACCATCGACGGCGACTTGACGACCTGGTCCTGCCACGTGACGGCCACCGCCGCGAAGCAAGCCGATTTCCTCCATGATTGCGCCGGCCTGGATCACCCAGGAGCGGAACCGGAGTCCACCAAGACCTGGCTGGACGCCATGAAGCCCCGAGTGGACACCGCCTTCGCCGCCGGCCGGGCCCCCATCGACAGCCCGCTCCACCGCTCCGGCCCGGTGGCCTTCATGCTCCAGAAGGGACCCGACGGCACGTACAGCGGCGACTACTACGAACTGCGGACCTTCGGCGTCGGTTCGAGCTGATCGGTTGACTCGGTGTGGAGGAAGCGGGTGTACCGGGGATCGGAGGCACTCTCCATTGAGCGGAGCGCGCGCGGCGTCGGGCCTGCGGGGAACCGCCCGGGCAGGACGCCGTTCTGGTGCCCGGCGCCGTGCCCGCCTGCTGTTTTGCGGTCTGCGCGGTCTGCTCACGAGTGGCGTGCCGCCCCTGGTGTTTCGGTGGTGGGTCACTTGCATGAGGCGCCCTCGTGTTTGGTCGAAGGGGATGGGTGGAGAACCCGTGCTGGCGCCGCGTCAGCCACTGCCACCTGGAAGGGCGACATCAAGTCTCAGATGTTGAACAGGCGTTCAGCGTTGGTGTGCGCGATCTTGTCGCGGTCCTCGGGGCTGAGCGGAGCGGTTTGCAGGAACGTGGCGTGTTGGACGGGGTCTCCGAAGGGATAGTCCGTGGAGAACATCAGCCGGTCGGCTCCGAACACCGTCAGTGCACATTGCAGGGGAGCGACGGTGGTGTACCCGCTGATCGTGAGGTGGACGTGGGAGCGCACCGTGTCGGCGACGGACTCGTGCCCCGGCCGCAGACGGCTGAGGACCTCATCGGCACGCAGCAGGGAGAACGGCAGGTTCTCCCCCATGTGCCCGACAATGACCTGCAGACGCGGGTGCCGGTCGAACACACCGCCCAGCACCATGCGCAGGACGTGCATCCCGGTCTCGGCGTGCCAGCCCCACCCTGCTGTCACCAACAACGCAGCGACAGCCGGGTCGAGACCTGCTCCGTATGCCTTGATGACAGCAGCCGGCGGATATGTCGGGTGCAGGTATACGGGGACCCCGAGCTCCTCCGCCGCCGCGAGGACCGGTTCGAACTCGGCGCTGTCGAGGAATCGGCCACCGGTATGGCCGTTGATGATGACTCCGCAGAACCCCAGATCGCGCACGGCACGGAAGGCTTCGACTGCGGCGGCTTCAGGGACGGGCATGGGCAGACTCGCCAGCGCGCGGAATCGCCCCGGGTACTGTCGGATCGCCTCTGCCGCCCGGTCGTTCAGCGCTCGCGCCAGGTCAACCGCACGCGGACGAGGTACTTCCTGAGCGGCCGGAGCGACCACCGACAGCACCTGGACATCGATGCCGGCCGCATCCATGACCGCTATCCGACCCGCGCCGAGATCCGCCAACGGGCCCGCCGCAGCGGGTGGCAGGCCATACCCGGCCATCACCTCCTTTCCGTGCTCGGACGGCAGGAAGTGCTCTTCGACGGCGATCAGTCGCATGGGTTCCTCGTTTCCTCGACGACGGCGGCCGCGCAGGCCCGCGCCGGCCCGCGCCGGCTTGCGCACCGAGTATCCGGATCGGCCCGGATCGGTCGCAACGAGTCCGCGGGCGTATGCCGGATACCGCGCGAGAGAGAGCCCGGATGCATGGAATCCATCGACTCCACCCGCGCACTCGCCGCCGACCCCGGCCCGGACCTCGAACTGCGCGCCGAGCTGCTTCGGGAACTGGCCTCCTGCACCTCGCCCGTGCCGGGCTCTCCTCTCCCGGCCCCCGGACCGTTCCCAAGCGATCCCCCCTGCCGCTGACCACCGCCCCCCCCGCAGTGCGGCGACGAGCTCGCCCACGGACACGGCACGCGTCACCGCCGCTGCCACGGCTACGGCCCGGCCCGGCCCGGCCCGGGCCTCGGCCACTCAGCGGGACCGGGAGAACCCGCCGGATGCCGCACGGTTCTGCGGCACGGCCTCCGGGGCACGATCGTCACATGCGAATCCTCGTTCTCGGCGGGTCGGTGTTCCTCGGCCGCGCCTTCGTCACGGAGGCCCTGGCCCGGGGCCACGAGGTCACCGTGTTCAACCGAGGCCGTTCCGGACCCGACCTGCCGGGCACCGTGACGGTGCGCGGCGACCGCCACAACGCCGGTGACCTGGCCGCGCTGGTCGAGCGGGCGCCGGGCCCCGACCGGGCCTGGGAGGCGGTGATCGACACCAGCGGCCAGCAGCCGCACGCCGTCGCCACCTCGGCCCGGTTGCTGCGCGAGCACGCGAGCCACTACGTCTTCGTCTCCTCGGTCCACGCCTTCGCCCGCTGGCCCGACCGGCCGGTCGACGAGGACTCGCCGCTGCACGACTGCCCGGCCGACTCGCCACCCGGCCTGCCATTCAGCACCGCGCTCAAGGCGGGCTGCGAGCGGTCTGTGCTCGAACAGTTCGGCACCGATCGATCGACCGTCCTCAACTGCGGTCTGCTGATCGGCCCGCACGAGAGCATCGGGCGGCTGCCCTGGTGGTTGGAGCGGACGGCGCGCGGCGGGCGCGTGCTGGCCCCCGGCAGGCCGGACCTGCCGATCCAACTGGTCGATGCCAGGGACTTCGCCGCCTTCGGGCTGGACCTGGGGGAACGCGGCGTCGGCGGCCGGTTCGTGACCACCTCGCTGCCGGGGTCGAGCACCTACGGCGAACTGCTCACGGCCTGTGCGGCGGCCAGCGGTTCGAACGCCGAACTGGTCTGGGTTGAGGACCAGCGGCTGCGTGCGGCAGGCGTCCGGCCGTGGAGCGAACTCCCACTCTGGTACCCGGAGTTCGATGACAACGGGAGCGCCGGCGCGATCTGGCGGGCGGACTCCCGGGCAGCTGCGGCGGCCGGGCTGCGCTGTCGCCCGCTCGCCGAGACGGTGCATGACACCTGGGCCTGGCTGCAGGAACGCGGCCCGCGCGAGGAGCCCTACACCCAGGGTCTACAGGGCGACGTGCTCGGCATCGATCCGCAGAAGGAGCGCCGGATCCTGGCGGGCGAACTCTGACGGCGAACCCTGGCGGGCCCGCCGAATTCCCATCGCGGCGGCGGCCCGGGCCTGCCATGACGGCCCGCCATGGCCTACGAACTGTTGCTCATCGGTGGTGGTGCGGGCGTCGGAAAGACGACGGTCGGCTGGGAGGTGTCGGCAGTGCTGCAGGAGACGAGCACGGCGCACTGCCTGATCGAGGGCGACTTCATGGACACCCGGTGCCGAGAACTGACACCGGGCACCCCGCTACGACGTCGGCAGGACCGTCCGGCGCCCCGAGGTGCTGAGACGTCGGCGGCCCCGGAAGATCCTGACGGACGGAGAACGCGCTCAGTTCGGGCAGATGCCGCGGGTGTGGTCGACGGTGGCGGTGGCCTGCGAGCAGCGCCACTCGGGTGCCAGCAGGTTCGCGTCGAGCTGGGCGGCCGCGTCCGGGCTCTCCACCAGGTAGCCGAAGTCCTGCAGCCAGGCGGGGTAGAGGTTCTTCGAGCCGACGAAGAACGCCGAGCCGTCGACCGCGACGACCTTGTGGTGCAGTGCGTACGGGTGACCGTCGGCCCAGGTCGCGGTCGGCGCCGCGAGGAAGGAGGCGAGCTGGAGGTTCCGGCACATGGTGGCCCTCGCGCCGGACGCGTCGCCGGTCCGGGCCGCCAGCCGGGCCTGGAGCGCGTCGCTGATCTCGGAGGGGGATTTGATCTGCGAGTAGCCGCCGCTGCCGACCGTGCCGCGGTTGGCCGGGTCGCTCACCACGATGCGCACCTTCACGTCGGCGGCGAGCTTGGCGGCGAGCAGGTCGTAGAGGCGCAGGTCGTAGCGCGGCAGCGGCGGGCAGGTGCCGTTCAGGTCCTGCTGGGAGATCTCGATGTGGCTGGTGGCGCCGGCCACCAGGGCCCGGAGCGCGCTCTCCTCGGGGTTGACCGTCTCGTAGTCGCGGTCGTCGTTGGTGTTGTCGTGCAGGGCGACCAGGCCGCACCTGGCGTCGGAGGCGGCCGGCAGGTCCGGCTGGTGGGTGGAGGCCGGGTCTGCGCTCCGGATGCCGACGCCCAGGCCGCCGATCGCGAACACCGGCAGGTTG
This sequence comes from Kitasatospora sp. NPDC087271, assembly GCF_044744605.1. NCBI lineage: Bacteria > Bacillati > Actinomycetota > Actinomycetes > Kitasatosporales > Streptomycetaceae > Kitasatospora > Kitasatospora sp. NPDC087271. The sequence continues at coordinate 15,976 of NZ_JBIUYQ010000040.1, forward strand.
CCGGTGGCCGGCACCGGGCCGGGGTTGGCGTCCTTCTCCAGGTTCGGCAGGCAGGGCGCGCCGTTGCTGGAGGCGAACCAGGTGTTCGACAGCACTCCGGTGTTCTTGCAGGTCCAGCCCCACAGGGTGTCGAGGTAGGAGCCGGCCGAGGCGGCGGCGGGGCCGGTCAGCGCGAGGTCGACGTCGGACACCGGGTGGGTGGTGTCGATGTAGTCGTCCTTCCAGTTGTTGATGCCGCCGGTGATCACGCTGCGGCCGTCCACCACCAGCAGCTTGGAGTGGTTCCAGGACAGGGCGGTCCTTGAGGTGGTCATCGAGGCGACGTTCAGCGTGACGCCGGCGGCGGCGGCCGGGCCGAGCCGGGCCAGCAGGTCGTCCCGGTAACTGGTCGGCAGCGCGGTGATGTTGTAAAGGGGGGCGGCCCCCACCAGGACCCGCACGGTCAGCTTGTTGCCCGCCGCCACCGAGGCCTTCAGGCCCGAGACGATCGCGTCCTGGAACGCGCCGTCGGGGAACGGCGCGAGGGTGGAGATGTGAGGCCCCTTAAAAATGCCCGATAGTAACTTGAGGGTGTGTCAGGGGCCTGTCGGGATCCGCCCGCTGGGGCTGACGGCCCGGCTGCGCCGAGATCGCTCGTCGTCGGCAGTGTCCGGAGATGGGGAGGAACTTCTTTCCGACCGCCTGCAACCTTTGGCCGGGCTCCACGTCTATGACAGTGAGAAGCGGGGCCGTGGTCGCCCCCCCCGGCCGCACACAAACCTGCTGCGGCCCGCTCGCCATCAGTCATTCAGTCATCAGTCATCAGCGCGCTGCTGCGGCCTGCCCGCAGAACGGTTTCAGGGGAGAACTGTGTCCGCCATCGTTCATGTTCGTCGTACCCGTCGTGCCATCGTCGTCGCCGCCGCCCTCGGCGTCGCCGCAGTCTGCGGATCGGTCGTGGCCGCCGCCCCGGTGGCCTTCGCGGGAGAGCCGTCGCACACCTCGCTCTCCGTCCAGGCCCCGGCCTCGGTCGGATTCGCCGGTGGGCCGGTCGAGTTCACCGAGGACATCACCAACTCGGGCCAGGAGAGCACCGGTTACAACCTGGAGCTGCAGACCGTCACCGACGTCGGAACGCCGTCGGACGCGATCGTCATCGACTTCAGGGACCCGGCCGACGGTACGTGGAAGTCGGTGCCCCTGGTGATGACCGGCACCTCCGGAGGCGTCGTGTACGACGGGACGGTGCCCGGGCTCACCGTCCCGGCCGGGCGGACCCTCAGGGTCGACCTGCGGATCGGCGCGCCGATGGGCCTGCCCCACAACGGCGCCACCAACGGCGGCTTCCGGTCCATCGCCCTGCATTCCGCCGTCGTCGTCGACCCCCACGAGCCGGCGCAGGCCGAGGTGACCAGCACGATCAAGGTCACCTCGATCACGAGCTCGCTCGACCACGTGCCCGCCACCGTCGTCGCGGGCGGCGCGCCGGTCGAGTTCGACGCCACCCTCGACAACCCCACGCCGTCCGACTACACCAACCTCGGCAACGTCCTGTTCGTGGACCGGTACGCGACCGTGCAGGTGCGTACGGCGGACGGGGCCTGGCGGACGCTGGACAAGGTGGCCGGAATCGCGCCCGACGACCCCTACGGCGTGTACCTCCAGGGCCGTGACTCCAGCCTCCGGTCGGGTGGCAAGGCCGTCGCCCGGGTGCGGGTGTCGTACGACGCGAAGACTCCGGCGGGCACCACCACGCTCGGCCCGTGCGTGTTCGTCAACGAGGGCCAGCCGTTCCGGGGAACCACGAACTGCGGTACCCGCTCGACGATTCAGGTGCTGCCCGCCGCCACGAAGGCGCCCGAGCCGAGCCCGTCCTCCTCCTCGGCGCCGTCGGCCCCGGCCGGCGCCGCCGTGCCGGTCTCCGCGTCCTCCCCGAGCGCCCCGAGCGCCTCGGCTCCGGCGGGCCCATCCACCACCTCCACCGCGCCGTCCATCCAGCAGGCCCGCGTCGCCGACGTCGCGCAGCCTGCCGCGCCGTCATCCGTCCAGCTCGCCTCCACCGGGACCGACCACACCGCGGGCCTCGCCTTCGGCGGCCTCGCCCTGACGGCCGCCGGGGCCGGCGCCCTCTGGCTGCGCCGGGTGCTGCGCCGGGCCTGAGCACGCACGGCGAGCCCGAACGCGAAGGAGCCCGCCATCCTCCCCGGGTGGCGGGCTCCAGCCGCGGGCGGCCCGTCGGGCGCGCGGCGTCAGCGCCGGCGCGCGGATGCGGGTGCTGGCCAGTACCCGCCCACCGAGGAGGCCCAGCCGGAGCTGCGGGCCGCTCTCTCCCGCCCGGATGCCGACGACCGGTCCGCCGCATGGGCGGCCCCGTTCCGCGGGAACGGGGCCGCCCGGGGGAGCCGGTCAGCGTCAGTCGCAGTGCGGCAGGGACTCCTGGCTGCTGTCGTAGCTTCCGTTGGAGAAGTTCCACGTGACGGTCTGACCGTTGCAGTTGTGGCCGCCGGCGGTGAAGTTCCAGTTGCCGTGGTAGAGGCGGGTGTTCGAAACACCGGTCACCGGAATGTATCCGGAGTCCCACCACCACGAGCCGACGTTCGGCTGGGGCGAGCCCGTGTTCGAGTTGTAGTTCGAGCTGGACTTCACGTCGATCAGGCCGCCGTGCCAGTTGCCGTTGACGTAGTTGGTGTTCCAGAGGTTGATCTCGGTGTAGGCCTGCTTGCTGCAGGAGTTCCAGGCGAGGTAGGCCCGACCGATCGACTGGCCGCCGGCCACGATGGTGCGGGCAGGTCCGAGCACCTGGCCGCAGTCGGCCGCGCTGGCGGTTCCCGCTCCGACCGTGGCGAACGTGAGGCTGCCCGCGCTGGCGGTTCCCGCTCCGACCGTGGCGAACGTGAGGCTGCCCGCGATGACGGTGAGCACAGCCGAGGCCGCGCGCATGCGCGTGCTGATCCGCATGACTCTCCTTGGGGAGAACTTCGAGGTGACTGTAGGTCACCCGTTGGCACCAATGCTTCCACCGGACGCGCGCGCGGTCTATACGGATGACGTCAAGGGCCCGCTGGGGCGAGTTCACCCGGACGCCGCGACGAGGATGACGCCGGGCCGGGGCGCCGGGACGCAGAGTGGAAAGTCTGAAAATAATCTCGCGAAAGGGACGCGGCAGTGTGCGCAAGAGCCGGAGCGGGCCTCAGGGTGGGATCCGTCCTGGGCGGCCTGATGCTGACGGCGTGTTCGACCCCCGCCCCGCATGCCGTGGACGGCAGCGGCGGAGAGCCCCGCGGCAGTGCGGTGGTCATCGCGGCTGATCAGGAGGCCGGGCGGGCACCCGTGCCGGGTGGTCCGCCGCTCGCTGCGGCCGACCCGGGGCCCGGGCAGACCGACCCGGGGTCCGGGCAGGCCGGCGTTCGGGGCAGTGCGCTGATCGTCGCGGTCGATCAGGCGTCCCGGCAGGTTCTCGTCCTGGACGGCGAGACGGCGCGGGAGGCCGAACCCGAGGCCGACCGGTTGCCGGTGGTGTGGTCGTGGACCGCTGACGGCGACGATCGGCTGGCCGACCTGGAGCCGGCCCGCAGCTGGGCCAGGCCCACCGAGGCCAGGGACGTGGTGCTCGACGGTGAAGGCTCCCTCCTGGTCACCGCCTCGGGTGGCCTGGCAGCCCTGGTCGACACGGCGACCGGCACGCCGATCTGGGCCACGGACCTCGGCACCTCCGTCAACCCCCACAGCGCGGAGCTCCTACCGGACGGCAACGTCGCCGTGGTCGCCAGCACCGGTGGATGGGTGCGGCTGTACGCGGCCTCGGAGGGGCCTCGCAGCACCACCTATACCGAGCAGGAACTCGACGGGGCCCACGCCGTGCAGTGGGACGAGGGCGCGGAGCTGCTCTGGGTGCTCGGGGACGACACCCTGCTGGCCCTCCGGGTCGGTGGCACGCCCGACATCCCGTCCCTCACCCCCGAACGCAGCGTCCCCCTTCCGGAAGTCGGGGGACACGACCTCGCACCTGTGCGCTCCGTGCCGGGGACGTTCTGGGTCAGCACCGGCGACCGCCTGTGGCGCTACGACTCACACCTCGACCGCTTCGAAGCCGTCGGGCTGGGCGCGGAGGACTCGGCCCGCGGGATCAAGAGCGTGGGCAGTGAGCCCGTCACCGGTCGCCTGCTCACCGTCACGCCCGATCACGCGGGGCCCTGCTCCTGGTGTACCTCCGCCGTCACCTTCCACCACCCCGACGGGACGCTCGCCCTGACCGGAACCGAGCTGTACAAGGCCCGCTGGTGGACCACGCCGCTTCCAGGTCTGGGCCCGACGAACCGACCCCGGTAGCGCGGTCCTCCGGCAGCCGCGGGCCACGCTCGACGCCGAGGCGGGGCCTGCGGCGTCCTCGCCGGTGCGGCGGCCGGCGCGGGCGTCCGACCTGGCGGCAGTCCGACCCGCAGCAGTCGCCGTGGTCGTGCCGCGGGTGTGCGGGTCCTCAGCTCCGCGGCTCCTCAGCTGATGTACACGGCGGCCCCGCCCCGGCTTGCCGCGCCTCGCCCGTGTCAGCGGGGGAGAACGGACTTCACCAGGTCGTTCGCTGAAATGAGCCCCAGCCCCGGGACGGCGTCCCGCAGCACCTTCACGGCCCGGACCGGGTCCAGCACGGGGTCGACGTCCGCCGCGGACAGGATCCGGCTCGCCCACCGGCGGACACGCTCCTCGTCCGCCACGATCATCTGGCGATCCACCACACGCAGGGCTGCCTCCAACCCGGGTCGCTCCGCCGCGCCCGCCGTCTGTATTTCCGCCAGGAGCTCGGCGCGGACGTCGTCCAGGTCGTGCAGGACCACGACGGGGTGTGTGTTGTTGGTGAACACGCGAGTTCTCCGATCAGAGCACGAAGCTGAGCACGAAGCAGGGCAGGAAGCAGGGCAGGAAGCAGAGCGGGAAGCAGGGCTGGAGGCGGGCGACTGCTTGGTGGGCTCTCGTGTGTTGGACCTGTCGCCGGCTCCCCGTGGATTCCAACCTAAACCACCATGCGAACCTCCCGCTGCTGCGCCAGTGGCAGACTTCCTCGCCACGGAAACGGCCAGATCATCCGCACCACCGCGAAGTCGGTTCCGGTGAACTGATGTTCCCTCAGCTTGCAAGTCCCATATCCTCGCGTACGAGGGGAGGCCAACGGACCGTCATGACCGCCTCCCACCTCCGCACACCGCCGTCGCACCACTGCGCGACACGAATCCACTCGAACGAACCACGCCGTCAGCCGTGCAGGCCTTGGTCCGGCGTGCGCCGTGCGCCGTGCGACGCCTCGTCCCGCCGCCGTCACCTTCGTCGACCACGTCGCCGACGTCCTGGGCGAGTCCTCCACCAGCGATGAGACCGCGACCCCGGATGCCGCCACGCTGTCGCCCGGGCGCCTCGCCGAGTCTCTGCGACCACCATGTACTGGAGATTCCGATGCCAGCCCCCGGACCGACGACCAACGCCCCTCCGGTGAACGGGATACCGCCCGGGCGTCCGTTCTCCTGGCGATTCACCACCCCGTTGTTCGTAGGTTCGGCGCTCAACCCGATCAACAGCTCGCTGATCGCCACGGCCCTCGTACCGATCGCCCACGGACTCGGCGTGTCGATCGGGCAGACCGCCGCGCTGGTCACGGCCCTGTACCTGGCCAGCGCGATCGCCCAGCCCACCGCGGGCAAGGCCGCCGACGTGTTCGGCCCACGACGGGTGTTCCTGGCCGGAATCGGACTCGTCATCGTCGGAGGACTCATGGGCGGCGCCGCCGACAGTCTTCCGATCCTCCTGATCAGCCGAGTACTGATCGGGTCGGGCACCTCGTGCGCCTATCCGACGGCCATGCTGCTGATCCGCCGCCGCGCCGAGGACGCCGGTCTGGACAAGCCGCCGGGCGGAGTGCTGGGCGGCCTGCAGATCGCCGGCATCGCCACCGCCTCGCTCGGGCTGCCCCTGGGCGGTGTTCTGGTGGCCGCGCTGGGCTGGCGGTCCGTGTTCTTCATCAACGTTCCGGTCGCACTCGTCGCGCTGGTCACGACAGTGGCCTGGGTCCCACCCGACAGCCCACCGGACAGCCCGTCCGACAGCCCACCGGACCGCAGCCGACGCGCCCGTGACGTCGCGGCCGCCCTGGATGTGATCGGCATCGCCGGGTTCGCCGCCGCGATGATCACGCTGCTGCTGTTCCTGTTCGCCCTGCCCGACGCCCACTGGTACCTGCTGGCGATCTCCGCCGTGCTGTGGATCGCCCTGGTGCTGTGGGAGCTGCGAGCCGGCACCCCGTTCCTCGACCTGCACCTGCTCGCCGGCAACCGGGCCCTGACCAGCACCTATCTTCGCTACGGCCTGGTCCTGGTCTGCGCGTACGTCGTGCTCTACGGCGTCACCCAGTGGGCCCAGAGCGTCCGGGGCCTGTCCGGGACCGAAGCCGGACTGCTCCTGTTGCCCATGACGCTCATGTCCGGCCTGGTGATCTCGCTCGTCTCCCGGCACAACCCGGTGCGCGGACCGGTCATGGCAGCGGCCCTGGCCTGCCTCATCGGATCCGCCGGCGTACTGCTGCTCAGCACCTCGGGCTGGATCGGATGGGTCGTGGTGGTCACGCTCATCTTCGGCGTCGCCATGGGCACGTCCGGCGCGGGCAACCAGACCGCCCTCTACGAACACGCTCCCGCCGAACAACTCGGCACCGCCTCCGGCCTGCTGCGCACCTTCGGCTACCTCGGCTCGATCGTCGCTTCCGCAATCACCGGCATCGTCTTCCGCACCCACGTCTCCGACCGCGGCATGCACCTCATCGCCTGGATCATGGTCGGCGTCGGCGTCGTCCTGGTCCTGACGACCCTCGCCGACCGCACCCTGCGCACCCGGCCCGCCCCCTGAGCAGGTACCTGTGCTCCATGGCCCCACAGGTTCGCTCGACTTGTGTGTGGGGGGAGTCGAGGTGTTTCGGGAAGACGTCGTCGACCCGGCCACCTGCGAATGTGAACGGGGGAGTGGGTTCAACGCCTCTTTGCTGCGGGGGTGTTTCGTTCCCATGTACATATGCCCAGATCACTGGCGTCGCGCACCAGTCGTACACAGACTCGCATCTGCACGATCGTGCACCCGGCTCTCGCCCCAGAAGGTTTCCACCTGCATGCGTACCTCCTCCAGACCCGACGTTCCCCAGGCGCACCCGCCGCACCTGGTGGGGAGGTGCCGCCCGTGCTCCGGTACGTGACACGCAGGGCGGCGGGCTGGTTCCTGGTGATCGCCATGGCCACCAACGCCACCTACTTCCTCGCCAGTTGGTTCCTCGACCCGCGCTCGAACTTCAAGGAACTGCGTCCGGTCCGCACCGAGGAGCAGATATCCCGGGCCCTGGCCCCCTACAACCTCGACCCGCACGAGCCGCTGCTCCACCGCTGGTGGGACTGGCTGACCAGCGTGGTCCTGCACTTCGACTGGGGCCGCTCCCCGGTCGGGGTCCAGGTGAACGGGGAGATCGGCTACCGCTCCCTCGTCAGCGCCGAACTGGTGATCGGCGCGACGGTCCTGTCGGTCGTCGTCGGTGTCGCCCTCGCGGTCCACACCGCCTCGCGCCAGTACGGCTGGAGGGACCGGGCCGCCCAGGCCCTCTCCATGGCGCTGTTCAACGTCCCGGTGTCCATCGCCGCCCTCGCCCTGGTGCTGCTGGCCATCCGGCTGAACGAGCAGGCCGGTTGGCACTTCCTGTACGTCGCGGGGGAGAACTCGCCCGGCGTGGAAGGGTTCTGGGCGACGGTCGGTGACCGGCTGCTGCACCTGATCCTGCCGACGCTGACGCTCACCCTGACGGGCTACGTGGGCTACCACCTCACCCAGCGCTCCCTGCTGCTGGACGTCATCGGTTCCGACTTCGTGCGCACCGCCCGGGCCACCGGGCTCACCCGTGCCCAGGCGATCCGCCGGCACGCCCTGCGCACCGCCCTGATCCCCACCGCACAGTCCGTGGCCTTCAGCATCCCGGCCGTCTTCACCGGCGCGGTCCTCACGGAGACGATCTTCGGCTGGAACGGCATGGGCCAGTACTTCATCCAGACCATCGGCAAGAACGACGTGCACGGCACCGTGGCGACCGCCGCCTTCGCCGCCGCCCTGACCGCGATCGGCGCGATCCTCGCGGACATCGCCACCGTTCTCCTCGACCCGAGAGTGCGGGTGAGCTGAGATGGGCACCCCTGTGAGCCCCGACGCGACCTCCGAAGGCGTACTCGCCATCGCACCCGCGCAAGCCGCCGATCCGCCGCCCACCGGGCCCACCGGGCACGCCGGGCACGATGGGCGCGACAGGCATGACGGGCACGACGGGCACGACGGGCACGACGGGCACGACGGGCACTATCTGGGCCGGCGCCGTCTCTACCTACGGCGCTTCCTGCGCAACCGGATCGCCGTCGCCGGCGTGGTGATCTTCCTGCTGCTCGTGCTGTTCAGCGCGCTCGGCGACCTGTTCACCCCGTACGGCTACGCGGACGCCGACTTCTCGGCACTGACCCAGGCCCCCAGCGCCGAGCACTGGTTCGGCACCAACCAGGGCGGCAACGACGTCTACGCCGCCGCCGTGCACGGCCTCCAGCGCTCGCTGGTGATCGCGGTGAGCGTGTCCGTGCTGACCGTCGCCATCGCCGCGGTCGTGGGCGCGGGCGCGGCCTACTTCGGGGGCCGGGTGGAGAAGACCACCCTCGCCGTCATCCACTTCCTGCTGATCGTGCCCTCCTTCCTCATCCTCGCCCTGGTCTCGCACCGGCTGGCGGGCGACTGGCGGGTCCTCATCCTCGTGCTGACGGTGTTCGGCTGGATGTCCACCGCGCGCGTGGTCTGGTCGGTGTCCACGTCCCTGCGCGAGCGCGACTACGTGCGCGCCGCGGAGTACATGGGCGTGCGCCCCCTGCGCATCGTGGTGCGCCACATCATCCCGAACCTGGGCTCCCTGCTCATCGTCAACCTCACCCTGGGCGTGGTCTCCACCGTGCTCAGCGAGACCGCCCTGTCCTTCCTGGGCTTCGGCGTGCAGACCCCGGACGTGTCGCTGGGCACGATGCTCGCCGACGGCGCGGGCACCATCACCAGCGCCCCGTGGCTCTTCGCCTTCCCCGCCGGGCTGACCGTCCTGCTCACCGTCTCGATGACCTTCGTCGGCGACGGCCTGCGCGACGCCCTCGACCCCACGTCCACCACCGGCGCGGCAGGAGGCCGACGATGACCCTCGCACCCGCCCACCACACCGGGCCCGTGGCCGGCTCCCCGGCCGGGCCCACCGAGCCCGCACCCGTCCTGTCCGTACGCGACCTGAGCGTCTCCTTCCCCTCCGAGGCCGGACCGGTGGAGGCCGTGCGCGGCATCGGCTTCGATCTGCTGCCAGGGCGCACCCTGGGCATCGTCGGCGAGTCCGGCTCCGGCAAGTCCGCCACCGCCCTCGCCGTCATGGGCCTGCTGCCGCCCACCGCGCGCCTCGGCGGCCGGATCCTGCTGGGCGGCCGCGACCTGGCGGCGATGGACGACAAGGGCCTCTCCCGGGTGCGCGGCAAGGACATCGGCATGGTCTTCCAGGACCCGATGTCCGCGCTCACGCCCATCTTCAGCGTCGGTCGGCTGCTCTCCCAGGCCCTGCGCGTGCACCGGGAACTGTCGAAGAAGGACGCGTGGGAGCAGGCGGTGGAACTGCTCGACCTGGTCGGCATCCCCGACCCGCGCGAACGCGCCAAGTCGTTCCCGCACGAGTTCTCCGGCGGCATGCGCCAACGCGTCGTCATCGCCCTGGCCATCGCCAACAAGCCCTCGGTCCTCGTCGCCGACGAGCCCACCACGGCGCTCGACGTCACCGTCCAGGCGCAGATCCTCGACGTGCTGCGCCTGGCCCAGCGCGAGACCGGCGCCGGCCTCGTCCTGATCACCCACGACCTGGGCGTGGTGGCGGGCCACGCCGACGACGTCGCCGTCATGTACGCCGGACGGATCGTCGAGCACGCGAGCGTCGACGAGCTCTTCCGCCGCCCCACGATGCCCTACACCGCCCGGCTGCTGGCCAGTGTCCCCACCGTGGACAGCGGCGTCGAACGGCCCCTGATCCCGGTCGGCGGCGAGCCGCCCTCCCTGGTCGGCCTGCCCGGCGGCTGCCCCTTCGCGCCCCGCTGCGCGGTGGCCCAGGACGTGTGCCGGACCACCGAACCGGACTTGACCGCACTGGACCTGACCGCACCGGACCTGACCGCACCGGACTCGACCGCACCGGACTCGACCGCACCGGTCGGGCAGCGCGGCCGCGTCGCCTGCCACCGCGCGCGGGAGATCGCCGACGGAACCCTCGACCCGGCCGGGCGCGCCGCTGCCGTGCCGCCGTCCCGCGCCGGAGAGCGGACCGCGGGCGAGGTGGTCCTGCGCGTGGAGGACCTGGTCAAGACCTTCCCCGTCACCAAGGGGGCCCTCCTCAAGCGCCGGGTGGGAACCCTGCACGCGGTCAACCACGTCAGCTTCGAACTGCGCGCGGGCGAGACCCTGGGCCTGGTGGGGGAGTCCGGCAGCGGCAAGACCACCACGCTGCGCGAGGTGCTGCGGCTGCGCGCCCCCGAGGGCGGTCGCATCGAAGTGGCCGGCACCGACGTCGCCACGCTGCGGTCGGCCGCCCAGGTGCGCGAGCTGCGGCGCGACGTCCAGATCGTCCTCCAGGACCCGACGGACGCCCTGGACCCCCGCCTGACCGTCTTCGACCTGCTGGCCGAACCGCTCCAGGCCGCCGGTGCCGACCGGACGGCCATCCGGTCCCGGGTCACCCGTCTCCTGGACCTGGTGGGCCTGGACCGCGCCATGGGCGACCGCTTCCCCGCCGCCCTGTCCGGCGGCCAGCGCCAGCGCGTCGGCATCGCCCGCGCCCTGGCCCGCGAGCCGAAACTCCTGGTCCTGGACGAACCGCTGTCCGCGCTGGACGTCTCCGTGCAGGCCGAGATCATCAACCTGCTCGCCCGGCTGAAGCGCGAACTGGGCCTGGCATACCTGGTGGTGGCCCACGACCTGGCCGTGGTGCGCTACGTCTCCGACCGCATCGCGGTGATGTACCTCGGGCACATCGTCGAGTCCGGTGCCACCGAGGAGATCTTCGCCCGACCCCGGCACCCGTACACCCAGGCCCTGCTGTCGGCGATCCCGGTGCCCGACCCGGAGCGCGAGCGCCACCGCGAGCGCGTCGTCCTCGCGGGCGAGCAGCCCAGTGCCACCCGGCTGCCGGAGGGCTGTGTGTTCGTCGACCGCTGCCCGCTGTACCGGGAGGCCGACGAGAGCGTACGGACCCGCTGCCGCACCGAGCGGCCGGCGACCGTCGGCGCCCCGGACGGCTCCGACCACCAGTACGCCTGCCACGCGGTCTGACACCCGCCCCGTCCCACCCCCTTCTCACCGATTCCCACCAAGGACAACCCATGCGCCGGAAGCTCGCCCTGCCCCTCGCGCTCGCCGCGGCCGTCTTGGTCGCCGCCACCGCGTGCTCCTCCCCGTCCTCCTCCTCGTCTGCCTCCGGCGGATCCCCCGGCGGATCCCCCGGCGGATCCCCCGGCGGATCCTCCGGGCCGAACGCCGAGAACGCCGCCAAGGTCGCGTCCTCGGTCACCGACTACAACCCCCAGCCGTACGAGAACATCAAGGACGGCGGCACCTACACCACCGCGGGGACCTTCGACGAGCAGGGCAACCCCTTCAACGTCAACGGCACCCTGAACTCCTCGCGGATCTGGTCCTGGTACAACGCCCACGCCATCACCTACTCGCCCACCGGCGAGGTCCAGTACAACCCGGACTACTACAGCGACGTGAAGGTCTCGGTCGAGGGCGGCGACCAGAAGGTCGTCATCACCCTCAACCCCAAGGCCGTCTTCAACGACGGCACCCCCATCGACTGGCGGGCCATCGAAGCCACCTGGAAGGCCAACAACGGCTCGGACAAGGACTACGCGGCCTCCTCCACCGACGGCTACGACCGCATCACCTCCGTCACCCGGGGCGCCGACGACAAGCAGGCGGTCATCACCTTCAAGGGCGTCAACGCCTCCTGGTCCGCGCTGTTCACCACCTTCCTGCACCCCCAGGCCGCCACCGTCGACAACTTCAACAAGGCGTACGTCAAGACGGCCCACCCCGAATGGGGCACCGGACCGTACACCGTGGGCACCTGGGACGAGCACTCCGGCAACATCACCTTCGTGCGCAACCCCAACTGGTGGGGCCGGCCGGGCAAGCTCGACAAGCGCGTCTACGTCAACCTGGAGAGCGCCGCCTCGATCAACGCCTTCAAGAACGGCGAACTCGACTACGCCCCCGTCGGGACCGCGGAGAACCTCAAGCAGGTGAGGACGGTCAAGGACGCCGAGATCCGCAGCGGCGGCAGCCCCTTCGAGTACGCGCTGTACCTCAACGCCAAGTCCCCGTTCCTCGGTGACGTCCAGGTCCGCAAGGCGGTGCAGGAGAGCATCGACCGTCCGCAGATCACGAAGATCCGGTTCCAGGGCCTCGACTACACGGAGCCGCTGCCCGGCTCGGCGGTGCTCTACAGCTTCCAGCAGGGCTACCAGGACAACGTCGCCGCTGTCCTGAAGTACGACCCGCAGGAGGCGCGGAAGACCCTGGACGCGGCCGGCTGGAAGCCCGGAGCCGACGGCATCCGCGCCAAGGACGGCAAGCAACTCGAGCTCGGCTACACCGTGCTCGGCGACGACCCCATCGAGAAGGCCACCGCCGGCGCGCTCACCGCGATGCTCAAGGCCGTCGGCGTGAAGGTGAACGTCAACAAGGTCTCCGAGAACGACTTCTCCAAGGTGCTCAGCGACCGCCGCTTCGACCTGTTCATCTCCGGCAACCGCTCGACGGACCCCTTCGGCGCGCGGTACCTGTGCGACTTCTACTGCTCGGACCGTGACTCCAACATCACCGGAGCCGGAACTCCCGAGCTGGACAAGGAGATCCGCGCCACCGGCGAGATCGCCGACCTCGGCCAGCAGGTCGCGGCCGTCAACAAGGTCGAGCAGAAGGCCCTCCAGCAGTACGCCTTCCTGCCGCTCTACAGCGGCCCCTCCACCTACGGCATCAGGAAGGGCCTCGCCAACGTCGGTGCCACCATCTTCTACAGCCCGCTGCCCGAGACCATCGGCTGGCAGAAGTAGCACCGGCGTTCCGGCGCCCCTGCGGGGCCCGCTCGTGAGCAGCACCACTTGACGAGCGGGGCCGAGGACGCCGCGGCCCAGCAGCTCGCCGCCGCCCCCGGGCGCTCCAGCCCGGGGGCCGTCGCGCCTCAACATCGGCCGCGCGCCTCCGGGAGGACGGCGCCGGGGGTGTGGAGCAGTGGCCGGGTGTCCGTCCCGCGTGCTGGAGAAGAGGGGATCTGCACCACGGGGGACGGGGGAGCGGGTACGGGCGGGGGCCGGGACCGAGCGCGGCGCGCGCGGCCCGTCCGTGGGCGCGGGACGGGGTGCGGGTGCAGGTGCGGGTGTGCAGGGAACGCTCCGCCGGCCGGCGCGAGGTGTGGACCGGCCCGCGGAGGAGGGTGATCAGGCCTGCGAGCGGCGGCGCGAGGCGACGACCGCGCCGGCGCCCAGCACGACGGCCGCGCCTGCGGCGGCGCCGAGCTGCCCGAGCGGGGCGGTCGAGCCGGTGGCGGCCAGCGAGCCACCGGCGGCGCTCCGGCCGTCCGTGGTCGCGGTGGTCGTCGTCGCGGTGGTCGTCGTGCCGCCGGCGGCCGAGACGGGGGCGACCGTGGCGTCGGGGGTCACGGTGGTGACCGCCCGGGTGGTACCGGAGCCGCTCCGCGAGGTCTCCGTAGCGGTCTCGGCAGTGGTCTTCGCGGCGGCCTGGTCCTTGGCCCGGGCGGTGAACTGGCCCTCCTTCAGGAAGGCCCGGACCTCCGCGATGCCGCCGTCGAGCGCGGCGAGGCCGGCCTTGCGGACCTCGGGCCCCCCGGCCTCGACGAGCTGCGAGACGTGGATCCGGTCGTCGCTCGCCCGCAGCGGCTCCAGCTGCGTCTTCAGGAAGTTCTCGACGTCCGCCGCGCTGCCGGCGAGCGCCTTCTCGGCCGCCTCCCGGACGTGGCGGCCGGTGCCCGCGTCGGCGAGGACGTCCTGGACCTTGGCGCGGTTCTCGTCCTCCGCCCGGGCGACGTACTGGCCGGTCTTCAGGAAGGCGCGGACGTCCTCGATGGTGCCGGACATCGCGGCGTTGGCGGCCTTCTTCACCGCCGGGCCGCCGTGGGACATGATCTGGCTGAGCAGGACCCGGTCGTCGTGCTCGGCGGCCGTCTTCAGCCCCGTGTCGAGGAAGCGCTCGACATCCGCGGCGGTTCCCGCCAGCGCCTGCTGGGCGCCCTCGCGCACACCCGGTCCGCTGTTCGGGTCGTCGAGGAGGTGCTGCAGCTTGGCGCGGTTCTCGTCCTCGGTCCGGGCCGTGTACTGGCCGACGTTCAGGTAGGCGCGGAACACGTCGAGGTCGTTCGAGCCGAACACGGCGTTGGCGGCCTTCGTGACGGCCGGGCCGGCGGCGTTCATGGTCCGCAGGATCGCGATCCGCGCGTCGTCCCGGCGGATCCTGTCCGCCTCCACCGCGAGGAAGTGCGCCCGGTCCGCGGGGGTGCCGGCGAGGGCCTGGCCCGCGTGCTCGCGCAGGTAGTCGCTCGGAGCCGTGAGCAGGTAGTCGTTCGGGTAGACGAGCAGCCTCTCGATCGCCGCCCGGTTCTCCTCGTCCGCCTTGGTCTCGGCCGGGTCGGTCTGCTCCTGCCCCGTCGGGACGGTGTCGGCGAACGCCGGGGCGGCGCCCAGGGCGACGGGCGCGGCGGCTGCGGCGAGGAGGACGGCAGCGAGCGAATGACGGATCTTCAACGGTCCCCCGGGATCTGCAACGCGGATGAGCCAGTCGCGGCCTCGCGACGGTCGGCCGAGTGATCGTATAGCAACGGTACCCCCCGCTGGCGAACACATTTCCGTCACGTCCCACGCTTCGGCTTCGTCGCGCACCGCCTGGTCACACCAGCCGGGAGAGCTGCCCGGCGTCCCCGTCCCCACCCGTTCGGGACGCCGTCCCGGTCCGCGCCGTCCACACCCCGGGCCCGGTACACCTGCCGCCCGCTCCGCACCGGCCCGGTCGGTGCGGAGCGGGCGGGGCGGGCCGGCGGGATCTCAGCGCAGTCGACTGAACCAGCGCACGACGGCGGCGGTGCCGACGACGTTGGAGCCGAGGTGTCTGGAACCCGCGAAGTCGGGGGTGCCGAGGTCGACGACCGCCGCGTTCACGCCGTGCGATCGCAGCGTGGCCTCGCAGTGGTCGGTGTTGGCGTTGGCCGCCTGCTCGTCCGCGTCGGCCGCGTACAAGCGGACCGGGACGCGTGGTGCCCAGTCGCAGGTGCTGTCGGCTACCCGAAGTGCCTTGGCCAGTCGGCCGGTTGGGTGGCGCAGCATCTCGAAGCCGTGTGGGGTGAGCAGTGCGTCGATGGTGTCGGGTGTGCCGGCGAAGAGTTGCGGGCCGGTGTGTGAACCGTCGAACAGCACCTCGACCGTGCTGTCGTACGGGGCCTGGAAGACCTCGCCGGGGGAGTCGTAGAGACGGTGCAGCCGGTTCCAGGCGACGAGGAGGTACGCCGAGTACAGCACACTTGATTTCGGGTCGAGAGAGCCGTCGAGCAGCGCCGGCAGCTCGGCGTGCCGGAAGTCGTAGGCGCCGCTGACCGGCGCGACGGCTTGGAGCCGGAACCACCGGTCGTCGCCGGCCTGGAGTGCCCGTGCGAGTCCCATAGCCGCCGAGGCGCCCTGGGAGAACCCGGTGACCAGCACGTCGTGTCCCAGCGCCCGGCCCGTACGCGGGACGAAGGCGCGGGCTGCCCGGAGCATGTCCAGGGAGGCGGTGGTCTCCGAGGGCACGTCCATCCAGGGGTGGAGTCCCGGGCCGGCGCCCAGCCCGATGTAGTCCGGGGCGACGGCGGCGAACCCGGCGGACGCGTACGTGACGGCGGGTGAGGACACGAACCCGGCCTCGGCCGTGGAGGACGGGGCGTCGGACCGGTGACTGGTCGTGCCGTGGGTGAATGACACCGTCCGCAACTCGTGTTCGCCGCCGCGGGGCAGCACCAGCAGTCCGCTGGCGGTGATCGGCCGGCCGCTGGGGTCCACGGTGCGGTACACCAGCCGGTAGGCGTCCACTCCGAACCGGACTGCACCCGCGTCATACCCGGCGGCGGCCAGCGCGGCGGTGACGTCCTCCTTCGCGGCCAGGGTGGTCGTCTGCTGAACGGAAACCAGCCGTCCGCGATCGCTTCGATGCACCGTGTCCGCCGAGGCGGCTCCCGTCGTCACAGCCGCGGTAGCCAGCACGGCCAGGACTGTTCCGACGTTCCGCCGGCCAAGCACGGGCCGTAGCGTGCCTGCTAAGTAGGTGGATTCCATATCGCCGACGCTACGTACGGTCACCCTCGTGCCACAGCCCGGCCAGCGGGTGTATCCGTCCTGTGGCTAGCCCTACCGCGACACCGAAGAACTCGACCGGGAGGCCCACGCCCGCTTCGACCGCCCCGTCGACGAACTCTTCGGACCGAAATCGCGCTGACAGTCCTGTTGTGGACATGTCTCCATGTCCGACCCCGGACAGTCCGGTGGGCGACAGCCGGAACATCTTCCGGCGCCGTCGGCGAGCGGAAAAGCTGGTGATCGCCGCCAGGGAGAACACCCCGGGACGGCAACCGGACGAGGCGCCAACCGCGAGGCGCCTGCCGGTACCGGACAGCCACACCATCAGCAGCGAAGGACACCCGCCGTGATCCGCACCCGTATCGCCCAGGCCCTCGTGGTCGCCGCCATCGCCCTCACCGCCATCGCCTTCGCGCCCTCCGCCGCCACGGCCTCGGCCCCGGTCGGTGCCCCCGTTCCTACCGTGACCCTCGACAGCTTCGGCTGGGGCGGCTGAGCCGGCCGTGGAGATCGTCTACGCCGGCCTGATCCCCCGACAGCCCGGCGAAGGCGTCCGGCCGAGCGGCGAGGCCGAGCCGAGCGACCCGAAGGCGGCCCGACGCCCCGCGCACCACCGGGGAGGTGCCGTCAACCTCGCCCGCCGGGAACGGAGGCGAGGCGGCCGAGCATCGCCATCACGGTGATCCGCGCGTCCTTGTCGTTCGTCACCGCACAGTGGGCATCGACGCCTCGCTCGTCCGGTGCTTCATCCGGCTCGGTCAGGCCCACCCGGACCAGGTCGACGGCGTACTCGCGGCACCGGGAGTAGTCCGCTACGGCGCGCACCGCCTCGACGTGGTCGATGCGGCCGGGATCCGCAGCGCGCAGCAGCGCGGGGGTGGGCAGCGGGCCCAGCACCTCCCCGATCCACCCCGCGACGGTCTCCCGGGGGCAGCCCCGCTCCAACCGCGAAGCGCTCGCCGCGGCGAGCGCCAGGTGAATGAGGAGCGACCCGAACCAGCTGGCGGCCTCTGCCGGAGGCGTGTCCGTGCCCGCCGGCGGCATCACGGCGCGGTACAGCGCAGCCGGGTCATCGGCGTGTGCGGCGGCGGCGACTGCCTTCACGGCGCTGCCGAGGGCAGCCTGGTCGATGGTCACGTCGGTGCTTCTTTCCATAGTCGGCAGCCGTCAACTTACCGCTCCGGCACGGTCGAAGGACCGTCAACCGCACCATTGTGTGGAATCGGCTCCGTCAAGCAGCGGTCGTCATCCGGTGGCTGTCGTGATCTGCTGTGCGGCTGCTGCTCGTGCAGCGGCCTCTTCCACCTGGCGTCGGCCGGATTCACCTCGGCTCCGGATGAATGCGCGCCGACGACGTGGCGCGTCGCTGCTCCGGTTCCGGAACTCCTCGACCGCGACGCTGTCGGACAGCCGCCATCGGCTGGTGCGGCCTGATGCTTCGGGGACGTCGGTGAGGCTGTCGAGTTGCTCGGCGCTTCGGTGCAGTTCGAACCCCCGGTGGCCGTGGCCGTCGCGGGTCCAGCACGGACCTCCCGGACCGCACTCTCGGGGACGGGCGGTCACGTTGACGATCGGCAACAGCGTCGCGGTGGTTGGGAGGCCGGTCTGACGCGGCGTAGGCCCCGCCGGCGGTGCGCAGCG
This sequence comes from Kitasatospora sp. NPDC087271, assembly GCF_044744605.1. Lineage (NCBI taxonomy): Bacteria > Bacillati > Actinomycetota > Actinomycetes > Kitasatosporales > Streptomycetaceae > Kitasatospora > Kitasatospora sp. NPDC087271. Next base: position 34,053 of record NZ_JBIUYQ010000040.1, read on the forward strand.
GCCTTCGGCCCGGGCCCTGGCCGAAGACCGCCGGGTGCTACTGGGCGCTATCGGGGTCGGTGCGGCCGGTGCGGCCGGTCGCCGGGTTCCTGGGTGGGGAACTGTTGGCCCGCGCCCGGAAGGGCGGGCGCCGGATAGTTCGACACCTCGTACTTGGCCAGTTCGAGCTGCTCGGCGGTCGGGGGCAGCGCCGGGGCCTTGCACACGCCGCCGTTGAACTGGAAGGCCGAGGTGAGGTCCCCGAAGGCGTTGCGACGCCAGTCGGTGACGGTGGCCGACCGGACTCCGGTGAACCGTTCCAGGAACTGCAGCACCGAGGTGTGGTCGAAGGCCTCGCCGGCGACCCAGCCGCCCACCGTCCAGGGCGAGATGATGATGCACGGCACCCGGAAGCCGCCGCCGATCGGCAGACCGCCGACGAACTCGCCCGGCGTCGCGGCCGGGGGCACCGGTGGCGGCACGTGGTCGAACAGCCCGTCGTTCTCGTCGTAGTTGAGGATGAACACCGTCTTCGCCCAGACCTCGGGGTTCGAGGCGACCGCCTCGATCTTGGAGGCGACGTAGTCGGCACCGGCGGCGGGCAGGTAGTCCGGGTGCTCGGACTGGTAGCCGGTCGGCAGGATCCAGGAGACGGCGGGCAGCCGGTTGTTGCGCGCGTCGTCCTCGAAGGTGCCGGCCGGCCGGGCCGTCATGCCCTTGCGGTGCAGCGCGCTGCCGGGCGCGGCCTGCTGGAAGCTCTTGAAGAGCGAGAGCATGTTGGTGCCGTAGTTGTCGGCTTCCTGGTAGACCTGCCAGCTGACGCCGGCCGCCTCCAACTGTTCGGGGTAGGTCTTCCAGGTCAGCGGCTCGGGCGCCGAGTTGCTGATGATCGGGCCGCCCTGGCCGCCGTCGGCTCCGATCGAACCCGTCATCCAGTACAGCCGGTTGGGCCAGGTCGGTCCCTGGACCGAGCAGAAGTAGTTGTCGCAGATGGTGAACGACTCGGCCAGGGCGAACTGGAAGGGGATGTCCTCCCGGGTGTAGTACCCCATCACGTACGGGCCGTTGACGCCGTCGGCGGACCGGTGCGCGGACAGCCACCGGTCCATCTTCCCGCCGTTCCAGGCCCGGTGCTGCACCGACCAGGAGTGGCTGGTGGACGGGATCGCCTGCGCGCTCGTGGTGAGGGTGTCCAGGTGGAACGGCAGCAGGTAGCCGTCCGGGTTGACGCTGTCGGGCTGGTAGAACACCGAGCGCCCGTCGTCCAGCCGCAGCGCGTTCGGGTCCGCGAAGCCGCGGACACCGGCCAGCGTGCCGAAGTAGTGGTCGAAGGACCGGTTCTCCTGCATCAGCAGGACCACGTGCCGGACGTCCCGCAGCGAACCGGCCTTCGGTACCCCCGCCGCTACCGCTCGTTGGACACTCGGTGGCAGCAGGCTCATCGCCGCTGCCGCTCCCATCGCGCCGGCCGCCGATCCCAGCAGCCTCCGTCGGGTTATTCCGGACATCAGCCCCACCCTCTCCGTCGCGCCGGTGCGCGTGCGGGATGTCACCGCACCGGACCACCTGTGGCCTTCCCCCGGGAGCTTCGAGGCAGTGGAGACGGCGGATGAACAGCAAAGGAAATGTCAGGTACCCGCCAGGCGCTGCGGGCGCCCCCGCACCACACTGCTGACGGCCCTGAAGGGACGCCCGAACGCCGGGCGGGGGGCGGTCCGTACGCTGTTCGAAGCCGGGCCTCCGGGGCACGGTCACCACGGTGACCTTCCACCAGAGGCCGGCAAAGTCGGGTGGTGACCGCAGATTCCCGATCATTCGCCCGTTGTTCAGGGAACAACGTGGACCACCGCTCACCGGGTTGCCGAGGCCCTGGTGCGCGGGGTGGCGGCCGGGCAAGCTAGTTTGTCCGGGTGAGTCTCCTCGATGATGTGGCTGAGCGCGACGGCTGGCGATGCTGGGTGTGCGACGAACCGGTCGACCCCGACAAGTCGGTGAACGACCCCAGGGGGCCCAGCGTTGACAGCCGGACCGCCGACCGGAAGGCCAAGGTCGCCGAGCGGCTCGCGCACCGCGGGTGCAACACCCGCAAGGGCGCGGTCAAGGTGGTCATCGCCTGGCCGGACCGCCTGTACGTGGCCGAACCCGCGCCGCTGATCACCGTTGCCGCGAGGCTGGAGCGCAAGGGGGGCCGCGAGATGGTGGGCCGTTGTCCGACCAGGCAGGACGCCCAGGAAGCGGCGGATTGGCTGGTGGACCGGTTCTCCCGACTGGCACCGGGGCTGCCGGTGACCGCCGACATCGAGCCGGGCGGCGGCCAGTTCCTCGTCATCCTGGCCACCGGCCGCCGCTGACCGGGGACCACCAGCGCACACTCGCGTCGAGCCGAACCGTCGACCCACGTCGACCCGCCCTGACAAAGGCTGAGCCACGGGCGCGTGACGGGCTGCGACTGCTCGACCGGCGGTCGACCCAACCGAGCGAGCCACCCCCGCGCGTGCGGGGCCGACGCGCCACCGTGCGCTGCCAACGGCCGAACGATCTTGTCGCTGGCCTCCAGTAGTCGGCCGCGTCGTCAGCTGGCGGGGATCAGGATGTCCACGAGCGGGCGGGTCCGGTTGATCGCGCAAGGTGAATTTCGACCTCAGGACAGTTTCGCTTCGGGGGCGAAGGCCGGCAGCTTCTCGAGACTGCTGCGCACGGCCTCGGCGCCGTACTCGAACATCTGCCGCTCGTAGTCGTCGACCGCACTGAGCAGATCCTGGCGGCCTTCGCGTGCCTCGATCAGGCAGCGGCGCAGCAGGTCGGCGTCGCGCAGTGCGGTGTTCGCGCCGTTGCCGCCGGTCGGGGAGGTGGCGTGGATCGCGTCGCCGAGCAGCGTGACCGGGCCGGACGCCCAGCGCTCACCGGGCCTGACCACCCGGATGGACAGCAGGGTGCTGTTGTCCGGGTCGGCCTGCTCGATCAGCGTGCGTAGCCGCGGGTGCCACCCTTCCATCCTGGACAGCACGGTGTCCTGCGCGGTCAGGTTCTCCGGTGAGCCGTTCGGCGGCAGGATCATGGCCCAGCGCACGTAGTCGCCGATGTCGGGCAGCGTGACTTCGGGGGCCAGTTGCTCGGCGGCCTGCTTCGGCGGGGTACGGAAGCGCATCGCGCCGAGCAGCAGGCTGACGCCGTCGCCCGCGATCTTCGAGCCGTATGCCTTGGACAGGCCGGCGAACTCGTCGGTCAGCGGGGTGCGGCCGATGACGAACCGGACGCCGGTGTCGGTCGGGGTGGTCTGCGGCGACAGCACCCCGCGGACCGCGGAGGTGACGCCGTCCGCGCCGACGAGCAGGTCGGCGGTGGCCGAGTCGCGGCGGGCGAACTGGGCTTGGACATTGCCGTCGGCCAGCACGTCGTAGCCGGTCAGCGCGGCATCGGTGTGCACGGTGAGGCCGGTCAGCAACAGGTGTCGCAGCACCTGCCGGTCGACCACGATGCCGGTCCGGCCCGCGCCGAGCCTGCCGATCTCGTTCAGCTGCGGGTCCAGGATCAGCTGCTCGGCGGAGGCGTCCATGACGATCTCGTCCAGCAGCGGGTGCCAGCGCGTCGGCAGGCAGTCGCGCACCGCCTGGAAACCGATCGGGTCCAGCACGAGCCGGTAGCCCTGGAATCGTGCGGCGATCCCCGGGTCGCGCTCGAACACGTCGGCCTCGATCCCGGCACCGCGCAGACCCTGCGCGAGGGCCAGGCCTCCCAGGCCTGCTCCGACAACGGAAACTCGCATCGCATACCTCCGGAACATCGGCACGAACTTAGTTCGTTTCGGCGATCTAAGTTCTACTCACCGAACTTAGATCGCGTCAAGGTATGGTGGTCGGCATGTCCGCCGATCCCCGCCAACGCCGCGCAGCTCGCCACGCCCAACCCGCAGCGGAGGTCGCCGCGTCGGCGCCACGCAAGAAGCCGATCACCGTCGAACGGATCACCGACGCCGCCCTGGAGGTCGTCGCCACCGAGGGGTATGACGCGCTGACCATCCGCCGGGTCGCCGCCGTGCTCGGCACCGGTCCGTCGTCGCTGTACGCGCACATCGTCAACAAGGACGACATCGACGACCTGCTGATCGGCAGGCTCTACGCCGAGGTCATGCTCCCCGAACCGGACCCGGCCGCCTGGCGCGAGCAGCTGCTCGGGGTGTACACACAGATCCGCGACCTGTACCTGGAATACCCTGGAATCTCGCGCGCCGCGCTGGCCATGGTGCCGACCAACCTGGAAACGCTGCGAGTCGGCGAAGGAATCCTGGCGATCCTGCTCGCGGGCGGCATCGAACCGAGGACGGCCGGATGGGCCCGCGACGCGCTCTCCCTCTACGTCAGCGCCTATGCACTGGAGCAGTCGCTGGTCCGGCAACGGCGCCGGCACCAGGATCACGAATGGGTGCTCAGCCACGAGGAGTTGCTGGACCGCTTCACCGCACTGCCCGCCGAGAAGTTCCCGCACACTCGACGCCATGCCGCCGAGCTGATCTCCGGCACCGGACACGACCGCTTCGAGTTCGTCCTCGGCCTGCTCATGAACAATCTGCGGCCCACATCCGGTTGACCCGCGGCGTGCGGTGGCCACATGGCGCCGAGACGATCACAAGGCACGTGGAGAAGAAGTCCCTGGCCATCCACTCCCAGCTGATCAACTGCACCGCCTCCGAGGTCGCTGCGATGATCGAGGGCACGATGCGGCACGGCACCACCATGGACGTGGAGGCCAACTACACGGACTCGCACGGCCATTTAGTTACCTGGACACCTTGGCCCTCGTTGAGGGGCGGGGGCGGCCGGTCGTGCCGTCAGGTGCGATGGCTCCGGGGGCTTCCGTGCGGGTACAGCAGCAGCGTCACGAGGACGGCTCGACCTTGGTCCAGCTGGTCGACGAGGACGGTGTGCCGGTCGAGGTCGTTGCGGGGTTCCTACGGTTCCTCGGCGCCCGGGACTGCTCGCCGAACACGCTCGTCTCGTACGCCTACGACCTTCGGCACCTGTGGCGCTTCTTCGCAAGCAAGGATCTGAGCTGGGAGCGGTTCGGGCCGCCGGACGCGATCGCGCTGCTGGAGTACCTGCGGTCGGTGCCGTCCCGCGGGCCGCGCCGCCGCATGACGCTGTCGGTGGTCACGATGGACGCCGAGGGCCCGGCCACCAAGCTCGTGGCGAGCACCGTGAACCGGATCCTGGCCGCGGTGTCCTCGTTCTACGAGTACGTGATCCTGGCGGGGCTGCTGGAGCGCGCCAACCCGATCGAGAAGCGCCCGGGCCCTGCGCTGCAGCGTGTCTCCGACCGCCACCGCCCGTTCATGGGACGGGCCAGCCGGCAGCGCCCCGTACGGTGGGCTGTGCGTGTCAAGACCGTTCAGCGGGTACCGCGCCCCCTGGACGACGACCAGGTCCAGTTGCTGCTCGCGCAACTGCGTGGGTTGCGCGACAGGGCGATCGTGCTGCTGATGCTCCACGGTGGTCTGCGGCCTGGCGAAGTCCTCGGCCTGCACCTGGACGTCCTGGCCTACGGACGGCGCCGAGTGGTCGTCCGGCACCGTGACGATCATCCCAAGGGCGTCCGGTCAAAGTCCCGGTTCGAGCGGGTCGTCGACCTGCACGAGGCGGAGACCCTGGCCACGGTCAGCGCCTACGTGATGAACGAGCGCCCGCAGGACGCCGACAGCCGGCTCGTGTTCCTGATCGGCGGCCGCGGCACCCGGCGCCTGGAAGCTCTCGGCTACGACGGGCTGGTGCGGATGTTCTCCCGGGCCTGCGCCCGCGCCGGGATCCGCGAGCCCTGGGTGACGCCCCATCAATGGCGCCACATTGTCTCTGCTTAGCTCCCGTGTGGCGATTACTGACCTCGGCGTTTCAAGGTGATGGCGGTGGGAGGTCGAGGGAGAGTCCGGTTCCGCTGAGGAAGCCGTCGAGGATGTCGGAGCGGTACTGCAGTCGTTTGAGGCGGTTGCGGACGAGGGCTTCGAGCCGGTCGAGGGCGACACTGGCGAGGTTCGCCAGACTTCGTTTGACGTGGGCCCACAGGTACTCGACCGCGTTCAGCTCGGGTGCGTATGCGGGCAGCACGAACACCGTCAGCCAGTCCCGCGCGTCGATCAGGTCGCGCATGGCGTGGGAGACGTGGGTGTTCAGCCGGTCCCACACCAGCACGATCGGCGCCTTGACCAACTGATGGACCCCGTCGATCAGCCCGATGTAGTCGCGCTCGGACAGGCTGCGGCGTTCACCCTTGCGCCCGGTGTGGCGCCGCAGCCTGTGGCACAAGCGGGTCCGCGAGCCCGGGCGCATCGCGATCAGCCCGGCGATGGAGATCCTCCCCGAGCGGCTGCCGCTCACCTTCACGACCGGGGTGATGCCGCGACGTCCCCAGGTGCGTCCTTTGGGCGGCCTGCGGGTGAACCCGGCTTCGTCCTCGAAGCAGAGCCAGCCGTCGCAGGCCGCCCGGGCGCTTTTACCTCCGCCCAGGTCGCCTCCCTCCACGCGGCCACGACCTGCTCGTCGCGTTCAGCGGCCCGGCGCGCGGGAACCTGCGGGGTGAAGCCGAGCCGACGCATCAGCCGGGTGGCCCCCGAGACGCTGTAGGACACGTGGAACCTGCGGCCGATCAGCGTCGCCACCCGCGCACCGGTCCACACCTGGTCCTCGTCCCAGCCGTGCACGGCCGGCCCCTGCCCGAGGTATTCGGCCAGCTTCTCCCGGCACCGCGCCGACAGCTTGCACCGCCGCCCACCCGGTCCCCGTGAAGCCAGCGCCCCGACCCCGTCCTCCCGCCAGGCCCGGTGCCACTGGTAGGCCGATTTCGCGGTCACCCGCAGCCTGCGGGCAACCTCCCTCGGCGGGACACCTTCGTCGAACAACGCGGCGGCCTCCAGCCGCACCGCCTCTCGACACTGACGTGCCTTCGCCGTCAGCCCGCCCCCATCCGCATAGCGCATACCAACGGCATAGCGCACAAATGACTGTCAGTCAGCTACACAAACAGGCCAATCACCTTGAAGCGCCGAGGGCAGTATCGCGCCCCGGCGGGGCCCAGGCCGAACTGCTGGCCGAGGTCAACAAGTACGAGAGCGAGCGCAACCTGGACCTGGTCCTGGCCGAGTTCCGCAACTACCAGCAGGGCATCCTGCCCGCCGGCCCAGGCGCCCGCAGCCTCACCGAGTTCTTCGCCAGCGTCGACGAGAAGCTCGAACCGCCGCAGCAGCGGCGCCGCGGACCCGGCGCAGTGACAGGGACGTGCTGAACCTGCTGACCAAGCGCGCCAAGACCCTGCACATCGGCCCGGCGAACTTCTGCTGGTTCACCGACCCCTCCCGCGCACTCTGCCTCAAACTCGCCGGAACCCCCACCGCCGACCGGCCACTGATCGGGATGTGTGACTCCGCCCGCTGCCCGCAGGCCACCCACCACCCCTGCCACCGGCCCGTCTGGACCGAACACGCCGAACGCGCGAAGACGTTCCTCGGCGACCTGGGCAAGACCCGCAAGACCGAACACGCCCGCCTGCGAAGCGACTACGACCGGGCCCTTCGAGTCGTCGCCGAGATCGACGCAGCCGCCACCGACCCATCCGACAAGGACTCCGCATGAGGATCACCGCAGTCCAGCGCGCCGAGAACGAGAACCGCATCCGGGCCGCCATGGACCGGCTCCTGCGCGGCGAGATCCCCACCGGCGGCCGATGCGACATCAAGACCCTGGCCAGCGAGGCAGCCGTCGACCGCACCTCGTTCTACGGCACCCGCCCCTACGCTCACCTCCGCGTCGATTTCGAACAACGCCTGCGGGCCCTCCAAGATGCCGGCGACATCCCCGACCCCCGCGAAGCCCAGATCGCCCGCCTCAAGGCAGAGAACGCCAAGCTCAAAGCCCGGATTGCCCCGTCTGAGGAGACGATCGACGAGCTCACCGACTTCCGCTCCCAGTCCCTGGCTCGCCTCGCCGCGCAACACGAAGAGATCGTCCGGCTCCGCGAAGCCTCCGCTGGAACCACCCAAGTCAGGCGGCTTCCAGCACCACGAACCACGGTGATCGGGTCCTGCAGCTGAAATGCCCGCCCTGGACCGAGGCCGCCCGCACCGTCGATCACCCAGCTGCCAGTTCGCCCGCACCGCTGCCGGATCCGGACTCCAGGTATCGACGCAGAGCTTCCCGCCCTCCCGGAACGAAGCACCATTGATCAATCACGTCGCGCAGTTCGTCCAACGTCAGCCAGTCCAGCCAGCCGATCTCACCCGGGTCCGGGACCAGGGGTTCCGCCACGACAGCCTCATGCACCCCAAACCACACGGGGCTAATCCCCAGCCGGCAAAGGAACTTGAACATGAAGCGCACGGGCACACGAACGCCCAGCTCTTCGGACAGTTCCCGGGCCGCGGCTTCCTCATACGACTCGCCCACGTTCACGGCGCCACCGACCATCACGTCGTAGTAGCCCGGGAACCGGGACATCGTCTCGGACCGCCGCAGCACCAAGATCCGCCCTGCCTGATCACGGCAGATCGTCGTTGCAATGCGATGCGGCCAGTTCTCGCGCACCGCCTCGTCTCGCTCGACTATCCCCAACACGCGGTCATCCTCATCGACATGCTCAACCAGTTCACTCACGGAGGCACGATCTCAGCCCCCACTGACAACACGGCCCCACGAGCACCAGCAGCGAGTGATCCGCATCACAGGAAACCCCGTGGAAAGCAACACGCCCGACGATCTGCGTCGCGAATGCGGCCTCGACACCTGGCCTGCTCAATCGCGACACGAGGTCATCCGCACACGGCCTCTGCGGACACACGTCACACCCACGCGACCCGCATGTGGGAGGGCGGAATGCGAGAGTTGACGCTGCAGAAGCGACTCGGTCACGCCTCGCCGGAGTCGACGCGTCTTTACACCCGGGTCTCCGACCCTGCCGTCGTCGCCGACTACCACCGGGCCCTGGACACCCCGGGCAAGCCGCGGGAGGCCACTTCATGAGGGGTGGCCCGATCTCCACTGCGGCCATGGCTGCCAGCCCGGACCTGGTCCGCCGACAGAGCCCCCAACACTGCCCCGACCATGAGTACGTGCGATTCGTCCGCGCTCAGGACGGCTTCAACCACCACTACCTCAACGCCAAACTCCGCTTCTACCGGGCCTTTCGCGAACGGTGGCCGGACCTGTCCGCGTGGTTCGCTGAGCCGCTGGCCGACCGGGTGGGCCGACTGCCCGGCGAGTCCTTCCACTCCCCGTCGTTTCCCGCCTCGCACAAGGCCCGGCCCTACCTCACCTACCTCGGCCTGCGCGGATATGCGACGTTCGACTACCCGTGGATGTTCGCTGTCGGCCAGTTGCATGTTCACGACCAGGCCACGCTCGCCGGGATCGACCTGGGCACCACAGCGCTGGTCGAGGAGGCGATCGCCCTCGGCTACAGCGGACCGGCGGCAAAGCAGGCGATGCACTGGTCGGTGGCCCGGATCGTGCTCCGCAACGGCCTGACCGACGTCGCCGACATCACCGGCGAGCACATCGCCGAGGTCCTCGAAGCCATCCGGCTCTTCCCGAAGAATCCAGAGTTCGGGGCCTTCTACCCCTCAGCCGAGCAGTTCTACGAGGGCCCGGCCAGGTGCTGGATCACGCACCTGCACCAGCTGGAGGTGGTGCTCTTCCACCGAGGCCAGGTCGCCGTCCAGCCACGCAAGCTGATGCCGTCGTGGAAACCGCCCCTGGCCCTGCCTCCCCGGATGCAGGCCGTCGCGGAGAAGTGGCTCGCGGCCCGCAGACTGACCGACGCACCCTCGACGGTGGAGAAGCTGGAGCTCGCGGTCCGGGTCTTCGGGCAGTGGCTCGGCGAACAGCACCCCGACATCACGACCTTCGCCGACGTCAGACGTCAGCACTGCCTGGACTGGATCGGACACATCGCCGAGGCCCCGGCCCCGACCACGGGCAAACCGCTGGGCGTCATGTCACGGATCCAGCGGATCTCCGGGCTGTCGCAGTTCTTCCGTGACACCGCGCTCTGGCAGTACGACGACGTGCCAGGCCACACCATCATCGGCGCCGGCGACGCACCGAAGTACACCGAGAAGGTGCCGCGGTTCATCCCCGACCAGGACCTCGACCGGCTGATGCCCGCCATCGACGCGATCGCCTGCCCGTTCCAGCGAGCCGCCCTGCTGGTCGCCCGCTGGTCCGGAGCCCGCCGCACCGAGATCCAGCGCCTGCCGCTGGACTGCCTGGACCGCTACCCCGACGGAACCCCGCGGCTCCGCCTGTCCGGCCGCAAAACCTACCAAGAGCGCGTCGTTCCGCTGCACGAGGACGCCGCCGAGGCCCTGCAGAAGGTCATCGACCTGCGCAGACACGCACCGGAGCAGCCGTTCACCGACGAGCGGACCGGCGAGGAGATCCGCTACCTGTTCATGAGCCACGGCAAGCTGCTGTCGACGTACTACCTGTTCGAGACCCCGATCCAGGCCGCCTGCAAGACCGCCGGCCTCGTCCGCCCCGGCGGCCGTGGCGGCACCGGCCGCGGCACCGTCTCGGCCCACCGCTTCCGCCACACCGTCGGCACCCAGCTCGCCGAACGCGGCGCGAAACTCCACACCATCATGAAGGTCCTCGGGCACACCTCCGTGAACATGGCCCTCGTCTACGCGCAGATCAGCGACCAGGAAGTCCTGCGCGACTACCAGGCCGTGCTCGGCCCCGGCGCCACCATCGCTGGCCCTGCCGCCGACGAACTGCGCAACGGCACGTTGCCGGATGCGTCGGTCGACTGGCTCAAGACCAACTTCTTCAAGACCGAACTCGAACTCGGCCGCTGCCTCCGGCTCCCCGCCGAAGGCCCCTGCGAATGCGACCTCTACCTGACCTGCGCAAAGTTCGTCACCACGCCCGAGTACGCACCACGACTGCGGGCACGGCGCGAGGTCGAGCTGACCCTCGCCCGCGACGCGGCCGAACGCGGCTGGGACCGCGAGGTCGAACGCCACCGCTGCACCAGCGAACGCATCGAAAGACTCCTGGCCGACCTCAGTCAGCCGGTCAACGCGGAAGCAGAGGAGGACGGCTCCAGTGCGTGATTACCCCATGGCTGAGCTACCGGAGCGGTCCTTGCTCGTCAACGTGGACAGTGGGATCCGACAAGAACACGTCGGCATCCACCGGGCCATAGGCGATGTTGAAGGTGTCCAGCCAGTACGACCAGCCCCGCACACCCGCCGCGCTGCTGAAACGGTAGTTGAGCTGCCAGCGGACCCACTGGCCGGAGGCAAGGCGCACAGCTGGGGGCCGTCGCGGCCGAGGTGGGATGGCGAACAGGGGCTGCACTCGGGGAAGGACGCGCAGTCGGCCGTCGGCTTCGCGAAGCTGGACGTCGACCTTGCGCAGGTCTTCCTCGACGCCATGGGGCTCGAAGCCGTCTCGCTCATGCATGCGGACCACGTGCGCAAACGAGGGCGGCATATACGGGACAGTGAAGCCGACCGGGGCCGCGTTCCTACGGGCGGCAGCCTCTCCTCCGCGGGACTGCTTCGTCCAGGACGTCCGTATCCACTGGACGGTGATTTCCACGGCCTCCACCCCTGCCACTCCATCGAAGATCTCACTCTATGCGCGCGGCTTCTCCGGCCCGCACCAACACCGCCAACGCCCCGAGCGGCAAGCCGAAGGAAGATCAACTTGAACTGTCCACATAAAGTCGGAAATCGGGTTCGGCGTCACGAGGCTGTTGAACTTTGATCTGCTGCCGAGGACCAAGCGGATCAACAAGGTGAAGCTGTACCGGCCGGGCCGGCGAGCCGGACGCCTACCCGCAGCTGGCCCCGGCGCCGACCCGCCCGATCCGCTGGGAACTCATCACCCAGCAGCACGATCAGATAGTCAAGTACGCGACCGCGATCCGGACCCGTACCGCGTCCACCGAGGTGATCCTGCGCGGGTTCACGGGCCAGCGCTCGGCCGTCTGACACGCGCCCGCGGAGTCAGCGGTCAGTGTTGAAAGCGGTAGCGGGTCTGGCTGTACGTCTCGCCCTTGCCGAAGGCGAATCCGGCCTCCGGGTCGATGCGGTACAGCAGGACCTTGCCGGAGCGGATGGTGCCACCGAGGCCGTGCCAGGTGCCGTCCGGGCTCGTCAGCAGGTCGCCGTACTTGCTCTCGTAGGCGTCGGCGGTGGTGCTGCGTTCAGCCGGATCGCACACCAACTCGGCACGTCCCTCGATGGTGATGTCGATACCGTCGAGGACGTTCGTGCCGGTCGTCATGACGCAGTGGTCGTTCGCGTGGAGGTTACGCGTCTTGCGCTCTTGGTCACCGGTGGCGAAGTACAGGGCGCCGCCGGTCCAGACGGCCAGCAACGGTGTCACGTGGGGCCGGCTGTCGGGCCGGACGGTGGACAGCCAGAACAGTCGCGCCTGCTCCAGCTCACGCAGTGCGGTCGGCCAGGGGGTCGCGTCGGCGCCTGAGTCGCTGAAGGGTCCGATCTCGGCGACCGGGTCACGGTCTGACATGGAAGCTCCTCAATGGGTCAGTTGGAAATGGGGTCGGTCACGATCTGGTCGACGGGAGGCGCCGCGGTCTCTCTGGTGACCGGTGCCGATCGCTTGCCGAGCACGGCCGGAGCGATGACCACGCCCACTGCCGCGACGAGGCCGATCACGGCGAACGCGGCCTGATGACCGGGAACCAGCGTCTGCGGCGCGGCGATCCCAGGCGTGGGTGCCTGCGCGGCGACAACGCTGCCGGCGATGGCTACGCCGAGGGCGGTACCAACCGCGAAGCAGGTATCGGCGAGTCCGGCGGCCAGACCGGAGTGCCGTTCAGCGACACCGGTGAACGCCGTGATCTGCGTACAGACGGTGGCGGTGCCCATGCCCGCCCCGAAGACCAACAGGGCAAATGTCAGCAGTTCCGGTGAGCTGTGCTCGGGCACCACCAGGGTGAGTAGCAGGCAGGCTCCACCGAGCAGGGCAGTGTCGACGGTCGCGACCGGACGCACGCCGATCCTGGTCACAACCCGCTGGCAGACCAGAGCGCCGACGACGGCCGCCACGGTCATCACCCCGGCCGTGAGGCAGTATCACCGGCGCGAGGATCAGCACCACCACCCCGACCGGGACGTCGGTCCAGAAGACCCACTGCCAGCCGAGCGTACTGGTGATCAGGCCGCCGAGCAGCAGCCCGGCGGTGGCACCGAACCCTCTGATCCCACCCCCAGATTCCCAGTGCCCTGTTCCGCTCGCTGCCTTCGGCGAAGGCGTTCGTCACCATGGGCAAGGCTGCGGGGGCGATGATGGCGGCCGACACACCCTGCAAAGCGCGGGCCGCAACCGGGGCTTCGACCGTCGGGGCGAACCCGCGTCCCAACGAGGCCAACACGCGCAGCGACATCCCGGCCAGGAAGACCCTGCGGCGGCCGAGCAGATCCGCGGCGCGGCCGCACAGCAGCAGCAGGCCGGCAAAGGCCAGCGCGTAGGCCGTGACCGCCCAGTGGACGGCGGTGCCGTGCACCCGAAACTCCCGCTCGACGGCCGGCAGGGCGGTGAGCAAGCTGGTCCCGTCCAGGATGGTCACGAAGAACGCCGTGCCCGGCAACACCAGCGCCCGCCACCTCAAGGCGGCCGCCCGCGGGCTCACTCGCGCCCTCCCGTACCCAGCTCGACGCCCAGCGCGTCAAGCCAGTCGCCCGTGCCGTGCTTCCGCCAGGAGGGCTCCTCCCGGCCGTCGAGGAAGGCGCCCTGCTCGGTGAGGACCAGCCGGGTGCCCCCATCGGCCGGGCAGAACGCCACGGTCGTCAGCGATACCGTCGCCAGGTCGTCTTCCACGTGCAACACGGAGGTGTAGACGATGCGCTCGTCCCGGACGATGTCGCGGTACAACGATTCAAACGTCATCGACAGGCCGTTGTCCGGGTGGCTGCGGTTGACCTCCCGGCCCCCGACCCGGAAGTCCAGTTCATGCTCCGCGTCGGGGGTGGAGAACCAGCGGGCCTTCGCCTTCGGGTTGGCCCATGCCGCGAACACCCGGGCCGCCGTGGCCGGGTAGAGGCGTTCGAGGGTGAACGTGGCGTGCGTGACAGAACGGTCGATCATCACAAGTTCCCTTGCTCCGGTGTGCCGGGATCATCGAGCAGGTAGTCGCCGAGCCGGTCCAGGCGCCATTCCCAGGACGTGCGCTGCTCGGCAAGCCAGTCCTCGGCCGTCCGCAGTACCTCCGGCTCGATGCGGCAGGTGCGGACGCGGCCGACCTTCTCGGATCTGACCAGCCCGCACGCTTCCAGCACCTGGATGTGTTGCATGACCGCCGGTAGCGACATCTCCAGTGGCCTGGCCAGTTCGCTGACCGGCGCAGGCCCACGGATCAGGCGCTGCACCATCGCCCGGCGCGTTCCATCCGCCAGCGCCTGGAACACCCGGTCCAGCGATCCAGCATAGTTAGGCATGTACTTAACTATGAGTCGGCACATATTTACAGTCAAGTACTTCCTTGCTGCGTAACTCGCGCCGGATAGTGTTCGGATGCAAAGGATCAAGCGATTCCGCCGGGCGGCGCCACGGCCCGCGGACAGGGGGAGGTCAACGTGATCGTGGGTACCGGCCGGAGGCTCGTCCTGATCCGTCATGCGCAGGCCGAACGGGAGACGGCGGTCGACAGGGAACGGCGTCTCGACGAGTGGGGGCGGGAGGAGGCGTCCCGGGCCGGACGATGGCTCGCGGGTTCCGGCATCACGCCCGATCTCGCGCGGGTGTCCGGCGCCCGCCGGACCAGGGAGACCTGGGAACGCGTGGGCGCCGCGTTGCCGCGGCTCCCCGAGACGGTCCACGAGCAGGGGCTCTACGACCTCAGTGTGGAGATCCATCGGGGGGAAGCGGGGATCGGCGAGCTGGCCGCGATGGTGCGGGGGAGTTCGGACGACGTGGGCGACCTGGTCGTCGTCGGACACGATCCGAGCCTGTCCGAGCTGGTCCGGCTCCTCGTCGGAACGGCCGACGGCGACCTCTCGCGGCGGGTGGAGGAGTCTGGGTTCCCGACCGCCTCCGTGGCCGTCCTCGAGTTCGACGGTTCCTGGCAGAGGATCGGGCCCGGAGCCGCGAGGATCACCGCGTTCTGGACGCCGTCGCAGAGTTGAGACGGTGCACCTCGAGGCGTCGGTGCGTCCGGCGTCCCCCGCCCCACAACCCTGGCCGGGCCCGCCGGCGGCCGGAAGGTCTACCGGTTCCAGACCGCCCGGTGACCTCGTCGCCAGCGACATCCGGCGGTCGACGTCTGTCCGATGAGGTGTTCAACTGCTCATTTGTCTGGTCATTTGTCGGACAGGACTCAGGGCCCGACGCCGTCGTGCCTGGACGACAGCGTCGCAGGCGTGCCGTGCTGAGCCTCACTGCACGGCGGGGGCTGCGATGCTGTCGAATCGTCGGCAGACCGAGGAAGACCGGCGAGGCTGCGTTCCTGCCGAGCCAGTCTCCAGCGTGTCCGCCTCGGTGCGAAAGACCCAGACGGTGAGGGCCTGGACACCCAGGCCGCCGCGATGGGCCAGCGTCCACAAGCCCGGCCATGGCCTGTTCCGGCGCGCCACCGGGCGGGAGCTGCGGCATCTGGTCCTGCCGGGACAGCGCAACGATCGGGCGACCCGCGACGCCGTGGTCGACCTGGAGGCCGCGGGGAGGGTGCGGGAGGATCTGCGCCTGCCGGACAACCGCAAGCTGTGGACCCTGACCGCGACCGGGCGCCGCGAGGCCACCGCCCCGCCCCAGCCGGGGCGAAGCTGTCCGCGCTGCGCCCCGAGCGGGACGCCCAGGGCAGGGTGTTCTCCGAGCACGCCCTGGACGTCGTCGCCACTGCCGGTGGCTTTCTGCGATGCCTGGTGGTTTGCGGGGGCGGATCGGGGTGAGAAGAGGACCGGTGGTCGAGAGCGTGGTTCGGACGGTGGACATCCCCCTCTTCATCGTCCGGACCCGTGCCACCGGGGTTCAGAGCCCGGCCACCGTGGCGGTCACACACCGGTGGCCGGGCGCCCCATGGCCGGTGTCAGGGCCGCCGGCCGTCTGAGCTGAACCGGATTTTGTAGAGGCCCTGAAGCCAGGCATGATCGCCCTGGCAGATGGGAGAACACAGGTCCGATGCCTGCTCCACGTAAGTACCCCGACGAGCTCCGCGAGCGTGCGGTCCGCGAGGTCCGATCCTCCGGACGTCCGGTCGCGTACGTCGCTCGTGACCTGGGCATCCACAAGGAGGCCCTGCGCAACTGGGTGCGCCAGGCCGAGGCCGACCAGGGTGAACGGTCCGACCTGCTGACGAGCGCCGAGAAAGCCGAGATCGCGCAACTCCGCAAGGAGAATGCCGAGCTGAAGCGATCGGTGGAGATCCTCAAGGCCGCCTCCGTGTTTTTCGCGAAGGAGCTCGACCGGCCCCGCACGAAGCCGACGCGGTGATCGACCACCTGCGCGAGGACTTCGGGGTCGAGCCCGTGTGCCGGGAACTCGATCTGTCCGTCTCCGCCTACTTCGCCCGCCGCTCCCGGCCGCGTTCCGCCCGATCGGTGCGGGACGAGGTGCTGCTGGAGCGGATCCGCGCAGTCCACGAGGGCTCCGCCGGGACCTACGGGGTCAGGCGGATCCACCGCCAGCTGCGGCGTGAGGGCATCCATGCGGCCCGCTGCACGGTTGAGCGGCTGATGCGCGAGGACGGCCTCGAAGGTGTCATACGCGGCCGGCGCCGCCGCACCACCGTCCCCGAACCGGCCGCTCCCAGGCCGCCGGACCTGGTCAACCGCGCCTTCATCGCCCACCGGCCGAACCAGCTGTGGGTGGCCGACCTGACCTACGTGGGGACCTGGGCCGGCTGGGTCTACGTGGCGTTCGTGCTGGACGTGTACTCGCGGATGATCGTCGGATGGCAGCTCGCCACCCATATGCGCACCGATCTGCCCCTGGACGCGCTGGAGATGGCGCTGTGGCGGCGGGGCATCAACAAGGGCTCCGGTCTGATCCACCACAGCGACAGGGGGAGCCAAGGTGGGTTCAACCGGTCGTCGCAACACCTCGATCGTGGAGGTGTCGGGTGGGGCGGCCTGTGGGGTGGACAACGAAGGTGACGGGGCGTCCGGCGATGCGTTCGCCGGGTCGGCCACCGGTGCGTCGGGACGTGGAACGCGCGTTCTGGTTGAAGATCGCCGAGGGGCTCACGAGCGAGGATGCCGCGCTGGCATGCGGGGCGTCCGGGCCCGTCGGTTCGCGGTGGTTCCGCGATCGTGGCGGGATGCCTTCAATCCAGCTCAGCCCATTGTCAGGCCGGTATCTGTCGTTCGCCGAGCGCGAGGAGATCTCCCTGTTGAGGGCCCAGGACGCCGGCGTGAGGGAGATCGCCCGCAGGCTGGGGCGGTCTCTGTCGACGATCTCCCGTGAGCTGCGACGCAACGCGGCCACTCGGTGCGGGCAACTCGACTACCGGGCCTCGATCGCGCAGTGGAAGGCCGAGCTGGCCGCTCGCCGGCCGAAGACGGCCAAGCTCGCGACCGACGAGCGGCTGCGTGAGTATGTCCGGGACCGGCTGGCCGGCGTGATCCAGGCGCCGGACGGCAAGACGGTGGCTGGTCCCACGACCGAGCAGTGGAAGGGACGGAACAAGCCCCGCCGTCAGGACCGGCGTTGGACGACGGCGTGGAGTCCGGAACAGATAGCCAAACGGCTGCCGATCGACCACCCCGATGACGAGTCCATGCGGATCTCGCACGAGGCGATCTACCAGGCCCTCTACGTCCAGGGCCGCGGCTCGCTCGACCGTGAGCTGGTCACGTGCCTGCGGACAGGGCGTGCCCTGCGGGTTCCTCGCTCCCGCGCCCGCAGGAAGGCGGCCGGTCACGTCACGCCCGACGTGATGATCAGCGAGCGTCCCGCCGAGGTCGAGACCCGGGCCGTCGCGGGCCACTGGGAAGGCGATCTGATCATCGGGGCGAACCGGTCCG
>NZ_JBIUYQ010000041.1:0-51691 GCF_044744605.1 Kitasatospora sp. NPDC087271
CGATGGTACTGCAGGGGGGACCCTGTGGGAGAGTAGGACGCCGCCGAACAATCATTCACAGAGAACCCCCATCCGGGAAACCGGATGGGGGTTCTTTGCATTTGTGGAGATGTGGCCTGGTGGCCGGCTCCTCTCCCAATGGGCAGCGACACGGCGGCGGGGCGCGCGGTGGGTGGGGCGCAGGGCGGGCAGGGCCTGCCATGTCGAATGTGTGTTCGTGTGGGTGCGTCGGAATGGGGGGATGGGGGAAGAACAGGGGGAGAGGTCGCCTCTCGGATGCCGTGGAGGACCGATGCGCCGGAACGGACGGGTGGCGGATGCCCTGCTCGCGTCGCTGAGCCGGGACTGGGCGGGAGTGCCGGTCGCGGTGCTGGTGGTGGGTGTGGGGGTCGGGCTGGTCGGGGGCGGTGCGGGATGGCTGGTGGCGCTCGGGTGCTTAGTGGTGACTGTGGGTGTGGTGCTGGCGGTCGGCGCGGTGCGGCATCTGGTGCTGGTCGGCCGGGGCGCGGGGGCGGGCGGGGCGCCGGGGCGGCTGGTGGGGGTGGGCGGACGCCGGATGCACGTCCTCGCCGAGGGGGTTGCCGGGGATGGGCCGACGGTGGTCTGGATGCCGGGCGGGCACGCGCCGGGCGAGGAGTTCGGGCAGTTGCACGCGATGATGGCGGCCCGGACCCGCTCGGTGCTGGTCGACCGGTTCGGCTCGGGCTGGAGTGACGTCGGGCCCTTCCCGAGGACGACGGCGGCCGAGGCGGAGGAGCTGGTGGCCGCGCTGGAGGCGGCGGGGGAGCGGGCCCCGTACGTGTTCGTCGGCCATTCCTTCGGCGGGCTGCTGGTCGCGAATGCCGCCAGGCGGCGGCCGGACGTGGTGGCCGGACTCGTGCTGTTGGATCCGACGCCCCTGGAGGTCATCGCCTTCGCGCCGCCCAATCGGCTGGTCGCGGGCATGCGCCGGGAGTTCCTGCTGACGGCGGTGCGGCACCTGTTCGGTGTTCACCGGGGCCGGGGCCGGGACAGTCGGACCGGCCAGTACTGCGCCGCCGCGTCGATCTTCGCGGAGCTCTCGCCCGTCGGCCTGGCGGAGGTGGGCTGGGAGACCGTGGTCTACGACGGGGACCTCGGCGACCTGCCGCTGGTGCTGGTCATACCCCGCGACCTCACGGGAGGGGAGACGGTGCTGGCCGCCGCTGGGGACGCCGCCGAGACCGAGCGGATGGCCCGCTTCTACCTCGGGGCCCGAACCCGCTACCTGGCGGCGTCGACCGCGTCCCGGGTGGTGCACACGCCGACGGGAACCGGCCATGACTTCCCGACCGAGGAGCCCGGGTTCGTGGTCGGGGTGGTCTCGGATCTGGTGAGCGAACTGCGCACCCTCAGCCCATGACCGTGCGGGCGGAGCCGGTCCGGGCCGGGCGGCGGCGGGAGAACGCGCCCAGGTCCACGACGTTGCCGGTGTGCTCGCAGCGGTAGCGGACCGGGTCGCCGTCATGGTCGTGGCCGGCCTCGACCAGGTCGATCAGGGACGCGAGGTAGCGGCCCACCAGCGGTGCGTTCTTGAACTGGTTGCCGCTCGTGCCCATGGCGACGTAGTAGCCGTCGAGGGCGGTGCGGTCGTAGATCGGGGTCCAGTCGTCGGCGACGTCGTACACGCCCGCGACGCCGACGGGCCGGCTGGGGACCGTGATCCCGGGGAAGCGGCGGGCCGCGCGGGTCACCTGGGTCCGGAAGCGGTGGGCGGTGGGGCGCGGGTCGGCTTCGTCCGGGTCGTCGATCCACTCCGGTGGGTCGCAGGCCGGCTGGGTGCCGCCGATGAGCAGGCGGCCCCCGGCAACCGGGCGCAGGTAGGTGCCGAGGTCGAGGTCGGCGACGACCGGAACCGGCCCGGGGCGGGCGCTGGGGCCGCTGGTGAGGCGGGTGGTGGAGCTGTCGGGCGCGGCGATCTGGTGGACCTCCTCGCGCAGGGGGCGTACACCGATGGTGAAGTCGCTGCCGACACCCGCCAGCCGGTTGAGGCCTCCCGACCACGGGCCGGCGGCGTTGACCACGACCGGCGCGGCGATCCGGGCCCCGTCGGCCAGATGGAGGCCTGCCACGCGGTCCGCGTGCCGGTCGACGGCCACCACGGTGCGGTGGAACAGGAAGCGCGCACCCAGCTTCCCCGCCGCGTCGGCGAGGTTCTGGGCCGCGAGCTGCGGGTCGTCGACGAACCCGGCGTCCGGGGTGAACAGGGCACCGAGCTCACCGGCCGGGCCGTCGAAGAAGGCGTCGTCGTCCACGGGCTTCGGCGGCCAGTACCGCCCGGCGTCGATCCCGGGCAGGCGCCCGCGCAGGGTCGCGGTGTCCCACCGTTCGTACGGGACGCCGGCCAGGTCGAACAGGGCCGCGGTGTCGGCGGGTTCGGGGAAGGGCGCGTCGAGCAGCACGGCGCCGGTGCGGTGGAAGGCCGCGAGCGGGCGGCGGTCGGTGGTGAGCCCGAGGTGCTCGGGCCAGGACGCCCACAGGTGGAGGGACTCCCAGGCCGTGGCGACGCCGTCGAAGGTGGAGTAGTTGAACCGGACGATCGCGCTGGACGCGCCGGTCGATCCGTGGCCGGCCGCGCCGGCCTTGTCCACCACGACCACCTGCCGTCCGGTGCGGGCGAGTTCGAGGGCGACGGCGGTGCCGATCACCCCGGCCCCGACCACCACCGCGTCGGGTCGGTCGACGGTCATCGGGACCTCCGGGAGGGCGGTGGGCCGGACAGGCGGGGGACGGCGGCGAGGAGCTCGCGCGTGTAGGGGTGCTGCGGGTCGCGCAGGAGGGCGTCGGTGGGGCCCGTTTCGACGATCCGGCCGCGCTGCATCACCGCCACCGTATCGGAGACGTAGCAGACCGCGGGCAGGTTGTGGCCGATGAACAGCATGGACAGGCCGAGCCGTTGCCGGAGTTCGCGGATCGTGTTGAGGACGGACGCCTGTACCGAGACGTCGAGTGCCGAGGTGATCTCGTCGGCGATCAGGAGTCCGGGTCCGACGGCCAGGGCGCGGGCGACGGCGACCCGTTGGCGCTGGCCGCCGGACAGCTGCCGGGGCAGGCGGCCGGCGAGCCGGGGGTCCAGTCCGACGAGGTCGAGCAGCGCGGCGACGCGCTCGGTACGGGCGTGCCGGTCGAGCCACTGGAAGACGGTGGCGGCCTCGACGAGGGTCTGGCGGACGGTCATCCGGGGGTCGAGCGCGGTGTCCGGGTCCTGGAGGACGATCTGGACCAGGCGGCCGAGCCGGCGCCGGGCACGGACGGTACGGACCCGGACGTCCTGACCGTCGACGAGGACCCGGCCCCCGTGCACGGGGGCGAGTCCGACGATCGCGCGGGCCAGGGTCGACTTCCCCGAGCCGGACTCGCCGACGAGCCCGAGCGTGGTGCCGGCCGGGACCTCCAGTGAGACGCGGTCCACGGCGGTGACGGGGCCGCGCGGGCCGTGGTGGCGGACGGTGAGGTCGCAGAGCCGCAGGCTGGTCATGACGGGTCCGCCTCCACCTGATGTTCCGTAGGTTCCGTCGCCCGGTCCGTCTCTGCCGGCGCCGGAGGGGGGTACCAGCAGGCGACCCGCTGGAGCGCGTCGACGTCGTCCAGCTGCGGAGTCTCCCGGGCGCAGCGGTCCTGCCGGTACGGGCAGCGGGGCTCGAACGGGCAGCCCGGGGTGAGGGCGATCGGGTCGGGCGGCGCGCCCGCCACGGTGGGCAGCGGCCGGTCGCGGTCCGCGGTGAGGTCCGGCACCGAGGCGACCAGGGCCCGGGTGTAGGGGTGCCGGGCGGCGGTGGCGAGCCGGTCGGCGGGGAGGGTCTCGACGACGGAGCCCGCGTACATCACCAGGACGCGTTCGCAGAATCCGCTCACGAGCGCGATGTCGTGGCTGATGAACAGGACGGCGGCGGAGGTGTCCCGCCGCAGGTCGGAGAGCAGTTCGGTGATCTGCCGCTGCACGGTGGTGTCGAGGGCGGTCGTCGGTTCGTCGGCGATGATCAGGCCGGGCCGCATCATCAGGCCGGCGGCGATCATCACGCGCTGGCGCTGGCCGCCGGAGAGCTGGTGGGGGCGTGACCGCAGCAGGGCGGGGGACAGGGCCACCCGTTGCAGGGCGTCCGCGGCATCGCGCAGGGCCTGGGTGCGGCTCGTGCCGAGATGGGTGCGGGGCGCCTCGGTGAGCTGGGTGGCGATCCGGAGCGACGGGTTGAGTGCCGTGGCCGGGTTCTGGAAGACCATCGCCAGGCCGGTCGCGAGGTGCTGGTCGCGCTGCTTCGGCGTCATGGCGTCCAGGTCGGCGCCGAGCAGCCGAAGGGTGCGGTGGGATACCCGGGCGCGCTCGGGGAGCAGGTCGGCGATCGCGAGCGCGGTGAGCGACTTGCCGGAGCCGGACTCGCCGACGAGTCCGACGATCTCGCCCGGCCGCAGGGAGAGGCTCACGCCGCGGACCGGCCGGATCACGCCTTCCGGGGTGGGGAGTTCGACGCTCAGCTCCTCGACCTGGAGGACGAGGCCGTCCTCGTCGGGCCCGCTCGGCCCGCTCGGTGCACTCGGCCCGCTCGGCCCGCTCGGTGCACTCGGCTCACTCGGCTCACTCGGCGCGATCCGCCGCCGGGGCGTACGGTCCGCACGGTCCGCCGGGCTGCGCCGGGCGGCGCCTCCGGCCAGGACCTCGCCGAGCAGTTGGAACGTCACCGCCGCGTAGAGGATGGCCAGGCCGGGGGCGAGGGCGGGCAGCGGCTGTGCGTAGATCCGGTCGAGCCCCTGGTTGAGCAGTTGCCCCCAGTCGTAGCCGGGCGGTTGGACGCCCAGGCCGAGGAAGCTCAGCCCGGAGAGCGCGACCAGGGAGGTGCCCGCCGCCGTGGTCGCGCTCAGCAGCAGCGGTTCGGCGATGTTGGGCAGGACGTGCCGCCACAGCAGCCGGTGCCGGCGCAGGCCGAGGACCCGGGCGGAGGCCAGGTGGTCGGTGCCCGCGACGGCGGCGGCGAGGGTCTGGGCGAGCCGGGCGAAGCCGGGTACACCGGCGACGGCGAGGGCGAGCATCGCCCCGGCCGCGCCCGCGCCGAACACGACCGCGAGGAAGAGCGCGACCAGGAGCGCGGGGAAGGCGAGCAGGAGGTTGATCAGTGCCGCGAGCAGGCGGTGGGCGCGGGGGCCGACGACGGCGGTGGACGCGCCGAGGAGGATGCCCGTGCTCGCGCCGATCGCGGTCGCGGCCAGCGCGAGCAGCAGGGAGGGCCGGGTGGCGGTCAGGACCCGGGCGAGCAGGTCCCGTCCGAGGTTGTCGGTGCCGAAGGGGTGGGCAGTGGAGGGGCCTTGGAGCACCGCCGAGGGGTCGGGCAGGTCGGCCGCCGCGCCCCAGACGAGCGGGCCCGCCAGCGCGAGCACGATCAGAGAGGCCAGCATGGCGGTGGCGGCCCAGGCCATGGGCGAGCGGAGGTACCTGGTGGGAAGGGGCATCGGCACCTCAGCTCTCCCGGATCGTCGAGCGCGGGTCGAGCAGCGCCAGCAGCACGTCGACCAGGAGGGCGGCGAGCAGGACGGTCGTGCCGAGGATCAGGACCATCGCCTGGATCACCGGGTAGTCCTGCGAGCTCACGGACTGCGCCAGGGCCGAACCGATGCCGGGCCAGGCGAAGACCTTCTCCACCAGCACGGTGCCGGCGATCAGGGCGGGCAGCAGGCCTCCGGCGACGGTGAGCGCGGCGGTGGCCATGTTCGGCGCCGCGTGCCGCAGGTAGCGGCGTGCCGGGGACAGCCGCTTCCCCCGGGCGGTGCGCAGGTAGTCCTCGGACAGCACCTTCAGCGCCTCCACCCGGACGATGCGCACCAGGACGGCGGTGGGCGCCACGGAGAGCGCGAGGACCGGCAGGACGAAGGACCCGGCGCCCGCCGTGCCGGCCACCGGCAGCAGTTGGAGGCCGACGGCCAGCAGCGCGGTGAGCCCGGTGGCCAGGACGAAGTCGGGGATCCCGGCCAGGCCGGCGGTGAGCGTGGTGAACGCCAGTTCGCTGCGCGGGTGCCGGCCGTCCCGGGTGCGGACGGCGGCGAGCAGGCCGCCGGGCAGGGCGACGGCGAGGGTGACGAGGAAGGCCAGGCCGGCGATCTCCAGGGTGGCCGGCAGCCGGGTGCGGACGAGTTCCGCGACCGGTGTCGAGGTGACCAGCGAGGTGCCGAGGTCGCCGTGCACGAGGCCGTCGACATAGTGCCGGTACTGGGCCAGGAAGGGTTCGTCGAGCCCGAGTTGGTGCCGGCGTGCGGCCACCAGGGCGGGGGAGGCGTCGACGCCGAGCGCCGCGCGGACCGGGTCTCCGGGCACCAGGCGGATCATCGCGAACGACGCGGTGAGCACGACCCCGAGCGAGAGGAGCAGCCGGGCGGTGCGCCGGCCGAGGAACGCCGTCCACGGGTGCCGCAGGAGGCGGGGCATGAGGTGCCGCGGCAGACGCGGCAGAGGCGGCAGAGGCGGCGAACGGCGGGGTACGGTCACGCGGGTTCCCCCGGTCATCGGTGCAGGCGGATGCTGGTGGGGACGAGCTGGCCGCCGAAGGTGGTGGCGAAGGTGGTGCTGCGCCCGTACACGGTGCTCCGGCCGTCGGCGATCGGCAGGGCGTCGGCCGATCGGAAGAGGGCGGCGGCGGCCCGGTTCCAGGTGGCGCAGCCTTCGGTGTCCGGTTCCCGGAGGGCCTGGGCGACCAGGGCGTCGTATTCGGGGTTGGCCACGCCCGCGAAGTTGAGGCCCTGGGCGGGGGGCGGGCCGGAGAAGAAGGGGATGAAGCCGACGGGCAGGGCGAAGCCGGGGGAGGTGCCGACCACGACGTCGAAGTCGCCGGTCTGGTACATGGCGTTGACGAGCGCGGGCAGGCTCTCGGTGACCAGCTTGACGTCCGCGCCCAGCACCGTCCAGGTCCGGGCCATCAGCTCGGCGACGGGTGCCAGCGTGGGGCCGAGGTCGGGGCTGGTGATCAGGCGCAGCCGGAGCGGCTTGCCGTCCTTGGTCAGCCGGCCGTCCGGGCCACGGGTCCAGCCGGCGACGCGCAGTGCCTCGGTGGCGTCCTGCGCGGGCAGGTTGGCGGTGGCGAGGTCGGCGTGGCAGACGGCGCCCTCGGCGTCGAAGTCGGTGGCGGGCGTGCCGGTGCCGCCGACGGCGACGTTGGCGAGGCCCTGGCGGTCGAGCGCGGACACCAGGGCCCGGCGCAGGGCCGGTTCGGCCAGCGGCCGGCCGGGGCGCTGGTTGAAGAAGGTCATCCCGACGACGGTCGCCACGTCGGTGGTGGACAGGCCGTGGCCGGTGAGCCGGGTGCGGTCCGGCCCGTTCACGTCCGCGATGTCGACGCCCCCGGTGAGCAGCAGGTTCGCGGTGGTGGAGGCCTGGGGCACCACCGAGATGACGAGGCGGGCCGGCAGGCCGGGCTCCGCGGTGGTCGCGCCGGCCGGGCCCCAGGTGTAGCCCTCGCGGACGGTGAACTCGTACGGCCCGCCCGGGGTGTAGTGGGTCAGCACGTACGGTCCGGTGCCCCGGGTGGAGCGGTCCAGCGTCCGGGGCCGGTCGAGGCCGGCGGGGCAGACGATCGGCAGCAGGCCGAGGGTGCGGGTGAGGAACGGGAAGGGGGTGGTGGTGGTCGCCGTCACGGTGCCGGTCGCGTCGTCGGCGCTCGCGGTGTACGGGACGCTGGGCAGGACGGTCTGGGCGCCGGCGAGCTGGTTGGCCGGGTCTCCGGCGTAGGTCAGCGCGCGGGCGACGGCCGTGGCGGTGAGGGGGGTGCCGTCGGAGCAGGTGATCCCCGGGCGGAGGGTGAAGACGGCCGTGGTGGTGGTGGCCTCCCAGGAGGAGGCCAGGCCGGAGACCAGGGTGGCGTCGGCGGAGACGTTGACCAGCGAGTCGTAGGCGTAGCGGGCCTGGGCGGCGCCGAAGGCCGTGTACGGGTCGAAGCTCGGCGTCTCGCTGGACGCGGCGATCCGGACGGTCCCGTGTTCGACGAGCGGGGTGCTCGTCGAGGGACGGGCCGCGCCCCCGCAGCCGGCCACCGTGACGGTCAGTGCGGCGGCCAGGACGGTGGTGGCGGCCGTCCGGACGGGCGGCGGGGTACGACGGGGCATGGCCGTCATGGTGCCATCGAGTTCTGCCACTGGCGAGTCAACTCGCTTGCCCGGTAAGAGTGTTCGAATGTGGCACGGTGGTCGGGGTCAGGCGTGCCGGAGGCAGAGGGTGCCCCACTGGAAGCCCGCGCCGATCCCGGACAGGACGTAGGTGTCACCCGGTTGCAGGCCACCCGCGGCGACGGTGGAGTGGAGCGCGGTGAACAGGCCGGCCGATCCGGTGTTGCCGAGCCGGTCGACGGTGACGGGGACGCGGTCCTGAGGGACGCCCATGGCCTTCACGGTTTCGGTGAGGAGGTTCAGGTTGGCCTGGTGCAGGAAGAAGTGCCGGATCTCGTCGAGCGGCACGCCGGCCTGCCGGGCGGCGCTGGTGATGCTCTCGGGCAGGCGGGTGGTGGCGGTGTTCCAGACGGAGCGGCCGTCCATGCGCAGGTAGTGGGCGCCGGCGGCCAGGGTGGATGCGCTGGTGGGCAGCCGGGAGCCGCCGGCCGGGACCTGGACGTCGTAGGAGAGCTGGGAGCCCAGGTCGTAGGAGAGCAGGCCCGCGCCCGCGGTCTCGGAGCGGGTGAGCACGACGGCGGCCGCGGCGTCGCCGAAGAAGACGCCGGTGGTGCGGTCCGTGGGGTCGGTGATCCTGGAGGCGCAGTCGGCGGCGAGGACCAGGATGGTGGTGATGGAAGGGTTCTGGAGGAGGTGGGCGGCGATCAGCACGGCCTGGACGCCGGAGGCGCAGGCCGCCTGGGTGACGTCCAGGGACAGGGCCCGGTGGGCGCCCAGGGCGTCCTTGACGATCAGCGCGGTGGAGGGCAGGGGCTGGTCCCAGGTGTAGGTGGCGACGATCACCGCGTCCAACTGGGCGGGGGCGGTGCCCGCCGCGTCCAGGGCCTGGTGCGCGGCGTCGACGCACATGTCGGAGGTGGCCAGGTCCGGGGCCAGGCGGCGGCGTTCACGGATGCCGGTGCGGCTGGTGATCCATGCGTCGCTGGTGTCGAGGGAGCGGGTCAGCTGCTCGTTGGTGACGACGGTCGGGGGCAGGTGTACCCCGGTCCCCGCGACGGCGAACGGGGCGGGTAACCCCGCGCCGGTGTGGTGGTGCAGGGGCTTGTCCTGGGTGACGGTCATGCGACGGTGCTCCGCTCGGGCGCGATCAGGACCTCCGGGGCGGTGTGGCGGCGGCCGGAGGCGCAGGGGTCGCCGAGCACGCTACGTCGGGCGGTCCGGGGGGTGAGGGCGCCGCGATCCCGGGAACCGGCTGTGGCGCACGCACAGCCGACCCTCCCGGCGCGCCGACCGGGGACAAGTAAGCTCATCAGAACGTCCGTGCGCACGGTGACATCCCGGGGCTCCGGTTGATGCGGTCGCCTTCCGTGCGGGTCGGGGGCGAAACCCGCCGCCTCATCCGTTCGGGGGATACCGAGGCCGCTGTTTCGGGCGACCGGGCAGGGCGGCAGGCCCGGCACCGCCACACTGGCCGCATGAGCGCGAGGACGAACGAGCCGGGCCGGGCGACGAGCCATCTGGCGGACCGCTACTGGGAGTTCCTGCTGGAGCGCGATCCACTGCTGAGAGTCCGCCAGGGGCTCCCGGTCGAGACGCTCCCCGGAGCGTCGCCCGCCGAGGCCGAGGAGCGGGCACGGTTCGCCGAGGAGGTGCTGGCCCGGGTGCGGACGCTCGACGGCGCGGAGCTGTCCGGTACCGATGCCGACACCGTCGGATTCCTCGCGGGCTTGGCCGAGCAGGAGGTGCGCACCCACCGCTGCTACTGGCTGATGCCCGCGGCCACGCCGTACCGGCTGTTCCCGCTGTCGCAGTACGTCGACGTGGTCCTGCGGGGCCACCGGTTCGGCGAACCAGCGGACGCCGAACGGTACTTGGTGCTGGTGCGCGAGCTGGCCCGGGTGGTCGGCTCGATCGGTGACAAGGCGGCGGGGCAGGCCGCGCGCGGCTTCCGGGTGCCCGCTCCGGCCCTGTCCGGGGTGCGCGCCACCCTCGCGGGCCTGCGGGCGTCGGTGGCGGAGCGCGTGGAGGTGGACGAGGCCCGGCTCGGTGAGTTGGGGCCGGCCGAGCGCGGACGGGTCCGGAGCGGCGTGCGGCGGCTGGTGGAAGCCGAGTTGCTGCCGGCCTTCGACGGCCTGCTCGCCGTCCTCGACGACCCGGGCTACCTGCGCGAGGCGCCGCGGGCCGTCGGCTGGGCCCGGTACGAAGGCGGTGAGGAGGCGTACCGGGAGTTCGTCCGGATCCACAGCGGGGGCGACACGCCGCCCGAGCGGCTCCACGAGCTCGGCCGGGAGCAGTGCCGGGAGCTCGCCGAGCGGATGCGGGAGGCCCGAGCCGCCCTCGGATTCCACGGCCCGGAGGGGGAGTTCCACGAGCGGCTGCGCACCGAGCCCCGGCTCTACGCGCGGACTCCCGAGGAGGTCGAGGCCCGCTACCGCGGCTACCTCGACCGGCTCGCCCCGCTGCTGCCGCGCTGGTTCGCGGTGCTGCCGGCCGCGCCGTACGGACTGGCGCGGCTGGATCCGGCGCTGGAGGCGGGGATGACCTTCGGGTACTACGAGCTGCCCACTCCGGCCGCCCCGATCGGGCGCTACCGCTACAACGGTTCCGGTCTGGAAGGGCGCTCGCTGATCGGCGCGGCCTCCCTGATCCACCACGAGCTGGCCCCCGGGCACCACTTCCACCTCGCCCGGCAGGCCGAGAACCGCGTGCTGCCGCAACTGCGTCGTGAGGTGGCCGAGTTCGGCGCCTTCAACGAGGGCTGGGCCGAGTACGCGGCGGGCCTCGGCTGGGAGATGGGCCTCTACGACGACCCCTGGGACGCCTACGGGCGCCTTGCGCAGGAGCGATTCACCGCGCAGCGCCTCGTCGTGGACACCGGGCTCAACCTTGGGACGATGAGCCTGGAGCAGGCCCGGGACTTCATGCGCGCCAACTCCACCGAGGCGGACGGCCAGATCGCCTCGGACCTGCTGCGGTACTCGACGGACCTGCCCGGGCAGGCGCTGTCCTACCGTGCGGGCTACCTGGAGTTCGTTCGGTTGCGGGCCCGGGCGGAGGCCGAGAAGGGGGCCGGTTTCGAGGTGCGGACCTTCCACGAGGCCGTGCTGGGTGGTGGCGGGCTGCCGTTCCCCGTGTTGCGCCGACGGGTGGAACGAGGGGCCCAGGACGGGACCTGATAGTTAAATAGGATAATTGGCTTATTTGGTGAGTATGCATATGTTAACCCGTGGAGGCGGATTGGATTTAAAGCACTCGCACGGGTGAATTCGGCCAAGGACGTTTGCTCTCGGTGGACCTGGCTCGACTACGGTGACCAGGGAGCGGGCGGTGGACCCCAGAGGAATTTTCGGCCCAGCAGGGAATCCGGCACGGGAACGAGGAATTTCGGACATGGGTGCTTCCGTCCGCCCTGTTGTGTGTGCTCCGGAGTTCGCAGTGCCCCCGGGGTCCCCTGTCATCCGTCTGCGTGGAGAGGTTGGAGCATCATGCCGCCCGTAGTACCGCCCTTCCTGATCGGCCTCATCGTCGCGCCGCTGGCCAAGCGGCTCCTCAAGCCGCTGGTCCGTGGCGTCGTCAAGACGTCCGTCGGCATCGCCATGGAGGTGAAGAAGGCGGCCCATGAGGCCGGAGAGGGAATCCACGACCTCGCGGCCGAGGTGGCCGCCGACATGGTGGCCGCGCAGATCACCTCCGACGAGTACCACCGGGCCGCCGAGGGCCCCGTCCCGCACAAGGAGAAGACCGAGCCCGTCCACCGGGTCGAGCACGAGTCGAGGGCCCCGAAGATCCGCGCGACCGCGACCGTCGGCGCCGGCAAGACTCCCTGACGCTCCGCCCCGCGGACCGATCAGTCGCTCGGGCGCATGTTTCGACCGGTCTCGGAAGATGTGCCCGAGCAGCTACCGCCGCCCTGTCGGCCGTATCGCTTTCCCCTTCAGACTTTCCATTTGCCGCGGTGCTCCGTCATGCCCAATGACGGTCCATCCGTGACCTCCGCAAACAGGTGATCGTACACATGCCATCTCTGCTGGCCGCAGCAGCCGGGAACCTTCCCGTGGATTCGGACGTGCGCCCGCGCTCGGTCATCCCGGGGCGCCAGCGCTGGGACGTCAAGCCGGTCCTCGGACGGCCCCGGACGGCCGAGATCCTCGCCGCCGCCCTGCGGCGCGTCCCCGGGATCACCGAGGCGCAGGCGAGTCCGGTCACCGGTGGGGTGCTCGTCCGGCACGACGCGCGGGTGCGCGCCGCGGACGTCGGCCGGATCGTCCGCAGGGCCGTCGCCCTGGTCGTGCAGGGGCCGACCGGGACGGTGAGTCCGGCGTCGGCGCGGCCCGCCGCACCGGCCCCGCGCCCGGACCGCGGCCTCGTCGTGCGACCGGTCCTCGCCGTCGGCGGCGGGGTGGCGGCCGGCGTCGCGCTGATCCGGGGGTCGGCGCTGAGCAGGCAACTGGTGGCACTCGGCGGGGTCGCGACCGCGACCGTGGCCGTCCTTCGGAAGGCCTGGCGCGGAACGGCCGACACGGCCGGCCAGCCGGCCGGGACCGGAACCGAACGCCACCCCCTGCTGGAGGTCGTCGGACCGCACCGGAGCCGGCTCTTCCGCGCCTCCGCGCTCTCGGTCGCCTGCCAGGTCGCGGAGATGGCGCTCGCCACCTTCCTCGGCTGGACCGCGCTGGTCCTCATCAAGGGCGAGGCCGCGCCGTTGGTCCGCATCGGTCTGACCACCGCGTCCGCCCAACTCTGGGGCCTGGCAGGGCTGGTGGCCGTCGCTTGTGCCGCCGTCGCGGGCCTCTCCTACTCCTCGAACCTCCAGTGGCGCCGACTCGGCCAGGACATCGAGCACGACTGGCGGAGCCGCACGTACGACCACGTCCAGCACCTCGAACTGCGGCACCTGGAAGGCGAACGGACCACCCGGATCGCCGGCGTGCTCACCGACGACGTCCGCCAGCTGGGCGCCTTCTTCACCACCTCGGCCAACGACGTGCTCCAGCTGGGCACCAGCCTGGCCATCCTGGTGCCGGTGTTCCTCCTGCTGGCACCGCAGATCGCCTGGATCGCGTTCCTGCCCATCCCGGTCATCGCCTGGCTGTCGCTCCGTTACCAGGAGAAGGTCACGGCCGACTACGCCGTCTCCGGTGAGGACCGGGCCAGGCTGCACAGCCAGCTGGTCAACAGCCTGGAGGCCGGCGCCACCGTCAAGAGCTTCTGCACCGAGGACTACGAGGCCGAGCGCATCGACCGGCTGAGCGCGGCGGCCCAGGAGAGCAACGAGCGGACCGACCGGAGCACGATCCGCCACGTCGAGACCGTCCGGGTCTGCACGACCAGCTCGATGGCCGGCACCCTGCTGATCGGCGGCCGGTCGGTGCTCGACGGCAGCCTGCCGTTCGAGGTGTTCAGCCCGCTGATCGGGCTGCCCCAGATGGTGCTGCTGCGGATGAACCGACTCGGCGGCATCGTCGACCAGTACCAGCGCACGCTCGCCGCCTACGACCGGGTCCACCACCTGCGGGCCCTGCCCGTCGAGGCCGAGGGCACCGGCGGACCGCTCGACACCGGGAAGGTGCGGGGCGAGATCGTCCTCGACGACGTGACCTTCGCCTACCCCGGCCGCCCGCCGGTGCTGGAGGACCTCTCGCTGACCATTCCCGCAGGCCAGGTCACCGCCCTCGTCGGCGCCACCGGCTCCGGCAAGACGACCGTCGCCAAGCTGCTGATGCGCTTCCAGGACGCGGAGTCCGGCGCCGTGCTGCTCGACGGGCGCGACGTGCGCGACCTGCCGCGCCGGGACCTGCGGGACGCGGTCGGGTTCGTCGCCCAGGACCCGTTCCTCTTCGACGGCAGCATCGCCGACAACATCCGCTACGGCAGCTTCGGCGCCTCGGACGAGGCCGTGGTCGAGGCGGCCATGATGGCCGAGGCGCACGCCTTCGTCGCGACGCTGCCGGACGGCTACGACACCCTGATCGGCGAACGCGGCGCCGCGCTCTCGGGCGGCCAGCGGCAGCGGATCGCCCTGGCGCGGGCGATCCTCAAGGACGCGCCGGTCGTGATCCTCGACGAGGCCACCTCCGCCGTGGACAACGAGACCGAGGCCGCCATCCAGCGCACGCTCCGGAGGTTCGCCGCCGAGCGGACCATGGTCGTGATCGCCCACCGGCTCTCCACCGTCCGCCACGCCGACCGGATCTACGTCATGGACAAGGGCGGCGTCGTGGCCGAACAGGGCACCCACGACGAACTCCTCGCCCAGCACGGACTCTACGCATCCCTCTGGCAGCTCCAGGCCGGCGAACTCGCCGCCTGACCGCAGCAGCCGCGCCACCCGAGCACCCACCGCGTGACGTCACCGCGATCGGTGTGCTCCGGCGCGCCCTGCGACCACGCCTGCCCACACTTTCGGAGGTACCCCCATGTCCCGTCGCGATGGCGACACCCTTCCCCTGACAGCCGCCCAGCGCGAGATCTGGCTCGCCGAACAGCGGTCCCGGAACCCGATCCCGGGCTACCGCGTCGGTGAGTGCCTGGAGATCCACGGGCCGGTGGACCGGGAGCTGTTCGAGACCGCGGTGCGCCGGGTGGTCCACGAGGTCGACGCCCTGCACGTGAGCTTCCTCGACGACGGCGAGGGCCCGCGCCAGGTCCTCCGGGAGAGTTGGGACTGGGCGCCGGCGCACCTCGACCTCAGCGGGGAGCCCGACTCCCGTGCGGCGGCCCGGGAGTGGATGGAACGCGACCTGCTGCGCCCGCTGGACCTCTCCCGCGACCCGCTGTTCGGGCACGCGCTGATCCGGCTGTCACCGACCGAGTACCTCTGGTACCTGAACTACCACCACGTGGTGCTGGACGCGCTGAGCAGCTCGCTGGTCCGGCAGCGGGTCGGCGAGGTGTACTCGGCGCTGGCCGGGGGCGGCGCCGTGCCGCCGTGCCCGTTCGGTTCGCTGCGGGACCTGGTCGACAGCGACGCCGCCTACCGCTCGTCCGCGGACTTCGCCGCCGACCGCGCCTACTGGACGGAGCGGTTCGCGGACCGGCCCGCCCCCACCCGGCTCACCGGCGCCTCCCCGACCGACCCCAACCTCGCCCTCCGGCTGGCCGAGGAACGGGAACTGCGGCGCCCGGACGCCCTGCGGGCGGCGGCCGGCCGGGTCGGCGTCCGGTGGTCCCGGCTGCTGATCGCGGCGACGGCGCTCTACGCTCACCGGCTGACCGGCGCCCAGGACGTGGTGCTCGCCCTGCCCGTCACCGCCCGCCGGGGCGCCGACCGCGACCTGATGGCCGTGCCCGGCACGATGTCCAACGTGGTGCCGCTGCGGATGACGGTGCGGCCGGACATGTCGTGGCGCGAGCTCGTCGCCCAGACGGCACGGGAGGTCGAGGCGGCCGTCGCGCACGAGCGCTACCGCAGTGAGGACCTGCTGCGCGACCTCGGTGCGCCCGGCGGCATCGGGACGGCGTTCCCGCTGATCGTCAACATCATGGCCTTCAACTCCAGGCCGAGCTTCGCCGGGCACCCCGCCTCCGTGCACCACTTCGTGTCGGGCTCGACCACCGACCTGGCGGTCTGGGTGTTCGACTACCGGGACGGCAACCCCCCGCTGCTCAGGCTCCACGGAGCACCGCAGGCGTACGGCGACGACGACCTCACCGCGCACCAGCAGCGGCTGCTCCTGCTGCTCGACACCCTCGCGGACCGCGACCCGGACGACCTGGTGGGCCGGATCGAGCTGCTCACGGCCGAGGAACACGGCGAGCTGGCGGCCGTCGGCAGCGGGCCGGCGGCGGCGGTCCCGGCCCCGAGCCTGCCGGAGCTGTTCCGGGAGCACGTGCGGGCGACCCCGGACCTCGTCGCGCTGGTCTGCGGGGACGTCTCGCTGACGTACGCGGAGCTGGACGCGTGCGCGAACCGGCTGGCGCACGCCCTGATCGCCCGCGGCGCCGGGCCGGAGCGGCTGGTGGCGGTGGCGCTGCCGCGCTCGGCCGAGCTGGTGGTGGCGATCCTCGCGGTGCTGAAGACCGGCGCGGCGTACGTCCCGGTCGACCCGGAGTACCCGGCCGCCCGGATCGGGTACCTGCTCGACGACGCGCGGCCGACGCTGCTGGTGACCGACGCCCGCAGCGGCGAGCGGCTGCCCGAGGCGGGCCCCGTCGACCGGCTGGTGCTTGACACCGCCGACCTGGACGCGCTGCCGGATACGGACCCGAGGGTGGCCGTCGATCCGGCACACCCGGCGTACGTCATCCACACCTCCGGCTCCACCGGCCGGCCCAAGGGCGTGCTGCCGACGTACGGCGGCCTGCTGAACCTGCTCACCGACCACCGGCAGGCCATGTTCCGGCCGGTGCTCGACGGACGGCAGCGGCTGCGGGTCGCGCTGACCACGTCGGTGTCCTTCGACGCCTCCCTGAACCAGCTGCTCGCCCTGTTCGGGGGCCACGAGCTGCACGTCCTGGACCACGCGACCTGGACCGACCCGGACGCCTTCGTCGGCTACGCCGCGCGCTGCGGGCTCGACTACATCGAGGCCACCCCGTCCTACCTCCGGGTCCTGGTCACGCACGGGCTGTTGAGCGATCCGCAGTGGCGGCCGACGCTGGTCGCGGCGGGCGGCGAGGCCGTCCCCGAGCAGCTCTGGGCGGACCTGCGGGAGGCCGGAGGGGTTCGCGGACTCAACCTCTACGGGCCGTCCGAGTGCACGGTCAACTCGGTGGTCGCGCCGGTGGGTTCGAGCCCGCGCCCGGTCATCGGCCAACCCGTCACCAACGCCCGGCTGCACGTGCTCGACGGCGCCCTGCGGCCACTGCCGACCGGCGTGCCGGGTGAGTTGTACATCGCGGGCGCGGGACTGGCCCGCGGCTACCTCAACCGGCCGGGCTTGACCGCCGGGCGCTTCGTGGCGAACCCGTTCGGGCCGTCCGGATCGCGGATGTACCGCACCGGGGACCTGGTGTGCTGGAACCCGGACGGGAACCTGGAGTTCCTCGGCCGCACCGACGACCAGGTCAAGATTCGCGGCTTCCGGGTCGAGCTCGGCGAGATCGAGGCCGTGCTCGCCGAACACCCCCAGGTCGCCCGGGCCGCCGTGACGGTGCGCAACGAGGAGGAACCCCGGCTGGTCGCCTACGCCGTTCCCGCGGCGGGGCAGGTCGTCCAGCCGGACGACCTGCGGGCCCGGCTGCGCGAGCGGCTGCCGGAGTACATGGTGCCGTCGGCGTTCGTGGTCCTGGACGTACTGCCGCTGACGCCGAACGGCAAGCTGGACCGCCGGGCCCTCCCCGCGCCCGAGTCACAGCCCGCCACGCCGGGCCGTGCCCCGCGCACCGCGACCGAGCACCTGCTCGTCGGGCTGTTCGCCGAGGTCCTCGGGGTGTCCGAGCCCGGCTTGGACGACAGCTTCTTCGACCTCGGCGGGCACTCGCTGCTGGCCACCCGGCTGGTCGCCCGGGCGCGGACGACCCTCGGCGTGGAACTGCGGCTGGGCGACCTGTTCGACGCGCCGACGGCGGCGGAGCTGGCGGCGGCGGTGGACGCCGCCGGCCGGGCACGGCCGGCCCTGGGACGGCGGGAGCGGCCGGGGACGGTCCCGCTGTCCTTCGCGCAGCGCCGGCTCTGGTTCCTGCACCGCATGGAGGGCCCGAGCGCCACGTACAACATCCCGCTGACGCTGCGGCTGTCCGGAGAGCTGGACCAGCGGGCCCTGGCGGACGCCCTCGCGGACCTGGTCGAGCGGCACGAGAGCCTGCGCACGGTGTTTCCGGCGGTCGACGGCGTGCCGTACCAGCGGGTACTGGACCCCGACGCGGCCCGGCCGCGGCTGCGGATGACCGAGGTCGGCGAGCGTGACCTGCCGGACCGGCTGGCCGAGGCGGCCCGGCGCGCATTCGACCTCGCCGCGGAGCCGCCGCTGCACGCCGAACTGTTCCGGCTGGGACGGGAGGAGCACGTGCTCCTCCTGGTGGTGCACCACATCGCCGGTGACGGCTGGTCGACGGGGCCGCTCTCGCAGGACCTGACGACCGCCTACGCGGCCCGCGCCGAGGGCGCGAAACCGGACTGGGCGCCGCTGCCCGTCCAGTACGCCGACTACGCCCTGTGGCAGCGGGACCTGCTCGGCGACGGCTCGGACCCGGACAGCCTGCTGAACGGTCAACTCGCCTACTGGCGCGCGCAGCTGGCGGACCTGCCCGAGCAGGTGGAGCTGCCGTTCGACCGGCCCCGGCCGACGGCGATGTCCTACCGGGGCGCCCAGCTGCCGGTGCGGATCGACGCCGAGCTGCACCAGGGCCTGCGCGCGCTCGCCCGGGACGGCGGGGCCAGCCTGTTCATGGTGCTCCAGGCCGGGCTGGCCGCGCTGCTGGGCAAGCTCGGCGCCGGTACCGATGTCCCGATCGGAACGCCGATCGCCGGACGCACCGACGAGGCGCTGGACGACCTGGTCGGCTTCTTCGTCAACACCCTGGTGCTGCGCACCGACCTGTCGGGCGACCCGTCCTTCACCGAACTGCTCGGCCGGGTGCGCGCCGACGCGCTCGCCGCGTACGCGCACCAGGACGTGCCGTTCGAGCAGTTGGTGGAGGCACTGAACCCGTCCCGGACGCTGGCGCACCACCCGCTGTTCCAGACCATGCTCGCCCTGCAGAACGCTCCGCTCGGCGCGTTCGAGCTGCCGGGGCTGCGGGTGGCGACCGATCTGGTCCAGACCGGGACGGCCAAGTGCGACCTGACCTTCGTCCTGGCCGAGCAGCCCGACGGCCTCTCGGGCGTCCTGGAGTACAGCACCGACCTGTTCGACGAGGCCACCGCCGCCGGGATCGTCGAGCGGTGGCTGCGACTGCTGCGGGCCGTGGCCGCCGACCCCGGCCGGCGGATCGGCCGGGTGGACGTGCTGTCCGCCGACGAGCTGAGCGCGCTGCTCCCGGACGGCGGAGGCCTCGGCGCGCAGGCGCCGGAGAGCAGCATCACCGCGCTGTTCGAGCGGCAGGTCCGGGCGAACCCGGCCGCGGTCGCGCTCACGGACGGCGAAACCAGCCTGACGTACGGCGAGTTGAACGCCCGGGCCAACCGGCTGGCGCACGCCCTGATCGGCCGGGGCGTGGGGCCGGAGCGGCTGGTGGCGGTGACGCTGCCGCGCTCGGCCGAGCTGGTGGTCGCGATCCTCGCGGTGCTCAAGGCCGGCGCCGCGTACGTGCCGGTGGACCCGGAGTACCCCGCGGCCCGGATCTCCTACCTGCTCCAGGACGCCCGGCCCGCGCTGCTCGTGACGACCGGCCGGACCGGCGACCTGCCCGGAGCGGACGGCGTGGACCGGCTGCTGCTGGACACCGCCGACCTGGACGGACAGCCGGACACCGACCCGGAGGTCGCGGTCGACCCCGCCCACCCCGCCTACGTCATCCACACCTCCGGCTCCACCGGCGACCCCAAGGGCGTCGTGGTCCCGCACCGGAACGTGGTGCGGCTGTTCGACACCACCCGGGAACTGTTCGGCTTCTCCGCCGAGGACGTCTGGACGCTCTTCCACTCCTACGCCTTCGACTTCTCGGTGTGGGAGCTGTGGGGCGCGCTGCTGCACGGCGGCCGGCTGGTGGTCGTGGACCACGAGACCAGCCGCTCGCCCGGCCGCTTCCTGGAACTGCTCGCCCGCGAGCGGGTGACCGTGCTCAACCAGACGCCGTCCGCCTTCCACCAGCTGATCCAGGCGGACGCCGAGGCGCCCGGGACCGGCCGTGAACTCGCCCTGCGCACGGTGGTGTTCGGCGGCGAGGCGCTGGAGCCCGCCCGCCTCGCGAGCTGGTACGAGCGGCACCCGGACGACGCGCCGCGGCTGGTCAACATGTACGGCATCACCGAGACCACGGTGCACGTCACCCACGCGGCACTCGACCGGTCCGGTACCCCGGCCGGCCAGATCGGCACGGCGATCCCGGACCTGCGGGCGTACGTGCTCGACGGCGGTCTGTGCCCGGTCGCCCCGGGCGTCGCGGGCGAGCTGTACGTCGCGGGCGCGGGCCTGGCGCGCGGCTACCTGAACCGGCCGGGTCTGACGTCCGGGCGGTTCGTGGCCGACCCGTTCGGGCCGGCCGGCTCCCGGATGTACCGCAGCGGCGACGTGGTGCGCCGGGCGGCGGACGGCAGCCTGCGCTACGTCGGTCGGGCCGACCAGCAGGTGAAGGTGCGCGGCTTCCGGATCGAGCTCGGCGAGATCGAGGCGGCCCTCGCCGCGCACCCCGGCGTCGCCCAGGTCGCCGTGCTGGCCCGGCAGGACCGCGCCGACGACACCCGGCTGGTCGCCTACCTGGTGCCCGCCACCGGCACCGCACCGCGCGCGGCCGACCTGCGCGCGCACCTGGCCGGGCGGCTGCCCGAGCACATGCTGCCGTCGGCCTTCGTGGTGCTGGACGCGCTGCCACTGACCGCCAACGGCAAGCTGGACCGCCGGGCCCTGCCCGCTCCCGACCTCGCCCCCGCGGGCACCGGCCGCGCGCCGCGCACCCCGCAGGAGCAGGTCCTGTGCGAGCTGTTCGCCGAGGTCCTCGGCGCGACCTCGGTCGGCGTCGAGGACGGCTTCTTCGACCTGGGCGGGCACTCGCTGCTGGCCACCCGGCTGGCCGCCCGGATCCGCGCGACGCTCGGCGTGGAAATGCCGCTGCGGACCCTGTTCGAGTCGCCGACCCCGGCCGGCCTGGCCGCCGCCCTGGCGGCGGCCGGACCGGCTCAGGCCGCCCTGGTACGGCGCGAGCGCCCCGAGGTGATCCCGCTGTCGTTCGCGCAGCGGCGGCTGTGGTTCCTGCACCAGCTGGAGGGCGCCGGCGCCAACTACCACATCTCCCTGGCCTGGCGGCTGTCCGGGGCCCTGGACCGGCGGGCCCTGGAGGCCGCCCTGGCGGACGTGGCCGGGCGGCACGAGAGCCTGCGGACCGTCTTCCCGGCCGTCGACGGCGTCCCGTACCAGCAGGTGCTGGACGTCGCGGCGGCCCGCCCGCGGCTGCTCGTGAGCCGGACCACCGAGGCCGAGCTGCCCGCCCTGATGGCGGCGGCGAAGGACCGGCCGTTCGACCTGGCGGGCGATGCGCCGCTGCGGGTCGACCTGTTCGAGCTGGCGCCGGACGAGCACGTGCTCCAGCTGGTGCTCCACCACATCGCGGGTGACGGCTGGTCGCTGGGCCCGCTCACGCAGGACCTGACCGCCGCCTACGCCGCGCGCTGCCGCGGCGAGGAACCGCAGTGGGAGGAACTGCAGGTCCAGTACGCCGACTACACCCTCTGGCAGCACGAGCTGCTCGGTGGATCCGCCGAGCCGGACAGCCTGCTCGCCCGCCAGGCGGCCTACTGGACACGGCAGTTGGCCGATCTCCCGGAGCGGATCCAGCTGCCCGCCGACCGGCCCCGCCCGGCGGTCGCCTCGCACCGGGGCGGCTTCGTGCACGTCGGACTGGACGCGGAGCTGCACCGCGGTCTGCGTGAGCTCGCCCGGGAACACGGCACCAGTCTGTTCATGGTCCTCCAGGCCGGACTGGCGACACTGCTGAGCAAGCTCGGCGCGGGCGACGACATCCCGGTCGGCAGCCCGGTCGCCGGCCGGACCGACCAGGCACTGGACGAGCTGGTCGGCTACTTCGTCAACACCCTGGTCTTCCGCACCGACACCTCGGGCGATCCGACCTTCGCCGAGCTGCTGGCGCGGGTCCGGGACACCTCGCTGGCCGGGTACGCCCACCAGGACCTGCCGTTCGAGCACCTGGTCGAAGCCCTCAACCCGGCGCGGTCGCTGGCGCACCACCCGTTGTTCCAGGTGATGCTGGCGCTGCAGAACGCGCCCCGGGCCGACTTCGCCCCGCCCGGGCTGCACGTCGACGACATGCCCCTGGCGACGACCACCGCCAAACTCGACCTGATCTTCACCATGTCCGAGCGGCAGGCGCGGGACGGTTCCCCGGAGGGAATCGACGGGATCGTCGAGTACGCCGACGACCTCTACGACCCGGCCACCGTCGAGACGATGTTCGGGCGCCTGGAGCGACTTCTCCGCGCCGCGGTCGCCGACCCGCAGCGGCGGCTGAGCCGGTACGGCCTTCTCTCCGCGGAGGAGCGCGATGAGCTGACGGCACTGGGCACCGGACCGGAGGTGGAGCTTCCGGCCGCGAGCGTGCCGGAGCTGTTCCGGGCACAGGTGCGGGCGACGCCGGACCTGGTGGCCTTGGTGTGCGG
The DNA here is from genome assembly GCF_044744605.1 of Kitasatospora sp. NPDC087271. Taxonomy (NCBI): domain Bacteria; kingdom Bacillati; phylum Actinomycetota; class Actinomycetes; order Kitasatosporales; family Streptomycetaceae; genus Kitasatospora; species Kitasatospora sp. NPDC087271. The sequence continues at coordinate 22,313 of NZ_JBIUYQ010000041.1, forward strand.
TGACGTCTCGCTGACGTACGAGGAGTTGGACGAGCGGGCGAACCGGTTGGCGCACGCCCTGATCGTGCGGGGCGCGGGGCCGGAGCGGCTGGTGGCGGTGGCCCTGCCGAGGTCGGCCGAGCTGGTGGTGGCGATCCTCGCGGTGCTCAAGACCGGGGCGGCCTACGTCCCGGTCGATCCCGAGTACCCGGCCACGCGGATCGGGCACATGATGGACGACGCCGGCCCGGTCCTGGTGGTGACCGATGCCCGGACCCGGGACCGGCTGCCGGAGGCCCGCCCGGCCGGGTGGCTGGTGCTCGACGACCCGGCGACAGCCGCGCTGGTGGCCGACTGCCCCGCGACGGACCCCCTGGTGGCCGTCGAACCGAGGCACCCGGCCTACGTGATCTACACCTCCGGCTCCACCGGCCGGCCCAAGGGCGTGGTGTCGACCCACGGCGGCCTGCTCAACCTGTTCGTCAGCCAGCGTCCGCTGCTGTTCCCCCGGGGGACGAAGGAGCGGCTGCGGATCGGGCTGACCACCTCGGTGTCCTTCGACGCCTCTTGCGACCAGCTGTCCAGCCTGTACGCGGGCCACGAGCTGCACGTCCTGGACGAGGCGACCTGGTCCGACCCGGACGCCTTCGTCGACTACGTCAAGCGCGCCGGCCTGGACTACGTCAACGCCACCCCGTCCTATCTGCAAGTGCTCGTCGGACGGGGGCTCCTGGACGACCCGGGGCGCCGTCCCGCGGTGGTCTCGATGGGCGGGGAGGCCGTTCCGGACCAGCTGTGGGAGCGGCTGCGGGCCGTCGACCGCGTGTCCTGCCTGAACTACTACGGGCCGTCCGAATGCACGGTGGACGCCGTCGTCGCACCGCTGGAATCGAGTCCGCGCCCGGTGATCGGCCGGCCGCTCGGGGGTATCCGGCTGTACGTCCTCGACAGCACGCTGCAGCCCGTGCCCGCGGGCGTGGCGGGTGAGCTGTACCTCGCCGGCGCGGGCCTGGCCCGCGGCTACCTGAACCGGCCGGCGCTCACCGCGGCACGGTTCGTGGCGGACCCGTTCGGTCCGCGCGGTACGCAGATGTACCGCACCGGCGACCTGGTGCGCTGGGGCGCCGACCGGAACCTGGAGTTCCTCGGCCGGACCGACGACCAGGTCAAGGTGCGCGGCTTCCGGATCGAACTCGGCGAGATCGAGGCGGCATTGGCGGAACATCCGCAGGTCGCCCAGGTCGCGGTGACCGTCCGGGAGGACCGCGCAGGGGACGTGCGGCTGGTCGCCTACCCGGTGGCCGTCGCCGGGGCGGAACTCCGGCCGGACGAGCTGCGGGCCCACCTGCGCGAGCGACTGCCGGACTACATGGTCCCGGCTGCCTTCGTGCCCCTGGGGAGCCTGCCGCTGACCGCCACCGGCAAGCTGGACCGGCGCGCGCTGCCCGCACCCGCCCACACCGCGCCGAGGACCGGCAGGGCCCCGCGCACCCCGCAGGAACACGTCCTCGCAGAGGTGTTCGCCGAGGTGCTGGGCGTGGCCGAGGTCGGGGTCGACGACGACTTCTTCGAGCTCGGCGGACACTCGCTGCTGGCGACCCGGCTGGTGGCCCGGGCGCGTGCCACCCTGGGCGTCGAACTGGAACTGCGCAGCCTGTTCGAGACGCCGACGGTGGCCGGGGTGGCCGCCGGACTCGGCCGAGCCGGCCAGGCGCGGCTCGCGCTGCGCCACGCTGACCGGCCCGACCGGGTCCCGCTGTCCTTCGCGCAGCGCCGGCTGTGGTTCCTGGACCAGTTGGAGGGCGCCGGTTCGGTCTACAACATGCCGCTGGCGTGGCGGCTCTCCGGCCCGCTGGACCGGACGGCCCTGGAGGAGGCGCTGGCTGACGTCGTCAACCGGCACGAGAGCCTGCGCACGGTCTACCCGCAGGTCGACGGGGTGCCGTACCAGGACGTGCTGGACGCGCGGACGGTCCGGCCGCAGCTGCCGGTCACCAGGACCGGCGGGACGGACCTGCCGGAGCTGCTGGTGGCGGCCGCGGCGCGCGGATTCGACCTCGCCACCGAACCACCCCTGCGTGCCGAGCTGTTCGAGACGGCACCGGACGAGCACGTGCTGCTGGTGGTGGTCCACCACATCGCCGGTGACGGCTGGTCGCTGGGCCCGTTGTCGACCGACCTGGCCACCGCGTACGCGGCGCGCTGCCGGGGCGAGGAACCGCAGTGGGCGCCGCTGCCCGTCCAGTACGCCGACTACACCCTGTGGCACCACCAGCTGCTTGGCGACGCGGCCGACCAGGACAGCCTGTTCGCCCGCCAGACGGCCTACTGGACACGGACGCTGGCGGACCTGCCCGAGCAGATCCGGCTTCCCGTCGACCGCCATCGCCCCTCCGCACCCTCATATGCCGGCGGCCACCTCGCGATCGACCTGGACGCGGAACTGCACGGCGCACTGGTGCGCCTGGGCCGGGAGCACGGGGCCAGCGTCTACATGGTGCTGCAGGCCGCGCTGGCGGCGGTGCTGGACAAGCTCGGCGCGGGCGACGACATCCCGGTCGGCAGCCTGATCGCCGGCCGGACGGACCAGGCGCTGGACGACCTCGTCGGCTTCTTCGTCAACACCCTGGTGCTGCGGACCGACACCTCGGGCGACCCGTCGTTCGCCGAGCTGCTGGGCCGGGTCCGGGAGGACGCGCTCGGCGCGTACGCCCACCAGGACCTGCCGTTCGAGCACGTCGTCGAGGCCCTCAACCCGTCCCGGTCGCTCGCCCGTCAGCCGCTGTTCCAGGTGCTGCTCGCGCTGCAGAACGTGCCCCGCACGGAGTTCGAGCTGAGCGGTCTGGGCGCCGAGATCCTCCTGGTCCGCACGCCCACGGCGATGTTCGACCTCGGCTTCCACCTGCTGGAGCGCGGCGGCACCGGCGGGCCGGCCGAGGGCATCGTCGGGCGGGTCGAGTACAGCACCGACCTGTTCGAGCACACCACGGTGGAGGCGCTGGTCGCCCGGTGGCTGCGCCTGCTGGCGGCGGTGGTCGCCGAGCCGGACCGGCCGCTGAGCCGGATCGACGTCCTCACCGCCGAGGAGCGGCACGAGCTGCTGGTGGCGCGCAACGACACCGCCCGACCGGTTCCCGCCGACGGCCTGCCGGCCCTCTTCGAGGCGCAGGTCCGGGCGACCCCGCAGGCCCCGGCGGTGGTGTTCGAGGACACCGTGCTGACGTACCGCGAGCTGAACCGCCGGGCCAACCGCCTGGCGCACGCGCTGATCGCGCGCGGGGTGGGGCCGGAGCAGGTCGTCGCCCTGCGGCTGCCGCGCTCCGCCGAGCTGGTGGTCGCCGTCCTCGCCGTGCTCAAGACGGGCGCGGCGTACCTGCCGATCGACCCGGACTACCCGGCCGCCCGCATCGCGTACATGCTGGAGGACGCCCGGCCGGCCGTCGTCCTGGACGACCTCGCGGCCGTCACCCCGGCAGAGGAGTGGCCGGAGCACGACCCGGCCGTCGCCGTGGACGCGCGGCACCCGGCCTACGTCATCTACACCTCCGGCTCCACCGGCCGGCCCAAGGCCGTGGTGATGCCCGCCGCAGGGCTGCTGAACCTGCTGGCGTGGCACCACGAGGCCGTCGGCGGCGAACCCGGCACCCGCACCGCGCAGTTCACCGCGATCAGCTTCGACGTCTCGGTGCAGGAGGTGCTCTCCGCGCTGCTGTACGGCAAGACCCTGGTCGTGCCGACCGAGGAGCAGCGCCGCAGCGCCGAGCTGTTCGCGCACTGGCTCGACCGGCACCGGGTCGCCGAGCTGTTCGCACCCAACCTGGTGGTCGAGGCGCTGGCCGAGGCCGCCGAGGAGGCCGGGCTGGAGCTGCCGAGTCTGCGGCTGGTCGCGCAGGCCGGTGAGGCGATGCGGCTCGGCGGCGCGGTGCGCCGCTTCCAGGCCCGCCGCCCGGGCCGGACGCTGCACAACCACTACGGGCCTGCCGAGACCCATGTGATCACCGCTTTCCCGCTGCCGGCCGACCCCGCCGACTGCCCGCTTCCGGTGCCGATCGGCCGTCCGATCGACAACTGCCGGGCGTACGTGCTGGATCCGGCCCTGCGGCCGGTCGCCCCCGGCGTGACGGGTGAGCTGTACCTGGCCGGGGCGGGGCTGGCCCGCGGCTACCTGAACCGGCCCGGGCTCACCGCCACGCGGTTCGTCGCGAACCCGTACGGCCCGGCGGGCGCGCTGATGTACCGCACCGGTGACCTGGTCAGGTGGTCGGCCGACGGCGAGCTGGAGTTCGCGGGCCGGGTGGACCACCAGGTGAAGGTGCGCGGCTTCCGGGTCGAGCCCGGCGAGATCGAGGCGGAGCTGGCCGCGCACCCGGGCGTGGCCCAGGTCGCGGTGCTCGCCCGCGAGGACCGGCCGGGCGAGACCCGGATCGTCGCGTACGCGGTGGCCTCGACGCAGGACCCGGCCACCGCGGCGGCACTGGCGGCGTACCTGCGCGAGCGGCTGCCGGACCACCTGGTGCCGTCGGCCTTCGTGCTCCTGGACGCACTGCCGCTGACGCCGAACGGGAAGCTGGACCGCGCGGCGCTGCCCGCCCCCGACCTCGGCCCGGCCGGAGCCGGGCGCGCGCCGCGCACCCCGCAGGAGCAGATCCTGTGCGAGCTGTTCGCCGAGGTCCTGGGCGTGCCGCGGGTCGGGGTCGACGACGACTTCTTCGACCTGGGCGGGCACTCCCTGCTCGCCACCCGCCTGATGTCGCGGGTCCGGGCGACCCTCGGCGTCGAGCTGGAGCTGCGCCGCCTGTTCCGGACGCCGACGCCCGCCGGGCTCGCGGCCGGGCTGAACGGCGCGGGCACCGCGCGGCAGGCCCTGGTGCCCCGGCCGCGCCGTGAGCCGATGCCGCTGTCGTTCGCCCAGCGCAGGCTCTGGTTCCTCCAGCAGTTCGGCGCACCGAGTGCCACCTACCACCTGCCGCTGGCCCTGCGGCTGTCCGGCCGCCTCGACCGGGCCGCCCTGGGCGCCGCGCTGGTGGACGTGGTGGCCCGGCACGAGACCCTGCGCACGGTCTTCCCGCACACCGGCGGAGTCCCGCACCAGCGGGTGCTGGAGGCCGCCGAGGCCGTCGTCCCGCTGACGGCGCGCGCGGCCGGCGAGGCGGAGCTGCCGGCTCTGCTGCGCGAGGCGGCGGTGCGCGGCTTCGACCTGACCTCGGACGTGCCGCTGCGGGCCGAGCTGTTCGCGGTCGCGCCGGACGAGCACGTGCTGCTGCTGGTGATGCACCACATCGCCGGCGACGGCTGGTCGATGGACCCGCTGGCCCACGACCTCGCCACCGCCTACGCCACCCGGCAGGGCGGCGGGACACCCGCGTGGCCGCCGCTGCCGGTGACCTACGGCGACTACACCCTGTGGCAGCGCGAGATCCTCGGCGACGAGCACGACGCGGGCAGCGTGTTCGCCCGCCAGATCGGCTACTGGACCGAGGCGCTGGCCGGGCTGCCCGACCAGCTGCAACTGCCCGCCGACCGGCCGCGCCCGGCCGCCATGACCTACGGCGGCGACCTGCTGGACATCCGGATCGACGCCGAACTGCACGCCGCCCTGGTGGAGTTGGCGCGGCGATCGGGTGCGACGCTGTTCATGGTGCTGCAGGCGGCGCTGGCGGCGCTGTACACGCGGTTGGGCGCGGGGACGGACATCGCGATCGGGAGCCCGATCGCGGGGCGCACGGACGAGGCGCTGGACGACCTCGTCGGGTTCTTCGTCAACACGCTGGTGCTGCGCACGGACACCGGCGGTGATCCGTCGTTCGCCGAGCTGGTGGGGCGGGTGCGGGAGACGGCGCTGGAGGCGTTCGGGCACCAGGACGTGCCGTTCGAGCACCTGGTGGAGGCACTGAACCCGTCCCGGTCGCTGTCGTACCACCCGCTGTTCCAGACCGGGCTGGTCGTGCAGAACGCGCCGGGCGGCGACTTCGAACTCCCCGGCCTCCGGGTCTCCGGAGTGGCAGTGCCCACCGGGACTTCGCGGCTCGACCTGACCTTCGGCCTCGCGGAGGAGTACGGGCCCGGCGGCGCGCCGGCCGGGCTCGGCGGCGCGGTCGAGTACAGCACCGACCTGTTCGACCGCACGACGGTCGAGACGTTGGTCGCCCGCTGGACCAGGTTGCTGGCCGCGGTCGCCGCGGCTCCGGACCGGCGGATCGGCGGGATCGACCTGCTGTCCGCCGAGGAGAGCGGCGAGCTGCTCCCCGCCGTGGAGGAGGGGGAGGCCGCGGCGAGCCTGCCGGCGCTGTTCGCGGCGCGGGTGGCGGCGGCACCGGATGCGGTCGCGCTGGTCTCCGGCGGTGTCGAGCTGACGTACCGTCAGTTGGACTCCCGGGCGAACCGGTTCGCGCATGCCCTGATCGCCCGGGGTGTGGGTGCGGAGCAGTTGGTGGCGGTGGCGCTGCCGCGGTCGGTGGAGTCGGTGGTGGCCGTCCTGGGTGTGTTGAAGGCCGGGGCGGCGTACCTGCCGGTGGATCCGGCGTACCCGAAGGCGCGGATCGCGTTCATGCTGGAGGACGCCCGTCCGGCGCTGGTGGTCGACGATCCGGCGCTGGTGTCCGAGGGCGACTGGCCGGACACCGATCCGGTGGTCGTGCCCGACGTCCGGCACCCGGCGTACGTGATCTACACCTCGGGCTCGACCGGCCGCCCCAAGGGCGTGGTGGTGAGCCACAGCGGCGTGTCGGGCCTGGTGGCGGCGCAGGTCGAGCGGCTTGGCGTGGCACCCGGCAGCCGGGTGCTCCAGTTCGCCTCGCCCAGCTTCGACGCGTCGTTCTGGGACCTGTGCAGCGCCCTGCTCAGCGGTGCCGCCCTCGTCCTGGCCCCGGCGGACGCCCCGCTGGAGGCGCTGACGGACCACCGGCTCGGCGTCACCCATGTGACGCTGCCGCCCTCGGCCCTGGCCGCGCTGGACGGCGCCGAGCTCACGGCCACCACCCTGGTGGTGGCGGGTGAGGCCTGCCCGCCGGAGCTGGTGGCGCGCTGGGCGCCCGGGCGGCGGATGGTCAACGCGTACGGTCCGACGGAGACGACGGTGTGCGCGACGATGAGCGCCCCGCTGGCGGCGGGCTCGGGCGTGCCGCCGATCGGCCGGCCGGTCGCGGGCTTCCGGGTGTACGTGCTGGACGAGCGGCTCTGCCTGGTGCCGCCGGGCGTGGCGGGGGAGCTGTACGTCGCGGGGCCGGGGCTGGCGCGCGGCTATCTGGACCGGCCGGGCCTGACGGCGGGGCGGTTCGTCGCCTGCCCGTTCGGGGCGGTCGGCGAGCGGATGTACCGCACCGGGGACGTGGTGCGCCGCCGGGCCGACGGGGAGCTGGAGTACGTCGGCCGCGCCGACGACCAGGTGAAGGTCCGTGGCTTCCGGGTCGAACTCGGCGAGATCGAGGCGGCCCTGGCGGGGCACTCCGCCGTCGCGCAGTCCGCGGTCCTGGCCCAGGACGACCGGCTCGTCGGCTACGTCACGGCTCGTCCGGGCACGACCGTCCGTCCGGCGGAGTTGGCGGCGTACCTGCGTGAGCGCCTGCCGGACTACCTGGTGCCGTCGGCGTTCGTGCTGCTGGAGGCGCTGCCGCTGACGCCGAACGGGAAGTTGGACCGGGCCGCGCTGCCCGCGCCCGAGGACGTGACCACGGCTGTGGGACGGGCACCGCGCACCCCGCAGGAGCAGGTCCTGTGCGAGCTGTTCGCCGAGGTGCTGGGTCGCCCGCAGGTCGGGATCGACGACGACTTCTTCGACCTCGGCGGGCACTCGCTGCTCGCCACCCGGCTGGCCGCCAGGGTGCGCTCGGTGCTCGGCGTGGAGCTGGGGCTGCGCGCGCTGTTCCAGGAGCCCACGGTGGCGGGTCTGGCCGGGTCGTTGACGGAGGCTGGCAACGCCCGCCCGGCGCTGACCGCGCGGGAGCGGCCGGAGGCCGTACCGCTGTCCTTCGCCCAGCGCCGGCTCTGGTTCCTGCACCGCATGGACGGTGCGGCCGCGACCTACCACATCCCGCTGGCGCTCCAGCTGACCGGGACGCTCGACCGGGCGGCGCTGGACGAGGCGCTGGCCGACGTGGTGGCCCGGCACGAGAGCCTGCGGACGGTGTTCCCGGAGGTGGGCGGCGTCCCGTGCCAGCGGGTCCTGGACCCGGCGGAGGCCCGGCCCCGGGCCGGGTTGACCGAGGTCTCGCAGGCCGAGCTGCACCACCGGCTCGCCGAGTTCGCCCGGCGGCCCTTCGACCTGGCGGCGGAGCCGCCGCTGCGGGCGGAGCTGTTCGCGGTGGCGCCGGACGAGCACGTGCTGCTGCTGGTGATGCACCACATCGCCGGTGACGGCTGGTCGACCGGCCCGCTGGCCCGCGACCTGGCCGAGGCGTACGCCGCCCGGAGCGAGGGCCGTGCGCCGAGTCGGTCGAACCCGCCGGTGCAGTACGCCGACTACACGCTCTGGCAGCGCGACCTGCTCGGCGACGCAGCCGACCCGCAGAGCCGGTTCGCCGAGCAGCTCGGCTACTGGAAGCGCCAGCTGTCCGACCTGCCGGAGCTGCTCCGGCTGCCCGCCGACCGGCCGCGGCCGGCCGTCGCGGGCTGGCACGGGGACCACGTCGGCCTGGAGCTGAGCCCCGAACTGCACGCCGCTCTGACCGAGCTGGCGCGGAACACCGGCACCAGTCTGTTCATGGTGCTGCAGGCGGCGCTGGCGGCGCTGTACACGCGGCTGGGCGCGGGGACGGACATCCCGATCGGGAGCCCGATCGCGGGCCGTACCGACGAGGGGTTGGACGACCTGGTCGGGTTCTTCGTGAACACGCTGGTGCTGCGCACCGACACCAGCGGTGATCCGAGCTTCGCCGAGCTGCTCGGGCGGGTGCGGGAGACGGCGCTGTCGGCGTACGCCCACCAGGACGTGCCCTTCGAGCACCTGGTGGAGGCGCTGAACCCGTCCCGCTCGCTGTCCCACCACCCCCTGTTCCAGACCATCCTGGCCGTGCAGAACGCCCCGATGGGCCGGTTCTCGCTGCCGGGCCTGGAGGTGGCCACCTACGCGGTGGCCACCGGAACCGCCAAGTTCGACCTCGGGGTGAGCCTCGTCGAGCGGTTCGGCCCCGACGGCAGCCCGGACGGGATCGTCGGCGCGGCGGAGTACGCCACCGACCTGTTCGACCGTTCGACGGTCGAGGCCCTCGTGCGGCGCTGGACGCTCCTGCTGGAGGCGGTCACCGCCGACCCGGACCGGTCGATCGGGGGGATCGACCTCCTCGACTCCGACGAGCGGCACCGGCTGCTGGAACGGGGCAACGCGACCGCCCGCGAGGTGGGCGCCGTCCCGGTGCCGCAGGCCTTCGCGGCGCAGGTGGCGGCGACGCCGAACGCGGTCGCCCTCGTCCGCGGCGACGTCGGGTTGACGTACCGGGAGTTGAACGCGCGGGCGAACCGGTTCGCTCACGCGCTGATCGCCCGGGGGGTGGGCCCGGAGCAGCTGGTGGCGGTGGCCCTGCCGCGCTCGGTGGAGGCGGTGGTCGCGGTCCTGGGCGTCCTGAAGGCCGGGGCGGCGTACCTGCCGGTGGATCCGGTGTACCCGCAGGCGCGGATCGACTTCATGCTGGCGGACGCCCGCCCGGCGCTGATGGTCGACGACGCCGCCATGGTGGCCGAGGGCGACTGGCCGGACACCGACCCGGACGTCGCACTCGACGTCCGGCACCCGGCCTACGTGATCTACACCTCGGGCTCGACCGGCCGCCCCAAGGGTGTCGTGGTCCCCCACGGTGGTGTCGCGAGCCTGGTCGCCGCCCAGATCGAGCGGTTCGCGATCGAACCCGGCAGCAGGGTGCTCCAGTTCGCCTCGCCCAGCTTCGACGCCTCGGTGTCGGAGATCTACACCGCGCTGCTGCGCGGCGCGGCCCTGGTACTGCCCCCGGCGGCGGACCCGGTGGCCGCGCTGACCGACCCGGGCCTGGCGGCCACCCACGCGACCGTGCCGCCGTCCGTCCTGGCCGCCGTGCCGGAAGGCTCGGTGGCGGTGTCGACACTGGTCGTGGCGGGGGAGGCCTGCCCGCCGGAGCTGGTGGTCCGGTGGGCGCCGGGGCGGCGGATGATCAACGCGTACGGTCCGACCGAGACGACGGTGTGCGCGACCATGAGCGACCCGCTGTCCCCGGGGGCGGGCGTACCGCCGATCGGTCGGCCGATCGCCAACGCCCGGGTGTACGTGCTGGACGACCGGCTGCGGCCGGTGCCGCCCGGCGTTCCCGGCGAGCTCTACGTCGCGGGCGCGGGTCTGGCCCGCGGTTACCTGAACCGGCCGCGCCTGACGGCCGGACGGTTCGTCGCCTGCCCGTTCGGCCCAGCCGGTGCTCGGATGTACCGCACCGGCGACCTGGTCCGCTGGCTCGGCGACGGGCAGCTGGAGTACGTCGGCCGCGCGGACGATCAGGTGAAGGTGCGCGGTTTCCGGGTCGAGCCCGGCGAGGTCGAGACGGCCCTGGCCGAGCACCCGGCCGTCGCCCGGGCCGCGGTCCTCGCCCAGGACGACCGGCTCATCGGCTACGTCGTCCCCCGCCAGGAGGAGGCCCGCGACAGCGCCCTGGAAGCGGACCACGTGGGCGAGTGGCAGGACATCTACGACGCCCTGCCCATCGCTCCCGAGGACGCCGGCTTCGGCCAGAACTTCGTGGGCTGGAACAGCAGTTACGACGCGAGCCCGATCCCCGTCGAGCAGATGCGGGAGTGGCGGGACGCCACCGTCGCCCGCATCCTGGCCCTGCGCCCCCGCCGGGTGCTGGAGGTCGGCGTCGGCACCGGTCTGCTGCTCTCGCAGATCGCACCGCACTGCGAGACGTACTGGGCGACCGACTTCTCCGCCACCGCGATCGAGGCGCTCACCGCCCAGGTGGCCGGGCAGGAGGACCTGGCCGGGCGCGTGGTGCTGCAGACCCGCCCGGCGCACGACACCGACGGGCTCCCGGCCGGGGAGTTCGACACCATCGTGATCAACTCGGTGGTGCAGTACTTCCCGTCCGCCGAGTACCTCGCCGACGTGATCGGGAAGCTGATGGGGCTGCTCGCCCCCGGCGGCGCGCTCTTCGTCGGCGACGTCCGCAACCTGCGACTGCTGCGTCCGCTGGCCACCGCCGTCCAGCTCCACCGGGTCGGCGAAGGTGCGGACCTCACGGCGGTGCGCCGCACGGTGGAGCAGGCCCTGCGGGTGGAGAAGGAGCTCCTGGTCGACCCGGACTTCTTCACCGCCCTGCGGGAGCACGGTACGGACATCGGCACGACGGCCGTCGAGGTCAAGCGCGGCCGCCACCACAACGAGCTGACCCGCTACCGCTACGACGTGACGCTGCACAAGCCGCCGGTCACCCCGACGGCTCCGGAGCGGTCCGTCGAGCTGGCGTGGGGGCGGCAGGTCGCCGGGCCGGCCGAACTGCGCGAGCTGCTCGCCCGGCCGTCCGGCGGAGTGCTGCGGATCACGGGGGTGCCGAACCGCCGCGTGACGCGGGAAGCCGCTCTGGCCCGGGCCGTGCAGAACGGGGACGGCTCGCTCGCCGAGCTGCTGGAACGGATGCACGCCCCGGAGGACGGCGGCCTCCCCGATCCGGAGGACTTCCACGCCCTCGGGTCGGAGTTCGGCCGCTCGACGGCCGTCACCTGGTCGGCCACCGCGGCGGACGCCGTGGACGTCGTCTTCACCGACCCCCGGGCGCTCCACGGCTCCCCGGTCGAGGCGTACCGGCCGGCCCGGGCCACGGGATCGTCGCTGTCCTCGCTGACCAACCGCCTGACCGGCAACCGGGGCGCCGGCGCCCTCCTGGGCGAACTCCGCGACTGGCTGCGGGACCGGCTGCCCGACTACCTGGTCCCCTCGGCGTTCGTGGCGCTGGAGGCGCTGCCGCTGACGGCCAATGGCAAGCTCGACCGCCGCGCGCTGCCCGCACCGGACCTCGGCCCGGTCGCGGCCGGACGGGCGCCGCGCACCCCGCAGGAGCAGCTCCTCGCCGAGCTGTTCGCCGAGGTGCTCGGCCTGGCCCAGGTCGGCGTCGACGACAGCTTCTTCGACCTGGGCGGGCACTCGCTGCTGGCGACCCGCCTGGCCTCCCGGGTCCGGGCGGTCCTCGGCGCGGAGCTGGAGGTCCGGACGCTGTTCGAGACCCCGACCGTGGCCGGGCTGGCCGCCGGCCTGGAGGGCTCCGGAGCTGCGCGGCCCGCACTGACCGCCCAGGCCCGCCCCGACCGGGTGCCGCTCTCCTTCGCCCAGCGCCGCCTGTGGTTCCTGCACCGGATGGACGGGCCGAGCGCCACCTACAACATGCCGCTCGCGCTCAGCCTGACCGGCGAACTGGACCGCCCGGCCCTGCACGCCGCGCTCGCGGACGTGGTCGCCCGGCACGAGAGCCTGCGGACGGTCTTCCGCGAGATCGACGGCGTGCCGTACCAGGTCGTGCTGAGCGCCGCTCAGGCGCGCCCCGCACTGCCGGTGATGGAGATCGACGAGAGCGCACTGGCCGAACGGCTGGCGGAGACGGCCCGGCGCGGCTTCGACCTGGCCGCGGAGCCGCCCATCCGGGCGGAGCTGTACGCGCTCGCCCCCGACCGGCACGCGCTGCTGGTCGTGGTGCACCACATCGCCGCCGACGGCTGGTCGATGGGCCCGCTCTCCGGTGACCTCGCCGCGGCCTACGCGGCCCGCTGCCGGGGCGAGGCCCCGCAGTGGTCCCCGCTGCCGGTGCAGTACGCCGACTACAGCGCCTGGCAGCGCGACCTGCTCGGGGACGCCGCCGACCCGGACAGCCTGTTCGCCCGGCAACTGGCCTACTGGAAGGACGAGCTGGCCGGCGTCCCGCAACAGCTGCAGCTGCCCGCCGACCGGCCGCGGCCGCCGGTGGCCTCCCAGCGGGGCGACCGGGTCGCGGTCCGGCTGGACGCCGACCTGCACCAGGCCCTGCGGGACCTGGCCGCCGCGCGCGGCGCCAGCATGTTCATGGTGCTCCAGGCCGGACTCGCGGCCCTGCTCACCCGGCTCGGCGCCGGCACGGACATCCCGGTCGGCAGCCCGATCGCCGGCCGTACCGACCAGGCGCTGGACGAGCTCGTCGGCTTCTTCGTCAACACCCTGGTGCTGCGCACCGACACCGGCGGGGACCCCGGCTTCGCCGAACTGCTCGGCCGGGTCCGGCAGAAGGCGCTCAGCGCGTACGACCACCAGGACGTGCCGTTCGAGTACCTGGTCGAGGTGGTCAACCCCGCGCGGTCGCTGGCCCACCACCCGCTGTTCCAGATCATGCTGGCCCTGCAGAACGCGCCGCTCGGCGAGTTCGCCCTGCCCGGCCTGGAGACCGGCCACCTGGAGGCGCCGACCGGGACCGCGCGGGTCGACCTGACCTTCAGCCTGGCCGAGCAGTTCCGCCCGGACGGGGCCCCCGACGGCCTGGTCGGCGCCGTGGAGTACGCCACCGACCTGTTCGACGCGCCCACCGTGGAGCTGCTGTTCGAGCGCCTGGCCCGTCTGCTGCGCGCGGCCGTCGCCGACCCCGACCGGCCGATCAGCCGGATCGACATCATGCCCGTCGAGGAACGCCGCCGACTGCTCGCCGGCTCCAACGGTGCCGCGGCCGAGCTGCCCCGGGCCGCGGTGCCGGAGCTGTTCGCCCGCCAGGTGCGGGCCACCCCGGAGGCGGTCGCGGTCGTGGCCGGCGGCACCGAGCTGACCTACGCGGAGCTCGACCAGCGGGCCGGACGCCTGGCGCGGGCGCTGATCCGCCAGGGCGTACGGCCGGAGACGCCGGTCGCGGTCATGCTGGACCGCTCGGCGGAGCTGGTCGTGGCGATCCTGGCGATCATCAAGGCCGGCGGCGCCTACGTGCCGCTGGACTCGCGCTTCCCCTCCTCCCGGATCGACCTGATCCTGCGGGAGAGTGGGGCCGCCCTGGTGCTCACCCGGGAGGTGCTCACCGCACTGGTGCGGTCCGAGGCCGCCGATCCGTCCGACGTCGAAGTCCCCTGTGAACCAGGGCAGTTGGCGTACATCATGTACACCTCCGGCTCGACCGGTCGACCGAAGGGCGTGGCCGTCACCCACCGTGACGTGGCGGGCCTCGCCCTGTCCCCCGAATGGCGGCGCGGTGGACACGAGCGGGTGCTGATGCACTCCCCGACGGCCTTCGACCTCTCGACCTACGAGCTCTGGGTGCCGCTGCTCAACGGCGGCCGGGTCGTCGTCGCCCCGCCGGAGCAGCTCGACCTCGACCTGCTCCAGCACACGATCGCCTCGAACGGGGTGACCGGACTGTGGCTCACGGCCGGACTGTTCCGCCTGGTCGCCGAGGAGCGCCCGGGCCTGCTCGCCGGGGTGCGCGAGGTGTGGACCGGCGGCGACGTGGTCTCCCCGGCCGCCGTCGCCCGGGTGCTGGCGGCCTGCCCCGGCATCGCGGTGGTCAACGGCTACGGGCCCACCGAGGCCACCACCCTGGCCACCTGGCACCCGGTGGGCGACCTCCCCGAACACGCCGCGACCGTGCCGATCGGCCGGCCGATGGCGAACACGCGCGCCTACGTGCTCGACGACCGGCTGCGCCCGATGCCGACCGGCATGGTCGGCGAGCTGTACCTCGCGGGGACGGGCGTGGCCCGCGGCTACCTCGGGCGGGCCGGCCTGACGGCGGAGCGCTTCACCGCCGACCCGTACGGGCCGTCCGGCAGCCGGATGTACCGCACCGGCGACCTCGCGTCGTGGCGGACCGACGGCGCGCTGGACTTCGCCGGACGCGCCGACCACCAGGTCAAGCTGCGCGGCCTGCGGATCGAGCCCGGCGAGATCGAGGCCGTCCTGGCGGGCTGCCCGGGCGTCCTCCAGGCGGCCGTGGTCGCCCGCGAGGACCGGCCGGGCGACAAGCGCCTGGTCGCCTACCTGGTGCCCGCCCCCGAGGGCGCGCCCGAGGCGGCCGAGCTGTCCGGCCGGCTGCGCCGCGACCTGCCCGACTACATGGTGCCGGCGGCGTTCGTCACCCTGGACGCGCTGCCGCTGACCGCCAACGGCAAGCTCGACCGGGCCGCCCTGCCCGCCCCCGAGTACGGGGCCTCGGATGCCGGACGCGGACCCCGGACGCCGCAGGAGCAGTTGCTGTGCGGTCTCGTCGCCGAGGTCCTCGGCCGGGAGCAGGTGAGCATCGACGACAACTTCTTCGACCTGGGCGGGCACTCGCTGCTGGCCGCCCGCCTGGCCTCCCGCGTCCGCGAGACGCTCGGCCTGGAGTTGGGCCTGCGCATGCTGTTCGAGGCGCCGACCGTGGCCGGTCTCACCGAGCGCCTGGTCATGGACAATCCCGACGACGCGTTGGACGTGGTGCTGCCGCTGCGTTCGACCGGGACCGGCACACCGCTGTTCTGCGTCCACCCCGGCGGCGGCATCAGCTGGTCGTACAGCGGACTGCTGAACCACCTCGGCCCGCAGCACCCGGTCTACGCCATCCAGGCACGCGGCCTCGGCCGGCCCGAACCCCTGCCGACGTCCTACGAGGAGATGGCGGCCGACTACGCCGACCAGATCCAGAAGATCCAGCCGGAGGGCCCCTACCTGCTCCTCGGCTGGTCCGCCGGTGGGCTGATCGCCCACGCGCTCGCCTGCGAGCTGCAGTCGCGCGGCGAACGGACCGCACTGCTGGCGATCCTCGACGCCTACCCGGTGAAGGACGTGCAGTTCGCGGAGGTGCCGGTGCCCACCGTGCGCGACGTGCTCGTCGGGGTGCTCGACGTCGACCCGGACGAGCTGGGCGACCAGGAGATCACCTACGCCGAGGTTGCCGAGGTCCTGAACCGGCGGGGCAGCGCGCTGGCCGGCCTGAACGAGCGACAGATCGAGGTGATCGTCGAGATCATGATCAACAACGCCAAGCTGGCGGTCGACTTCGTCCCCGGCAGGTTCGGCGGAGACCTGCTGCTGTTCAACTCCACGATCGACCGGGCCGAGGACAACGCGGGGCCCGCAATCTGGCGCCCGTACGTCGCCGGCCGGATCGAATCCCACGAGATCACCACCCGGCACGACCGGATGACCCAAGCCGGCTCGCTCGCCCAGATCGGGCCGATCCTGGCCGCCAGGATCACCGAGACGACCGGCGACACCGACGGCACCACCACCCTTTCCCACCAGGAGGACTGACCCATGACCAACCCCTTCGACGACCAGGACGGCACCTTCCTCGTGCTCGTCAACGACGAGAACCAGCACTCGCTCTGGCCCCAGTTCGCGGACGTCCCCGACGGCTGGACCGTCGCCCACGGCCCCGACACCAACGCCGCCTGCCTGGAGTACGTCGAGAAGTCCTGGACCGACATGCGGCCCAGGAGCCTCGCCGACGCCATGGACGCCCAGCGGTAACGCGGCCGACGTGACCTCCACCGACACCCTGGACGAGGCCCGCGGCAGCGCGGGCCTCGCCCCGCCCCACGACTTCGCCGCGGACCTGCTCACCCCCGAGGCCCGGCGCGACCCGTACCCGTTCTACGCCCGCATGCGGCGCGAGAGCCCGGTCCACCGCAGCGCCGAGGGCATCTGGCACCTCACCCGGTACGCCGACGTCGAGGCGGCCCTGGGCGACCTGCGGCTGTCCAACGACCGGGACCGGATGACCCGCGCCTACGGAGCGCTCGGCGGTGACCTGAAGGCCTTCAGCCGGCTCACCGACCGGCTCGGCCGGGTGATGACCAACACCGACCCGCCGGACCACGCCCGGCTGCGCAAGCTCGCCAACCGCGCGTTCACCGCCCGGCGGGTCGAAGCCCTGCGCGACGGCGTTCAGCGGATCGTCGACCGGCTCATCGACGAGGCGCTCGCGGCGGGCCCGGCCATGGACCTGATCGAGGCGGTCGCCTCCCCGCTGCCGATGTCCGTCGTCTGTGAGCTCTTCGGCATTCCGGACGAGGACCGCCCGCAGGTCAAGACCTGGTTCCGCCGCTTCGGCCGGCTGGGCGAGGACATCGACAAGTCCGAGGAGGCGATCGGGCAGTACGAGGAGTACCTGTCCGGGCTCATCCGGCAGCGCCGGCGCGAACCGGGCGACGACCTGATCAGCGCCCTGGTCGCGACGCAGGCGCAGGACGACCGGCTCACCGACTCCGAACTGCTGTCCACCTGCTTCGTCCTGATCACCGCGGGCGACGAGACCACCACCCACCTGGTCGGCAACGGCGTGCTCGCCCTGCTGCGCCACCCCGGCCAGCTGGCCCGGCTGCGCGAGGACCCGGGGCTGATCCGCGGCGCCGTCGAGGAACTGGCCCGCTACGACACGGTGACCCAGGCGATCGTCCGGGTCGTCGCGGAGGACCTGGAGATCGGCGGACGGACCCTGCGGGAGGGCGAGTTGGCGTACCTGTTCCTCGGTGCGACCAACCGCGATCCCGAGCGCTTCGAGGACCCCGACCGGCTCGACCTGACCCGCCCCGGCAACCGGCACCTGAGCTTCGGCCACGGACCGCACTTCTGCCTCGGCGGCCCGCTGGCCAAGCTCCAGGTGGAGGTGGCCGTCAGCAGGCTGGTCCGCCGGCTCCCGCAGCTGCGGCTGGCCGACGAAGCCGCCGGCGGGGCGGCCCTCGAATGGCGGCCCAACCCGCTGCAACGGCGGCTGAGCGCCCTCCCGCTCACCTACT
The DNA here is from genome assembly GCF_044744605.1 of Kitasatospora sp. NPDC087271. Taxonomy (NCBI): domain Bacteria; kingdom Bacillati; phylum Actinomycetota; class Actinomycetes; order Kitasatosporales; family Streptomycetaceae; genus Kitasatospora; species Kitasatospora sp. NPDC087271. The sequence goes on from NZ_JBIUYQ010000041.1 coordinate 39,959, forward strand.
GACACCCGACCGACGACGAAGGAGAACCGACCATGACCCGAGAGTTCGAGGTCCGCAAGGAACAGGACCTGCCCGCGACACCCGAACAGGTCTGGGCCGCGGTCGCCACCGGCGCCGGCAACCTGGGCTGGCTGTACCCGATGGAGGTCGAGCCGCGCGTCGGCGGAAAGGCCACCCGGTCCGACAGCACCGTCGTGGTGTGGGAGCCGCCGAGCCACTTCGCCGTCAGGGCGACCCTGGGCGACGAGTTCTCCAACACGCTCAGCTACCGGATCGAGCCGGTGGACAGCGGAACGAGCCACCTGCGGATGGGAATCCACTGGGTGCACGAGGGCGTCTGGGACGCGACCTGGGACACCAAGGCGGACGCGGCCGAGAAGCACGTCCACTTCTACCAGCACGGCCTCGCCGAGTACCTGCGGCACTTCGGCGGCCGCCCCGCCGTCTACGTCAAGGCCCAGCGCCCCGAACCCACCGCCGACCCGGCCGACTTCGCCGCCCTGCGCCGACGCCTCGGCCTCGCCGAGGACGCTGCCGTCGGCGACCGGCTCGAACTCCACGTCCCCGGTACGGACGGCGGCCCGGAGGCGGTCGTCGTGGACTGGCTCAGCCCCGACTTCATCGGCCTGCGCGGCCCGGACGCGCTGTACCGGTTCTTCAACGGCGGCACCTGGAACTGGCCGATCTGGCTGGGCCACCACCTGTTCGCCGAGGGAGCGGACGAGGAGCAGGCGACCAAGGCGTGGAACGCCTGGCTCAACGGCTCCTGACCCGCCGTACGACAGACAACCGGAGGATCACTGGTGGAAGAAACACTGCTCTACGCCGCCGAACTCGTCGAGGAGGGCGGCACCTACAAGCTCGTCGTGCAGGACGTGGTCCGGGACACCGTCCAGGTCACCCCCGTCCCCAAGACCGCGGTGGACAGGCTCCCGACCTTCCTGTCGGTGCTCAGTGCCAAGCTCAACCCCGCACCGGCCCGCGGCCGCCGGTAGGACGCCTCGCACCCGAAGAGGCCGGCGCCGCGCCCCGGCGCCGGCCTCTTCGGCGCTCAGCCGCTGATGCTCGGGTGGCCGTTCTCGACGTGGCCCATGAGACGGCGGCGGAAGGACGCGTCCTCGGCGATCGCGAGGTCCAGGTCGTACCAGCCGTCGGCGGCATCGGTGTCCCAGACGAGGACGAGGGGTTTGCCCGTGACGACGGTCCCGGTCAGCGCCTTCGCGGTGCTGTAGTGCCGGGGCGCCACGGTGACGGTCTGCGGCGTGGCGCTCGGCGACGTGATCGTCAGGGTGAGAACGCGCTTCGGGGCGGTGGCGATGGCGGTGGCCACGGAGGTTTCGGCTGCGGCCCCGGCGGCCTTCCCGGCGAACTCGCGGCGGAATCCGTTGGGGCCGGTGAGGTAGAAGTCGTAACTTCCTTCGCGGACCTTCACTTTGGTGGCGGGCGTCGTGGTGCCGAGCACGTCGAAGTGCTGAGGTGCGTGGTAGGCGCCGGACGTGCCGACGTTGTCGTACAGGGTCAGGTGGACGGAGGCGGCGCCGGTGTTGGTCGGCTGGAGGACGAACGCGCCCTGCTTCTGGTCCAGGGCGCCGTGGGCGTCCGGCTGGTACGGCAGCGGGCGGGCCAGACGCCGGGTGGGGTCGGTGGGTTGCGGTGGCGGGTCGCCGGTGCGGTCGAAGTCGAAGACCGAGGTGAGGTTGCCGGCCACGGTGCGCCGCCAGCGGCTGATGGCGGGCTGCCGTACGCCCAACCACTCCTCCAGGAAGCGGACTTGTGAGGTGTGGTCGAAGACCTGGGAGTTGACGTAGCCGCCCACGGTCCACGGGGAGACGACGATCATCGGCACGCGCATGCCCAGGCCGATGGGCTCCTTGCCGACGTACTCGTCGTCGACGCCCTGCGGGGGCACCGGCGGCGGCACGTGGTCGAAGAAGCCGTCGTTCTCGTCGTAGCTGATGAACAGCACGGTGGAGTCCCACATGTCCTCGTCGGAGGCGATGACGTCCAGGACCTGGGCGACGACCTCCTCACCGGCCATGGGGGCCGAACCGCCGTCGCCCGGGTGCTCCGAGTCCGCGTCCGAGGGCACCAGGTACGAGACCCGGGGGACCCTCTTCGCCGCCACGTCCTGGGCGAACGCGTGGACGAAGTCGCGGTAGTTCTTCGGGTTCTGCTTCGAGTCCGGCGGGGGCGGGCAGCGGAAGAGCCCGCGGTCGTAGAGGCTCCGGTCGGCCGGCGGCAGGTCGGCGACCGCCTTGGCGAGGGCCTCCACGTCCTCCGGGCGCACGCGCTTCGGATCCTTGTAGAAGTCGTACAGGCTCAGGTAGTCGAGCTTGGCGCTCTTCAGCACGGTCTGGAAGATCCGCTTGAACTCGGCGTGGAACTCCAGGTTGTTGTCGTAGTAGTTGTCCCAGCCCTGGTAGACGCGCCAGCTGATCCCGTCGGAGCCGAAGGGGTCGTTGTTGACCTCCAGGATCTCGGGGTAGCTGGACCAGCCGTAGCCCGGCGTCCGGTCCCCCGCGTAGGTCGCATCGGGGTTCTCGCGGTCGTGCGCGGCCGATCCGGTGACCCGCGACCCGTCGGGCTCCCAGCCGCCGAATCCGCTGAAGAGGTAGTTGCGGTTCGAGGTGGTCTCGCTCATCACCGAGCAGTGGTAGGCGTCGCACACGGTGAACCGCTCGGCCAGTGCCCGGTAGGTGCCGACGACCTCCGGCTGGTCGAAGTAGCCCATCGTGACGGTCCCCTTGGCCTTGATCCACTGGTCGTAGCGGCCGTTGTTCCACGCCTGGTGGCCGGTGGGCCAGTTGTGGGCCGCCGGCTCGGCCGTACCCTGGTCCGGTCTGAGCTGGTAGGGCCGCCGGGGCGTGGACGGGTGGTCCGGGTCGGGCTGGTCGAGGACGGTGCGGCCGCCGGTCCCGGGGAACGTGACGAGGTTGCGGTCGTCGTACCCGCGCACTCCTCGGAAGTTGCTGCCGAAGTAGTGGTCGAAGGAACGGTTCTCCTGCATCAGGAAGACCACGTGTCGGATGGCCTTCAGACCGCCGGGGCGGGGTTCGCGCTTGAGGGCCTTCAGCAGCGAGTCCGGCAGCGACGGAGCGCTCTGCGGGGAGTGGGGAGTGTTCACGCGTTCTCCTGGTCCGGCGTGGCGGGCGAACCGGAGGATGCGTTCTCGGTGGCCCGGAGGTAGTCGAGGTAGATGAAGTCGCCCTTGGCGCCCTTGTTGAGATCCGTGTCGACGCGGGTGTAGCCCGTCCTGGGAGGGATCTCCTGCGCCCCGTCCTTCCAGTGCGTGACGGTGAGGTCGACGATGGGCCGGCCTGCTCCTTCCTGGCGGGTGACGGCCAGGAACAGGGCCGTGCCGTGTGCGGGCGTCCCCCTGTTGAGGTCGACCGGCAGCTGCTGGTACCCGGCGGGCGGCTTCTCGTCGTCCTTCAGGACGCGGATGCCGGTGACGGGCCGGTCGTCGGCGGACCGTTCGAAGACGAGGTACAGGTAGGCGCCGTGCGCGCCCTTGTTCAGGTCGACGTCGATCCACTCCCACCCGGTGGGTGTGTGGAACGGACTCCGCACCGGGTCGTCGTAGGCGACCAGGAGGTTGACGTCTGTGACGAACTGACCCATGGGCAGGTCTCCGATCGGAGCGGGTGAACGTGGGCGGGGGAGGTGGGGCGGACGAAGGGACCGACGGCTCGGGGCACGTACGGGTACGGGAGACGCCCGGCCGGGGGTGGCCCGGCCGGGCGTCCAGTGCTGGGTGCGGCGGGTCCGGTGCGGTCCGGGCACCCGAGGCGGCCGTCAGCCCTTGGTGAGGCCTTCCCACTCGCTCAGCGGCGCCGGACCGTAGGTCCTGGTGTCCGTGTGCGGCTCCCCGTTGGCGACGTTGATCCGCACGAACCGGTCGCCGGAGAAGACCCAGTACTCGTTGCTGCCGTCCGGGACCTTCATGACGGCGTCGATCTTCGCGAAGTCCGACAGGCTGGGCCAGTCCTCGCGGATGGTGCCCTTGAGGATGAGCTTGTCCGGGTACGGGTGGCTGCTCGTCACGGTGATTTCGACGCGCCGGTAGTCGGTGTTGGAGAACACCCAGAACTGGTTCGGCTTGTCGGGTACGGCCATCACCGCGTCGACATGGTTGAAGCCCATGGCTGAGCCTTTCTGAATTCATCTGTTCGTGTGCCGCCGAAGCTGTGCTCGGGCGGATCTGCGACTCAGTCCCATGCCTCGCGTGCGGCGAGGAACGTCCGGGAGGAGCGCCGCGAACCACGCTAGGTCGGCCGGTCCGGGGGCGCGATGCGAAAAGGCCTGGTGACCTGCATCCCAGTGACAGGTAATTTTGCTACGAACCTTTGGCGCGAGAAGCGCGAGAAGTCGGTCCGGCGCTTCGGGAGGCCTTGACGGCCTGCTCCGCGGCCGTCCGGGACCGAGGACGAGCCGCCTCCCCGCCGACGGCTTCCGCGAGGCTCGACGACGGCGTTCCTTCGAGTGGACCGGTGACCGGTGGCCGGTCGCGGCTGGGGGAGTGCGCCTGACACCCGACCCGGCCGGCTGCGTCAACGCGGCCGTCGAGGCGCGGGGGCGTGGGGTGGGGCGTGGGGCGGGAATGGCTTGAGTCGATCGTGATTCATATGATGGACAGCCAGTAGTTGTTTTGCCGGTGTCATGATCCTCGGAGGGCGCCCCGGACCAAGGTGCGCCCATGGAACCGGGCCGGTCTCCGGATTCGCTCCGGTCCTCGGGCTTGATTCAGGGAGTATCATGCGCGGCACCGTGCTCGCCGACCGCTACCGGTTGGTGGACCTGCTGGGCGGCGGGTCGATGGGCGACGTGTGGCTCGCCGAGGACGAGGTCCTGGGCCGCCGGGTCGCGGTCAAGGTGGTGAAGCCGGCCCTACTGGACGAATCCGGCTTCGCCGAACGCTTCCACGCCGAGGCCCGCGTCATGGCGCAGCTGCGCCACCCGGGCATCGTCGGCGTGTACGACTACGGGCACAGCGCCGTGGACGGGCGGCCCTCGGTCGGCTACCTGGTCATGGAGCTGATCGACGGGGAACCGCTGAGCGCCGTGCTGGAACGCCGCGGCGCGCTGCCGGTGGAGGAGACCCTCCGGATCGCACTCCAGGTGCTGGAGGCGCTGGAGGCCGCGCACGAGTCCGGGGTGGTCCACCGGGACATCAAACCGGCCAACCTGATGGTCCGCGGCGACCGGACGGTGATCGCGGACTTCGGCATCGCCCGGCCCGGCTGCGACGCCCGGCTGACCGTACCGGGCATGGTGCTCGGCACCGCCGCCTACCAGGCACCCGAACAGGCCTCCACCGGGACGGTCACCGCCTCGGCGGACCTCTACGCACTCGGCGTCGTCCTCTACGAATGCCTCGCCGGCAAGCTCCCCTTCGACGGGGAGACCGCCCTCGAACTGATCCTCAAGCACCTGACGGAGCCCGTGCCGCCGCTTCCGGAGGACGTGCCCGCGCCGGTGTGGGCGTTGGTCGAGCGGGCGATGGCCAAGGATCCCGGCGAGCGCTGGCCCGACGCGGCGACGATGGCCGCGGCGGTACGGGACGCCCTCGCACCGGCCGAGGAGACGGCGCCGCCGGTTCCGGTCGGTCCCCGGCCGGTCGCCGGACGCGCACCGTGGGCCAGGTTCCGCCTGCGCGGGCTGATCGGGGTGACGGCGCTGTCGCTGCTCTGCGTGGTCGGGGCCTCCGGCGCGACGGTGATCCGGTCCGACGAGGACGACGCTCCGGACGCCGCCGCCGTCGCGGGCCCGGTGGCCGGCCTCTCGGGCCCGGCCGTTCCCGCGGCGGTGGCAGCCGACCGTCAACCCGCCGGACAGCAGTCCGCCGAGCCGGCGGCCCCGGTGCCGTCGCCCGGACCGGCAGCGGGTGGGAGCCCCACGCCCGGCGCCGAGCCCGAGCCGGTCGCCGGGCGGACCTCCGCCTCCCCGTCCCAGCCCGGTGTGCCGGCTCCGGCCTCCGGCGCGCCCACCGCCGGCCAGAACCCGGCCCCGCCCGCGCCGACCTCCGCCTCCCCGTCCCAGCCCGGTGTGCCGGCTCCCGCCTCCACGGGGCCCACCGCCGGCCAGAACCCCGCCCCGCCCGCGCCGACCTCCGCCGTCCCGTCCCCGCCCGCTTCCCACGAACCGCCCACGCCGTCCGCGACGTCGGCGCCGCCCACGTCGCCCACGCCGGAGCCGAAACCGCAGCCACAGCTGCCCTCCCAGGCACAGATCACCGGCGTCAACGGCGCGCTGGACAACTCCTACTCCGGGGACCAGAACGGCAACCGGGTCGGCACCTTCAGCGTCAACGGCACGTCGGCCCAGGTGTGGCGGCTGGAGAAGGTCTTCGAGGGGAAGTACTTCCTGCGCAACGCCTCCAGCAACTACACCAAGGTGCTGGACCTGGACACGGGCGACGGGCGCGTGCAGATCTGGACGAGCCCGCCGTACACCGACAACCAGCTCTGGTCCCTCACGCCGCTTCGGGGTGGCTACCAGATCGTCAACGGCGCCACCAAGGGCTGCCTGACGTCAGACGGAGCCGGTTACTACGTCAGGGTGGCGGCCTGCTCGAACGCGGAGAACCAGGTGTGGGAGCTGCACTGACCCGTCGGCCCGGCAGCCGAACACCCCCGGGGCGAGGGGAGGATCAGGCCGGCAGCCAGGACGGCCACTGCCGGCGGGGCCGGTCGGCGGCCCCGCCGAGGCCGATCAGGGCGCGCAGCCGGTCGGCTTCGGGGGAGCCGATGGAGGCCAGGATGTCGTAGGCCTCCGACCGGCACGCCCGGGCCGCGTCCTCGGCGCCGCCGCGGTCGGCGAGCGCGTCACCGAGCGCCGCCAGGGCCAGCCCCCGCCCCCGGCGGTCGCCGTCGAGCGTCAGCACCTCGACCGCCCGGTCGGCCGCCTCCACCGCCTCGTCGCCGCGGCCGACGGCCCGCAGCGACTCGGTGAGCCGCAGGAGCGTGCGGCCCGTCCGGCGCCGGTCGTCCGGCCGCAGCAGGGCGAGGGCGCCGCGGTGGTGGCGCAGGGCCTGCTCGAACTCGCCGCGATCGTGGGCGATCGTCCCCAACGAGTCGAGGGCGAGCGCCTGGAGCTCGTGGTCGGCGAGCTGGTGGCAGATCAGCAGCGACTGGTCGACGACGCGGACCGCCGCCTCGGGCCGGCCGAGCTCGGTGAACGCACCGGCCAGGTTGAGCAGTTCGCCCGCCACCGAGCGCCGGTCGCCGAGCCGCTCCCAGACCGCGATCGCCGCCGCGAAGCCGTCGACCGCGTCGCCCGGCCGACCGACCTGGACGAACAGGGCGGCCAGGGAGGCGTGGGCCAGGGCGAGCAGCGGCCCCGGCAGGCCGTGGGCGATGCACAGGTCGCGGGACCTGATCAGCTCGCCGAGGGCCGCGGGTTCGGAGCCGACTTCGGTCAGCAGCCGACCGAGCACCAGCCGGGCCCTGACCTCGGCCGTTCGGTCGCCCTGCCGGACGGCGGCCTGGAGCAGGACCTTGGCCGCGTGCCCCAGCGGCCGGGCGGCCTGGCCGGTCTCGCACAACAGGCTTCCCCCGAGCAGCAGTTCGGCCACCAGATCGAGCCGGGGCGGCTGGGGGAGCCCGGCGTACTGGCCGACCAGAGCGCCGATGCCGTGGTACTCGCCGCGACCGCGGGCCACGGCGCGGCAGTCGGGAGCGTACGGTGCACCGGCGCCGGTCAGGGCCGCGCGGGTGGCGGCCGGGCCGAGGGCCGCGACGGTCTCGGCGTGCTGGCGGATCACCAGGCGGGTGAGGACGGCGGCCGGGCGGTCCGCCTCCGGGGCCGAGCCCGCGCCGGCCTCGACGTCGGCCGCTGTCTCCGGGACGAGCCGCTGGGCGAAGGCGCGCAGCAGGTCGTGGTACCGGTAGCGGTCCGGCGGCGCGGTCTCCAGCATCGAGCAGTCGACCAGCGACTCGGCCAGCTCCTCGGCCTCGTGCTCGGGCAGGTCGAGCACCGCCGCGACCGCGCCCGGCGACAGGTCGGGCACGTCCGGCACCGCCAACAGACAGAAGGCCCGGGCCTGGTCGGGCGTCAGCTGGTCGTAGCCGAAGCGGAACGCCGACTCGACGGCGAGGTCCTCGGTGCGCAGCACGTCCAGCCGACGACGATTCTCGGACAGCTTGTCGAGCAGCCGGGCCATGGTCCAGCCCGGCCGGCAGGAGAGGCGGGCGGCGAGGATGCGCACGGCCAACGGGAGGTGACCGCAGATCCGCACGAGCTCCCTGGCCGTGTCCGCCTCGGCCCGCAACCGCTGCCCGCCGACCACCTGGCCGAGCAGGTCGAGGGCCTCCTCCGGGGCGAAGGCCGGCAGCTCGACGACGTGCGCGTTGGGAAGTGAACCGAGCCTGGCCCGGCTGGTGACGAGCACGGCGCAACCGGGCCTGCCGGGCAGCAGCGGCCTGATCTGTTCGGCGTCCCGGGCGTTGTCGAGGACCATCAGCACGCGTCGGCCGGAGAGCAGCGAGCGGAACTGGGCGGAGCGTTCGGCGAGCCCGGCGGGCAGCGCCTCCGCCGGCACGCCGAGGGCGCGGAGGAAGGCGCCCAGCACCTCCTCGGGCGGGGTCGGGCGGCCGTCGGCCCCGTGCAGGTCGACGTAGAGCTGGCCGTCGGGGAAGTCGGCGGCCAGGCCGTGCGCGACATGGACGGCCAGGGCCGTCTTGCCCATGCCGCCCAGGCCCGACACCGTCGCCACGGGCACGGTGCGGGGCGCGAGCAGGACGGCCCGCACCGCCTCCGTCTGCGCCTCGCGGCCGGTGAAGTCGGCGAGGTCGGCCGGTACCTGGGTCGGCCGGATCGGCGCGTGGTACGGCGGGCGGGCCGTGGTGGTGGTGTCGGGCCGGGGCGGCGCGGGTGCCACGAGGGCGGTGTCGGCCACCAGGATCCGGCGCTGCAACTCGCGCAGACCGGGCCCGGCGGCGACGCCGAGCTGCGCCCGCAGCCGCCGGTCCGTGTCGCGGTACACGCTCAGGGCCTCGGCCTGCCGCCCGGCCCGGTAGAGGGCGAGCATCAGCAGCTCGGAGAACCGTTCCCTGAGCGGGTGCTCGGCCGCGACCGCGGTCAGTTCGGCGACGGCCTCGCCGGACGGTCCGGCCTCGACCTCGGCCTCCAGACACGACTCCAGGACGGTCACCCGGCGTTCGGTCCACTCGCCGCGCTGCCGCTCGGCATAGGGGCCGGAGAGCCCGGACATCGGCTCGCCCTGCCAGAGGGCCAGCGCCAGGCGCAGCGTGGCGGCGGCGCGGGCGTGCTCCCCGGCGCCGCTGAGCTCCTTCGCCGCGCCGACGAGCTCCTCGCAGCGGTGGGTGTCCAGCTCCCCGGGATCCACGGTGAGCAGGTAGCCCCCGCTGAGCGAGGTCAGCGGGGCGGGCCCGAGGACGCGGCGCAGGCGGTGGACGTACGTCCGGATCACGGCTACGGGCTTGGCGGGCGGCTCCTCGCCCCACAGGTCGTCGACGAGCTGACCGGTCGACACGGGGTGGTTGGCCCTCAGCAGCAGCGAGAGCAGCAGGTTCCGCTGCTGCGGCGACCCGAGTGCGAGCTCGCCGCCGTCCCGCCACCCCCGTATCGGTCCCAGCACCGTGAACCGCAACCCACCCACCGACCGTTCCCCTCTGCCTGCAAACGAACCCCCGGGCGCATGATACCGACCGCATCACCGCTGGCCGGGGCCGCTTCTCGCGGGGTCGGCCGCGGGGAGACGGAGGGGAGACGAAGGTGTCCGTGGAGGGCGGCCGACGCGGCAGCGGTGAAAAAGAAGAAGGTGCCCCGCCCGCGCGACATGCTGCCGCCTTACGTAGTCATGAGGGGTATGCACGGGGATCACAGGACAAGGGAACAGGCGGGAACCGAGTGAAATCAGCACAGGAGGATGAGTACCTGGCGTTCGTGGCGGCGAGGGCGAAGGCGTTGTACCGCTCCGCGTACGTCCTCGCGGCCGGCGACGCGCATCTTGCCGAGGACCTGGTCCAGGAGACCCTCAGCCGGGTGTACGTGCACTGGAAGCGGGTGGCCAAGGCGGACAACCCGGCCGCCTACGCCCAGACGGTCCTGGTCCGCACCTTCCTCAGCCTGCGGCGTCGACGGAGCAGCGGCGAGCGCCCCATCGGGAACATGCCCGACAGCGCGGCGGCAGGCCCCGACACCGCACTGCGACTCACCCTGCTGGACGCGCTCGGCCAACTTCCGCCCCGCGACCGGGCGGTGCTGCTGCTGCGCTACTGGGAGGACCGCAGCATCGAGGAGACCGCCCGGATGCTCAAGCTGAGCAGCAGCGCGGTCCGCTCCCAGGGCACCCGGGCGCTCGGCAGGGTGCGTGCCCTGCTCGGCGACAGCCTGTCCGACCTGGTTCCGCACTGAGCATCGGTGCGCGCAGGTCGAAACCGCCACGAAGCCCCCATCAGCGACAGAAATAGGTGACGCCAGCATGCCGTTCGAAGCAGACCTCGCACACGCCCTGGACCGCACGACCGACTCCCTCGAACCAGACCTCACCACGCTCATGCGCGGAGCCGTCCAGCGCGGGCGGATCCGCCGGCGTCGGCGCACGGCCGGCGTCATCGCCGGGGTCGGCGCCTGCACCGTGATCGCGGCGGCCGGCCTGGTGATCCCCGACGTGCTCGCCGGGATGCACTCCGAAGGATCCGACATCAGGGTGGCGGCGATGGCGATGCCGCGTTCCGCGATCACCGACACCCAGATGATCCAGGCTCTGGAGGCGACGTTCCCCGGCGGCCGGTTCAGCGCGGAGAGCGGGCAGAGCAACAACCCCTCGGATCCGTCCAACGGACGCGTCGCCAACGGCGGACTGGTCCTCGACGACGGGCACGGCGCCGCCTTCGTCGGTGTCTCGGCCGTGCGGCTCCAACTGCCGCTCAAGGACGGCGACGGGCTGAGCTGCGAGTGGCAGCCCAAGCGTGACGGTGACACCTGCAAGATGAGCGAGCTGCCGAGCAGTGCCGAGATTCCCGGCGGGGCCCTGGTGATGTTCCAGCAGAACGCGGCCGCGCACCCGGTCCGTCCCGACACCGCCCGCCGCTGGACGGTGACGGTGACCCTGAAGTCGACCGGCGCGCAGCTTCAGATGGTGCAGTGGAACAGCACCGGCGGCGGCACCGGCGCCGAGACGCCGAAGCCGACCCGTGCCGCTCCTCCGCTCTCCGAGCAGCAGGCGGTGGCCGCACTCACCGGTGCCGCCTGGGCGCCGATCCTCGGTGCCGTCGGCTGACCCTGCGCGTCGCGTTTCGTAGGGGGTGCGTCCGCCGAGGTCGAGCACGGTCTGTCCGTGCGCGCCTTGGCGGGCGCACCCTGGGCTGGGCATTTGTTTCGGGCGCTGAGTAGGGGTACTGTCAGCCAGTCGCTCGGCAGGGAGCACCGGACACGCATCGGCGCGGACGGTCCCGGGGCGGCCAATCCTTTCGAAACATCACGTCCCGGGTCCGGGCCGGGTCGGCTTGCCATGCGCGAGCGAGGCCCGGTGTGTATATCGGTGTGCTCGTTTTATTGGATTGCGGTCGATTCGCTTTTCGGAGCAGGGATCGGCTAGAGTTTGAAACGTCGGACGGGGCGTCAAGCCGCAGAAGACACCAGCGAGTTGGATGAACGAAGCGCCGAAAACGGGGCGGAAAACATCTGGTAAGCTGGAAACACGAAAGAACGAAGCGCCCGGAGGGCCCGCTGGAAGGCGGCCTGAAGGAAGTGTCCGTTCCTTGAGAA
>NZ_JBIUYQ010000042.1:0-46804 GCF_044744605.1 Kitasatospora sp. NPDC087271
GCTCCCGCAACCCAGCAAGATCACTACGCCTAACGCCCACGGTCCTCGCAACTCCCACAGATCGCGGGTGTTGCGAGGACCGTTAGAACCTAAGCACGGCTCCGGGCCTTCGCCGCTGTCCGGGCCCGGGCGGGTCAGCGTCCGGGTGGCCGTTGTCCCTCGTCCGGGTGGCGGTGCGACGGGAATCGGTCGCACCGCGTAGTCGATCACCTAGGCTGTGGCGGTTGCCTGCTGCCGAGCCGACTGGAGTCACGGTGCTGCCCAACCCGGACCGCGCTGCCCTGCCGACCCCCGCCCCGCCCCCGGCGAGCCCGGCGGCCGCCCGTGCGGGCCGCCGCCGACGGGCCGCCGTGCTGGCGCTGCTGGCCGCCGTCCCCGTCCCGCTGGTCGCGCTCGGCGCGGCCGGTCCGGCCGGGGCGCAGCGCCGGGTGGTCGGCGGCACCGCCGAGACCACCGTCGACCACCCGTGGGTGGTGGCGCTGTCCAGCCGCCAGCAGTTCGGCAGCGGCCGCTCCGGCCAGTTCTGCGGGGGAGCGCTGGTCACACCGACCAAGGTGGTGACGGCCGCGCACTGCTTCTACGACGAGTCCATGGGCGCCAAGGTGGACCGGCCGGGCCTCAAGGCCGTCATCGGCCGGGACGACATGCGCAGCTCGGCCGGCCGCGAGGTGCCCGTCCGGTCGGTGTGGATCCACCCCGACTACTCCTTCACCGCCAACCTGAACGACGTCGCCGTGCTCACCCTCGCCGACCCCCAGGACTCCCGGCCGGTGATCGACCTGGTCGGCCAGGGCGAGACCGAGCCGTACGCGGCCGGGACCGCCGCGCGGGTCTTCGGCTGGGGCGACACCACCGGGCGCGGTGACTACTCGCCCACGCTGCGCGGGGTGGAGGTGCCGATCATCGCGGACCAGACCTGTGCGCAGGCCTACCCGGGCGGGCCGGACGGCAAGTTCGACGCCCGGGGCATGGTGTGCGCGGGTGAGGAGAAGGGCGGCAAGGACGCCTGCCAGGGCGACAGCGGCGGCCCGCTGGTCGTCGGCGGCCGACTGGTCGGCCTGGTCTCCTGGGGGACGGGTTGCGCCGAGGCGGCCCACCCGGGCGTCTACACCAGGGTGGCGTCCGTCGCGGACGCGGTGCGCTCGGTGCTGTGAGGGCCGCCCGGGCCGTTGCCGGTGGCCAACTGGTCACGTTCTGACGTCACATCGCTGCGGAGCGTGCCGGCCTCCGGGAACAGCAGAGCCGGGCGACCGGCCCCCGAGGGGACCTGTCGCCCGGCTCACCGGTCGCGCGGAGTGCGCGACCGGATACACAGCTCGACGCCGACTGCTGGTGTGGCGCCTTGGATCAGCGCTCTTCTTCGGCGGCCGCGGCGTTGGCGGTGCCGCTGAGACGGCCGCTCTCGTCCTGTATCTCCACGGCGATCTTCTTGAGCTCGGGCTCGAACTTCCGGCCGTGGTGGGCGCAGAAGAGCAGCTCTCCGCCGCTGGCGAGTACGACGCGCAGGTAGGCCTGGGCGCCGCAGCGGTCGCAGCGGTCAGCCGCGGTGAGCGGGCTCGCAGGTGTCAGAACAGTAGTCACGTCGCCTCTTCTCTAGCTCGACGAGCTGTCGTACCAGGGTCAACATCCAACCAGGCCGAAAACGTTCCCGCTCGTGGCTTTTCTTCTCTGAGGATTCTGCTGTGTTGATGAGGACGTGCCCCGGGGGCCGGTGGTTCATGCGTACCGAATCCCAGGATCCGCCCGTCCCTCGAACGCCCGATCGGGACCGGGTGCGAGGTCCGCGTAGCATAATCCTCTGCCGGGTTGGAGCATAAGCCCCGCCCCGGGCCCCGGTAGCCTGCATAACGGCAGTTCCGGAGCCTGTGCCAGGCCCCACGATCCGCCAGGACCGGTGGTACCGGGAGGAGATGGCGCCCCGGGGTCCGGACACCGGAGCGGTCCTTGTTCGCGCAGCGCGTACAAGCTGCGCGGGAGCGGCCCGCCGTGCTGTGCACCCAGCGGAGGGGTGCGAGCACACCGGGCGACGGCTGTCGGTGCGGCGTGCTGCACTGGCGGATGGTCCGGATGCGTCCGGATGTGACCGATGAGACAGAACTTCACCGAGGAGAGTGCCGCGTGAGTGCCGAAACGACCGTGCCGTCCGCACTGCTGGCCGGCGACGACGGTTCCAACTACACCGCTCGGCACCTGCTCGTCCTGGAGGGCCTGGAGGCGGTCCGCAAGCGCCCCGGCATGTACATCGGCTCGACGGACAGCCGCGGCCTGATGCACTGCCTCTGGGAGATCATCGACAACTCCGTCGACGAGGCGCTGGGCGGCTACTGCGACCGCATCGAGGTCCTGCTGCACCCGGACTCCTCGGTCGAGGTCCGCGACAACGGGCGCGGCATCCCGGTCGACGTCGAGCCCAAGACCGGGCTGTCCGGCGTCGAGGTCGTGATGACCAAGCTGCACGCCGGCGGCAAGTTCGGCGGCGGCTCCTACGCGGCCTCCGGCGGCCTGCACGGCGTCGGCGCCTCCGTGGTCAACGCCCTCTCCGCCCGGCTGGACGTCGAGGTCGACCGCAGCGGACACACCCACGCGATCAGCTTCCGCCGCGGCACCCCCGGCATCTTCACCGAGGCCAGCCCCGACGCGCCCTTCGAGCCCGCCAACGGCCTGACCAGGGCCCGCAAGGTGCCCAAGGCCCGCACCGGCACCAGGATCCGCTACTGGGCCGACCGGCAGATCTTCCTCAAGGACGCCCGGCTCTCCCTGGAGCACCTGCACAGCCGCGCCCGACAGACCGCCTTCCTCGTGCCCGGCCTGACCATCGTCGTGCGTGACGAGCGGCTCACCGAGAGCGAGCAGGTCGAGGAGTCGGTCTTCCGCTTCGACGGCGGCATCGCCGAGTTCTGCGAGTTCCTGGCGCCCGACAAGCCGGTCTGCGACGTGCTGCGGCTGCGCGGAGAGGGCACCTTCAAGGAGACGGTGCCCGTCCTGGACGAGCTCGGCCACATGACCCCCACCGAGGTCACCCGGCAGCTCGGCGTGGACATCGCGCTGCGCTGGGGCGCCGGTTACGACACCACCCTGCGCTCCTTCGTCAACATCATCGCCACCCCCAAGGGCGGCACCCACATGACCGGCTTCGAGCGCTCGCTGGCCAAGACCGTCAACGAGGCGCTGCGCGCGGCCAAGCTGCTGCGCGTCGCCGAGGACGACATCACCAAGGACGACGCCACCGAGGGCCTCACCGCGGTGGTCACCGTCCGGCTCGCCGAGCCGCAGTTCGAGGGCCAGACCAAGGAGGTGCTCGGCACCTCGGCGGCCAACCGGATCGTCGCCGCCGTCGTCGCCAAGGAGCTCAAGGCCTTCCTCACCTCGGCCAAGAAGGACCAGAAGCTCCAGGCCCGGGCCGTGCTGGACAAGGTCGTCGCGGCCGCCCGCACCCGGGTCGCGGCCCGCCAGCACAAGGAGGCCCAGCGCCGCAAGACCGCGCTGGAGACCAGCTCGCTGCCGGCCAAGCTGGCCGACTGCCGCAGTGACGACGTCGACCGCAGCGAGCTCTTCATCGTCGAGGGCGACTCCGCGCTCGGCACCGCCAAGCTCGCCCGCAACTCCGAGTTCCAGGCGCTGCTACCGATCCGCGGCAAGATCCTCAACGTGCAGAAGGCCTCGGTGAGCGACATGCTCAAGAACACCGAGTGCGCCGCGATCATCCAGGTGATAGGGGCCGGTTCGGGCCGCACCTTCGACATCGACCAGGCCCGCTACGGCCGGGTCATCTTCATGGCCGACGCCGACGTCGACGGCTCGCACATCCGCACCCTGCTGCTGACGCTGTTCCACCGCTACATGCGGCCGATGGTCGAGCAGGGCCGGGTCTTCGCCGCCGTGCCGCCGCTGCACCGGATCGAGCTCACCAATCCCAAGCGCGGCCAGGAGAAGTACCACTACACCTACTCCGACGCCGAACTGCGCTCCACGCTGCTGGAGTTCCAGCGCAAGGGGCAGCGCTGGAAGGAGCCGGTGCAGCGGTACAAGGGCCTGGGCGAGATGGACGCCGACCAGCTGGCCGAGACCACCATGGACCCGCGCCACCGCACGCTGCGCCGGATCAACCTGGGCGACCTTGAGCAGGCCGAGCGGATCTTCGACCTGCTGATGGGCAACGACGTCGCCCCGCGCAAGGAGTTCATCGTGGACTCGGCGGCCACCCTGGACCGCTCCCGCATCGACGCCTGAGGCCTTCGGATTCTTCCGGCACGAGGGCCCTCCACCCACGGGTGGAGGGCCCTCGTGCTGCCGGTTCCACCTGTGGTCCACCCCGGCGCCGATCAACCGGGGGCGCCGGATCCGTAGCGTCGGAGAGGTCAGTACAAGCCTCCTGTCGGGACGGAGAAGTCCGATGACCGCCCTCGTCAACATCGTCGTGATCATCGCGGTGATGGTCCTCGTGGTCCAGCGCCAGATGCGAGCCCAGCGCCTGGACACCGAGCGCCGCTTCTGGCTGCTGCCGCTGATCCTCGGCGTGCTCGCACTGCGCGACCCGCAGCTCATCGACCACCAGCACACCGCGCTGTCCGCCACCCTGGTCGGGTGCGGCCTGGTGGCGGTGGTCGCGATGGGCTCCGTCTGGGGCTGGACCGTGCGGCTGTGGCGGGCCGGGGACGGTTCGGTCTGGGCCAAGGGCACCAAGGCCACGGTGGCCGCCTGGGTCGGCATGCTCGCCATCCGGCTCGCCCTGTACGGCATCGGCGCGGCACTGCACGTCCACCAGGCGGGCAGCGCGCTGCTGCTGGGGCTGGCGGTCCTGCTGCTGACCCGCTCCTTCGTGGTGAACTGGCGGGCACGGGCCCTGGACCTGCCGCAACAGGCCGCCGTACCGCGCTGACCGCCCTGCCGGGGCCTGCCGGGCCCGCTGTCCGAGAACGTCGAGGAGGCATCTGTGGCCGAGTGGTACTGGACCCGCTGGCCGTCCCGCGAGGGGCTGGAGCGCGAGGTCGGGAGATGGCCGCGGCGGGCCCTCTCCCTGCTCGGCCGCACCGTCCTGCTGGTCGTCGTCTGCTGGGGGACGTTCTCCGGCGGCAAGTACACGGGCTGGGCGGTGGTGGTCGTGGCGGCCGGACTGCTCGGGGTCGCCGCCCTGGCCACCGGCTACCTCTACGCCACCCGGGAACAGCGCCTGGCGCTCTCGCTGGGCCTGGCCGTCGCCCTGCTCGGCAGCGCCTGGCTGGCCAACTGGGGGCAGGCCTACCTGCTGGCCGACTTCGTCTGGTGCGGGCTGGCCGTGGTGGGGGTGGTCCGGCTGCCGCCCGCGCCCGGCCTGCTCGCCGCGGCGACCGCGCTGGGCTCGTACACCGCCGCCAGCTGGGCGAGCTGGGTGAGCATCTTCGCCACCATCGGCGGGCTCGGCCTGCTCGGCTACCTGCTGCGGCTGGACGTCGAGGCCCGCGGCACCGCCCGCCAGCTGCTCACCCAGGAGCGCGCCGCCCGGGCCGCCGAGGCGGAGAGCGCGGCGCTCGCCGAACGGGCCAGGATCGCCCGGGAGATCCACGACGTGCTCGCGCACAGCCTCTCCGCGCAGCTCGTCCACCTGGAGGCGGCCCGGCTGATGCTGGACGCCGGCACCGACCGCGGGCAGATCCGCGAGCGGGTCGTCGCCGCCCGGCGGATGGCCCAGGACGGGCTGGTCGAGACCCGGCAGGCGCTGTCCGCGCTGCGCGGCGAGCTCACCCCGGTCGGCGAGTTCCTGGTGGAGCTGACCGGGCGGGAGCGGGCCGCGCTCGCCGTCACCGGCACGCCCCGACCGCTCGCCGCCGAGGCCGCCCTCGCGGTGCGGCGCACCGCGCAGGAGGCGGTGACCAACGTCCGCAAGCACGCGCCCGGCGCCCGGTGCACCGTCGAACTGCGCTACCTGACGGAGGCGGTGGAGCTGGAGGTGCGCAACTCCCGCCCCCCGCGCGGCGAACCGTCCGGGGAGCTGGCAGCCAGCGGCAGCGGGTACGGTCTGCTGGGGATGCGCGAACGCGCGGAACTGCTCGGCGGCACCCTGCTGGCGGGCCCCGAGGACGGAGGGTGGCGCGTGCTGCTGCAGGTGCCGGCATGAGCGAGCGCGGCGAGCTCATCATCAGCAGGTGCGGATTTCGCGAAGCGACTGCCGAGCGAAGCGGGGCGGGCGCATGAGCGAGGCGGAAGTCACCAGGGTGCTGGTGGTGGACGACCAGACGGTGGTGCGCGAGGGCATCGTGATGCTGCTGGGGCTGCTGCCCGGCATCGAGGTGGTCGGCGCGGCGGCGGACGGGGAGGAGGCCGTCGCCCTGGTGGAGCGGTGTCACCCGGACGTGGTGCTGATGGATCTGCGGATGCCGCGCGTCGACGGCGTCGAGGCGACCCGGCGGATCCGGGCCGCGCACCCGCAGACCGAGGTCGTGGTGCTCACCACCTACGCCGACGACGACTCGCTGTTCCCCGCCCTGCAGGCCGGGGCGCGCGGCTACCTCACCAAGGACGCCGGCGGCGAGGAGATCGCCCGGGCGATCGCGGACGTCCGCGCGGGGGCGGCCGGGCTCTCGCCGCAGATCCAACTCCGTCTGTTGGAAAGGCTTTCAGGGCCTGAGGTCGGATCCGCGCCGGGGGCCGGGAAGCCGGCCGGGCGGCCGGGGGAGCTCCCGGACGGGCTGACCGCCCGGGAGGCGGAGGTGCTGGCGCTGATCGCGGAGGGGCTCTCCAACGCCGAGATCGCCCAGCGGCTGTTCGTCAGCCAGGCCACCGTGAAGACGCACATCAACAACCTGTTCGCCAAGACCGCGGTACGGGACCGGGCGCAGGCGGTCTCGTACGCCTTTCGACACGGGATCACCGGTACGCAGCAGTAGTCGGATGAGTGTCTGTCGGATGATCGATCACCTCATCGAGTGAAGGTATCGGCAATGGTCAGAGGGGCTGTCCGGCGGCCACCATCATGGTTGGGGTCAGAGTGCCCGCCGGTCCAGGAGCAGTTGTGCCACAGCAGCAGACGAGCAGTCCCGGACAGGGGCAGCGATTTGACTGGTGGGCCGCTCCGGCCGCCGCCACCGCCGCCGACCGGCCGGACGTGCCCGGCCAACCGGCGGTACCGGCCCAGTCGGCCCCCACCCGCGCGGTCCAGCCGGTACCGGCCGGGCGGGCGCCCGGCCGGGCCGCCGCTGCCCCCGCCGCCCAGCCCGCCGTCGAACCGGCGACCGCCCCCCGGGCCCTGGTGCCCGCCACCGACAGCACCGAGGTGTACCGGGCCGTCCAGCGCAGCGACGCCTTCCAGGACATCCGCCGCAGCTACCGGTCGTTCGTCTTCCCGGTCAGCGGAGCCTTCCTCGGCTGGTTCCTGATGTACGTCGCCGCGCAGGCCGCCGCCCCCGGCCTGATGCGCAGCCAGGTGGCCGGCCCGCTCAACGTGGCTTGGCTGCTCGGCCTGCTGCAGTTCGCCTCCACCTTCCTGCTCACCTGGCTCTACGCCCGCAACGCCCGGACCAAGCGCGACCGCGCCGCCCTGGGCCTGCGCTGGGACACCCAGGACCAGCTGCGATGACGACCACGATCACGACCGCGGTGACGACCACGATGACGACCGCCACCCCGCCCCCCGTCGCCCCCACCGGCGACCACCACGACCTCGCGATCGCGCTGTTCGCCGTCGTCGTCCTGGTCACCCTGGCGATCACCCTCTGGGTCGGCCGCCGGGGCAGCGCCACCGAGGACTTCTACGCCGGCGGACGCGACTTCACCCCGCTCCAGAACGGCTTCGCGCTCTCCGGCGACTACCTCTCCGCCGCCTCCTTCCTCGGCGTCGCCGGGCTGATCGCGCTGTACGGCTACGACGGCGTGCTCTACAGCATCGGCTTCCTGGTCGCCTGGCTGGTGGTGCTGATGCTGGTCGCCGAACTGGTCCGCAACGCCGGCCGGTACACCCTCGCCGACGTGCTCGCCCTGCGGCTGCGCCGCCGCAAGGTCCGGGCCGCGGCCGGTGGCGCCAGCGTCGTCGTCACCCTGCTCTACCTGGTCGCCCAGATGGTCGGCGCGGGCTCGCTGGTCGCCCTGCTGCTCGGCACCAACAGCGCCCAGGCCCGGACCTGGACCATCGTCGCCGTCGGCGGACTGATGATCGTCTACGTCACGATCGGCGGGATGCGGGCCACCACCTGGATCCAGATCGTCAAGGCCTTCCTGCTGATCGCCGGCTCGGTGCTGCTCACCGTGCTGCTGATGGTCCGCTTCCACGGCGACGTCGGCGAGCTGATGCGCCAGGCCGCCCAGCACAGCGGCGCCGGGCGGCGCTACCTCGAACCCGGCCTCAAGTACGGCGCCACCTTCACCAGCCGGCTCGACTTCTTCAGCCTGGGCCTCGCCCTGGTGCTCGGCACCGCCGGACTGCCGCACATCCTGTCCCGCTTCTACACCGTGCCCACCGCGCGGGCCGCCCGCCGCTCCACGATGTGGGCGATCGGCCTGGTCGGCGGCTTCTACCTGATGGCCATCGCGCTCGGCCTGGGCGCGACCGCGCTGGTCGGCTCGGCGGAGGTGCGGCACGCCAACTCGGCCGGGAACACCGCCGTCCCGCTGCTCGCCCTGGTGCTCGGCGGCGGCAACGGCAGCACCGGCGGGGTGGTGCTGTTCGCCCTGATCTCGGCGATCGCCTTCGCCACCATCCTCGCCGTGGTCGCCGGGCTCACCCTGGCCTCCTCGGCGGCCTTCGCCCACGACATCTGGGCCGGTGCCTGGCGCGGCCGGCCGCGCCAGCGCCCCTTCCGGCGGCGTGCCGCCGTCCCGGCCTCCCGGCCGGGGGAGGCGGGGGACGCGGCGGAGGCCGAGCCGACGGGCGAGGCCAGCGAGCGCCAGGAGGTCTGGGTGGCACGGTTCGCGGCCGTCGGGATCGGCGCGGCCGCGATCGCGATCAGCCTCTACGCCCAGCAGCTGAACGTCGCCTTCCTGGTCGGCCTGGCCTTCGCGGTGGCGGCCTCCAGCAACCTGCCCGTCCTGCTGTACAGCCTGTTCTGGTCGCGGTTCACCACCCGCGGCGCGGTCTGGTCGGTGTACGGCGGGCTGGTCCCGGCGATCGTGCTGGTCGTCTTCTCCCCGGTGGTCTCCGGCACCAAGGTGGCGCTCTTCCCCGGCGTCGACTTCCACTGGTTCCCGCTGGAGAACCCCGGCATCATCTCCATCCCGCTCGGCTTCCTGGCCGGCTGGATCGGGACGATCACCTCGCCCGAGCCGGCCGACGCGGACCGCTTCGCCGAGCTGGAGGTGCGCGCCCTCACCGGTGCGGGCGCGGCCTGAGCGCCGCGCCCCGGGGAACCCCGGCGGGCCTGGGGCCGCCGGGGTTCCCCCACGTCCGGGCGCGGTGTCAGGCCCGGACCGCCAGGCCGTAGCGGTGCTCGGGGCGGCCGGTGTCGCCGTAGCGCAGGGTCAGCCGCAGCCGGCTGTCCCGCTCCAGCTGCTTGAGGTAGCGCTGCGCCGTCGAGCGGCTGAGCCCGGTGGCGTCCGCGACCTCCTGCGCGGACAGCGGGCGGCCCGCCTGGCGCAGCACCCCCAGCACCAGGTCGGTGGTGGGCGCCGAGTGCCCTTTCGGCAGCGGGCCGGCCGGGGCGGCGGCGCTGCGCAGGGTGGCGAACAGCCGGTCCACCTCGTCCTGGCCGGCCTCCCGGGCCGCCGGGCCGGCCAGCGCGTGCCGCAGCTGCGCGTACGCGACCAGCTTGTCCCGCAGGCCGGCGAAGGTGAACGGCTTGACCAGGTACTGCAGCGCGCCGTGCTGCATCGCGGCGTGCACCGTCGACACGTCCCGGGCGGCCGTCACCATCATCACGTCGCAGGCCACCTGCCGCTCCCGCAACCGGCGCACCAGCGCCAGGCCGGTCTCGTCCGGCAGGTGGTGGTCGAGCAGCAGCAGGTCCACCGGGCGGCGCTCCAGCGCGGCCAGCGCCTCCCCGGCCGAGTGCGCGGTGCCGGTCACCCGGAAGCCCGGCACCTTGGCCACGTACGCGGCGTGCACGTCCGCGACCCGGAAGTCGTCGTCCACCACGAGTACGTCGATCATCAGGCCTCCACGAGCTGAGGGGTGAGCAGGGCCTCGGGCAGCTCGACCGTGAACCGGGCGCCGCCGAGCGGTCCCGCGTCGAGCACGATCCGGCCGCCGGTCCGTTCGACCAGCCGCCGCACCATCGCCAGCCCCAGCCCGCGCGGACGGTGCGCGGGCGCGTCCTTGCTGGTCCACCCCTCCTCGAAGACCTGCTCGCGCAGCTCCTCCGGCACGCCCGGGCCGCTGTCCGCGACCTGGAGCAGCAGCGTGGAGCCGGCCGCCGCCAGCGTCACCTCCAGCCGGCCGCCCCCACCCGCCGCGAGCGCGTCCACCGCGTTGTCGATCAGATTGCCGAGCACCGTCACCAGCGCCCGCGCGTCCACCACCGCGTCCGGCAGGTGCGCCGCCGGGGCCAGCGCCAGCCGCACCCCGCGCTCGCCCGCCACCGCCGTCTTGCCCGCCAGCAGCGCCGCGACGTGCGGATCCTGCACCTGCTCGGCGATCCGCGCCGCGACCACCGCGTGCGAACCGGACTGCTCCGAGATGAACGCCACCGCCTGCTCGTGGCGGCCCAGCTCCAGCAGGCCCAGCAGGGTGTGCATCCGGTTGGCGTGCTCGTGGTCCTGGGCGCGCAGTGCCTCGGTCAGGCTGCGCGTGGTGTCCAACTCGCGGACCAGCGACTCCAGTTCGGTCCGGTCGCGGAGCGTCACGACCGCGCCGCCCTCGGCCGTGCCCATCCGGTTGACCACCAGCACCCGGTCGTCCCGGACCGCCGGCAGGTCGGCGCCGGTGATCCGCCCGGTCAGCACGTCCGCCAGCCGGCCCGGCGGCAGCACCGCGTGGATCGGCCGCCCGGTGCAGTCCTCCGGCAGGCCGAGCAGCCGCACCGCCTCGTCGTTGGCCAGCCGGATCCGGCCGCGCTCGTCCAGCGCCACCATGCCCTCGCGGATGCCGTGCAGCATCGCCTCCCGCTCCACCAGCAGCGCCGAGATGTCGGCCAGCGCGATGTTGTGGGTGCGGCGCTTCAGCCGCCGGGCCAGCGCCAGCGTGGCGACCGTCCCCGCGGCCAGGCCCGCGCCCGCGCACAGCAGGATCCCGGTGAGCATCTTCAGCAGCCGGCGGCGGATCGAGTCGTCGCTGATGCCGACCGACACCTCGCCGACGATCCGGCCGTCCGCGACCCGCAGCGGCACCTTGCCGCGCGCGGTGCGGCCCAGCGTGCCCTGCTGCATCGCGGTGACGCTGAGCCCGCTGAGCGCCGGCTCCGGATCGGTGCTGACCCGGTGGCCGATCCGCTCCGGGTCGGTGTGCGAGAGCCGGATCCCGTCCAGGTCGGTGACCACCACGAAGCTCGCGCCGGTGGCCAGCCGGATCTGCTCGGCGTTGCGCTGCGCGGTCGCCGAGTCCCGGGCGTCGGCGGCGCGGGCGATCGCCTCGTCGGTGGCGGTGGCCTGGGCGATCGACAGCGCCCGCTGCATCGCGTCGTGGTCCAGCTCGCTGCTGACCGGGGCCAGGAACAGGCCGACGGTCACGGTGGTGACACCGACGGTGACGACGGTCTGGCTCAGCAGCAGTTGCGCGAAGACCCGGCGGGGCCAGCGGGGCAGCTTCATCCGGGCCTCCTCTCGGCGGCTGTGGGGGCGGGTACGTCAGGGTCGGGACACCCTACGTTTCCGGCGTGTTTCTGTCAGCCGCGTCCCCGCAGTTGTAGCGGAAGCAAAAGGAGCAGAACACCCCTCAATGCGGAGAAACCGCAGTACGCCGAGAAGGCTCCCGCCCGGGCCCGGCCCGCTCCTACCTTTCCGGGGCAAGCACAGACCCGGGAGGATCGAATGAGCACAACCCCGGCGATCGAGCTGACTGGCGCGACGAAACGGTTCCGCACCCCGTCCGGGGCCCTGCACACCGCCGTCCGTGATCTCGATCTGACCGTCGCCCAAGGCGAGTTCGTCGCCGTCGTCGGGCCCACCGGCTGCGGCAAGTCCACCACGCTGACCCTGGTCAGCGGCCTGGAGGAGCCCACCGAGGGCGAGGTCCGGGTGGACGGCGAGCCGGTCCGCGGGATCCACCCCAAGGTCGGTTTCGTCTTCCAGCAGGACGCCGTATTCCCCTGGCGCACCGTCCTGTCCAACGTGATGGCCGGGCCGCGCTTCCGCGGCGTGCCCACCGCCGAGGCCAGGGAACGGGCCCGGGACTGGCTGGGCCGCGTCGGCCTCGCCGCCTTCGAGGACCGCTACCCGCACCAGCTGTCCGGCGGCATGCGCAAGCGCGTCGCGCTCGCCCAGACCTTCGTCAACGACCCGGACATCCTGCTGATGGACGAGCCGTTCTCGGCGCTGGACGTGCAGACCCGCGCCCTGATGTCCGACCAGCTGCTGGAGCTGTGGGCCGGGACCAGGTCCTCCGGGAACGCCGCGTCGGTCGTCTTCGTCACCCACGACCTGGACGAGGCCATCGCGCTCGCCGACCGGGTCGTCGTCATGACGGCCGGACCGGCCACCGTCAAGGAGATCTTCACCGTCGACCTGCCGCGACCGCGCACCGTGGAGGCCGTCCGGCTGGAACCGAGGTTCGTCGAGCTGTACCGCGAGATCTGGGCCTCGCTCGGCGAAGAGGTGCGCATCACCCGGGAGAGAGGAGCGGGTCGTGCCGCTTGAGACCGCGTCGGCCGTCGCCGACAAGCCCCCGGCGGCCACCCCCGCCAGCCGTACCGAGGCCCGCGAACGGGCCGCCCGCAACCGGAGGTTGACCGTCTACGGGGCCCGGGTCGCGGTCCTGGTCGCCTTCCTCGGACTGTGGGAGGTCTGCGCCCGCACCGACGTCATCGACCCGTTCAACTTCTCGCAGCCGTCGAGGATCTGGGACCAGATCTGGCAGTGGATCACCCACGGCACCGCGCAGGGCTCGCTCGGCGAACAGATCGGCTACACCCTCTACGAGGCCCTCACCGGCTGGGTGATCGGCGTCATCTGCGGTGTGCTGCTCGGCATCGCGCTCGGCCGGGTCCGCTTCCTGGCCGACGTGTTCGGGCCCTACATCAAGGTGCTCAACGCCATCCCGCGGATCGTGCTCGCCCCGATCTTCCTGATCTGGTTCGGCCTCGGCCCGGCCTCCAAGGTCGCCTCCGCCGTCGTCCTGGTGTTCTTCCCGGTGTTCTTCAACGCCTTCCAGGGCGCCCGCGAGGTGGACCGCAACCTCGTCTCCAACGCCCGCATCCTCGGCGCCGACGGCCGCAAGGTCACCCTCCAGGTGGTCATCCCCGCCGCCACCACCTGGATCTTCACCAGCCTGCACGTCAGCTTCGGCTTCGCCCTGATCGGGGCCATCGTCGGCGAGTACATCGGCGCCACCAAGGGCCTCGGCCTGCTCGTCGCCGCCGCCCAGGGCACCTTCAACGCGGCCGGCGTGTACGCCGCCATGACCATCCTCGCCGTCGTGGCGCTGCTCACCGAGGGGCTGCTGACCTTCGCCGAGACGAAGCTGTTCCGCTGGAAGCCCGCAGACACGGGCGACGGCCGCTGAACCCCTCTGCGTCGCTGAACCACCTGCGCCGCTGAACCCCACCCCCTGCGTCGCGAACCCCCCGCTTCGCTGAACCACCTGTGCCGCTGAACCCCCCTCGCAGAGAGAGGCACCCCCACCCATGCGCCCGAACCCGATCGGCAGACCCGCCGCGGCCGCCCTCGCCGCCGTCCTGCTCCTCCCGCTCTCCGCCTGCGCCAACGACGCCGCCACGACCACCCACGGCGCCGCCGCCCCGGCCGGCCGGCAGGTCGACGGGCCGAAGGTCAAGATCATGGTCGGTGGCCTGGACAAGGTCATCTACCTGCCCGCGATGCTCACCCAGCGGCTCGGCTTCTTCGCCGACGCGGGCGTCAACGTCGAGCTGATGAGCGAGCCCGCCGGCGTCAACGCCACCACCGCGCTGCTCGCCGGCGACGTCCAGGGCGCCGTCGGCTTCTACGACCACACCATCGACCTCCAGGCCAAGGGCAAGATCGTCGAGTCCGTGGTGCAGTTCTCCCAGGCCCCCGGCGAGGTCGAACTCGTCTCCACCAAGCAGGCCGACGCCATCAGGTCCGGCGCCGACTTCAAGGGCAAGAAGCTCGGCGTCACCAGCATCGGTTCCTCCACCGACTTCCTCACCAAGTACCTCGCCGTCAAGAACGGCACCGCCGTCAGCGAGTTCAGCCCGATCGCGGTCGGAGCCGGCCAGACCTTCATCGCCGCGCTCCAACAGGGCAGCATCGACGGCGGGATGACCACCGACCCGACCGTCGCCAACGTCCTCGACAAGGGCCTCGGCAAGATCCTCTACGACATGCGCACACCCGAGGGCTCCCGCGAGGCCCTCGGCGGCCTCTACCCGTCGTCCTCGCTCTACATGAACACCGACTGGGTGGAGAAGAACAAGGACACCACCCAGAAGCTCGCCAACGCCTTCGTCAAGACCCTCAAGTGGATGTCCACGCACAGCCCCGAGGAGATCGCCGCGAAGATGCCCGCCGACTACGCGCAGGGCGGCGCCGAGCAGTACGCGGCCGCGATCAAGGCGACCCTGCCGATGTTCACCACCGACGGCGTGATGCCGGCCGACGGCCCCAAGACCGTCCTCGCCGTGCTCGCCGCCTTCCACC
Organism: Kitasatospora sp. NPDC087271; assembly: GCF_044744605.1. Lineage (NCBI taxonomy): Bacteria > Bacillati > Actinomycetota > Actinomycetes > Kitasatosporales > Streptomycetaceae > Kitasatospora > Kitasatospora sp. NPDC087271. Next base: position 14,674 of record NZ_JBIUYQ010000042.1, read on the forward strand.
CGGACGTCAAGGGCAAGGAGGGCACCATCGACCTCTCCCGCACCTACACCACCGAGTTCGTCGGCAAGGCCGTCACCGGCTGAGCCGACACCCGACGTGACGGCCCCGCGCACCTCCGTGGACAGCGGGCGCGGGGCCGCCCACGCGCTCCGGTCCCGCGCTCACCCCCACGGGCGCGGGGCCGCCCGCGCGCTCCCGACCTGCTGAAGGCCCTGCCGGCGCGCTTCCGCCCCGCTACCGACCCCGCACCGAGAGCACGTCCATCCGCGACGGCGTCCCCGCCGCCTTGCCGCAGCTCTCCGGACGCGCCGGCTCGCTCACCGCCTCGATCACGTCCACCTCCCAGGCCCGGCCGTCCTGGTGCAGCACCGAGACCAGCCAACGGCCCGCGCCGTCCGGCCGCTGGGCCAGTGTCAGCGCGTCCACCCCGGTCTCCCCGGTCGCCAACCGCACCGCGTGCTCGGCCGCCTGACCCGGACGCTCCCAGCCCGAACAGCCCCGCGACCAGGCCGGCACCATGTGCCCGGCCGCCGTCGCCGCCAGCACCTCCTTGGCCGCCTCCGCCGTCAGCCGCCCGTACGCGTAGCCGTACGGCAGCACCAGCATCGTGGGGGAGAAGCGGTGCCCGCCCAGGTGCGTCACCTCCCACACCTCGCTGTGCCCGGCCGCCGCCAGCTCCGCCGCCAACGGGCGGCCCAGCAGCGCGCAACAGCGGTCCCGCCGCCCGTTGGTGCACACCAGCGCCAACGGGCCGCCGACGTGCTCCACCCCGAAACCGCCGTGGTCACCGACGCCCAGCGCCGCGAAGTCCAGCTCCAGCAACTCCGCCGGATCGGCCACCTCCGCCCGGCGCACCCAGCCGCGACCCGGCACCGTGTGCGCCACGACCACCTCGTGCCGCGCCGTCGGCAGGCAGTCCGCGTGCCGCCCCGGCCGCCGGATCAGCGCCACCCGCACCCCGGTGCCCGCCGCGGCCGCGTCCAGCGCCCGCCCCGTCGCCGGGTCCAGGTGGCTCTCCCCGAGCGCCTTCGCGCCCCACGGCCCGTTCTGCTCCACCAGCAGCCAGGTGGTCGCCACCGCGGCGGTGGCGGTCAGCGGCTCCGACAGTTCACGCGACAGCGTCGCACAGGTGCTCACCCGGGTAAGGCTACCCTCGGCACCCGCCGCGCCCCGGAACGACGAAGGAGGGGCGCCGGACGGCTCCGGCACCCCTCCTCCACCACGCCCGCGCCCTACGCCGGGCCGGCCACCACCGCGATCGGAGCCGTCACCGGCGTGCCCGAACCGTCACGGCGCGGGTCGCGCTCCGGCAGGTCCACCGGCGCGCCCTTGTCGGACGCCGCCCGGGCCGGGGCCACGCCCGCCCAGGCGAACGTCAGACCGTCCTCGCCGCGCAGGAACCGCTGGCAGCGCACACCGCCCGTCGCCCGGCCCTTGCGCGGGTACTGCTCGAACGGCGTCACCTTCCACGACGTCTGCTCCTCGCCGCTCAGCGTCCCCGACGCCCCCGCCACCGAGACCACCACCGCGTCCGACGCCGGATCCACCGCCGTGAACGACAGCACCCGCGCCCCGTCGGAAAGCTTGATCCCCGCCATGCCGCCCGCCGGACGGCCCTGCGGGCGCACCTGCCCCGCCGGGTAGCGCAGCAGCTGCGCGTCCGAAGCGATGAAGACCAAGTCCTCCTCGCCGGTGCGCAGTTCGACCGCGCCCACCAGCTCGTCACCCTCCTTGAGGGCGATCACCTCGAACTCGTCCTTGTTCGCCGGCCACTCCGGCACCACCCGCTTCACCACGCCCTGCGCCGTGCCCAGCGCCAGCCCCGGCGAGGACTCGTCCAGCGTGGTCAACGCCAGCGCCCGTTCCCCGGCCTCCAACCGCAGGAACTCGCCCACCGCCGCCCCGCCGGCCAGCGTCGGCGACGGCGTCGGCGGCAGCGCCGGCAGATCGATCACCGGCAGCCGCAGCACCCGGCCCGCCGACGTCACCACACCCACGTCCGCCCGCGCCGTCGCCGGCACCGCCGACACGATCACATCGTGCTTCGACCGCTTCTCCGACAGCTCGAACGGCTCCCCGTCCGCCGTCCGCGCCAGCAGGCCCGTCGACGACAGCAGCACCCGGCACGGGTCGTCCGCCACCTCCAGCGGCACCGACAGCGCCGCCGACGGCGCCGCCCCCGCCTCCAGCAGCACCGTCCGCCGCTCCGTCCCGAACTGCTTCGCCACCGCGCCGAGTTCGGACGACACCACGCGGCGCAGCCGGGAGTCCGAGTCCAGGATCTCGGTCAGCTCCGCGATCTCCGCGTTCAGCTTCGCCTTCTCCTGCTCCAGCTCCACCCGGTCGAACCGGGTCAGCCGCCGCAGCGGAGTGTCCAGGATGTACGCCGTCTGCGTCTCCGACAGCGAGAAGCGCTCCATCAGGCGCTCCTTCGCCTGCCCCGCGTTGTCACTCGACCGGATGATCGCGATGACCTCGTCGATGTCGAGCAGCGCGACCAGCAGGCCGTCGACCAGGTGCAGCCGCTCCTCCCGCTTGCGCCGGCGGAAGTCGCTGCGCCGCCGCACCACGGTGAACCGGTGGTCGACGTAGACCTCCAGCAGCTCCTTCAGTCCCAGCGTCAGCGGCTGGCCGTCCACCAGCGCCACGTTGTTGATGCCGAAGGTCTCCTCCATCGGCGTCAGCTTGTACAGCTGCTCCAGCAGCGCCTCCGGCACGAAGCCGTTCTTCACCTCGATCACCAGCCGCAGCCCGTGCTCGCGGTCGGTCAGGTCCTTGACGTCCGCGATGCCCTGCAGCTTCTTCGCGTTGACCAGGTCCTTGATCTTCGAAATGACCTTCTCCGGGCCGACGTTGTACGGCAGCTCGGTCACCACGATGCCCTTGCGGCGCGCCGTCACCGCCTCCACCGTCGTGGTCGCCCGGATCTTGAACGTGCCGCGGCCCGACTCGTACGCGTCCCGGATCCCCGACAGGCCCACGATCCGCCCGCCCGTCGGCAGGTCCGGACCGGGCACGAACCGCATCAGCGTGTCCAGGTCCGCGGTCGGGTGCTTGATCAGGTGCCGGGCCGCCGCCACCACCTCGGACAGGTTGTGCGGCGGCATGTTCGTCGCCATGCCGACCGCGATGCCCGTCGCGCCGTTCACCAGCAGGTTCGGGAACGCCGCCGGCAGCGCCAACGGCTCCTGCTCGCTGCCGTCGTAGTTCGGACCGAAGTCGACGGTGTCCTCGTGGATCGACTCCACCATCGCCATCGACGCCGCCGTCAGCCGCGACTCCGTGTAGCGCATCGCCGCCGGCGGGTCGTCGTTGCCCAGCGAACCGAAGTTCCCGTGCCCGTCGATCAGCGGCAGCCGCATCGAGAACGGCTGCGCCATCCGGACGACCGAGTCGTAGATCGACGCGTCACCGTGCGGGTGCAGCCGGCCCATCACCTCGCCCACCACACGGGCGCACTTCACGTGCGCGCGGTCCGGCCGCAGGCCCATCTCGTTGGCCTGGTACAGGATCCGGCGGTGCACCGGCTTCAGACCGTCCCGCGCGTCCGGAAGCGCACGCGAGTAGATCACCGAGTAGGCGTACTCCAGGAAGGAGCCCTGCATCTCGTCCACGACGTCGACATCGAGGATCCGCTCCTCGAAGTCTCCGGGCGGCGGGGTCTGCGAACTGCGGCGGGCCATCGCGGCGGGGCTCCCTTACGTCTCGCTTGCTGTGTCTCGGTCAGTCTCTGACGTCCATCCGCCGACCCTCGTCAACAGGGCTCGGCGCCCCCATTGTGGACCCTCGCGCCGACACTCCCGGCCAGCGCCCCTCTTCCGCCCCTGGCGAACGCCCTGTCTGCGCGGGACACGAACACGCCCCCCGCGCGTTGCACCACAATGGGGGACGCCACACGAACCCCGACATCGACGACGGGAAGGACCCGAGCGCATGGCCAACCCGGCCCCCGCATCCGCCTCCACCGGAGGACATGGCGCCGCCATCGCCATCACCGAGCACCGCCTGGCCAACGGCCTGCGCGTCGTCCTCTCCGAGGACCACCTCACCCCGGTCGCCGCGGTCTGCCTCTGGTACGACGTGGGCTCCCGCCACGAGGTCAAGGGCCGCACCGGCCTCGCCCACCTCTTCGAGCACCTCATGTTCCAGGGCTCCGCCAACGTCTCCAACAACGGGCACTTCGAGCTCGTCCAGGGCGCCGGCGGCTCGCTCAACGGCACCACCAGCTTCGAGCGCACCAACTACTTCGAGACCATGCCCGCCCACCAGCTGGAGCTCGCCCTCTGGCTGGAGGCCGACCGCATGGGCTCGCTGCTCGCCGCCCTCGACGAGACGTCCATGGAGAACCAGCGCGACGTCGTCAAGAACGAGCGCCGCCAGCGCTACGACAACGTCCCCTACGGCACCGCCTTCGAGAAGCTCACCGCGCTCTCGTTCCCCGACGGCCACCCGTACCACCACACCCCGATCGGCTCCATGGCCGACCTCGACGCCGCCACCCTCGACGACGCCCGCGCGTTCTTCCGCACCTACTACGCGCCCAACAACGCCGTTCTCACCGTCGTCGGCGACATCGACCCCGAGCAGACCATCGCCTGGGTCGAGAAGTACTTCGGCAGCATCCCCGCCCACGACGGCAAGCAGCCGCCGCGCTCCGGCGAACTCCCCGACACCATCGGCAGCGAACTGCGCGAGCACGTCCGCGAGGACGTCCCCTCCCGCGCCCTGATGGCCGCCTACCGCCTCCCGCACGACGGCACCCGCGACGCCGACGCCGCCGACCTCGCCCTCACCATCCTCGGCAGCGGCGAGTCCAGCCGCCTCTACAACCGGCTCGTCCGCCGCGACCGCACCGCCGTCGCCGCCGGCTTCGGCCTGCTCCGCCTCGCCGGCGCCCCCAGTCTCGGCTGGCTCGACGTCAAGACCTCCGGCGACGCCACCATCGAGCAGATCGACGCCGCCGTCGACGACGAACTCGCCCGCTTCGCCGCCGAAGGCCCCACCCCCGAGGAACTCGAACGGGCCCAGGCCCAGATCGAGCGCGAATGGCTCGACCGGCTCACCACCGTCGCCGGCCGCGCCGACGAACTCTGCCGCTACGCCGTCCTGTTCGGTGACCCCAAGCTCCTCAACGACGCCCTCCCCAAGGTCCTCGACATCACCGCCGAGGAGGTCCAGGCCGTCGCCAAGGCCCGGCTCCACCCCGACAACCGGGCCGTCCTCGTCTACGAGCCCACCACGGCCGACGACACCGACGCCCCCGCCGCCACCGATGAGGAGGGTGCCGCCGCATGAGCACCGACTACGTCCCCGCCATGACGTTCCACCCCCAGCCCGAGCCCGGCACCCCCGGCCCCTGGGCCTTCCCCGCCCCCGAGCGCGCCGCCCTCGGCAACGGCATCACCGTCCTGCACTGCCACCGGCCCGGCCAGCAGCTCGTCGCCGTCGAGGTCCTCCTCGACGCCCCGCTCGCCGCCGAACCCGACGGCCTCGACGGCATCGCCGCCATCCTCGCCCGCGCCCTCAGCGAAGGCACCGACACCCTCACCGCCGAGGAGTACGCTGCCGAACTCGAACGCGCCGGCGCCACCCTCGACGCCCACGCCGACCACCCCTGCATCCGCGTCTCCCTGGAGGTCCCCGCCTCCCGCCTGCAGCGCGGCCTCTCGTTGCTCGCCGACGCCCTGCGCGCCCCCGCCCTCCCCGAGGACGAGATCGAGCGCCTCGTCGCCAACCGCCTCGACGAGATCGTCCACGAGCAGGCCAACCCCGCCCGGCGCGCCGCCAAGGCCCTCTACGCCGAGCTCTTCGACGGCGCCGACCGCCTCTCCCGGCCCCGCAGCGGCACCGCCGACACGGTCAAGGCCATCGACCGGGCCGCCGTCAAGGCCTTCTACGACGCCCACGTGCGCCCCGCCACCGCCACCGTCGTCGTGGTCGGCGACCTCACCGGCACCGACCTGCCCGCCCTCCTGGAGAGCACCCTCGGCACCTGGACCGGCAACACCGCCGAACCCTCCGCCCACGCCCCCGTCACCGCCGACGACCGCGGCCGCGTCGTCATCGTCGACCGCCCCGGCTCCGTCCAGACCCAACTCCTCATCGGCCGCATCGGCCCCGACCGCCACGACCCCGTCTGGGCCGCCCAGATCCTCGGCACCTACTGCCTCGGCGGCACCCTCACCTCCCGCCTCGACCGCGTCCTGCGCGAGGAGAAGGGCTACACCTACGGCGTCCGCTCCTTCGCCCAGCCGCTGCGCTCCGCCGCCGACGGCAGCGGCCGCTCGCTGCTCGCCATCAGCGGCTCGGTGGACACCGCCTCCACCGCCCCGGCGCTCGCCGACACCTGGACCATCCTGCGCACCCTCGCCGCCGAGGGCCTCACCGACGCCGAGCGCGACGAGGCCGTGCAGTTCCTGGTCGGCGTCGCACCGCTGAAGTACGAGACCGCGGGCTCGGTCGCCGGCACCCTGGCCGACCAGGTCGAGCAGTACCTCGCGGACGACTACCAGGCCGAGGTCTACCGGCAGCTCGCCGAACTGCCCACCGCCGCCGCCACCGAGGCCGTCGTCGCCGCCTTCCCGCCGGACCGCCTGGTCACCGTGCTGGTCGGCGACGCCGCCGTCATCGCCGACGACGTGCGGGCCCTCGGCATCGGCGAGGTCACCGTCGTCAGCTGACCCGGCGTTTCCCGTACGGCCCGGTGGAGCACCCGCTCCGCCGGGCCGTCGCGTTGTTAAATCCGTTGCGGGCCAGCGGCGTTCCGTGGATAGATATCCCCGGCACACACGGACGAACGACGACGAACGACGGCGAACGAAGGGAGGCGGTCACCATGCGGGTCGAGCGAGCCATACGCCGACGCTCCCCGAGGCCGTCCTCCCCCTGTGCCCAGGGCGCCTGAGCCCCACCCCCGAACTTCCCCGAGCCGCACCGGGCTTCTTCGCGCGGCACCCCCTTCCCCGAACCACCCGACCGCTGGAGGTCGTTCGACCATGACGTACACCGAGGTGCCCGGAATCCGGGTCCCGATCCGGATGTGGACCGACCCGGCCACCGTCGAGGGCCAGGCCCTGCAGCAGCTGCGCAACATCAGCTCCCTGCCCTGGCTGCACGGCCTCGCCGTGATGCCCGACGTCCACCTGGGCAAGGGCGCGACCGTCGGCTCCGTCATCGCCATGAAGGGCGCCGTCTGCCCGGCGGCGGTCGGTGTCGACATCGGCTGCGGAATGAGCGCGGTGAAGACCTCCCTCACCGCCGAGGACCTCCCCGATGACCTGTCCCGCCTCCGCTCCAAGATCGAGCAGGCCATCCCGGTCGGCCGCGGCCTCCACACCGACCCCGTCGACCCGACCAAGCTGCACGGCCTCCGGACGGCGGGCTGGGACGACTTCTGGCAGCGCTTTGAGAGGGTCGCTCCGGCGGTGCATTGGCGGCGTGAGCGGGCCATGCAGCAGATAGGAACGCTCGGGCGCGGCAACCACTTTTCGGAAGTGTGCCTAGATGGGACCGGTTTTGTTTGGTTGATGTTGCATTCCGGATCGCGCAATATCGGCAAGGAACTAGCCGAGCACCACATGGAGGTGGCACGGTCTCTTCCTCACAACCAGGGCCTGATCGACCGGGACCTCGCGGTCTTCATCGCGGAGACCCCGCAGATGGCTGCTTACCGGCAGGACCTCTTCTGGGCCCAGGAGTACGCCAAGAACAATCGCGCGGTGATGATGGCGCTGTTCCAGGACGTTGTCCGTCGCGAGTTCACCAAGGCGAAGGTCGCCTTCGACGAGGTCATCAGCTGCCACCACAACTACGTGGCGGAGGAGACGTACGACGGTGTCGACCTGCTCGTGACCCGCAAGGGCGCGATCAGGGCCGGCACGGGCGACTACGGGATCATCCCGGGGTCCATGGGCACCGGCTCCTACATCGTCCGCGGTCTCGGCAACGAGGCGGCGTTCAACTCGGCCTCGCACGGCGCCGGCCGCAAGATGAGCCGTAGCGCCGCGAAGAAGCGGTTCTCCACGCAGGACCTGGTGGAGCAGACCAAGGGTGTGGAGTGCCGCAAGGACAGCGGTGTCGTGGACGAGATCCCGGGCGCCTACAAGTCCATCGAAAAGGTCATCGAGCAGCAGAAGGACCTCGTCGAGGTGGTCGCCCACCTCAAGCAGGTCGTCTGCGTCAAGGGGTAGTCGGACGAGATGGCCCCCGGCATCGCCAGGGGCCGTCCTCACCGCTGCGGAAAGACTCTCGGACGTTTCGGGCCGGCAAGTCGCCAGTGACGGACCTTGCAGCTCTTGAGCGTTCGGCCCAGGTACTCGGAGGCCGCTTCCATGTTTGGTGCGGTGAGGATCACTTCGTCCTCCTCTGGAGTCCAACCGCGCCGAGGGGGAGCGAACCCCATGGTCGGTGGGCGAACCCACGCGCTGACTCGATCGGCACCGGCCTGCTTGCGGGGTAGTGCCAGACTGCCCGGGTAGTAGAGATCGGTAGTCAAGGCCACAGCAGCTTCCGCGAGGAAGAGGATGTTGTAGATGTTGTCGCGCTTGTTGCGGTTGAGCTTGCGTCGGGCTCCGCAGAGGCGTTCTGCATAGGTGGCGGTGAAGACGGCCGTTGCGTCGCTCTTGGTGGCCAGGCTGACGAAGGGCAGATCCTTGGACGTGAGGCCGACCGAGCCGTCGGCGTCGATGAGGCCGCGCAGGTAGTCGCGCTCGGAGAACGGCACGCTCGGCGGCGCGACGATCTCGGACTTCCGCCCCACCGGCAGGCCGAGGCCCTGCAACTCCTCGCGGAACTCCCGGGCACAGACGGTCCACATCACCGAGGTGTGCTCCGTCTTGAAATTGGTGCTGCGCGTCCGGTACCGGATGCTGCTGTTGTGCGGGCAGAGCCGCTGGAACTCCTCCAGGATGGGTGCGTCGCGCGCGGAGAGTTCCACGGAGAGCCGACCACGGTTGCGGGACTGTTCGGTGAGGTGTCCGTCTGCCTGGAGGAAGGCGAACATGTAGGCGTGCTCGGGTCGTTCGAGGTCGAAGAACGTCATGCGGCGAGCATCTGTGCGATCAATCGTCGAAGGAGCGTGATCGCTCACCAGTTCGCTCGATGGTGTGGATGCGATCGATTCCGCGAACAGAAGCGCCCGGCAGCGCTATGGCTGCCGGGCGCTTCCGTTGGTCGAGTCGGCTCAGGCCGCGGCCGGGAGCTCGTCGAGGCCTTCCTGGACGAGCTTGGCGAGGCGGTCGAGGGCGTCGTCGGCGTTCTCGGCGTCGGAGGCGAGGACGACCTCGTCGCCGCCCTGGGCGCCGAGGGCGAGCAGGCCGAGCATGGAGGCGGCGTTGACGGGGTTGCCGCCGGGCTTGGCGATGGTGATCGGCACGCCGGTGGCCGTGACGGCCCGGACGAAGACGGAGGCGGGACGGGCGTGCAGGCCCTCGGCCCAACCGATGGTGACGCGGCGCTCAGCCATGAGACGTGCCTTTCCGGTGAAGCTGGTTACGGCCGTGCTCGGGGAAGCGGCCATGTTGTCTAGACCAGTGTTGCACGCAGGCGGTCCCTGCGAGCCGCTGCGTTCGGGACTTGTGATTGTTTCTTTTCGGGGCATAAGGCCCGGCCGGCGGCCCTGCCCACCCTGCAGCCAGTGTGCACCCGGCGCCATTCGGCTCACTGCCGGATAACCTGACGAATGTGGACGACTCCGCAGTGGCGCAGCCCGAGCAGGACCCCGGTGACCGGCGGGAATCCGGACCGGATTACCCCCAGCACTGGGAGGCCGACATCCTGCTGCGGGACGGCGGCACGGCCCGCATCCGGCCGATCACGCCGGAGGACGCGGAGCGTCTGGTGGAGTTCTACGCACAGGTGTCGGACCAGTCCAAGTACTTCCGTTTCTTCGCCCCCTACCCCCGGTTGTCGGAGAAGGACGTCCGCCGTTTCACCCACCACGACTTCGTGGACCGGGTGGCGCTGGCGGTGGTGGTCCGGGACCGTTTCATCGCGACCGTCCGCTACGACCGGATCGACGCGCAGGGCCGTCCGTCCGAGGCCGGGACGGACGCCGAGGTGGCGTTCCTGGTGCAGGACGCCCATCAGGGCCGCGGGGTGGCGTCGGCGCTGCTGGAGCACATCGCGGCGGTGGCTCAGGAGCGCGGGATCCGCCGGTTCCAGGCGGAGGTGCTGCCGGAGAACCGGAAGATGGTGAAGGTCTTCACCGATGCCGGCTACACGCAGCGCCGCAGTTTCACCGACGGTGTGGTGCACCTGGAGTTCGATCTTGAGCAGACGGATCGTTCGCTGGCGGTGATGCGGGCGCGCGAACACCGGGCGGAGGCGAAGTCGGTGCAGCGGCTGCTGACCCCGCGGTCGGTGGCGGTGATCGGGGTGTCGCGCAACCCGCAGACGGTGGGCCGGGCGATCCTGCGGGACCTGCTGGGCAGTGCCGACGACACGCGCCCGGTGTACGCGGTGAACCGCAACGCCCCGCCGGGCACCGAGCTGGACGGCGTCCCGGTGCACCGTTCGGTTCTGGACATTCCGGGGCCGGTGGATCTCGCGGTGATCGCCGTCCCGGAGGGGGCCGTCCCGGCGGCGGTCGCCGAGTGCGGTGCGCACGGGGTGCAGGGCCTGGTGGTGGTGACCGCCGGGTACGCGGAGACCGGTCCGGAGGGCCGGGACCGCCAGCGCGCGCTGGTGCGCCAGGCGCGGGCGGCGGGGATGCGGGTGATCGGCCCGAACGCCTTCGGCCTGATCAACACCGATCCGGACCGCCCGTTGAACGCCTCGCTGGCTCCGCAGCTGCCGGGCCGGGGCGGGTTCGGGATCTTCTGCCAGTCCGGTGCGATCGGGGTGGCCCTGCTGGAGTCGGCGCACCGCAGGGGCCTGGGGGTGTCCTCCTTCGCCTCGGTGGGCAACCGGTCGGACGTCTCCGGGAACGACTTCCTGCAGTACTGGGCGGAGGACGAGGCCACCGAGGTGGTGCTGCTCTACCTGGAGTCCTTCGGCAACCCGCGCAAGTTCACCCGGATCGCGCGCCGGCTGGCCGCGGTGAAGCCGGTCGTGGTGGTGAAGGGCGCCCGGCACACCGGCAGCCTGCCGCCGGGCCACGCGGTGCCGGCGACCGCGACGGGGCTGCGCGACGCGACGGTGGACGCGCTGTTCGAGCAGGCGGGCGTGATCAGGGTGGAGACGATCACCGAGCTGTACGACACCGGGGAGCTGCTGGCCCTGCAGCCGCTGCCGCCGGGGGACCGGGTCGCGGTGGTCGGCAACTCGGACTCGCTGGGCCTGCTGACCTACGACGCCTGCCTGAGCGCGGGCCTGCGGCCGCGCACCCCGGTGGACCTGACCACGGCCGCGACGGGCGAGAACTTCCGGATCGCGCTGGACGTGGCGCTGGCCGATCCGGCGGTGGACGCGGTGATCGCGGTGGCGATCCCGCCGATCGGCACGTTCGCGCACGCCTTCATGGGCGGCCGGCTGACCGGCCCGGACGATCCGGAGATGGGTTCGGACGATCCGGAGATCGCCGGCGCACTGCTCGAAGCCAGCCGAAGGGCAAGGGAGTTGGGCAAGCCGCTGGTGCTCGCCCATCTGGCGTTGACTGATCTGCCGGTCCGGCTGCGCCCGGGGGGCGTGCCGGCGTTCGCGGCGCCGGAGCGGGCGGTGCGGGCGCTGGCGCACGCGGTGCACTACGCGCAGTGGCGGCGCCGGACGGCCGAGGCGGAGGAGACGGCCCGGGTGCCCGAGCTGGACCGGATCGACGAGCCGGGCGCCCGCGCGCTGGTCGAGGCGGCGTTGAGCACCCGGACGGCGATTGCCGCGCGGACGCAGCCGGGCGGCGCCCGGATCACCCTGCCGGACGCCGGGGCCCGCGAGCTGCTGGCCCGCTACGGCATCGACGTATTCCCCGCGCTGCCGGCCCCGGACGAGGACGCGGCCGTGCGGGCCGCGGCGACGCTCGGCTACCCGGTGGCGTTGAAGGCCACCGCCCCGCATCTGCGCCACCGCCCGGACCTGGGCAGCGTGCGGCTGGATCTGACCGGCGAGCCCGGGCTGCGCCGGGCGCACCGCGAGCTGGACGCGCTGCTGGGCGGTGCGGCGCAGGCGGAGCTGGTGGTGCAGCGGATGGCGCCGCGCGGGGTGGACACCGTGATCGGTGCCACGGTGGATCCGGCGGTCGGCGCGATCCTGTCGTTCGGCCTGGCCGGGGCGCCCGCCGAGCTGCTGGGCGATGTGGCGCACCGGTTGGTCCCGGCGACCGACCAGGAGGTGGCCGGGCTGGTCCGGGAGGTGCGCGCGGCGCCCCTGCTGTTCGGTTGGCGGGGCGCGGAGGCGGTGGACACCGACGCGCTGGAGGAGTTGCTGCTGCGGGTGTCGCAGTTGGTGGACGACGTGCCGGAGATCGCCTCGGTGGATCTCGAACCGGTGGTCGTGGCCCCGTACGGGCTGGCGATCCTGGGGGCGCGGGTGCGGATCGCGCCGCTGCCCGTCCGCAGCGATCTGGGCCCGCGCGCGATGAGCACCCTGTAACCTTCCTTGGTTGCGCCTGCCTGTGGGCGCTGTTGTCCGAAGCTCGGCGCCGTGCCGCCCGCTTCGTCGGCGGACCATGCCAGGATGGAGTTATGGCGAAGACCGGTACCACCAGCACTCAGGACCTGCGCTCGGCGATCGAGCGCAGCGGTTACTACCCGGCCCTGGTGTCCGAGGCGGTCGAGGCCGCGGTGGGCCCGGAGCCGATCAGCTCCTACCTGGTGCACCAGGAGACGACCTTCGACGCCAACGAGGTGCGTCGGCACGTGACGGTGCTGGTGCTGACTCCGACGCGGTTCGTGGTGAGCCACACCGATGAGCAGTCGGGGGACGCGGGCAGCCCGGCGGTGCCGTTCGCGACGACGTCGACGGAGAGTGTCCGGCTGGACCGGATCGGCTCGGTCGTGCTGAGCCGGATGGTCGCGAACCCGGAGACGTACACGCCGGGGACGCTGCCGCGCGAGGTGGTGCTGACGATCGGCTGGGGTGCGGTGCAACGGCTGGACCTGGAGCCCGCGGGCTGTTCGGACCCGAACTGCGAGGCTGACCACGGCTACACCGGTTCGGCGACGGCTGACGATCTCTCACTGCGGGTGAGCGAGGCCGGTGACGGCCCGGAGACGGTGGCCCAGGCGCTGGTGTTCGCCCGCGCCCTCTCCGACGCGACGATCAGCAACGGCCCGCGGGTCTGAGCGCCGCCGCCTTCGACTGCTACGAATCCGGTTTCATGTCCTTCGCACCCTCCGGCGGCTTCGACGCCTTCGAGATCCTCGACCCGGCCGCGGCTCCCGCGCCCCCGTACGGCAGTGGTTCGCTCTGCGACCTGTTGCCCTCGGTGGCGGCGGGCCTGGGCGTCCCGGGCTTCACCGCGACCCTGCCGATCGCTCCGGCGGACCGGGTGGTGGTGTTCCTGGTGGACGGCCTGGGCTGGGAGCTGCTGCTGCGGCACCCGGAGTACGCGCCGTTCCTGTCCTCGCTGGCCGGGAGTTCGATGGGTGGTTCGGGCCGCCCGCTGACCGCTGGTTTCCCGTCGACCACGGCGACTTCGCTGGCCTCGGTCGGCACCGGCACGCCGCCGGGGCTGCACGGCCTGGCCGGGTACACGGTCGCGGTGCCGGGCGCCGGTTATCTGATGAACCAGCTGCGCTGGCAGCCGCACACCGACCCGCACGTCTGGCAGCCGTACCCGACGGTCTTCGAGCGGACGGACGCCGCCGGGGTGGCGACCGCGCAGGTGTCCTCCCCGCTGTTCTCGCAGACGCCGCTGACCAGGGTGGCGCTGTCCGGCGGCACCTTCCTGGGCCGGACCACGGGCGAGGAGCGGATGGACCTGGCGGCCTCCTGGCTGGCCGAGCACGACCGGGCGCTGGTCTACACGTACGTCAGCGAGCTGGACGGTGCGGGCCACCGCTTCGGGGTGGACTCGGACGAGTGGCGGATGACCCTGGACGCGGTGGACCGGCTGGCCCGCCGGCTGGCCGAGCGGCTGCCGCCGCGTTCGGCGATGTACGTGACCGCTGACCACGGCATGATCGACATCGCGCCGGAGGACCGGATCGACTTCGACGAGGACTGGGAGCTGGGCGCCGGCGTGGCCCTGCTGGGCGGCGAGGGCCGGGCCCGGCACGTGTACGCGGTGCCCGGTGCGGCGGCCGACGTGTTCGCGGTCTGGAGCGAGGTGCTGGGTGACCGGATGTGGGTGGCCACCCGGGACCAGGCGATCGCGGCGGGCTGGTTCGGTCCGGCCGTGGACGAGCGGGTGTACGGGCGGATCGGCGACGTGGTGGCCGCGGCGCGGGACGACATCGCGATCACGGCCTCCCGCAACGAGCCGGGCGAGTCCGCGATGATCGGTCTGCACGGTTCGATGACCCCGGTCGAGCAGTTCGTGCCGCTGCTCGAAGTTCGCGGCTGAGCCGGGTCCTTGACTCTTCTGTGCCCGAACTCCCCTGATGTGAAAGGCCTTTGCTCCACCCATGGCTGAACTGGTGTTCTTCTCGGGCACGATGGACTGCGGCAAGTCGACGCTGGCGCTGCAGATGGACCACAACCACTCCGCCCGCGGCCGGCAGGGCCTCATCCTGACCCGCCACGACCGCGCCGGTGCGGCGACCATCTCCAGCCGGCTGGGCCTGCGGGCGGACGCGGTCGAGGTGACGGACGACTTCGACTTCCACGCGTACGTGGTGCACCGGCTCTCGGCGGGCGGCCGGGTGGACTACCTGATCTGCGACGAGGCGCAGTTCTTCGCCGCCGAGCAGGTCGACCAGTTGGCCCGGGTGGTGGACGAACTCGACATCGACGCCTACACGTTCGGGATCACCACGGATTTCCGCACCCGGCTGTTCCCCGGCTCCCAGCGGCTGATCGAGCTGGCGGACCGGGTGGAGGTGCTCCAGGTCGAGGCGCTGTGCTGGTGCGGTGCGCGGGCGACGCACAACGCCCGGACGGTGGGCGGGGTGATGGTGGTCGAGGGCGCCCAGGTGGTGGTCGGCGACATCTCGGTGAACGAGGACGAGGTCGGGTACGAGGTGCTCTGCCGCCGGCACCACCGCCGCCGGCTGACCGCCGCGACGGCCCGGGCCTCGGTGCTCTCTCCGGACGTGCTGCCCTTCGAGCAGCAGGTCTGAGTCCTGCTGCCGGGCGCGCTAACGGAGTTCCAGCACCGAGAAGTGCCCGCCCTGCGGGTCGGACAGCCGGGCGGCGCGGCCGCGGGCGGTGTCGTGCGGTTCGACCAGGACGCGGCCGCCGAGTCCGACGGCGTGCCGGGCGGTGGCGTCGGCGTCGCGGACGGCGAAGTGGACCCGCCAGCGGGGCGGATGGCCGCGCAGTTCGGCGCGGTGCCGGATGCCGGCGACCGGTCGCCCGTGCACGAGTAGCGTGGACTCGTCGTCGGCGTGCCGGACGGGGCGGTCGAGTACCGCGGTGTAGAAGGCGACGGCGCCGTCGGTGTCGGGGGTGAGCAGTTCGGTCCAGGCCGGTCCGCCGGGTTCGGGTCCGGTCTCCCGGCCGGTGTGCTCCTCGCCCTGCCAGAGGCCGAAGACGGCGCCGGAGACGTCGGCGGCGATGGCCATCCGCCCGGCGCGTTCGGCCTGGAGCGGCCCGACGGCCACGGTTCCGCCGCAGGCGCGCACCAGTTGGGCGGTGTGGTCGGCGTCGTCGACGGCGAAGTAGCTGGTCCACTGCACCGGGAAGCCGGTGGCGGTGGAGACGCCGAGGCCGGCGACCGGCGCCCCGTCGAGTTCGGCGCGGACGTAGGCGCCGAGCTGGCCGGGGCCCGGGGTGTAGGTCCAGCCGAGCAGGTCGGCGTAGAACGCGCGGGCGCCGGCCAGGTCGTCGGTCAGCAGACTGACCCAGCAGGGGGTGCCCTGGGCCAGTCGGAGTTCCACCGCAGGCAATGCGGGCCCCCTCATGGGTGGTTGGCGCAACGGGTGGTTGGCGCACGGAAATCCTCGCGCGCGAGGGTGATGCTTCCACTCTGGCGCGCGTCGAACCCTCGGGCCGCGCGGAAATTCCGGCAAAGACCGCACAAAGAGCGGCGGGGTGGCGGCGCTGCGCGACAATGGCCGCCATGACCACCTACAACGACGGTTCCCCGCTGATCTCCGCGGCCGGGCTGGCGCAGGCGCTCGCCTCCGCGCTCCCGCCGGTGCTGTTGGACGTGCGCTACCGGCTGGTCGGTGCCGCGCAGTCCGGCCCGACCGCCGTCGAGGAGTACCGGGCCGGGCACCTGCCCGGCGCCCGCTTCGTCGACCTGGACCGGGACCTCGCGGCCCCGCCGGGCGCCCCAGGCCGGGGCGGCCGCCACCCGCTGCCGGACCCGGAGGAGTTCGGCGCGGCGATGCGCCGCCTGGGGGTGGACTCCGACCGCCCGGTGGTGGTGTACGACGGCGCGGCCTCGCTGGCGGCGGCCCGCGCCTGGTGGCTGCTGCGCTGGGCCGGGCACCGGGACGTCCGGGTGCTGGACGGCGGGTACGCGGCCTGGTCGGCGGCCGGACTGCCGGTGACGGCGGAGGTCCCGGTGCCGGCGGAGGGTCATTTCAAGCCGGTCCCGGGGCAGTTGCCCGTGGTGGACGCGGACGGTGCGGCGGCCTGGGCGCGCGGTGCGCTGCTGCTGGACGCCCGGGCGGGGGACCGCTACCGGGGCGAGAGCGAGCCGGTGGACCCGCGCGCCGGGCACATCCCGGGTGCGGTGTCGGCGCCGACGGCCGAGAACGTGGCGGCCGACGGGCGGTTCAGGTCGGCCGCGGAACTGGCGGAGCGGTTCCGCGCGCTGGGCGCGGGTGAGCGGGAGACGGCGGTGTACTGCGGATCGGGGGTGACGGCGGCGCACCAGATCCTGGCGCTGGAGGTGGCGGGCCTGCCGGCCACGCTGTACCCGGGGTCGTGGAGCGAGTGGTCGAGCGACGAGGCCCGCCCGGTGGCGGTGACCGACCAGCCAGGCTGAGCCGGGGGCGGTCTGAGACAGGATTTCCTGACGCGCACAAAGTGATACGGGGCGCCGGCTCAGCCGGCGCCCCGTATCACTCTGCTTCTGCTACTCCTGCTTCTTGCGCCGGCTGCCGAAGACGATCTCGTCCCAGCTGGGCACGGTGGCCCGGCGGCCGGGCCGGACGCCGTCCGCCTCGGCCTGGCGGTCGGTGGTGCCGACCAGTCGTTCGCGGTGCGGGGCGACGGCCCGCGGCATCAGGATGTCGGCGTAGGCCGAGCCCGCGCCGACCGCCGGTGCGGCGGCCGCGGCAGCCTCCTCGTTCTCCTCGGCGACCTCTGCGGGCACCGGTTCGATCGGGGCGGGGCCGACGGCGAGGTCGCCGCGGAAGGCGGGGACCACGTCGAGCAGGCTGGTCAGGGAGTCCCTGGACTCGGCGGTGGCCTCGCGGGAATCGCGGACTTCGCGGGCGGACATGATGCGGTCGGCGGAGGGCCGGTCGATCATCGGGCGGGGCGGCCGGTCCTGGGGGAGCCGGGCGATCCGCGGGATGAACGGGAAGACCGAGTCCTCCTCGCGCTCGACGTTCTCGCCGATCAGCGCGCGGGCCTCGTCGTCGTTGGGCTGGACCAGGCGCCGGGGCGGGTCGTACGTCCAGGAGGCGCTGCGGCCCTCGTCGTCGGCACGGTAGGCGAGGATGACCTCCCAGGTGCCGTCGTCGCGCCGCCAGGAGTCCCAGCGTTCGGTGTCCTTCTCGGCGCCGCGCAGCGCGAGCCGCTCGGCGACGGCCTCGCCGAGCTGGGGCCCGGTGGATTCGCCGTTGCGGCGGATGGCGGTCTTTCGGGCGCGTTCGGCCATGAAGGCGCGCTCGGCGAGGACCGGACCCTCGAAGCGGCGGACCCGGTCGACGGAGATGCCGGCGGCCTGGGCGACCTCCTCGGCGGAGGCACCGGCTCGTATCCGGGCCTGGATGTCCCGGGGCCGCAGATGGCTCTCGACCTCGATCTCGATCTGGCCGAGGCGCGGACGATCCCCACGGATGGCGGCGCGCAGCCGCTCGTCGATGGGAAGGGTGTACTCCGTGCTGTCGGCAGCCTTGAGCACCAGCCGTGTGCCGTCGTTGCTGACGGCCACAACCCGCAGTTCGGGCACGGTTACCTCCCGGGTGGTGCCTGCCGACGTCACCTGCGTCGCTGCTCCCGTACTGAGTGTGGCCTGCCCGCTCGCGACTGGCCACAACCTTGCTGAGTTCCCCGGCGTGTCGGGCGTACGCCCGGTCACGCCGCTGTGGCACGGTTGCCTTTTTGCCACGCCATCCGTCGACGTCGCGCCTGGGTGCCCCGGCCGTCCTCGCACGCGGAGTGTTCGCGACGGTCCGGGACGGGCGTCGCCGTGCGTGCCTGTTCCGTGGCTCTTCGTCAAGCTGCCGGTGTGGGCGCAGTCGACAAGTCGACCCAAGGCTCAGGCTTTACGAACAGTACTCCATTCGTGGCATCCGAAGGGGCGGCTCGCCGCTCAAGTCTCCCGCGATTCACGGGAATCTCAAGAGCGCATGCCCCCAACGGCGGACCACCGGCGGGTGAACGGTGATCATCTTCACATATATCGGGGCCGGAGAACCGCATTTTCGTCCCTTGTGTCCTTCTTTGGGCAAGATGGAGTGACTTGTTCGAGGAACAGTCGTACGGACCGAGGGATGTTGATGCCGGAGCGGAGCCCCGCCGAGGAGGGCGGCAAGAAGGAGCGCAAGCGGATCGATCTGAGCGTGGCTCAGGTCGCTGCGAGTGCGCTGGCCACGGTGGTGGGGGCGCTGCTCGCCTCCGAACTCGGCGTGTACGGAACGATCCTGGGTGCGGCGGTGGTCAGTGTCGGGGCCACCACCGGCGGCGCGGTGTTCCAGCACGTCTTCCGGCGCACCGGCGAGCAGCTGCGCGAGGCGGTGGTGGAGCGGGGGCCCGGCCACGCCGCGAACGGGCTGCGCCAGGTGCCGGAGCGTCCGGTGGAGCCGGCGCCGTCGGCGATCTCCTCGGAGTGGAACGAGCCGCAGGTGGTCCGGGCGCGTCGGCGGTGGACCTGGAAGACCTACGCGGCGGTGTCGGGGCTGGTGTTCGTGGTGGCGATGACGCCGATCCTGGCGTTCGAACTGGCCACCGGGCAGCCGGTGTCGGCGACGGTGAAGGGCGAGTCGGGCAACGGCACCTCCTTCGGCGGCGCGGTGAGCCCGAAGTCCTCCACCCCGCGGGAGACGCCGCCGACGGAGCGGCCCTCCACCGGCGGCGGGCGAGGCTCGGAGCCCTCGCCGTCCGGCGGTGCCTCGGCCCCGCCGACGACGCGGCCGAGCCGGGAGCCGAGCACCGGCCCGAGCGCGGGCCCGAGCGGTGGGGCCGGTGAGCACGGCGGAGGTACGGCCTCGCCCTCGGCGGGCCCGAGCATGACGCCGTCGGCCGGTTCGTCACCGACCGCGGACGGCGGGAAGCCCTCCGGCACCTCCGGCGGGGCGAGCCCGCAGCCGCCGGTGCCGAGCAACGCCCCCGCCTCCGTGGCCCCGCCGCAGCCCGCGGCGCCGACCCAGGGCGCCACCCCGTGATCAGGCGCCGAGGACCCGGCGCAGGTAGTCGTTGCCGAACACGCGCTGCGGGTCGACCTCGTCGCGCAGGGCGGTGAAGTCGCCGAAGTGCGGGTAGGCGCCGGACAGGTACTCGGCGTCCCGGGTGTGCAGCTTGCCCCAGTGCGGGCGGCCCTGGTGGGCGCACATCAGCTGCTCGACGCCGGTGAAGTAGCCCTGGTCGGCGGTGCCCCGGTAGAGGTGGACGGCGATGTAGGCGCTGTCCCGGCCGGAGGCGGTGGAGAACCAGAGGTCGTCGGCGGGGGCGAAGCGCACCTCCACCGGGAAGCCGACCTTCCAGTCGGAGCGCTCGACCAGGGCCTTCAGCTCGCGCAGCACTCCGGCGACGGCCGCGCGCGGCACCGCGTACTCCATCTCCACGAAGCGCACCTTGCGCGGGCTGGTGAACACCCGGTGCGCCGTGTCGGTGTAGCTGCGGTCGGACCAGGCGCGGCTGGCCAGCGAGGCGATGGCGGGGATGCTGGCGGGGAAGCGCCGGCCGACCCGGCAGGCGCCCTCCCAGACGGTGTTGGAGAGGAAGTCGTCCTCCAGCCACTCCTTGAACCGGGGCAGCGGGGCGGCCGGGCCCTGGCTGCGGTTGTTGCGCTTGGTGGCGCAGCGGTCGGTGTGCGGGAACCAGTAGAACTCGAAGTGCTCGTTGACCGCGGTGAGGTCGTCCAGCCGTTCCAGCACCTCGTCGAAGGCCATCGGCTGTTCGTGCGCGGTGAGCAGGAAGGCCGGTTCGACGGCGAAGGTCAGCGCGGTGATCACGCCGAGGGCGCCGAGGCCGAGCCGGGCGCCCTGGAAGAGCCGGGGGTGCTCGGTGGGGGAGCAGCGCCGGACGCTGCCGTCGGCGAGGACGATCTCCAGGGCGCGGATCTGGGCGGCGAGCGAGCCGGAGTCGCGGCCGGTGCCGTGGGTGCCGGTGCTGGTGGCGCCGGCCACGGTCTGCACCTCGATGTCGCCCATGTTGGTGAGGGAGAGGCCCTCGGCGGCGAGGATCCGGTTGAGCCGGGCGAGCGGGAGGCCGGACTCGACGGTGATGGTGCCGGCCTCACGGTCGATCTCGCGGACGGCGGTGAGCGCGTGCGGGCGGAGCAGGACGCCGTCGCCGGCGGAGGCGATCGAGGTGAAGGAGTGGCCGGAGCCGACGGCCTTGACGGTGCGGCCCTGTTCGGCGGCGCGCAGGATCTCCTTGGCCAGTTCCTCCGCGGTGCCGGGGGTGGCGGCCCGGGTGGGCCGGGCGCTCTGGTTCCCGGCCCAGTTGGTCCACCGGGTGGGGGTCGCGGTACTGGCCTGGGGCATGGCGCCGCCTCCTGCTCCGTGGCCGACCGGGGTCGGCGCGGTCCGGGGCGGTGGGGGCCGCCCTACCCACGGGTAGGCCCGCGGGTAGGGAGAGATTAGTCAGTTCACCGTTCGAGGTCTACGGTCTGTTCGGCTGCTTCGGCGGGCTCGTCGGCGGTCTGCTCGGAGGCGAGCCCGGCGCGCAGGCGGCCGAGCCCGGCGAGCGCGGTGACCACGCCGAAGACCCCGGCGGTCAGCGGCACCCAGTAGCCCGCGGCGGAGCCGGCGGCGTCCACCACCCAGCCGCCGGCGGAGGAGCCGACGGCGACGCCGAGGGCGAGCCCGGTGGTCGTCCAGGTCATGCCCTCGGTCAGCTGGGCGGCCGGGACGAGCCGTTCGACCAGGGCCATCGCGGTGATCAGGGTGGGGGAGATGGCGATGCCCGCGATCAGCAGCGCGCCGCCGACCGCGATCAGGCCGCCGACTCCGTGCACCGACTCGGCGACCAGCAGCAGTGGCGCCATGCTGAGCGCCATGAACAGGACACCGGCGAAGAAGCGGCCGGCCATCGAGCCGGTGAGCTTGAGGGTGCCGAAGACCACGCCGGCCAGGCAGGAGCCGAGCGCCCACAGCGCGAGGATCACGCTGGCGATGGACTTGTGCCCCTGGGTCTCGGAGTAGGCGACGGTGACGACCTCGACGGAGCCGAAGATCGCGCCGGTGGCGACGAAAGTGAGGATCAGCACCTGGAGGCCGCGGTTGAGGATCACCGAGCCGCCGACGTGCCGGGCGCCCGGGTGGACCGGCGGTTCGGTGGCGCGCTGCCCGGCGAACAGCAGGACGCCGACGGCGAGGAAGACCCCGGCGAGCAGGACGCCGGCCTCGGGGAAGACGGAGGTGGCCAGGCCGATCGAGAGGATCGGGCCGACGATGAAGCAGACCTCGTCGACGACGGCCTCGAAGGAGTACGCGGTGTGCAGCTTGGGGGCGTCGTCGCGGTACAGGTGGGCCCAGCGGGCGCGGACCATCGCGCCGGTGCTCGGCATGACGCCCATCCCGGCCGCGAAGACGAAGAGCGTCCAGTCCGGCGCCTTGAACCGGGCGCACAGCAGCAGGCCGACCACGGCGACGATGGTGAGCGCCATGGCCGGGACGATTATTCGGCGCTGCCCGTGCCGGTCCACCAGCCGGGAGACCTGCGGGCCGAGCAGCGCGGCGGAGATCGCCAGGGTCGCCGACACCAGGCCCGCCACCCCGTAGGAGCCTCTGAGCTGGGAGAGCATGGTCACGATGCCGATGCCGGTCATGGAGATCGGCAGCCGGGAGACGAAGCCGGTGGTGGAGAAGGCCAGACTGCCGGGGGAGGCGAATATCTGGCGGTAGCTGGACAGCACGGGAGCTCCGCGGGGGTAAGGAACGAGGCTGGTCAACACAGCTTACGTACCTTGGCAAACAGTATTTTCCGGACACCCTCGCAGCCCCGACGGGGGTCTCCGGCCCCTCAATGGCAGGATCGGTGCCATGTCCGACGCGCGCAAACCCTCACCGTCCGGCGCCGCCCCGGCAGCGCCGCAGCCGTACGACGCCCTGCTGCTGCTCTCCTTCGGCGGGCCCGAGGCCCCCGAGGACGTCGTCCCGTTCCTGGAGAACGTGACCCGGGGCCGCGGCATCCCCAAGGAGCGGCTGAAGGAGGTCGGCAAGCACTACTTCCTGTTCGGCGGGGTCAGCCCGATCAACGAGCAGAACCGCGAACTGCTCGCCGCGCTGCGCAAGGACTTCGCCGAGCACGGCCTGGACCTGCCGGTCTACTGGGGCAACCGGAACTGGGCGCCCTACCTGGTGGACACTCTGCGCGAACTGGCCGCCGACGGCCACCGCCGCGTCGCCGTCCTCGCCACCAGCGCCTACGCCGGCTTCTCGGGCTGCCGCCAGTACCGGGAGAACCTGGCCGACGCGCTGGCCGCCCTCGCCGCCGAGGGCCTGCCCGAGCTGCGGGTCGACAAGTTGCGGCACTTCTACAACCACCCCGGCTTCGTCCAGCCGATGATCGACGCCACCCTGGCAGCCCTGGCGCGGCTGCCCGAGGACGTCCGGGCCGGCGCCCGGCTGGCGTTCACCACCCACTCCATCCCGGACACCATGGCCGAGACCTCCGGTGCCCCGGACGACCCGGCCCGCGGCCGCCCCGGCGGCGCGTACGTCGCCCAGCACCTGGACGTCGCCCGGCTGATCGCCGGGGCCGTCGCCGAACGCACCGGCGTCGCGGACCGGCCCTGGGAGCTGGTGTTCCAGAGCCGCAGCGGCGCCCCGCACACGCCGTGGCTGGAACCGGACATCTGCGACCACCTGGAGGCCCAGCACGCCGACGGCGCGCCCGCCGTGGTGATGGTCCCGATCGGCTTCGTCTCCGACCACATGGAGGTCAAGTACGACCTCGACACCGAGGCCGTCGCCAAGGCCGCCGAACTCGGCCTGCCGGTGGCCCGCGCCGCCACCGTCGGCGCCGACCCGCGGTTCACCGCCGCGGTGCGCGAACTGGTCCTGGAACGGGCCGCCGCCGAGCGCGGCGAGCCGGTGAACCGCTGCGCCCTCGGCGCGCTCGGCCCCAGCCACGACGTGTGCGCCGTGGCCTGCTGCCCCAACCCGCGAGCCCCCCGCCCGGCCGCCGCCGAGCGCTGACCGTCCGTCCCGCTTTCCCGGAGGAGAGACCCGTGCCCACTCCCGCCCTGCCCGACGACCGGCTCCTCGACGACCTGCTGGAGGTCGCCCTGGACGCGGCCCGGCAGGCCGGCGCCCTGCTGCGTGACGGCCGGCCCGCCGACCTCGGCGTGGCCGGCACCAAGAGCAGCCCGGTCGACGTGGTGACCGAGATGGACCTCGCCTCCGAGAAACTCGTCCTGGAACTGATCACCGAGCGCCGCCCCGAGGACGGCTACCTCGGCGAGGAGGGCGCCGAGCGGCCCGGCACCAGCGGGGTGCGCTGGGTCGTCGACCCGCTCGACGGCACGGTCAACTACCTGTACGGGCTGCCCTCCTGGGCGGTCAGCGTGGCCGCCGAGCTGGACGGCCGGGCGGTCGTCGGCGTGGTGTTCGCGCCGGCCCGCGGCGAGCTGTTCCACGCCGTCCTCGGGCGCGGCGCCCGGCTCGACGGCCGGCCGCTCTCCACCCGCCCGGCCCCGCCGTGGGGCCAGGCGCTGATCGGCACCGGCTTCAACTACGTCCAGTCGGTGCGGACCCGACAGGCCGAGGTGCTGCTGTCCCTGATGCCCGAGGTGCGGGACATCCGCCGGGGCGGGGCCGCCGCGGTGGACCTGTGCGACGTCGCCGCCGGGCGGCTGGACGGCTACTACGAGCGCGGCCTCGCCCCCTGGGACCGCGCGGCCGGCTGCCTGATCGCCGCCGAGGCCGGGGCCCTGGTCGGCGGCCGTCCCGGGCACGGCCCGGACGGCGAGCTGACCGTGGCCGCCGCGCCGGGCGTGTACCAGCCGTTGCAGGAGCGACTGGCCGCACTGCGCGCCTGGGCGGACTGAGGACACGCCCTGGGCCCTTGGACGGTCCTGGACAGCGAAGAGCCCTGGCATACGGGGGATGCCAGGGCCTGGGATTTTCGCACGACCCCCGCAGGGCCGCTGGTGCCGGAGGTCCGGCGTCGGGTCGGAAGGTCGGGTGGATCAGGCGGCGGTGCGGTGGCGCTCCAGCACGGTGTCCACGCCGTGCTCGGCGGCGAGCCGGCGGAGGTCGTCCAGCTCGGACTGCTCCACCTCGGCGAGGAACTCGTCCCCGGCCTCGATCGCGCGGTGCAGATCCTGCTCGGCGTTGGCTATGCGCTGCAGGATTCCGGCCTTGAAGGCGTCCATACGGGCCCCCTTACTGTGTCGGACGTGCACGGTCGTACGTTCTCCGCCCCGAGGAGGTGTGGCCAGCGGCAGCGCCCCGTCCGGCAGATCGTGAATCTCCGGTCGAGCGCGGAGACGGCCTTCGGCCGCTCCCGGTGACGTCCCAGCCCCAGGGCCGGCGCGGATGAACGCACGGCGGGTGGGTGCGATCGGCCAACAGCCAGATCGCGGGTGTGAAGCTGTCCTCCCCGCCGGGGAGATGGGGAAACCTTCCGGCCCGAGAAAGTTGCCTGTGTCACAGTCCAACCGGACTGGTCCCGACACGAACGGTCATCACCCGCTGCCAACGCTCCGTGCCTGAGCGGCAGCTTATCGCTGCTTTACCGGCGGACCAGGCAGGATGGGGGCACCGTCGGAGCCGCGCGTCCGCTTCCGGGGCCGGCCTGGAGAAGGGACAACGATCGTGCGGGTTCTCGTCGTCGAGGACGAGCAGCTGCTCGCCGAGGCTGTCGCCACCGGCCTGCGCCGCGAGGCGATGGCCGTCGACGTGGTGTACGACGGGGAGGCCGCGCTCCAGCGCATCGCGGTCAACGACTACGACGTCGTGGTCCTGGACCGCGACCTCCCGCTGGTCCACGGCGACGACGTCTGCCGCAAGGTGGTCGAACAGGGCCTGGCCACCCGGGTGATCATGCTGACCGCCTCCGGCGACATCAGCGACCGGGTCGAGGGCCTGGAGATCGGCGCGGACGACTACCTTCCGAAGCCGTTCGCCTTCAGCGAACTCGTCGCCCGGGTAAGGGCGCTGGGCCGCCGCGCGACCGTTCCGCTGCCCCCGGTGCTGGAGCGGGCCGGCATCTCGCTCGACCCGGGCCGCCGCGAGGTGATCCGCGAGGGCCGCACCGTCCAGCTCGCCCCCAAGGAGTTCGCCGTCCTGGAGGTGCTGATGCGGGCCGGCGGCGCCGTCGTCTCCGCCGAGCAGCTGCTGGAGAAGGCCTGGGACGAGCACACCGACCCGTTCACCAACGTCGTGCGCGTCACCGTGATGACGCTGCGCCGCAAGCTCGGTGACCCGCCGGTGATCATCACCGTCCCGGGCTCCGGCTACCGGATCTGACCGGATCTGACCGGACGCGCCGGACCACCTGACCGGATCCGAGCGGACCGGATCCGTTCGCCGGACCCGGTCGGGCTCCCCCCACCCCGCGCCCGCCCCGGCGGACGCCCCGAGAGGACCATCATGACCACCCCGCCCCCGGCCGGCGGGCCCTCCGGCGCGCCTGCCGGCGGCCCGCGCGCCGTACCGCCCAAGCCCCAGCACCCCCCGCGCGCGCCCCAGTCCGGACGCTACGCACCCGGCGACGGCATGCTCGCCTGGCTGCCCTTCCGGCCGACCATCCGGATGCGGCTCACCCTGCTCTACGGCGGCATGTTCCTGATGGCCGGCGTGGTCCTGCTGCTGCTGATGTACGTGTTCTTCCAGGACGCCGTGAACAACCTGGCGCCGCGCACGTTCCAGTTCGACGGCAGCCTGCGGGTCAACGGTGTCCCGATGAACAGCGCGCAGTTCAACCAGGAGCAGGCCGGCGACTACCTGCTGCGCTCCAACTCGGCGCTCAACACCCTGCTGCGCAAGTCGCTCACGATGCTGGTCTGCCTCGCCGTGATCGCCTTCGCGGCCGGCTACGCGCTGGCCGGCCGGGTGCTGCGCCCGCTCGGCCGGATCACCCGCACCGCCCGCGACGTCGCCTCCTCCGACCTGCACCGGCGGATCGAGCTGGACGGGCCGGACGACGAGCTCAAGGAACTCGCCGACACCTTCGACGACATGTTGGACCGGTTGGACCGGTCCTTCGACTCCCAGCGCCGCTTCGTCGCCAACGCCTCGCACGAACTGCGCACCCCGCTGGCGATCAACCGCACCCTGCTGGAGGTCCAGCTCTCCGACCCGGCCGCCTCGCCCGACCTCCAGCAGCTCGGCAAGACCCTGCTGGCCACCAACGAGCGCAGCGAACAGCTGGTGGAGGGCCTGCTGCTGCTCGCCCGCAGCGAGAACGAGCTGACCGACCGCCGCCCGGTGGAGCTCTCCGAGGTGGCCACCCGAGCCCTGGAGCAGACCAGGGCCGAGGCGGACCGGCGCGAGGTCGAGCTGCGCTCCAAGCTCGCTCCGGCCGTGGTCGCGGGCAACGGCGTGCTGCTGGAGCGACTGGCGCTCAACCTGCTGCAGAACGCCGTCCGGTACAACACCCCCGGCGGCTGGGTCGAGCTGGCCACCGCCGAGGTGCCCGGCGGCGGCGAGCTGGTGGTGTCCAACACCGGCCCGGTGGTGCCCGGCTACGAGCTGGAGCACATCTTCGAGCCGTTCCGCCGGGTCAAGGGCGCCGACCGCACCCGCAGCGACAAGGGGGTCGGGCTCGGCCTGTCCATCGTCCGCTCGGTGGTGCGCGCCCACGGTGGCACCATCGAGGCCACTGCGCGCTCCGGTGGCGGCCTCACCATGCGGGTCCGGATCCCCAACCCCTGACCCCGCCCGCCGGGCCCCTCCCGGGCCCGCCGCGCCCTCCCCGCCGCCGCGCTCCGTAAGCGACCGTTCACCGCCGCCCCCGTCAGGCCCGTCAAGACGACATAAGGCCTGGCGGGGGCGGCTTGTCATTTCCCGCCCGGGCAACTTACGGTGTCGTAACCTACGGAACCGTAAGTGCGTCGCAGACGTGCCCGCCCAACGCGCCCGTCCCGCGCGTGCCGTCCCCCAGGAGCAAGACCGTGACCATCGCCCCTGTGCAGAGCAGCGCCTCCCTCGGATCGACCGGCTGGACCGACGCCCGGCTGATCCTGGCCCTCGAAGAGGTCGTGGAGAAGGAGCTCAACCGCCACCTCGCCGTGGCCAAGGAGTGGATGCCGCACGAGTTCGTGCCGTGGAGCCAGGGCCGTGACTTCGACGGCGTGCTGGGCGGCGACGCCTGGGCCGTCGAGCAGTCCCAGGTGACGCCGCTCGGCCGGGTGTCGCTGGTGGTGAACCTGCTGACCGAGGACAACCTCCCCAGCTACCACCACGAGATCGCCAGCATGTTCGGCCGCGAGGGCGCCTGGGGCACCTGGGTGCACCGCTGGACCGCCGAGGAGGGCCGGCACGGGATAGCGATTCGCGACTTCCTGCTCGCCACCCGGGCCGTCGACCCGGTGGAGCTGGAGCGGGCCCGGATGAGCCACATGTCCGAGGGCTTCGAGTCCGACAACGCGCACAGCATGCTGCAGTCGGTCGCGTACGTGGCCTTCCAGGAGCTCGCCACCCGCATCTCGCACCGCAACACCGGCAAGTACGCCGGCGACCCGCTCTGCGACCAACTGCTGGCGAAGATCGCCAACGACGAGAACCTCCACATGGTCTTCTACCGGAACCTGCTGAAGGCCGCCCTGGAGATCGCCCCCGACCAGGCCATGCGGGCCGTGGCCGACGTGGTCACCGACTTCCGGATGCCCGGCCACGGCATCCCCGGCTTCGAGCGGGCCGCCGCGCAGATCGCCCTCGGCGGGGTCTACAACCTGCGCATCCACCACGACGACGTGCTGCAGCCGGTGCTGCGCCACCTGCGCGTGATGGAGATCGGCGGCCTCGGCCCGGAGGGCCTGCTGGCGCAGAACGAGCTCGGCGTCTTCCTGGACGAGCTGGACGGCCAGGCGCGCAAGTTCGAGGAGCGCCAGGCCGCGATCCTGGCCCGTCGGGCCGCGCGCCGGAGCACCGACTAGGGTGTTCGACGGAGCAGCCGAAGTGGGTGGATTTTCCGTGGTTTGCCCTGGAAGATTCTGAACGTGACCAAGCTCACATCGTGTCGCTCCGTGACTTCACCCGACCTCGGAGAGTGATCACCCGAACTGGGGTGCCGATCGCAGTCCGTGACCGGATTTCAGGTCCGCACCCGGCCGGATGATTGGCCGGCACCCCAGGTGGGCAAGGGAACGGACGAGCATCAGTGCGGCCCGTGCTCACTGTGAGTGGCCGCTGAGCGGATGCTGGAGGAGGCTGGCGATGGCCCAGCGTGAGGCCTCCCGCAGCCTGGTGGATCACCCCAACGGACCCCTGGCTGAGTGTCGATTGAGTAACAGGGCTTGAAGTAAGGCAAAATCTCCGCCTCGGGTCGGGCACAAGACCGACCCCCCATGCGTTACGTGCGCTGGAGATACCGCACACACCGCACAAACCCGGAGGGGGAGAGCGAACAATGGCAACGGACTACGACACCCCACGCAAGACCGACGACGAGCTCAACGAAGACAGCATCGAGGAACTCAAGGCTCGGCGGAACGACAAGGGCGGCGGCTCTGTCGACGTCGACGAGTTCGATGCGGCCGAGGGCATGGAGCTCCCGGGCGCGGACCTCTCGAACGAGGAGCTCGCGGTCCGGGTGCTGCCGAAGCAGGCCGACGAGTTCACCTGCATGAGCTGCTTCCTGGTGCACCACCGCAGTCAGCTGTACAGCGAGAAGAACGGCAACCCGATCTGCCGGGACTGCGGCGCCTGAGCACCGCGGCGGACAGGGCCCGGCACCCGCGGCTTCCGCGGGGCCGGCACAGCGCCCCTTCCGGCCCCGGGCAGCGGGGCCGGACGGCAGGTCCGGTCGCCGTCCTGACGGACGGCACCGGGAGGACGGGGTCGGCCATGAGCACGTCGGCCGGCATAAAGTCGTAGGGACGGTCCCGCATCAGCGGAACCGTCCCTCTCCGTTTTTTCGGGCCTGTGCGCGTTCCGGGGCTGCCCCGGGCGTGCGCGGGTCCCTCCGCCAGGTGCTGTCCCGGCAGGGTCGGCCGGACAGGCCCTAGGTGCGGGCGCCGCGACGGGCCTCCTCCAGCGCCTCCGCCAGCTTCATCGGCGAGCGGGTCGACAGGTAGAGGTAGGGCGTCGGGTCGGACGGGTCGGTCACCTCGATCCGCAGCGCCGTCGGGACGTAGCTGCGCAGCAGCATGAAGGCGCGCGGGTTGGCCTTCGGCCCGCGCCAGGCCACCGCCTCGGCGGGGCTCAGCGGGTGCGCGGTGCCCAGGGCGTCCACCGGGATCCGGGCCGGCCCGGCCACCAGCGAGCCCTGCACCACGCGGATCCGGACCGAGCCGTAGCTGCTGATCGCGACCGCGCCGGCGGCGATGCCGACCACCAGCCCGACCAGCGCGGCCAGACCACTGACCCGCAGCAGGATCAGGGCGAGCGTGAGCCCGGTCGCGACCGGGAGCAGCCACCAGGAGCGCGGCACCGTGAGGCGTTCGTCGTACATGCCCCCATTGTGGGCGCCCTGACGCCGGTAGCGGGACGCCACCCCCACCGGCCGCGCGCCTACCCCTGGGTAGGCTGGGGCCCCGTGACCGGTTCGACCACCCCCACCGCCCCCGCCGACCGGCCGGCGCCCGCGCTGCCGCCGTCCCCGACCACCCCGCCGCCGGACGCCGTACTGCCGCCGCGCGCCCCCGAGGCGCCCGCCCCCGGCACCCGGCTCGGCTCCCACTACGAGCACTGCTTCGGCTGCGGACCGCAACACCCCGGCGGGCTGCGGATCGACGCGGTCGCCGGCGAGGGACTCGACGTCACCGCCGAGTTCGCCGTCCGGGACGTCCACCAGGGCGGTCCGGGCCTGGCCCACGGCGGAGTGCTGACCACCGCCATGGACGAGACCCTCGGCACGCTCAACTGGCTGCTGCACGCCCCCGCCGTCACCGGCCGGCTGGAGACCGACTTCCTCTGCCCCGTCCCGGTCGACTCGGTGCTGCACCTGCGCGCCTGGGTCACCGGCGTCCACGGCCGCAAGATCTACAGCGCCGCCGAGGCGCGCATCGGCGGCCCCGACGGACCGGTCGCGGTGCGTGCGCAGGCGCTCTTCATCCAGGTGAAGCTGGAACACTTCACCACGCACGGTCGTCCCGAGGACATCGAGAAGGTCCTCGACGACCCGGATCTGATGAAGCGCGTACGAGCCTTTGAGGTGAACCCTTGAGCAACACCCCCCGCCCGCCGCTGGACGTCCTGATCAGGCGCACCGACCCCGAGTTGCCGCTGCCCGCCTACGCGCAGCCCGGCGACGCGGGAGCCGATCTGCGCACCACCGTGGACGCCGAGCTGGCCCCCGGTGAGCGGGCCGTCCTGCCCACCGGCATCGCGATCGCCCTCCCGGACGGCTACGCGGCCTTCGTCCACCCCCGGTCCGGGCTGGCAGCTCGTTGCGGAGTTGCTCTCGTGAACGCCCCGGGGACGGTCGATGCCGGGTACCGTGGAGAGATCAAGGTGATCGTCGTCAATCTGGACCCGCGCGAGGGGGTCAGCTTCCGCCGAGGGGACCGGATCGCCCAGCTGGTGATCCAGCAGGTCGAGAAGGCCCGCTTCCACGAGGTGGCCGAGCTGCCTGGGTCGGCACGTGCCGAGGGCGGGTTCGGGTCGACCGGCGGCCACGCCGCGGTCTAGCATTCCCGCGGCCTCGCAGGAAGCCGAGCAGGTATTCGCATCGGTCTTGGACCGGGAAGGACAGTGACCGTGTTCCGTCGTCGCCAGAAGAGCGAGGACGCTGTCGAGCAGCTCGCCGACGACGCCATCAGCGCCGACGAGACGGCCGATGACGTCGAAGGTTCCGCCGAGAGCGAGAACGTGACCGAGCTGGACCCGTCCGACAAGGTCGGCCTGCCGCCGGCCCCGCGGCCGGACGGTCCGTGGGACCACTCCGAGCTGGAGAACCCCGAGGAGGGGCGAGTGGACCTCGGGGGTCTGCTGGTCCCCGGCGTCGAGGGCATGGAGCTGCGGGTGGAGGTCGCCGGTGACGCGATCGTCGCCGCGACCCTCGTCCTCGGCAACAGCGCCATCCAGCTGCAGGCCTTCGCCGCTCCCAAGTCGGAGGGCATCTGGGGGGAGGTCCGGGAGGAGATCGCCAACGGCATCACCGCGCAGGGCGGCCTCATCGAGGAGGAGGAGGGCCCGCTCGGCTGGCACCTCCGCGCGCAGGTCCCGGTGCAGCTGCCGGACGGCACCCAGGGCGTACAGCTGGTGCGCTTCGTCGGTTGCGACGGCCCGCGCTGGTTCCTGCGGGGTGTGATCTCGGGCCAGGCCGCCGTGCAGCCGGAAATGGCCGGGATCCTGGAACAGGTCTTCCAGCAGACGGTCGTCGTCCGGGGCGAGAGCCCGATGGCGCCCCGCGACCCGATCGTGCTGAAGCTCCCCGAGGACGCCCAGATGGTCGCCGACGGCGGCGGTACGGCTGCGGCGGCCGGCGAGGGCGACAACCGTTTCGGCAGCGCGGCCCTCGACCCGTTCGCCCGCGGTCCGGAGATCACCGAGGTCCGCTGACCTGGTCCGCGTCGCACTGATCGCCCCTGCCCGGGACCCCGGGCGGGGGCGATTTGCATGTGGCGGTCCTGTCCCCGTACAGTTCCGGAGTCGCCGCGAGAGAGCGGGGGCAAGCGGAAAGCGAATTCCGATGAATGAAA
>NZ_JBIUYQ010000043.1:0-44601 GCF_044744605.1 Kitasatospora sp. NPDC087271
CCGGTGGAGCGGATGATGCGGGACGCGAAGATCACCCAGATCTACGAGGGGACCAACCAGGTCCAGCGCATCGTCATGGCCCGCAACCTGCCGTAGCCGGACGGCGCTTCGACCCCGACCGCACCTCGGCCCCGACCGCACCTCGGCCCCGAAAACCGGGCGACGGCGGGCGGCCCGCTTCGTAGGCTGCCCGCCATGTCCTCCGCACTGAGCCTGGCCCGGATCACCCCCGACACCATCGACGCCGCCCTCGCCCTGAAGGTGCGCCCCGACCAGGAGGCCCTGGTCGCGCCGGTGGCGACGTCGCTGGCCGAGGCGTACGCCCACGGGGACACCGCCTGGCCCCGGCTGATCATGGACGGGGAGCGGCCGGTCGGCTTCGTGATGGCGTTCTTCGACATCAGGTTCGACCCCGAGCAGCCGGACGACCGCCCCCGCTCCGGCCTCTGGCGCCTGCTCGTCGACGCCGACCGGCAGCGCGGCGGCTACGGCCGCTTCGCCGTCGAGCAGGTCTGCGCCGAGATCCGCCGCCGCGGCGGCACCCGCGCCACCGTCACGTACGTCCCCGGCCCGGACGGCCCCGCCGCCTTCTATGCCGGCCTGGGCTTCCGCCCGACCGGCGAGACGAGCGGCGACCAGACGGTGGCGGAGCTGGAGCTGGAGTTGGAGCCGAGGCTGGAGCCGGAGCCGGCCGCGCGCTGACCGCCGCGGCGATGCTGCGGCCCGGCGGCGACGGGTAGGGTGCCGGACCATGGCCGAGCCGGACTTCCTCACCACGACCAGGGCGTTCTACGACGCCATCGCCGTCGACTACGCCGACCGCTTCCGCGACGAACTGGCCGGCGAGCCGCTGTCCCGGGCGGTGCTCGCGGCCTTCGCCGAGCTGGTCCGCGCCGAGTCGGTCCGTACCGGGCGCGCCGACGGCCCGGTGGCCGAACTGGGTTGCGGCCCCGGCCGGGTGACGCACCACCTGCACGGCCTCGGCCTCGACGTCCGCGGCATCGACCTGTCGCCGAGGATGGTCGAGCTGGCCCGCGCGACGTACCCCGGGCTGGACTTCACCGAGGGCTCGCTGTTCGACCTCCCGCTGCGGGACGGCGAGTTGACCGGCGCGGTCGCCTGGTACTCGATCATCCACACCCCGGCGGAGCGCTTGCCGGAGGTGTTCGCCGAGTTCGCGCGGGTGCTCGCCCCGGGCGGCCACCTGCTGCTCGCCTTCCAGGTCGGTGACGAGCCCCTGCGGATCGACCAGCCCTTCGGCCACCCGGTGGCGCTGGACTTCCGCCGCCAGCAGCCGGACCGGATCGCGGAGTTGGTCCGCGAGGCCGGACTGCGGCTCACCTCCCGCACGCTCCGTGAGCCGGAGGAGGGCGTGCAGCCGACCCCGCAGGCCTACCTGCTGGCCCGCAAGCCCGCCTGAGCCGCGCGGGGCGGCGGTGACAGCGGCATGGCAGCGGTGCCGGTGGGATGTGAGAGGTCTGGCAGCGGGCGCCCCGAGTCTTGGTGACTGCACGTCAGTCCACCGAAACGGGAGGCCCTGCCCATGCCCCGACCCCGCCTCACCTCCGCCCTCAGAACCGGCGCCGCCGCAGCCGCCGGGCTGCTGCTGGCCGGTCTCGCCCCGGCCGCCTCGGCGGCGGCCGCCCCCGCAGGGCCGGTACCCCGGCTGGACTGGCGGTCCTGCGTACCGGACTTCGACTGCGCCCGCGCCACGGTGCCGATGGACTACCGCGACCCGGCCGGGCGCACCGTCGAGCTGGCCGTCATCCGGCACCCCGCGACCGACCCGGCGCACCGGATCGGCTCGCTGTTCTTCAACCCCGGCGGCCCGGGCGTGCCCGGCACCCAGGCGCTGCCCGCCGTGTACGGGATGCTCCCGGCGCAGGTGCGGGAGCGGTTCGACCTGGTCAGCTTCGACCCGCGCGGCGTCGGTGACTCCACCGTGCCGCAGTGCTTCCCGGACGCGGCGGCCGAGCAGGGCCTGCTCGCCGGGCTGCCGGCCGGCTACCCGGTCGGCGCCGCCCAGGAGTCGGCCTGGGCGACGACGTACGCGCGCTTCGGCCGCCAGTGCGCCGACAACGAGCGGACCGGCCTGCTCGCCCACCTGTCCACCGCCGACACGGCCCGCGACCTGGACCTGCTGCGCGCCGCCGTCGGCGACCGCCGGCTGAGCTACCTCGGCACCTCGTACGGCAGCTACCTGGGCGCCACCTACGCCAACCTCTTCCCGACCCGGGTACGCGCGATGGTGCTGGACAGCGCCCCCGACCCGGTCGCCTGGTCCACCGGGCGCTCGCCGCAGCAGCGCGCCCTGCCGCCGTTCCTGCGCACCGGCAGCGACCTCGCCGGCGCCCGCACCCTCGACGCCTTCCTCGACCAGTGCGCCGACGCCGGCCCCGCCGCCTGCGCCTTCGCGGCGGCGGACCGGGACGCCACCCGCGCCAAGTTCGCCGAACTGCTCGACCGGCTGGGCCGGGCGCCGGTGACGCTCGGCGCCCCGCCGGCGGCGGCCACCTTCGACCAGGCCTCCACCGCCTCCACCGTCCTGCCGATGCTCTACGCCGCCACCCCGGTGCCGAACGCCCCCGGCACCGGCTGGCCGGCGCTGGGCGGACTGCTCCAGCAGCTGTGGACCGCCGCCCCGGACGCCTCGGCGCCACTGCCGACCGGCGGCCAGCCCAAGCAGGCGCAGACCCTCGGGGCGCTCTGCGCCGACACCGTCAACCCGCCCGTCTCCGGTGCCGACCCGGCCGCCGACACCACGTACCCGGCGCTGTCCGCCCTCGCCCGGGCCCGTGCGGGCGCCACCGGCCCGTACCTGGTCTGGCAGAACCAGCGCTGCGCCGCCTGGCCGGCCGAGGCCGCCCGGGACCGCTACACCGGCCCGTGGAACCGGCCGACCTCCGCGCCGATCCTGGTCGTGGCCCTCACCGGCGACCCGGCCTGGCCCTACGAAGGGTCCCGCGCGCTCGCCGACACCCTCGCCCGCGGCCGCCTGCTGACCGTCCACGGCTACGGCCACACGGCGCTGGGCAACCCGAGCGCCTGCGCCTGGGACCGCGAGCAGCGGTACCTGGTCAGCGGTGAACTCCCGCCGCCCGGCACGGTCTGCGAGCCGGACCACCAGGCGTTCTAGCCAGGACGCTCTGGCGGTGCAGCCGCCGGAGTCGTGCGCGTGCGCGGAGTCCGTGCACGCGCACGCACCTCGGTACGATGAACGTCATGAACCGTGCCGACCTCTCCCTGGGCCCGCTGTCCGAGCAGGACCACGCCTTCTACGGTCTGGTCTGGGCCGGCACCACCCTCGCCGCCCAGGTGGACCGCGAGCTCACCCGGGTGCACGGGCTGTCGCTGTCCTGGTTCGAGGTGATGCTCTGGCTCAACGGGCAGCAGGAGCCGGTCGCCGCCTCCGACCTGGGCGCGAAGACGATGCTCAGCCGCAGCCAGGTCTCCCGGGTGGTCGACGCCCTGGCCGCACGCGGCCTGGTGGCCCGCACGCCCTCCGCCTCCGACGCTCGGTCGGTGCGGATCGAACTGACCGGGCAGGGTCGCGCCGCCTTCGCCGAGGCCGACGCCACCCGGCGGGCCGTCCTCGCGCCGGTCTTCACCGACCGGCTCGACGAGGGCGACATCGCGGCCCTGGAGGCGGTCTGGCGCAAGCTGAAGGCCTGAAGCCCCGAGCCCCGAGCCCCGAGCCCCGAGCCCCGAGCCCCGAGCCCCGAGCCCCGAGCCCCGAGCCCCGAGCCCCGAGCCCCGGGCCCCGGGCCCCGGGCCTCCGCGGTCTCGGCTACACCGCGTCGGCCTCCGCCGCCCCGGCCCGCGGCCGGCCGGAGGCGGTCGCGATCACCTCGTCCAGCACCTCGCGGGAGCGGAGCAGGTCGGTGATCATCCGGTCGATCCGGTCCCGTTCGGAGGCCAGTTCCTCGACCAGCAGCGGGGTGGCGATCTCGTTCGGGCCGCCGTCTGAGTCGCGCATGCAGGGGAGGATCTTGTAGATCGTGCGGCTGTGCAGCCCGGCCGCGAACAGCTCCTGGATCAGCACGACCCGGTCCACCGCCGGCTCCGGGTACTCCCGGTGCCCGCCGTCGGTCCGTCGGGCGACCAGCAGGCCCTGCTGCTCGTAGTAGCGCAGCGAGCGCTCGCTCACGCCCGTCCGTCGGGCCAGTTCACCGATCCGCATGCCGTCCACCCCGTCGCCGTGACCGAACGCTTGAACCCGACGGTGATGGTAGCTTCCGCGGCCCTCGCGCCGGCCGGATAACACGGGGCCGCCACCCGGCGCCGGGCCGGGGGTGACGCGCGTCGGCCGACGGGTCGTGCCATGATCCCTGCATGGCTTCCAACGTTTTCTTCGACATCGAGATCGACGGCGTTCCGTCGGGCCGCATCGTCTTCAAGCTGTACGACGACGTCGTCCCCAAGACCGCCCAGAACTTCCGCGAGCTCGCGACCGGCCAGAACGGCTTCGGCTACGAGGGCTCCGGCTTCCACCGCGTGATCCCGCAGTTCATGCTGCAGGGCGGTGACTTCACCAACCACAACGGCACCGGTGGCAAGAGCATCTACGGCGAGAAGTTCGCCGACGAGAACTTCAAGATCAAGCACACCCGCCCGGGCCTGCTGTCGATGGCCAACGCCGGCCGCAACACCAACGGCTCGCAGTTCTTCATCACCACCATCGTCACCGACTGGCTGGACGGCAAGCACGTCGTCTTCGGCGAGGTCGTCGAGGGCATGGACGTCGTGACGGCGGTCGAGAAGCTCGGCTCGCAGAGCGGCCGCACCTCGGCGAAGGTCACCATCGCCAAGTCCGGCATCGTCGAGTAGTCACCGGTTCATCGGTTCGAAACCGCACACCGCCCCGGCCGGGGAAGTCCGATCAGTCGACTTCCCACTCCGGGGCGGTGGCGTGTCCGGGGGCAGGGTAGCCCGGTGAGCGGGCGGGCGGGCCGGAACCGCGCAATCACTCCGGGTGCCGATCCGGTCGCTCTAGGCTCTCCGTGCGCGGTCGGAGCCGCGGCGAACTCGACACTCCGGCAAGGTGGTTCACCGATGGAACAGGACGCCGACGACGGCGCGGTGACGTACGAGCAGGTGACGGTGGTCTCGCTGGCCTCGTGCGAGCCGGTCAATCCGGCGCGGATCGCGGTGCGGGTCGCCTGCGAGGTCATGACGGTCAAGCGGGTGGCGGGCTACTGGGTGCGCTGGGATGAGCGCTGGGGGCCGGAGGAGATCCGCCACCACTCGCGCTGGGTGCCGGACGAGGAGTACGTGCGGCCGGGCACCGGCGGCGTGGACGGCGCGCTCACCGTGACGGTGGCCGCGTACTGGACGTACCGGGAGGGCGGCAGCCCGCGCCGGCCGGCCACGGAGACCGCGGTGGCCTTCCGGCCGGGCGAGGCCGAGCACGAGCTGGTGCTGGAGCGGCCCGACCCGCACCGCCCGGCGGCCCTGACCGTGCACCTGACCGGCGCCCGCTGGTTGGCGGGCGGCGAGGGGCGGCTGATCCACTACGGCTACGCGGGCGCCACCGAGGCCGCCGGCGGCGAGGGGGAGTGGCTGGTCCGCTTCCCCGAGTGCGGCACCGGCCTGCTCCCGCAGGCGGGTTAGGCGACCGCGGCCCGCGGCCCGGGCCGACATCCACCCATGGTGTCGGCGTGGCCACTTCACGTCACGGCGGGCTACTTGATGTCCGGTACCGCGGTGTCGTTCTTGAAGGCGTCGAAGACCTGCTTGGACTTGGCGGCGTCCCACAGCACCGCCGACTCCCCGGTCTTGGTCCGGTAGTCCGGGTTGCCGATCGGGACGGTCAGGGTCTTGCCGCCGCCGCCGTTGACGTCCTTCATGGCGAGGAAGAGCGAGCCGAGGTCGGTGAGGCCGGCGTCGTCGTCGACGATGAGGGTGCCGAGGGCGGAGTCGACCAGCGGGTAGAAGGTGAACGGGTTCAGCACGGTGCCGGGGGAGGCCGCCTGGTGGGCGAGGGCGCCGAGGAACTTCTGCTGGTTGCGCATCCGGCCGAGGTCCTGGTCGGCCATCTGGTGGCGCTGGCGGACGAAGGCGAGGGCCTGCTTGCCGCTGAGGGTCTGGTCGCCGGCCTTGAGGTCGAGACCGGAGTCCTTGTCCTTGAGGTCCTGGTCGATGTGCATCTCGACGCCGCCGATGGAGTCGACGATGCCGACGAAGCCGGCGAAGCCGATCTCGGCGTAGTGGTCGATGCGGATGCCGGTGTTCAGCTCGACGGTCTGGACGAGGAGGCGGCCGCCGCCGTTGCCGAAGGCCGAGTTGATCTTCGAGGTGGTGCCCTTGAGGGTCTTGCCGCTGCTGCTCTTGTACTCGGGGATCGGCACCCAGGAGTCGCGCGGGATGC
The DNA here is from genome assembly GCF_044744605.1 of Kitasatospora sp. NPDC087271. Taxonomy (NCBI): domain Bacteria; kingdom Bacillati; phylum Actinomycetota; class Actinomycetes; order Kitasatosporales; family Streptomycetaceae; genus Kitasatospora; species Kitasatospora sp. NPDC087271. The sequence goes on from NZ_JBIUYQ010000043.1 coordinate 6,368, forward strand.
TCATCAGGGTGTTCCCGTTGTCCCCGACGTGCAGGATCATCATCGAGTCGCTGCGCTTGCCCTCGGTGTCGTGACCGGTGTGCAGGTCGTCCTGTTCCGAGTCGGTGAGGCCCTGGCGGCTGTCGGAGCCGACGATCAGCCAGTTGGTGCCCTTGCCGGCCGGCGGGCGGCCGGGGTAGTCGGCGAGCACGTTCTCGTGGTTGAGCTTGGAGTCGGCCCAGAACCAGGTCGAGACGGCGGTGACCATGACGGCGATCAGGAGGCCGAAGACCGACCACTTGACGATCCGGCGCCGCGGCCACCGCTTGGTCTGTATACCGCCCGGCTGGGCGCCGCCCGGGCCCCCGGGCCCACCCGGTCGTCCGGGACCGCCGGGACCGCCGGGGCCCCCAGGCCCACCGGGGCGGCCGCCGGGCTGCCCGCCCGGACCCTGCGGCGGGACGCCGCCGAGCCGGGACGGCTCCGGCTGTCGTGGCGCGGGCGCACCCGGCCCGCGCGGGTTCATCGACGACGGCAACGGCGGCTCGGCCGCCGCGCCGCCCCCGCCGCGCCCGTACGCGCCGCCGTTGCCGCCGCCCCCATACGGGTTCCCGTCTCGGTACGGGTTCCCGCCGCCTCCCGGGCGGCCCTCCTGCCACGTGTTCATGTCGTCGAGGATGCCCGACCCCGCTCGTGCTGACTCCCCCCGGGGTACTCCACCAGGTCGCTTGTAGCAGTTTTGATGCACGGGTCGGATCGTTCCGCCGCAACTTCCGCGCGGCCGTACGACGGTGGGGACGGGCGGTGCGGGCGCCGGGTCGACGTGAGCCCGGTCACCACGCGTCACGTCACCCGCCGTTCAACTGGCGAAACGATTCTTGACCGGCTCGAACGCAGCGTGTTTGCATTTCGGGTATGGATCAGCGTTGGGCACTCACGCGTCGGCGGCACGTCGACCTGCGGCGTGGTGTGGCCTGTTCGCTCTGTCGCGGCTGAAGCGCGCCCACCGGATCACCTCGGCGTCACCCCACCCGCGCCGAGCACCTCACCTCGAACGCGTCGAGCACGCCGAGCACGCCGAGCACGCCGAGCACGTCGAAACACCTTCCAGGGCTCCGACCCGCAGCGGTCCTCCTGCGCCGCGTGGCGCCGCCCCCGCTTCCAGCCAAAGGTGAACCCCATGGCCACCGTCCTGTCCGTTTCCGGCTCCCCGTCCGCCACCTCCCGCACCACCCGCCTGCTGCGCCACGTCGACGCCGGGCTGGAGGCCCGCGGCCACCACGTCGTCCCGTTCGAGGCGCGCAGCCTGCCCGCGCACGCGCTGCTGTCGGGCGACTTCGACCACCCGGAGATCGTCGCCGTGACCGAGTTGTTCGCCCGGGCGGACGGCGTCGTGATCGGCACCCCCGTCTACAAGGCCGCCTACTCGGGCCTGTTGAAGGCCCTGCTGGACGTGCTCCCGCAGTACGCGCTGGCCGGCAAGGCCGTCCTGCCGCTGGCCACCGGCGGCTCGCCCGCGCACGTGCTGGCGGTGGACTACGCGCTGCGCCCGGTGCTCAGCTCGATGGGCGCCGGCCACATCACCCAGGGCTGGTTCGTGCTCGACCGCCACATCACCACCGGGGAGGGCGGGACGACCCTGGTCGAGCGCGAGACCGACGCCCTGCTGGCCCCGGTCGTGGAGGGTTTCGCGCAGGCCCTGGAGCGGCTGGCCGTACCGGCGCTGACCGGCTGAGGAACCGGGGCCCGGGCCCCGTACGGGGCGTCCCCGAGACGGGGCGCGGCACCCCTTAGGGGGAGGGGGTGTCGCGCCCCGTAGATCCTTGGTTGGACGGCTTCATTCCGGCGGATGACGAGAGCGCCCGCCGTTGCTCCTAACGTTGTGGACGTCCCCGCTCGTGCCGACGAGGGGCGAGGTTCTCCCGGGAACCGGCGCCCGCCGGGCCCGGTGGGTGGGGTCAACTCCCGGTCGACGACCCTTCCCGCGCCATGCCCGCGTCCTGCGGCATGCCCGCGCACGGAGGGCCGGCCGGGGTCGACGGTCGGGCCCACTTCTTAGGAGACTCCAGTGACGACGGCAGCCACAGCCGTGTACGACCCCCAGCTTCCCGGCGGCGCGCCCGCCGTCGCCGCCGCGGCCCGTCAGGTCAGCAAGGCGTACGGCGCGGGCGAGACCAGGGTCACCGCGCTCGACGCGGTGGACGTCGACATCCAGCGTGGCCGCTTCACCGCGATCATGGGCCCGTCGGGCTCCGGGAAGTCGACCCTGATGCACTGCCTGGCCGGCCTGGACACGGTCAGCGGCGGGCGGATCTGGATCGGCGACACCGAGATCACCGGCCTCAAGGACAAGCAGCTGACCAGGCTGCGCCGGGACAAGATCGGCTTCATCTTCCAGGCGTTCAACCTGCTCCCGACGCTGTCCGCGCTGGAGAACATCACGCTGCCGATGGACATCGCCGGCCGCCGGCCGGACCAGGCCTGGCTGGACCAGGTGGTGGAGACCGTCGGCCTGGCCGGCCGGCTCAAGCACCGCCCGGCGCAGCTCTCCGGCGGCCAGCAGCAGCGCGTCGCGGTGGCCCGGGCGCTGGCCGCCCGGCCCGAGATCATCTTCGGCGACGAGCCCACCGGCAACCTGGACTCCCGGGCCGGCGCCGAGGTGCTCACCTTCCTGCGCCGCTCGGTCGACGAACTGGGCCAGACCATCGTGATGGTGACCCACGACCCGGTCGCCGCGGGCTACGCGGACCGCGTGCTCTTCCTCGCCGACGGCGTGATCGTCGACGAGATGCACGCGCCCACCGCCGACTCCGTCCTCGAACGCATGCGCCGTTTCGACGGCAAGCGGACCAGCTGAGCGGGCGGGACGGGACAGATGCTGCTCAAGACCGCTCTGCGGAGCTTCTTCGCCCACAAGGGCCGCATGGTGCTCTCCCTGATCGCCGTGATGCTGTCGGTCGCGTTCGTCTCCGGCACCCTGGTCTTCTCCGACACCGCGACCAGCACCTTCGACAAGCTGTTCGCCGCGACCGCCTCCGACGTCTCCGTCCAGCCGCCCAAGCCGGCCGAGGACGACGACCAGCAGGCCTCCGACAAGCCGCGGACCGTCCCGGTGGCGGCCGCGCAGCAGGTCGCCGCGGTGCCGGGGGTGAAGTCGGCGGTCGGCCAGGTCATGGTCGAGAACGCGACCCTGGTCGACCCGGCCACCAACAAGCTGGTCGGCCCGACCTCCGGCGCGCCGACCCTGGTCGGCAACTGGACCGAGACCCCGCGCAGCGCGGTGCACCTCACCCAGGGCCACGCCCCGCGGAACGCGGGCGAGTTGGTGCTGGACGCGGACACCGCGAAGAAGGCCGGGCTCGGCCTCGGCGCCAAGCTCCGGGTCGACAACGCCGACGGCCGGCACGAGTTCACGATCTCCGGCATCGCCTCCTTCACCACCACCAACCCCGGTGCGGCGCTGGCCTTCCTGGACACCCCGACCGCCCAGCAGGTGCTGCTCGGCGAGCAGGCGTACACCTCGGTCGAGGCGTTCGGCGACGGCAGCCGGGGCAACGACCGGCTCAAGGCCGACGCCCTGGCCAAGCTGGGTGCCGGCTACCAGGTGAAGACCGCGGCCGAGCAGAAGGACGAGAACACCAAGAGCATCGGCAGCGGCCTCGGCTTCATGAAGAACGCGATGCTCGGCTTCTCGCTCATCTCGGCGTTCGTCGGCTGCTTCCTGATCATCAACACCTTCTCGATGCTGGTCGCCCAGCGCACCCGGGAGATCGGCCTGCTGCGCGCCATCGGCGGCAGCCGCCGGCAGGTGAACCGCTCGGTCCTGGTCGAGGCGCTGATCCTCGGCGTGCTCGGCTCGACCCTCGGGGTCGCGGCCGGTCTGGGCATCGCGGTCGGCCTGATCAAGCTGATGAACGCGATCGGCATGAAGCTCGACGCGGGCGACCTGAAGATCGGTCCGACGGTGTTCCTCGCCGGGTACGCCCTGGGCATCGTGGTGACCCTGGTGGCGGCCTGGGTCCCGGCCCGCCGGGCGAGCCGGATCGCGCCGATGGCCGCGCTGCGCGACCACGGCACGCCGGCCGAGGGCCGCGCCAACCTGGTCCGCACGGTGGTCGGCCTGGTCCTGACAGCGGGCGGCGGCGGTCTGCTGGTGCTGGCCGCGCAGGCGGAGAAGGCGGCCACCGGCGGTCAGTACCTGGGTCTCGGCGTGCTGCTCACCCTGGTCGGCTTCGTGGTGCTCGGCCCGCTGCTGGCCACCGCCGTGGTGCGGGTGCTGGGCGCGCTGCTGCCGGCGCTGTTCGGCCCGTCCGGCCGGCTCGCCCAGCGCAACGCGATGCGCAACCCGCGTCGTACCGGGGCCACCGCCGCCGCGCTGATGATCGGACTGGCGCTGGTGATCGGCTCCTCGGTGTTCAGCGCCTCGACGGTCACCTCGGCCAACGCGCAGATCGACCGGTCGGTGGGCGCGGACTACATCGTCCAGGGCGGCCGCACCTCGATCACCCCCGAGATGCTGGACGCCGTCCGCCGGACCCCGGGCATCGACCACGTCACCACCCAGAAGTCCTTCGGCCCCAAGCTCCAGCTGCCGGACGGCCGGAGCGTGAAGACCAACCTCACCGCCGCGCCGCCCGCCTTCTTCGGCACCGACTTCCACCTCCCGGTCACCGCCGGTTCGGTGGACGCGATCGGGCGGGGCGAGCTGGGGATCGGCGAGGCCTTCGCGAAGGACCACGGCCTGAAGGTCGGCGACCAGGTGACCGTCGCCTACGGCAAGGGCCGCACCCAGGTGCTGCCGGTGGGCGCCGTGTTCGCGAAGGGCTCGCTGTTCGGCGACGGCTCCTTCGTCGACTTCGACACCATGGCCAGGGCCGTGCCCGCCGCCGAGCAGCCGCCGGTCTGGACGTTCTTCGCCAAGGCCTCCTCCGGAGCCGACGTCGCGAAGACGCTGACCGCCCTGGAGGGCGCGCTCAAGGAGTACCCGCAGCTGACCATCAAGGACCAGGCCGGCTACAAGGAGGTCGTGCAGTCCCAGGTCAACACCCTGCTCTACCTGATCTACGGCCTGGTCGGCCTCTCCATCACGGTCGCCGTGCTCGGGGTGGTCAACACCCTGGCGCTGTCGGTGGTCGAGCGGACCAGGGAGATCGGCCTGCTGCGGGCGATCGGGCTCTCCCGCCGCCAGCTGCGCCGGATGATCCGGCTGGAGGCCGTGGTGATCTCGGTGTTCGGCGCGGTCCTGGGCACCGGGCTCGGGCTGGCCTGGGGCGTCACCGCCCAGCGGGTGCTGCGCGACCAGGGTCTGGCCACGCTCTCCGTCCCGACCACCACGCTCGCGGTGACGCTGGTCGCCTCGGTGGTGATCGGGCTGGTCGCCGCCCTCGTCCCGGCCTTCCGGGCCGGGCGGATGAACGTCCTCGCGGCCATCGCGACGGACTGACCGGGGCCGTCGCGACGGACCGACCGCGGCCGTCACGACGGACCGGCCGGGCGGCGCGGGCCGCAGGACCCGGCGGTGGGGGGGCCGCCGAGGGGGGGAAACGGGGGGCAGGGGCCGGGTGCGGGCAGCACCCGGCCCCTGCGGCACGGGCCGCCCCCGGCCGACTGAGATGATCGTCCGATGTTCGCCCCGGATACCCCGGACGCCCCGCCGCTGCCCAGCGCCGCGCCCCTCACCGCCGCCGCTGCCACCCGCTGGCGCGCCGCCCGCACCGCCTGGCGCCTGGACGGCCGCTGGCCGGCGCTGCTGCCGGCCGCCTTCGTCATCCTGGCCACCGCGGTGGAGCCGACCCCCGGCGACTGCAACGTCCAGGGCGTCTGCCGGGACACCTGGGGCTCCTCGCTGGCCGCCTGGTCGGTGCTCGCCGAAGTGGTCCTGCTGGCCGGCCGGTTCCGCGGCCGGGCGCTGGTCCCGCCGGCCGTCCTCGCGGTGCTCTGGTACGCCCCGCACGGCCTGGTCACCCCGCTCGGCCGCTGGACGGCCGTCCTGGTCCACCTGCTGCTCTCCGCCGCGCTGATCGGCGCCGAGCTCGGCCGCCGCCGCGCCCGCCAGCAGCTCGACGAACTGATGGCCCCGCCCGTCCCCTTCCCCTGGACCGCCGCCGGAGCGCCCTCACCCGTCCACCCCGACGGCCCGCCGGTGCTGCGCCGCGCGCTCGGCGGCCTGCTGCTCGCCGCCGCCCTGGCGTTCCCGCTGTACGGGCTGTGGGGGCAGGCCCGGCAGCAGGCGAGCGCCGAACGGGCCGACCAGGTCACCGGCACCGCGGGCGACACCGACCAGGACGGCGTCCTGACCGTCCGCTTCCACCCTCCCGGCGGCGGCCCGGAACGCACCGCCCGGCTGGACGTCTGGTGGGCCCGGTCGCCGCAGCCCGGCGAGGCCGTCCCGCTGCTGGTGGACGGCGCCGCCGTCCGCGCCGCCGGCGACGACTATGACCTCACCGGCGCGCTGACCGCCGGCGGCCTGCTCGCCCTGCCCGGATTGCTGCTGCTCGGTTCGGCCGCCACCGCGAACGCCCGCCGCTCCCGGCCCTCCTTCGCGGGCTCCGCGCCCGCCCTCGCCGTCCGGGTCCGCGCCGACGCCCGGGGCGACCTGCTGGTGCAGCCGCTGGACGGCCCGCCGGACGGCCCCGCGCTCTGGCGGCTGGTCGAGGGCGACCGCTACCGCTGGGCCCGCTACGGCGCCCCGGGCGGCGAGGGCCCGGCCTGGGTGCCCGAACACCTGGAGACCGAGGACGACGACGCCGACCACCTCGATCTCGAGGTCTCCTACGACGAGGAAGAGGAGGAGCTCGGGGACGTCTTCGACCGGCTGACCCCGGAGCAGGCCGCCGCCTGGCTCGCCCGTGCCGGCCGGAGCGTGCCGGCCGTGCTGTACCGGGGGCCCGACGGGCCGGAGCAGCAGCTCCTGGTCCGCCCCGGACTGCTGGACCACGACCCGCGGTGGGTGGCGGCCGTGGTCGCCCCCGCCGCCCGGGCCCCGCGGCCGGGCCGGCGCACCGAGGGCTACCGGGAGCGGGAACTGGCCGTCGCCGCCCTGACCGCCGAGACGGTGGCCGCCGCCCCCTCGGCCGGGCCGGACGCCGAACCGGTGCCCGCCCGGCGCTGGGAGATGCCGCTGCCGCTGCGGGCGGTGGCCGGTCCGGTGCCCGCACTGCTGCTCGCGGGCCTCGTCGTGCTGCTCGGCAGGAGCGGCTGGTGGGGCGGGCTGGTGCACCCGCTCCTGACCGGCACGGTGGCGATCCTCGCCTGCGGCCGCACCCTCTCCTGGCAGATGGTCGTCGACCGGGACGGCCTGCGGATGGCCACCGCGCTGCGCACCCGGACCTTCCGGTGGCAGGAGATCAACGCGGCCGCGGTCCACCGCAACCTGCTCACCGTCCAGCTGCGCTCGGGCGAGGAGGTCACCGTCGGCAGCCGCCCGGCCGCCTGGCTGGCCGGACACTTCGGGGACCGCTACGACCCGGTGGAGCTGGCCCGGGCCGTCGCGACCGCCGCCCACCGGCCGGACCTGCGCCCGCACCGGTCGCTGCCGGACCGGCTGGGCGGCCCGCAGCACCTGCTGAACCGGTTGTCGCTGGCCGGCTACGCGCTCTTCACCGTCGTTCACCACCTGCTCTGAACCTGCGCCGAACCTGCACCGAACCCGCGCGGCCACCGCCGAACCCCGCAGGGGGCGCCCTCCCGGGCTCCGTCCCGTCCTCCGGAAACCGCCCGTTCCGACCCGGCTGCGGGCCCGTACGGGGAGCGGAGTACGGTGGGCGTGATCAAGGAGCCCAACCGGGCGTCGCGGGCTGCGTGCAGCGGCCCGGACCGGGACAAGACGGAGACGTGTCCGCACCGGTACGGTTGGCCCCGATGAACACCAAGGCTGCTGAGGAGCTGCCGGCTGTCTCCGTGATCATGCCGGTGCTCAACGAGGAACGACACCTGCGGACGGCGGTCCGGCGCATCCTGGACCAGGAGTACCCCGGGCCGATGGAGGTGGTGATCGCCCTCGGTCCGTCCACCGACCGGACCGCGGAGATCGCGGCCGAACTGGTGGCGGAGGACCCGCGGGTACGGACCGTGCCGAATCCCACCGGTCGCACCCCCGCGGGGCTGAACGCCGCGATCCGCGGCTCGCGCCATCCGATAGTGGTGCGCGTGGACGGCCACGGCCTGCTCACCCCCGGCTACATCACCACCGCGGTCCGGCTGCTCGACGAGATGGACGCCGCCAACGTCGGCGGCATCATGCACGCCGAGGGCGAGACCGAGTGGGAGAACGCGGTCGCCGCCGCGATGACCTCCAAGATCGGTGTCGGCAACGCCGCCTTCCACACCGGCGGCCTGGCCGGCCCGGCGGACACCGTCTACCTCGGGGTGTTCCGGCGCGAGGTGCTGGAGAAGCTCGGCGGCTACAACGAGGAGTTCATCCGCGCCCAGGACTGGGAGCTCAACTACCGGATCCGCCAGGACGGCGGGCTGGTCTGGTTCACCCCGCAGCTCAAGGTGACCTACCGGCCCCGGCCGTCGGTGAAGGCGCTGGCCAAGCAGTACAAGGACTACGGCCGTTGGCGCCGGGTGGTCACCCGCTACCACCGCGGCTCGGTCAACCTCCGCTACCTGGCCCCGCCGACCGCCCTGCTGGCCGTCACCCTCGGGCTGGTGCTGGGCGTCGCCGTCCACCCGGCCCTCCTCGCGGTGCCCGGCGCCTACCTGCTGGGCATCCTCGGCGGCGGGCTGGTCGGCGGCCGCGGCCTGTCCTTCAAGGCCAGGGCGATGCTGCCGGTGGCGCTCGCCACCATGCACCTCAGCTGGGGCTTCGGCTTCCTCACCTCGCCCCGCTCACTGGCCCGCCGGGTGATAGGCAGCGTCGGACCGGCCGCCAAGGACGTGCTCTCCAGGGCGAGCTGACGCCGACCCGGCAGGGTTCGTCCGACAATTTCCGCCGGGCGCGCGAATTGTCGGACGAACCCTCAGAGTCGAGCCCGCGCCGCTATCGTCGGTGCGCATGGCGACAGTTGAGGGCGGGCCCGGCGCGGCCCGGATCGAGCCGAGCGCGGACGTCGACGAACGGGCCGTCATCGGCGCGGGGACGACGGTCTGGCACCTCGCCCAGGTCCGCGAGGACGCGGTGATCGGCACCGAGTGCGTGATCGGCCGCGGCGCCTACGTCGGCCCGGGCGTCCGGATCGGGGACCGGGTCAAACTGCAGAACCACGCGCTGGTGTACGAGCCCGCGCTGGTCGAGGACGGGGTGTTCATCGGCCCCGCGGCCGTCCTCACCAACGACCGCCACCCCCGCGCGGTGACCCCGGACGGTCGGCCCAAGCGTCAACAGGACTGGTGCGCCGAAGGAGTGACGCTCCGTCAGGGCTGTTCGATCGGCGGCCGGGCGGTCCTGGTCGCCGGGGTGACGGTCGGCCGCTGGGCGCTGGTCGCGGCCGGCGCGGTGGTCCACCGGGACGTCCCGGACTTCGCCCTGGCCGCCGGCGTCCCGGCCCGCCGGATCGGCTGGGTCGGCCGCGCCGGCGAGCCGCTGGAGCCCGCCGGCGACGGCCGCTGGCACTGCCCCCGCACCGGCGAGCACTACCGGGAGACGGACGGAACCCTCGCGCCGGCGTAGGGCCTGACCACTCGGCGCACACGTCCTACTTGGCGCACGCGTCGGTGTCGTCCGCCTGCACCCGCTGGAGGTCCTTCGGTGCCTCGGTCGGGGCCGCCGCCGGAGCGGCGAGGACGTCCTTGCCCAGCACCAGCACCAGCGGGCCCTTCGGATCCGCCTTCGGGTCCGGCCGGACGGCGTCGCCCGGCAGGCCGAGCGCGGCGGCCAGGGCGGCGGCCGCGGCGTCCTGCCCGGCCGGGAAGGACACCGCGGTGGTCGCGGTGACGGGCGCGTCGGGGGCGGTCGTGGCCTTGGCGAAGCCCTTGCTGCGGAGCTTGTCCACGGTGGGCCCCGACTGCCCGCGCGTCCCGCTGCCGTTGCGCACCGTCACCCGGATGTCCTTGGGGTCCACCGTCGGGGCGGCGGCGGTCGGGGCCGCCGCCGCGGTCTCCGGTGCGGCCGTGGCGGCGTCGGCGGGCGCGGCGGTCTCGGTCAGCGAGCGGTCGCCCGCGACCATCGAGAACAGCTGCCCGGCGTCCGGCTGCTTGAGCACCAGCCGGTCCTTGTCCTTGGGGTCGTCCAGGACCGGCACGGTGGCGAAGGTGATGTTCTTGGTGTCGACCTTGCTGAGGTCCAGCGCGAGGTCCTTGAGCTTGTCGACGCTGCCGATCCCGGAGTCCACGGTGAGCGCCTTGGTGGCGGCGTCGGCGAGCTTGTAGAGCTTGCTCGGGCTGGTCAGGGTGTCGTCGCTCTTGATCTTGCGGATCATCGAGCTGATGAACTGCTGCTGGAGCGGGATGCGGGTGAGGTCGCCCCCGAAGCCGACGGCGTGCCGGGTGCGGACGAAGGCCAGCGCCTCGTCGCCCTGGACCACGTGCCGGCCCTTGCTCATCTTCAGGTGCGAGTCCGTGTCGTTGATGTCCTTGGCCGCGCAGACCTCGACCCCGCCGACGGCGCTGGACAGCGTCTTCACCGCCTCGAAGTTGACCTGCACGAAGTGGTCGACCCGGATCCCGGTCATCTTCTCGACGGTCTTCCAGGTGCAGCCCGGGTCGCGCCCCTCCTGGCCGAGGCTGTTGTTGAACATATCCCGCGCGGAGCCGGGGATCTTCTTGCCGTCGCTGCTCTGGCACTCCGGGATCGGCACCATCAGGTCGCGCGGGATGCTGATCGCGGTCGCGTTGGAGCGGTCCTTGGAGATGTGGAACAGCAGCGTGGTGTCGGCGTGCCCGGCGCTGCCCTCGTCGCCGTACTCGCGGCCGAGGCCCTGCCGGCTGTCGGTGCCCAGCACCAGGATGTTGAGCGCGTCCCCGGCGGCCTTGGGCCGCTCCTCCTCGTTGCCCAGCTGGACCTTGACGGAGGTCAGGTTGCTGTTGAAGTGCTGGTACAGGTAGTACGCCCCGCCGCAGCCCGCGACCATCACCAGGGCGCCGGCCCCGGCGGTCCACTTGAGCGCCCGGCGGCGCCGGGTCCGCTTGGCGGCGGCGGCCGCCCGGCGCCGGGAGTCGCGGCGGCCCGGCCCGGGGGTGCCGGCGGTCCCGGTCCCGGACTCGGTGGCCGGCGTCTCCTCGGCGGCTCTCCGTTCGGCCGTCCGGCGGCGCTGCCCGGGGATTCCGGCGGCCGGGTCGAGGCGGTACTGGCCGGTTTCCGGGTCGCGCGTCCACTGGTCGGCGGGATCGACCTCCGGTTTGTCCTGCTGCACGGGGGTTCCCTACCTCCGACCGGTCACGGCTCCGGCTCGCCCGTTCGGCGGGCCGATCCGGACACACTAGACGAGCCGAACGGCGGAATCCTTCCGGTGTGATCTGCGCCATGTTCAGGTAATGGCCGGGTAAAGTCCCCTGGGTGTGCGGGATTTCCGGAAAACCCGTGCCGACCTGCGGCGCAGCCGCGGTCAGTGCTGTGCGCAGGCGTCCACGTCGGCCGTGCGTCCCTCGAAGGTGGGCGAGGCGTCCGCCGAAGGTGACGCCTTCGCCGCAGCCCCCGCAGCTCCTGCGGCCCCGGCCGCCCCGTCCGACCCCGCGCCCGTACCTGCACCCGTCGCCACCGGGCTCGGGCTCGCACCCGCCCCGACCCCGACGCCCGCCCCGACCCCGACGCCCGCCCCGGCCCCGACACCGGCACCGGCCCCGGCGACGGCGCTCGGCGACGGCGCCGAACCGGGCGGCCGGACGGCGACCGACCGGTCGTCCCGCAGCGCGGTGAACAGCTGGGTGGTCTGCGGCTGCACGAACTCGTCCCGGTCCGAGTCGTACCGGTACGGGCGGCGCGGCGCGGTCAGGAGCACCACATCCGCCGAGGGGATGTCCCGCAGGTCCTGGGTGAGGTCGTACAGCGCCCCGAGCGAGGACAGCCCGCCGTCCGCCTTGACCGAGGAGGTGGCCGCGTCCAGCACCGGCCACAGCCGCGCCGGGTTCAGCAGCACGCCCTGCGACTGCACCTTGCGGACCAGCGCGGCCAGGAACTGCTGCTGACGGCCCATCCGCTGGGTGTCGCTGCCGTCGCCCAGGCTCTCCCGGGCCCGGACGTAGCCGAGTGCCTGCTCGCCGTGCAGGGTCTGCCGCCCGGCGGGCAGGTCGAGCCTGGCGTCCTTGTCGTGGATCGCCTGCGGGACGCACACCTCGACCCCGCCGATCGCGTTCACCATCGTCTTGAAGCCGTTGAAGTCGAGGATCACGTAGTGGTCGATCCGGATGCCGCTGAGCTGCTCGACGGTGCGGATCGAGCAGGCCGCGCCGCCCATCTCGAACGCCCAGTTGAACTGCATCAGCCCGGCCTTGCTGCGGGTGCCGTCCGGCTTCTCGCAGACGGGGACGGTGACCATGACGTCGCGCGGGAGGGAGACCGCCGTCGCGTGCTTCCGGTCGGCGGCCAGGTGCAGCAGGATCGTGGTGTCCGAGCGCTGGGTGCCCGGCTCGCCGCCGTACGAGGAGTTGGTGCCGGAGCGGTCGTCGCTGCCGATCAGCAGGATGTTCTCGGAGCCCTTGGCCCCGGCGGTCCGGCTCGGCCGCTCGGCCTCCAGCCGGGCGAGCAACCGGTCGGTGGCCGAGTCGGTGCGGATGTTGCCGTCCAGCTTGCGGTAGGCGATCCAGAGCAGTGCCCCGGTGGCGACCAGCAGGAACGCGACGACGCCGGCGGTGATCATCAGCCACCGCCGGCGCCGACGCGGGTGTTCGGGTTCGGAAGGGTGCGCATCCGTCGGGGGCGGGTCGGTCGGGGGGTGCGCGGTGTCGTCCTCGGCCATGGCAGGGATCCCTACCCGCCCGGTCCGACCCGGGGGTTACCCGAGGCGCAGTGTCACCCGTTCGGATTCGGTCCGCTTCTCCCACTGCTCGGGTTCGAGCCCCTGCGAGTTGCGGCACAGCACCACCGAGGCGCCGGCCGCCAGCGGCGCCAGCAGGCCGGCCTCCAGACCGGTCCAGTCGTCGAACGAGAGGGTGGACAGCACCCGGTCGCCGGGCTTGAGCCCGAGCCGGGCGGCCCCCTCCCGGGCCAGCGCGACGGTCTGCTCGCCGGTCAGCTTCAGCGGCAGCCCGTCCACGGCGGTCTCCAGCGCGTGGCCGTCCGGGGCGACGGGCGAGTACGGCGCGAAGCGGTCGCCCTGGCCGGGCACCTCGGCGGCGTAGTCGAGGAAGCCGTCGGGGCGCTGCGGGAAGCGTCCGCCGAGCGGGCGCAGGGCCAGGGCCACCCGCTCGCCCTCGCAGGCCTGGGCGGCCGCCAGTCCGTCCGGACCGCTGACCACCAGGTCGGCGTCGGCCGGGTCGCCGCCGGGCACCGCCGTCACCCCGACCGACCAGCAGGCCAGCAGCCAGACGGCGCTCTGCCAGTGGGCGGGGAGCAGCAGCACGGCCCGGTCGCCCGGGCCGGCGTTCAACTCGTCCTGGAGGAGGTTGGCCGTCTTGGCCACCCAGTTGTCGAAGGTCCGGGCGGACAGCTCCACCCGTTCGCCGGTGGCGTCGTCGTAGAAGGTGACCAGCGGGGCCGCGGGATCGACCGTGGGCGTGCCGCCTCGCAGATATGCGTGCAGCAGTTCGACGGGGGTGCGGGCATCGGCAGCGAAATGCGCAGTCATGGTGCGCCCCAGCCTACGGCCTTCGAGTGGGCCGTCGGGAGGGGTGGCGGACCGGGCGCGAGGCGGCGTGGCGAGCGGCCCGATTTGCCGCCACCATCCGGTTTATGCGCCTTTCCCTCCCGGCCGCCGTGCTCGCCGGCTGCACCGTCGCCCTGCTCCTCCAGCCCGCCGCCACCGCCGGCCCGGCCGACCCCGACGGCGCCCGGCGCCGCGGCTCCGCCGGCGGCGGGTCGGTCACCTCGCTGCCGCTCGGCCCCGGCCCCGCCCTGGCCCCGCGCACCACCCGGCCGTTCGAACTCCTCGGCGTCGGCTGGGACGGCCCGGCGGACGCGCTGGCCGGCGGCGCCGTCCGGGTCCGCACCCGGGACGCGGCCACCGGCCGCTGGGGCGACTGGCACGACCTGGAGGCCGACACCGAGGACGGCCCCGACCGTGCCCCGCGCGGCGCCACCGCGCCGCTGTGGACGGGTCGCAGCGACGGCGTCGCCGTCGAGGTGCGCCCCGGCCCCGCCGGGCCCCCGCCCGGCCTGCGGCTCGACCTGGTCGACCCCGGCCAGGGCGCGCCCTCGCCCGCCGCCCGGGTCCTGCCCAGCCGCCCCGCCGACGGCCACCAGGCCCCGCGCCCCGCCATCGTCGCCCGGGCCGGCTGGGGCGCGGACGAGTCCCTGCGCGACCGGACCTTCGAGTACACCGGCCCGGTCCACGAGGTGTTCATCCACCACACCGCCACCGCCACCGACTACGCCTGCTCCGACGCCCCCCGGGTGATCAGGTCGATCTACCAGTACCACGTTCAGAGCAGCGGCTGGCGGGACATTGGCTACAACTTCCTGGTCGACCGTTGCGGCACCGTCTACGAGGGCCGGGCCGGCGGCGTCGACCTGCCCGTCCACGGCGCCCACACCCTCGGCTTCAACACCGACTCGGCCGGCGTCGCCGCCATCGGCACCTACGTCGGCGACGCCCCGCCCCAGCCCCTCCTGGACGGCCTGGCCGCCATCGCCGGCTGGAAGCTCGGCCTCGCCGGCCACCCCGCCGACGGCCGCACCAAGCTCACCTCCGCCTCCGACGCCAGCCGCTACCCCAAGGGCACCGTCGTCGACTTCGACGCCGTCTCCGGCCACCGCGACGCCTTCAACACCGAATGCCCCGGCAACGCCCTCTACGCCCGGCTCCCCGCCCTCCGCACGGCCGCGGCCCACCTCCAGGCCCCCTGACGCGCCGCACCGCACCGCCCTACGCCGGCCCGGGCCCCCGCCCGACCAGCCCCCGCAGCTCCGCCGTCAACGCCGCCGCCAGGTCCGGCCGGAGGTCGTAGCGCGCCGGCGTGTTCTGCAGCAGTCCGATCCGCCAGCCCGCCCCGGCGTTCACCGCGATCACCGTCTGCACCGCGTTGAGCGCCGGGTCCAGGTCCTCCGCGGCGTCCGGCACCAGCCCCGCGACGGCGTCCAGCTGCGCCACCCCGGGCCCCAGCGCGCGGACCCGGCGCACCCTGGCCACGTACTCCGGCGTCGCGTGGTCCGCGAAGAGCCGCCCCAGTTCGGCGGCGATCACCGACCGCCCGCAGTGCCGGGTGCCGTCGAAGCCGATCACCTCCCCGTCCTCGGCGAACGGCCCGGCGAAGGCCGAACCGTCCCGCTGGTTCCACCCGTCCAGCGCCCGGTGGTACAGCGCCCGCACCGCGCTCTCGTCCCCGGAGGACAGCTCCGGCAGCCGCGTATCGTTCATATCCCCATGGTCGACGAAGGCGGTGGAGCCGGACAGCGGAGGAGGTGCGCGGCGGTGACGGGCGAGTCGGTACGGCGCTGGCGGCCGGGTTTCCCGCTGGACGTCGCCCGGACGCTGCTGCCGCTGCGCCGGGGCCCCGCCGACCCGGCGTACCGCATCACCGGCGACGGCGCGCTCTGGCGGGCGTCCCGGACCCCGGCCGGGATCGGCACGCTGCGGGTGCTGGCGCGCCCGGCCGCCGGCGAGGTGGAGGCGACCGCCTGGGGCCCGGGCGCGCCGTGGCTGTTGGAGCGGCTGCCGGTGCTGCTGGGCGCGCAGGACGACCCGGAGGCCCTGGTGCTGCCGCCCGGCCCGCTGCGGGACGCCCAGCGCCGCACCGCCGCGGTCCGCCTCACCCGCACCGGGCTGGTCCTGGAGTCCCTCGTCCCGGCGATCCTGGAACAGAAGGTGACCACCGACGAGGCCTACCGCGCCTGGCGCACCCTGCTACGGGACTTCGGCACCGCGGCGCCGGGCCCGGCCGAGGGCATGCGGGTGGCGCCGTCGGCCCGGGAGTGGGCGCTGGTGCCGAGCTGGGAGTGGCACCGCGCGGGGGTGGACCCGAAGCGCTCGGCGACGGTCATGCGCGCCGTCCGGCTGGCGCCCCGGCTGGAGGAGGCCGCCGCGATGGACCACGCCGAGGCCTTCGCCCGGCTCACCGCCGTCCCGGGGATCGGCCCCTGGACGGCCGCCGAGACCCTGCAGCGCAGCAACGGCGATCCGGACGCGGTCTCGGTCGGCGACTTCCACCTGCCCAACCTGGTCGGCTGGGCCCTGGCCGGCCGCCCCCGCAGCGACGACGCCCAGATGCTCGCCCTGCTGGAGCCCTACCGCCCGCACCGCCACCGCCTCTGCCGCCTCCTGCTGGCCACCACCCCCCACGCCCCCCGCTACGGCCCCCGCCTCACCCCCAACGACCACCGGCGGCGATGAGCCGGAAGCGCCGTGCGGTGTACACACCGATGTGTACGCTCGACGCACGACTGACGCACTGAGCATCCGGGAACTGCGTGCGAACATCGCCCAGGTGGTCAACCAGGCCGAGGCCGGCGAGATCACCGTGATCACTCGGAAGGGCGAGCGGGTCGGAGCGGTCGTGCCGATCGAGATCCTCGACGCCATCGAGGATGCCGCCGACGAACTGCTCGCCCGTGAGGCCGAGCAGCACCGGAACGATCCCACCGTGACCATGGCCGAGCTCCTGGCCGACCTGTTCGACTCGCCCAGGGACCCGTCCGGGGGCGCTGCGTGAAGTACGCGTTCCGCTTCACCGCGCACGCCAAGCGCCAGCTGCGTGACATCAGCCGGGTCGACGCGATGCGGATCCTCACCGCACTCACCGTTCTCGGCGAGGACCCGTACGCCGATGGCCCGGATGCCGAGAAGCTGGCGGGTCACGTCGGCCTCTACCGTCTCCGCGTCGGCGTCCACCGCGTGGCCTACGAGATCCACGACGGCGTGTTGGTGATCCTCGTGGTGGCCGTTGGAAATCGCCGCGAGATCCATCGCGGTCTCTGAACCGCTACCGCACCTCGATGAAGGCGTCGGCGTCGCGTTCCGGGCGTTCGCGCGGGGGTTCGGCGGGGCGGCCGACGGCGATGGCGCCCATCGGGTCCCAGCCGCCCGGGAGGTCGAGGGCCGCGCGGACGGTGTCGCGGCAGAACATGGTGGACGACACCCAGGCGGAGCCGTAGCCCTCGCCGGTGAGGGCGACCAGGAGGTTCTGCACGGCGGCGCCGGCGGCGACGGTGAACATCTCCCGTTCGGCGGCGGCGCGCCGCTGGTCGGGGTAGTGGTGCGAGCCGTCCATGACGAGGCAGGGCACCACCAGGTAGGGCGCGTCGCGCAGGACGTCGCCGCGGGCGGTGCGGCGGGCGATCCGGGCGTCGTCCCAGCCGTCGAGTTCGCGCAGGTCGCGCTGCCAGGCGGCGAGCATCGCGTCGAGCAGCCGGGTGCGGGCCCGCGCCGTCTCCAGCAGGACGAACCGCCACGGCGTGGTGTGGTGCGGGGCGGGCGCGGTGACGGCGGCGGCGACGGCGCGGCGCACGGCGCCGGGGTCGACCGGGGCGTCGGTGAAGGAGCGGACGGTGCGCCGCAGGGTGACGGCCCGGCGCAGCGCCTCGGAGGTGCCGAGCCGGAACATGTCGTCGGCGGCGGGGCGGACCAGCGGCCGGGTGCCGTCGCCGTCCTCGGCGGTGACGAGGTGGCCGAGCCCGCGGACGACGGCGACCGGCACGCCGCTGGTCTTGCCCTTCACCAGGTCGGCTGCGGCGGCGAGTTCGTCGGCGGTGGCGGTGACGGTGAGCGCCAGCTCGTTGCCGTGGCTGTCGGTGCGCCCGCGGTGGTCCTCCAGCACGGACAGCCCGGCGGCGCCGATGGCGACGTCGGTGAGCCCGTTGCGCCAGGGCCGGCCGAAGGTGTCGGTGACGACGACGGCGAGCCGGCGGCCGGTGAGCTGCTGGAGCCGCCCGCGCAGGGCGCGGGCGGAGGCGTCCGGGTCCTCGGGCAGCAGCAGGACGGTGCCGGGGGCGGTGTTGGAGGCGTCGACGCCGGCGGCGGCCATGACGAAGCCGTTGCGGTTCTCGACGATCCGGGCGGGGCCGCGCCGGGCGACCACCCGGACGGTCTCGGCCTCGATCGCGGCCTCGCGGTCGGCGGCGTGCAGCAGCCGGCCCTCGGCCTTGCTGACGATCTTCGAGGTGACGATCAGGATGTCGCCGTCCTGGTACTCGCCGGCCTTGGCGAGCAGCGCGGCGAGGTCGGTCCCGGCGTCGATCTCCGGCAGCCCCTCGACCGGCAGGATCCGCAGGCTCATGCGCCCGCCCCGTTGCGCCCGCGCCCGCTCACTTGCGCACCTGCTCGGCGAGGGCGAGGGCGGCCCGGGCCATCTCGGCGGTGGCCTCGACGTCGGTCATCAGCAGCGGGACGGCCCGGCAGGCGATCCCGGCGGCTTCGACGGCGGCGACCGAGGCCTGGTCGGCGGTGTCGACGAGCCAGCCGTCGATGAGTGCGGCGCCGTAGTTCAGCGCGACCGCCTCCGCGGTGGCCTCGACGCCGACGGCGGCGAGCACCTTGTCGGCCATGCCGCGCACCGGGGCGCCGCCGATGATCGGGGAGAGCCCGACGACGGGGGCGGGGGCGGCGGCGACGGCCTCCCGGATGCCGGGGACGGCGAGGATGGTGCCGATGGAGACGACCGGGTTGGACGGCGGGAAGAGGATGACGTCGGCGGCGGCGAGGGCCTCCAGGACGCCGGGCGCGGGCTTCGCGGTGTCGGCGCCGACCGGGATGATCGCCTCGGCGTCGACGGCGGCGTGCAGCCTGACCCAGTACTCCTGGAAGTGGATCGCCCGGGTGCCCTGCTCGTCGGTGATCCGCACGTGGGTCTCGACCCGGTCGTCGCTCATCGGCAGCAGCCGTACGCCGGGCTTCCAGCGCACGCACAGCGCCTCGGTGACCTGGCTGAGGCTGTAGCCGGCGGTGAGCATCTGGCTGCGGACGAGGTGGGTGGCGAAGTCGCGGTCGCCGAGCCCGAACCACTCGGGGCCGACGCCGTACTCCTTCATCTCGGCCTTGATCGACCAGGTCTCGTCGGTGCGGCCCCAGCCCTGCTCCTCGTGGATGCCGCCGCCGAGGGTGTACATCACGGTGTCGAGGTCGGGACAGACCTTGAGGCCGTAGAGGTGGATGTCGTCGCCGGTGTTGCCGATGACGGTGATCTCGTCCTGCGGTCCGACCGCCGCGAGGAGTCCGCGCAGGAAGCGCGCTCCGCCGATTCCGCCTGCCAGTGCCACGATGCGCATGGGTTCATCCTGCCACGGTCCGACTGCCCGTCAGCCCGGTCGTCAGCCCGGTCGCCGGCCCGGCCGCCGGCGGGTGCGACGGCCGGGCTGACGTGGGCGGGTGCTCAGTGCGCCTCGGCCTGGGCCTGCGGGTGCTGCTCGGGGACGGCGGTGCCGCCGTACTGGTTCATCTCGGTGAGGCCCGGGGTGTAGAGGTGGATGGAGACGGCGGGTTCGAGCGTGCCGTTGACCACCTCGTGGAGGTAGCCGGAGGAGAAGACCCGCTGCCCGCCGGGGCGCAGGGTGCGGGCTCCCTCGCCGGCGCGGGTGAGCGAGCGTTCGATCAGCTCGCCCTGGACGACGGTCATCACGCCGGAGGACTCGCCGTGGTCGTGGAAGCCGCTGCTCTGGCCGGGCAGCCAGCTGAGCAGCCAGACCTCGTAGCCGGGTCCGGTCTCCAGCCGGGCGTACCAGCGGGTGAGCGCGTCGTAGCGGACCAGGGGTTCCCAGCGGGCGCGGTCGGCGGCGATCTCGCGGATCAGCCGGGCGTGGCCGGCCACGGTGGTGGGGTGGCGGGGCAGGTCGGTGCGGGCCAGGTGCGGGAAGGCGAGCGGGTCACCGGCGATGGAGACGTCGCTGAGGCCGTCGGTCCAGCCCCGGGCGGGCGCGGCGGGAGCGGTGGGCGCGGGGCTTCGGCGGGCGAGTTTGTTGCGGTCGCGGTTCCGCTTGCGGATACGGGTCATACGCACGGGAGTCGTCCTCGGAGTGGCGGCTGTTCGTCGGGGATCAGCCGGATCCGGGATGTCCTGGGACGGGAATCGCGGGCGGCCTCTGTGCTTCCTGGGGGCGGCGCGCGGTGGGACGCGGGCGCCTAGATACAGCAGGAACAGAGGCGACAACAAGAGCTCGCGGCACGGCGGAGCGTGGAACCGCTCCGGGGGCTGGCGAACTCTGACATAGGGGAAAGGAGACCGCATCCGTGGGGCCGGTGTCAAACACAGGGATGCGGCATTCGAGGGGGTTACGCCAAGAAGTTGCCCGGATGGGGTGATAAATCACGCTCTATGTTTCGATGGGAAGATCGCCGGGAAGGCAGGGCGATGACCGGCCTGTGATGGTGACCGAGCGTCACTCGCCGAATGGTTGTGGCTGGTTCGACGCCGTTCGGGGCTTTCGGATCGAAGGTCCAATGTGTCCGAATATGTACACTATTCGTAACGGCTTGGTGCCGGGGAGTGAATCCTCGCCCCAATACCAGAGCTCGGCTTGACTGAGCCAGAGTGACGCAACTGTAATTTCACTCGTGTCGTCGGCCGCACGAGGCAACGGCAACCACGGGGACGCCAAGTAGGGGCAGAGGAGGCGCGCCACATGAGCGAGCTCTTTGAGCTGTTGATCGGTGACGGCATCACGGAGGAGGAAGAGGAACTCGGTTGGCAGGAGCGCGCGTTGTGCGCCCAGACCGACCCCGAGTCCTTCTTCCCCGAGAAGGGCGGCTCCACGCGCGAGGCCAAGAAGGTCTGCCTCGCCTGCGAGGTCCGTTCGGAATGCCTGGAGTACGCCCTCGCCAATGACGAGCGGTTCGGCATCTGGGGCGGCCTCTCCGAGCGCGAGCGCCGCCGGCTCAAGAAGAGCGCGGTCTGACCGGGGCGGCCGCCGACCCCCGCTGACCCTTCGACAACCACACGGCAGTACGGGCGCCTCACCGCGGCGGTGGGGCGCTTTCGTGTTCCCTGCCGGCTCTTCACCGGTCCCGCACCGGCACCGCGGACGAAGCCGCCATCCGGAGCCGTTAGTGTGGTGCGCCATCCGGTTGCCGTTCACCGGCTGTGTCCACCGAGAACTGAGGCCCGCGCACTCGATGACCGTCTACAGCCACCAGAGCGGCTTCACCGCTGCCAGGCCGCCCGCCTACCCGCGCCACCTGGTCACCGCGGTGATCGTCTCGCACGACGGGGCCCGCTGGCTGCCGCAGGCCCTCGCCGGCCTGCTCGGCCAGGACCGCCAGGTCCAGCGGGTGCTCGCGGTCGACACCGGTTCCACCGACAACTCTCCGCAACTGCTGGCGGACACCCTCGCGGACTGGCTGCCCGAGAGCGGCCCGCTGCTCCTCGGCCGCCGGGCCGGCTTCGGCACCGCCGTCGCCGAGGCCGTCTTCAGCAGCCCGCCGCTGCGCCCGGAGGACCTGCCGTACCGGCTCGACCCCTCCGGCTACGACCCGGTCACCGGCGGCTGGGACGACTTCGGCGACCCGCTCGCCCAGGAGGACGACCTCGGCCGCGGCGGCCCGCGCGAGACACAGCCCGTCGAATGGCTCTGGCTGCTGCACGACGACTGCGAGCCGCAGACCGACGCGCTGCGCCGGCTGCTCCAGGTCGCCGACTCCACCCCCAGCGCCGCCGTGGTCGGCCCCAAGCTGCGCAGCTGGTACGACCGCCGCCAGTTGCTGGAGGTCGGCGTCACCATCGCCCGCTCCGGCCGCCGCTGGACCGGCCTCGACCGCCGCGAGCAGGACCAGGGCCAGCACGACCAGGTCCGCCCGGTGCTCGCCGTCTCCAGCGCCGGCATGCTGGTGCGCCGCGACGTCTTCGAGGAACTCGGCGGCTTCGACAAGGCGCTGCCGCTGATGCGCGACGACGCCGACTTCTGCTGGCGGGTCAACGCCGCCGGCCACCGCGTGGTGATCGCCCCCGACGCCGTGCTGCGGCACGCCGAGGCGGCCAGCCGCGAGCGCCGCGCCATCGACTGCGGCCCCGCCCACCCGCACCGGGTGGACAAGGCCGGCGCCGTCTACACCCTGCTCGCCAACTGCAAGGGCGCGCTCTTCCCCTACGTCCTGCTGCGGCTGGTGCTCGGCACCCTGCTGCGGGCCGTCACCAACCTGCTCGGCAAGGACCCGCGCCAGGCCTTCGACGAGCTCACCGGCCTCGGCCACGAACTCGTCCGCTTCCCCCGGCTGCTGGCCGCGCGCAAGCAGCGCGCCCGCACCCGGGCCGCCGACGCCCTGGACGACCGCACGCTCTTCCCGCCGCCCGGCGCCACCGCCCGGCTCGCCGTCGAGGGCGTGATCGGCTCCCTCGGCATAGGGGGAGGGGACGACACCGGCCGGCACGGCTCGGTCGAGGCCGGGCCGGGCGGCGAGGACGACGAGGACCTGGTCGTCGAGCAGTTCACGCTGATCAAGAAGCTGGCCCGGCGTCCGGCGCCGGTGCTGTTCGCGGCCCTGCTGGTGTTCGCCCTGATCGCCTGCCGCGGCCTGTTCGGCAGCGGCGAGCTGTTCGGCGGCGCCCTGCTGCCGGCCACCGACGGCGCCGGCGGCCTCTGGTCGATGTACGCGGACGCCTGGCATCCGATCGGCACCGGCTCCACCGCCGCCGCGCCGCCGTACCTCGGCGTGCTCGCGGTGCTGTCCTGGGTGCTGTTCGACCACGCCGACCTCGCGCTCACCCTGCTGATCGTGCTCACCGTGCCGCTGTCGGCGGTCAGCGCCTACCTGGTGTCCCGGCCGCTGCTGGACTCCAAGCTGGTCCGGGCCTGGGCCAGCGCCGCCTACGCGCTGCTGCCCGCCGCGACCGGCGCGCTCGCCCAGGGCCGGATCGGCACCGCCGTCCTCGCCGTGCTGCTGCCGCCGCTGGCCCGCGCCGCCGCGATCGCGGCCGGTCTCGGCATCCGCGACGAGAGCGCCGCCAAGGGTGCCCGCCCGGGGTGGCGGCCGGTCTGGATGACCGTCCTGCTGCTCACCCTGGCCACCTCCTTCGTGCCGTTGACCTGGGCGCTCGCCCTGCCGCTGTGCCTGGCGACGCTGGTCGTCGCGGTGGTCCGCGGCGGCGCCTTCGGCTCGGGCGGCGCCGCGCTGCGCCTGCTCGGCCTGCGCGTCCTGGTGATCCTCGCGCTGCCCGTCCTGGTGCTGGCGCCGTGGTCGCTGACGGTGCTGACGCACCCGCAGTGGCTGCTGCTGGAGGCCGGCCTGCCCGGCCTGCACGGCACCGGTGCGAGCGCGGCCGGCCTGCTGCTGGTCAACCCCGGCGGCGCCGGGGTGCCGCCGGTCTGGCTGTCGGCCGGCGTGGTGCTCGCCGCGCTCGCCGCACTGCTGCGCGCCGACCGCCGCCGCGCGGTGCTGGCCGCCTGGGGTGCGGCCGGTGCGGGCCTGGTCTTCGCGGTCGCGGTGGCGGGCACCTCCGTCACCCCGGCCTCCGGCGGCCCGGCGGTGCCCGCCTGGGCCGGCCCGGCCTCGCTGATCGCCGGGATCGCCCTGCTGGCGGCCGCCGCGATCGGCGCCGACGGCGCCAACGCCCGCGTGGCCGGGATCGCCTTCGGCTGGCGCCAGCCGGTGGCCGCGCTGGTGGTGGCCGCCGCGGTGCTGGCCCCGCTGGGCACCGGCCTGTGGTGGGCGCTCACCGGCGCCGGCAAGCCGCTGCACCGGGCCCAGGCCGGCCAGGTGCCCGCGTTCATCGCGGAGGAGGCCGGCACCACCGACCGGTCCCGCACCCTGGTCGTCACCGGCGACCCGGGCGGCGGCGCGGTCCGCTACACCGTGGTCCGCGGCGCGGGTCTGACGCTCGGCCAGGCCGAGTCCACCGTCGACCCGGCGACCGGCACCCAGGACGGCCTGAACAAGATGGTCGGCAGCCTGCTGGCCGGTTCCGGCGCCGACCAGGCCGGTGCGCTCTCCGGCTACGGCATCGCCTACGTGCTGGTCCAGAAGTCGGTGATCGCCACCTACAAGGACGTCCTGGACACCACCCCCGGCCTGGTCAAGGCCAACCAGGACGGCGACTCCGCGCTCTGGCAGGTCACCGGCGCCCCCGCCGTCCGCGCGGTGATCACCGCCCCGGGCGCCGCCCCGGTGGTCGTCCCGGCCGGGGCCCGCGACCTCACCGCCACCGTCCCGGCCGGCCCGGAAGGCCGGGTGCTGCGGCTCGCCGAGTCCGCCGCCCCCGAGTGGAAGGCCACCGTGGGCGGCACCGCGCTGGAGTCCGTCACGGTCGACGGCTGGGCGCAGGGCTTCAAGCTCCCGGCCGGCGGCGGCAAGCTGTCCGTCACCCGGGAGGACGGCTTCGCGCACACCGGCTGGATCTGGGCCCAGGTGCTGCTCGGCCTGACCATCCTCGTGCTGGCCCTGCCCGGACGCCGCAGCCACAAGGACGACGACCTGCCCGAGGAGGTGGTGGCCGCCGCCGCGCTGGCCGCCGCGGCCCAGGCGCAGGCGCCCGCCCCCGGCAGCCGCCGGGCCCGCCGGATGGCCGAGCGCGGCGAGGGCGGCGAGGACGGCGGGGTGTACGAGGGCCCGCCGGGCGCGATCCCGGCGCAGCCCGCCGGCGAGCCGGTGGCCGAAGCGGTCCAGGCGGCCGCCGCCGTCCAGGAGGCCGAGCCGTACACCGACCCGTACCAGACGTACCAGCAGGCCGACCCGTACAGCTACGACCAGTACGCGGCCCAGCAGCCGGTGGCCGCGCCGTACGGCGGCCAGGGGTACGACGGCCAGGGCTACGAGGGCTACCAGCCGCAGGCGTACCCGCAGCAGGGCTACGAGCAGCAGCCGTACCCGCAGGAGCAGCAGTACGGCTACGAGCAGCAGCCCTACCAGCAGACGGAGCACCAGCAGCCGTGGGTGCCGGGGCAGCCGCAGGCCGGGCCCTACTACGACCCCAACGACCCGAACGACCCCAACGGCACGGGCCGGTACCCGCACCAGCACGGATCGGGGAGCTGACCCGCGATGAAGAAGCCCGCATTCAGGAAGAAGTCCGCGCCCGAGGCCGTCGAGCCGACGGAGGCCGCCGAGGCCGCCGAGGCCGGGAAGTCCGGGCACGCTCCGGCCCAGGCGCCGGAGCCCGCGGCCTCCGCCCGGCCGGCCGGGCGGTCCGGGGGCACCAGGACCACGCAGTCCCTGCTGGCCGCGGCCGTCGTGCTCGCGGCGGTGTTCGGGATCGCCGAGACGCGCCCGCCGGCCTCCCCCGCCAAGGCGGACGGTGGCGTCGCCCCGACCACCGCGCAGGTCGAGCGGACGGCGGCGGTCTGCCCGCAGCCGCTCCAGGGCCTGACCGGCTCGACCACGCTCACCGCCTACACCCCGCCCGGGACGGGCGGCGCCACCGGCGGGGCCGGCTGGCTCTCCGACGCCGCCGCGCCCGCGACCCCGCCGACCACCGCGCCCTCCGCCCCGGCGGCCGGCGCCCCCGCCGCGCCGTCCGGCTCGGCCGCCCCGGCCGCCCCGGCCGCCCCGGACAAGGGCGCCGCGCCCGCCGACGCCCGGCTGACCCTGGCCAAGCCCGGCACCCCGGCCACCGGCCCGGCCGCCAACGGCGACACCGCGCCCGGCACCGGGGCCGTCGCCACCGGCGCCCTCGCCCCCGGCTTCACCGTCACCCAGACCACCGTGGTCACCGAGCAGCGCGGCCTCGGCCTGTCCGGCCTCACCTGCACCCCCGCGGGGACCAGCTTCTGGTTCGCCGGGGCCAGCACGGCCGGCGACCGGGTCGACTACGTCAGCCTGGTGAACACCGAGTCCTCCGCCGCCGTGGTCGACATCAAGCTGTACGGCGACAAGGGCCTGATCGAGAACGACGCCGCCAACGGCATCACCGTCGCCCCCGGCAGCTCCCAGTCCGTGCTGCTGCCGACGATCAGCAAGGGCGCGGTCAACGACCTCGCCGTGCACGTGGTCGCCCGCAGCGGGCGGGTCGGCGCCGCGCTGCACGCCGCCGACGGCGGCAAGGGCGCCGACTGGATCCCGGCCTCGGCCGAGCCGGCGGCCACCCAGGTGCTGCCCGGCCTGCCCGCCGACACCTCCGCCGCCCACCTGGTGGTCTGGGCGCCGCCGGAGGACGACGCCGACCTGAAGATCCAGCTGTCCGGCAAGAACGGCTGGTTCACCCCGGCCGGCAACGAGTCCATCCACATCAAGGCGGGCATGGTGGCCGCCGTCGACCTCGGCAAGGTCACCCGCGACGAGGTCGCCGGGCTGCGGCTGTCGCCCACCGACGACAAGCACCCGACCCCGGTCGTGGCCGGCCTGCGGGTCGACCGGGCCGGGGGCGGCGGCAAGAGCGACGCCGCCTGGCTCACCGGCACCGGCCCGGTCGGCGCCCGCGCCACGGTGGCCGACAACCGGGCCGGCGCGTCCACGCTGTTCCTGACCTCCGCCGGCGACGCCGCCACCGTCCGGGTCACCGCCTCGGCCGGCAGCGGCGGCGGCACCCCGGTGAGCAAGGACGTCCAGCTGCCGGCCGGCGGCACGGTCGCCCTCCCGGCGCCCGAGCCCGGCGGGCTGAACGGCAGCTTCGCGCTCACCGTCGAGACCGTCTCCGGCGGCCCGGTGATGGCCGCCCGGATGCTCTCGCTGCCCGCCAAGGACGTGCCGATGTTCACCATCCAGTCGCTGCGCGACGACCACAGCACCGTCAGGGTCCCGCGGGCCGGCCAGGATCCGGGCGTCGTCCTGCGCTGACCGGTCGGACGGGGCGGTACCCGGCAGGCCCGGGTACCGCCCCGTCCGCGTGCTCAGTCCTCGTCGTAGCGCGGGTCGATGGCGTCCGGGGACAGCCCCAGCAGCTCCGCCACCTGCTCGATCAGGATCTCGTGCACCAGCGCCGCGCGGTCCTCCCGGGTCTTCGCCCGGATCTCCACCGGCCGCCGGTACACCACGATCTGGCTCTTGCGCCCCTGCTTGCCCGGCAACACCCGCCCCAGCGGCACGCCGTCCTCGCCGTCGGCCGCGTCGGGCTCGTGCAGCGGCACCTCCTGGACGGCGAACTCCACTTCGATCAACTGCGGCCAGCGCCGTTCAAGACGCTCCACCGATTCGCGCACGTAGTCGTCGAACAGTTCGGAACGGGTGAGCGAGATCGGCACCTGGGGCGGCGCCAGCGGGCCGCGCAGCCCCCTGCCGTGCCGGTCGCGATGCCGGGGACGGCGCGAGGGTCCCGTCGATGACTGCGGTGCAGAGCTGTCCATATCACTGCCGAGGGTAGTCCTTGGACGGTCGGAAGTGGACTACTCCGACGGGGAAACGCCCGGGGCGGCGGGGCGCGGACCGGCGTGCGGACCGCGACACGGCACACCCGCCGGACAGGCGGTCTTCGCTCCCCGGCGAGGAGTGCGGTACCGTCCACCTTCGTGAGCTCTGTACGTCGTTGTTCGCGGACCGCGTGCGGCCGGCCGGCCGTCGCGACGCTGACGTACGTCTACGCGGACTCCACCGCCGTCCTGGGCCCGCTCGCCACCTACGCCGAGCCGCACTGCTACGACCTGTGCGCCGAGCACGCCGAGCGCCTCACCGCCCCGCGCGGCTGGGAGGTCGTCCGGCTGGCCGCCGAGGCCGGGCCGCTGCGCCGCAGCAGCGACGACCTGGAGGCCCTCGCCAACGCCGTCCGCGAGGCCGCCCGGCCGCAGACCCCCCGTCAGGGCCGCGGGTCCGAGGGCGAGTCCACCGAGGGCGGCCGCCGCGGCCACCTGCGCGTCCTGCGCTCGCCGGACAACTGACGCCGCGCAGCCGACGCCGTACCCCGCCCGGGCCCGCACCGGGCGTTCGTCCGACTTGGGTACGCTGCCCGTCTACCGTCACCGCGGACCGTCGACCGAACGGGCGGTGACCCCGACGTATCGTGACCGTGGGCGGCCAGCCGCCGATCACACGCACACCGACCAGTACAGAGACCAGGGTGGAGCCGCAGTGCGCGACCTCAAGCAGCTCGTGAAGGCCTACGACGTCCGAGGCGTCGTCCCGGACCAGTGGGACGAGCACCTGTCCCGGGCCTTCGGCGCCGCGTTCGTGCAGGTCACCGGCGCGTCCGCGATCGTCGTCGGCCACGACATGCGCCCCTCCTCCCCGTCGCTCACCCGGGCGTTCGCCGAGGGCGCCGCCGCCTACGGCGCCGACGTCGTCCAGATCGGCCTCTGCTCGACCGACCAGCTCTACTACGCCAGCGGCAAGCTCGACCTGCCCGGCGCGATGTTCACCGCCAGCCACAACCCGGCCCAGTACAACGGCATCAAGCTGTGCCGGGCCGGCGCCGCCCCGGTCGGCCAGGACACCGGCCTCGCCGAGATCCGCGAGCTGGTCGAGTCCTGGACGGGCGAGGACGACACCGTCACCGTCCCGGCCAAGGACGTCAAGCCGGGCGCGCTGTCCGAGCAGGACACCCTGCGCGGCTACGCCGACCACCTGCTGGGCCTGGTCGACCTCACCGCGATCCGCCCGCTCAAGGTCGTCGTGGACGCGGGCAACGGCATGGGCGGCCACACCGTGCCGACCGTCTTCGACGGCCTGCCGATCGAACTCGTCCCGATGTACTTCGAGCTGGACGGGACCTTCCCCAACCACGAGGCCAACCCGCTCGACCCGAAGAACATCGTCGACCTCCAGGCCAGGGTCCGCGAGGTCGGCGCCGACCTCGGTCTGGCCTTCGACGGCGACGCCGACCGCTGCTTCGTCGTCGACGAGCGCGGCGAGCCGGTCTCCCCGTCCGCCATCACCGCCCTGGTCGCCGCCCGCGAGATCGCCCGCGCCCAGGCCGCCGGCGAGGCCGAGCCGACCGTCATCCACAACCTGATCACCTCCTGGACCGTCCCCGAGGTGGTCCGCGAGCTCGGCGCCAACCCGGTGCGCACCCGGGTCGGCCACTCCTTCATCAAGCAGGAGATGGCCGTCACCGACGCCGTCTTCGGCGGCGAGCACTCCGCGCACTACTACTTCCGCGACTTCTGGCGCGCCGACACCGGCATGCTGGCCGCGCTGCACGTGCTGGCCGCGCTCGGCGGGCAGCCCGGCACGCTGTCCGCGCTCACCGCCGAGTACGACCGCTACGCCGCCTCCGGCGAGATCAACAGCACCGTCGCCGACCAGGCCGCCAGCACCGCCGCCGTCCGCGCCGCCTACGCCGGCCTGGAGGGCACCACCGTCGACGAGCTGGACGGCCTCACCGTGGCCGGCCCGGACTGGTGGTTCAACCTGCGCGCCTCCAACACCGAGCCGCTGCTGCGCCTGAACGCCGAGGCCAAGGACCCGGCGAAGATGGCCGAGCTGCGCGACGGCGTGCTCGCCATCGTCCGCGCCTGACCGAGGCCCGCTGTGCCCCGGCCGGTAGGGTTGCCTATCGGCCGGGGCACCGCCGTGCCACCCCCCGACTTTTGGAGAGCCCCATGAAGCTCGAATCCTTCCTGCTGGAGATCCTGGTCTGCCCGCAGTGCCGGGCCGCGCTCACCGAGGGCGGCACCGAGGAGCAGCCCGAGCTGCTCTGCACCGGCGCGGACTGCGGCCTCGCGTACCCGGTGCGGGACGGCATTCCGGTCCTGCTGGTGGACGAGGCCCGCCGCCCGGCCTGATCCTTGGGGCGAAGCCCCCACCCCGTCAGCCCAGCGCGCACAGGACAGCAGCCGGAGGCCCGCCGCATGCTCGACGACACCCTGCTCGACGACCCGGCCGCCCTGCAGCGCGCCGACCGCGACCGCGCCCTGCTGGCCCTGGCCGGCGCCGGCGCGCGGGTCCGCACCGCGCTGCGGCTGGCCGACGCGGCCGGCCTGGACCGGCTGCGCCCGGACGGCCGCCCGCGCGCCGTCCTGGTCGCGGGCCACGGCAGCGCCCTGACGGCGGGCGAGATCCTGACCGCGCTGGCCGGCAGCGCCGGCCTGATCACCACGCTGCCGCCGACCGAGGCGGCCGCCCCGCGCGCCGACCGGGCCGGCGCGCCGCCCGCCTTCACCGCCGGGCTCGGCTGGCAACTGCCCGGCTGGGCCGGCCCGCTGGACCTCCTGGTGGTCAGCTCCGCCGACGGCGGCGAACCGGGCCTGGTCAGCCTCGCCGAGCAGGCCTACGCGCGCGGCTGCGCGATCGCGGTCACCGCCCCGGTGGGCAGCCCGCTGGCCGAGGCCGCGTTGCAGGTGCGCGCGCTGCCGCTGCCGTACGTGGCCTCCGCGCTGCCCGAGGACGAGGCGCCCGCCCGCCCGGCCGCCGAGCCGGACCTCCCCGCCGAGGACCCGGCCGCGCTGTGGTCCCACCTCACCCCGCTGCTCGCGCTCGCCCAGAAGATCGGCATCACCCAGCTGCCGTACGACGCGCTGCCGGCCGTCGCCGACCTGCTGGACGCGACCGCCGTCCGCTGCCGCCCCGACGCCGCCGCGTACACTAACCCGGCCAAGGGCCTGGCCGCCCGGCTGGCCGGGACGGTCCCGCTGCTGTGGGCCGAGGGCCCGATCGCCGGGGCCGTCGTCACCCGCTTCGCCGCCCAGCTCGCCGAACGGGCCGGCCGCCCGGCGCTGGCCGGGCCGCTGCCGCAGGTGCTCACCGCCCACCGCGGCATGTTCACCGGCCAGTTGGGCGCGGGCGCGGACCCGGACGACTTCTTCCGCGACCGGGTCGACGAGCCGGATCCGCTGCACCTCCAGGTCCTGCTGCTGCGGCACGTCCCGGGGGCGCCCGGCGGTCGGCCCGGGGCCCAGCCCGGCGGCGCGGCCGACGAGGCGGACGGGCCGGCCGAGGTGCCGGAGGACGACGCGGGCCCGCGCAGCTTCGGCGTCACCCGCGCGCACCGGCTGGCCGGCGCCCACGACGTCCGGCTGACCGAGTACGCGACCACCCGGCCGGACCCGCTGCACGCGCTCGCCGACCTGGTCGCGCTGACCGACTTCGCCGCCGTCTACCTCGGGCTCGCCGCCGCGCAGTCCTGAGCCGGCGTCGCACGGCCGGTACGGTAAGCGCTCGACGGAGCAGCGCGACCAGCCATTGCGGCGGAGGGACCCGGAGCATGAGTACAGAAGGCGGCACCAAGGCACTGGTCGCGGCACTGTCCGCGAACCTGGCGATCGCGGCGGCCAAGTTCACCGCCTTCGGCTTCACCGGCTCCTCGTCGATGCTGGCCGAGGGCGTGCACTCGGTCGCCGACTCGGGCAACCAGGTGCTGCTGCTGATCGGCGGCAAGCGGGCGCGCCGGGCGGCGGACGAGGAGCACCCGTTCGGGTACGGCCGCGAGCGCTACGTCTACGGCTTCCTGGTGGCGATCGTCCTCTTCAGCGTCGGCGGCCTGTTCGCGATCTACGAGGGCTGGCACAAGGTCAACCACCCGGAGAAGCTGGACTCCTGGGGCTGGGCGGTCGGCGTGCTGATCTTCGCCGTCGCGATGGAGGGCTGGTCCTTCCTCACCGCGATGCGCGAGTCGGCGAAGGCCAAGGGCGGCCAGGGCTGGGTGCAGTTCATCCGCACCGCCAAGGCCCCGGAGCTGCCGGTGGTGCTGCTGGAGGACGCCGGCGCGCTGATCGGCCTGGTGCTCGCGCTGCTCGGCGTCTCGCTCACCGTGGTCACCGGTGACGGCGTCTGGGACGGTGTCGGCACCCTGGGCATCGGCGTCCTGCTGGTGCTGATCGCGGTGGTGCTCGCCCTGGAGACCAAGTCGCTGCTGCTCGGCGAGTCCGCCGACCGGGATTCGGTGCGCCGGAT
Organism: Kitasatospora sp. NPDC087271; assembly: GCF_044744605.1. NCBI lineage: Bacteria > Bacillati > Actinomycetota > Actinomycetes > Kitasatosporales > Streptomycetaceae > Kitasatospora > Kitasatospora sp. NPDC087271. Next base: position 37,993 of record NZ_JBIUYQ010000043.1, read on the forward strand.
CCGCGAGGCGCTGGTGGACGGCGAGGCCGTCACCGGCGTGATCCACATGCGCACCCTGCACCTGGGGCCGGAGGAACTGCTGGTCGCCGCCAAGATCGCCGTCAACGCGGAGGACAGCGCGGCCCGCGTCGCGCGGGCGATCGACGCGGCGGAGGAGCGGGTCCGGGCCGCCGTCCCGATCGCGCGGGCGATCTACCTGGAGCCCGACGTCTACAGCACCGAGAAGGCCGCCGCGGGCGAGGACCCGGCGGCCACCCCCGGCGGGCCCGGGCCCGGCGCCTCGCACTGACCGCCGCCGGCCGCCGCCGGCCGGGGCTGGCTGGGATCCGCTTGAGGACCCGTCCGGTCCGAGGCCGAAATCGCTCATCGGCGGACGGCCGGTGGGGCCGCCGGTGTAGATTCGTCACCAGAGCCAGAACGTCGCTGCTGATGGCGGTTGATCGGCGGTCCGCCCCTGTGGGGTGTGCCCCGGTCGAGGGAGAGAGGTCCTCCGACGGTTTGTGCTGCGCAGCAGGGAACCGGTCCACCACCACGGATCCGGCCGCCCCGGCGTAGCCGTGCACCCGTACGGCCCCGCCCCCGCTGCGACCGCACACACAGGACCTTGGCCACGCCCACCCCATCAGCGAGGAGCAGACGCATGTCGACCGACACCACCGGTGACTTCAAGGTCGCCGACCTTTCCCTGGCGCCGTTCGGCCGCAAGGAGATCCAGCTGGCCGAGCACGAGATGCCCGGCCTGATGTCGATCCGCGCCGAGTACGCCGAGTCGAAGCCGCTGACCGGCGCCCGCATCACCGGCTCGCTGCACATGACCGTGCAGACCGCCGTCCTCATCGAGACCCTGACCGCCCTGGGCGCCGAGGTCCGCTGGTGCTCCTGCAACATCTTCTCCACCCAGGACCACGCGGCCGCCGCCATCGCGGTCGGCCCGGAGGGCACCCCGGAGAACCCGCAGGGCGTGCCGGTCTTCGCCTGGAAGGGCGAGACCCTGGACGAGTACTGGTGGTGCACCGAGCAGGCCCTGACCTGGCCCGAGGGCAAGACCCCGAACATGATCCTGGACGACGGCGGCGACGCCACCCTGCTGATCCACAAGGGCGTCGAGTTCGAGAAGGCCGGTGCCGCGCCGGACCCGTCCACCGCGGACAACGACGAGTTCCGGATCATCCTGGAGCTGCTCAACCGCACCCTCAAGGACTCCCCGAACAAGTGGACCGAGGTCGCCGCCACCATCAAGGGCGTGACCGAGGAGACCACCACCGGTGTCCACCGCCTGTACGAGATGCACCGTGACGGCCAGCTGCTGTTCCCGGCGATCAACGTCAACGACTCGGTCACCAAGTCGAAGTTCGACAACAAGTACGGCTGCCGCCACTCGCTCATCGACGGCATCAACCGCGCCACCGACGTCCTGATCGGCGGCAAGGTCGCCGTCGTCTGCGGCTACGGCGACGTCGGCAAGGGCTGCGCCGAGTCGCTGCGCGGCCAGGGCGCCCGCGTCATCGTCACCGAGATCGACCCGATCTGCGCGCTCCAGGCGGCGATGGACGGCTACCAGGTCGCCACCCTGGAGGACGTCGTCGAGACGGCCGACATCTTCATCACGACCACGGGCAACAAGGACATCATCATGGCCTCCCACATGGCCCGGATGAAGCACCAGGCCATCGTCGGCAACATCGGCCACTTCGACAACGAGATCGACATGGCCGGCCTGGCGCAGCTGCCCGGCGTGGTGAAGACCGAGGTCAAGCCGCAGGTCCACGAGTGGCGCAAGGCCGACGGACGCACCATCATCGTCCTCTCCGAGGGCCGCCTGCTGAACCTGGGCAACGCGACCGGCCACCCGTCGTTCGTGATGTCCAACTCCTTCGCGAACCAGACGATCGCCCAGATCGAGCTGTTCACGAAGACCGAGCAGTACCCGATCGGCGTCTACGTGCTGCCCAAGCACCTGGACGAGAAGGTCGCCCGGCTGCACCTCGACGCGCTCGGCGTGAAGCTGACCACCCTGAGCCAGGAGCAGGCCGACTACATCGGCGTCCCGGTCGAGGGCCCGTACAAGGCGGAGCAGTACCGCTACTGATGCGGTGAGCCGTACGCCGGTGGCCGGCACCCCTGCGCAGGGGTGCCGGCCACCGGCGCGTTCGGTCGGCCGTCGGCGGTTCAGGGCGCGATGACGTCGGTGGTCCAGTCGGTGGCGTCCGGGCCGAGGGCCTCGGTGTGGGCGAGCATCCAGGGGAGGCCGCCGAGCTGCTCCAGGGAGGGCGGATCGCCGGCTCCGGTGCCGATGGAGATCTCCACCCCGTTCTGGACGGACTCCAAGGGCGGGTGCGGGTCGGTGTAGGGCGAGCCGTCCGTGCTGGTGTGGACCGGGCGCGGCCCGATCGGCCGCAGGGTGACCGAGACGTTCTTCCCCTCGACCTGGAACATCAGCCACAGGCTCCAGGCGCCGACGCCGTCCGTGTCCGGCCGCCAGAGCGAGACGTCGGTGGCCTTGAACGTCTCGGGCAGGCCGGTGAACCGCACCGGCAGCGGGACGTCCCAGTGGCCGTACCGGACATCGGCCGCGACCCTGAGCAGAACCTCCCGGGAGAGGTTTTCGAGGCGGCCGCCACCGTTTCCGCTGATCTCCGCCCACCGGCCGTCGGGGGTCAGCCAGCGCAGCGTCGGGGCGGCCGTACCACCCGAGTCGACCAGCCAGTAGGCCGGCCGCCCTTGGCGGGCCGGCAGCGTCGCCAGGGCGTGGCGCAGGTCCAGCGAGGCGTCGAGGTCGACGGGTACGGACTCGGTGTCGAGGTCGGTGCCCGGCCGGCTGGTCCGTCGCCACCAGGAGGTGCGCTGCTCGGCCAGGAAGGTGTTGACCAGCACCCTGCGGGCGTAGCCGTCCAGGTTCTCCATGCGGCCTGCCCGCGACCAGTTCACGTACAGCTTGGTGATGGTCTCCTGGACCAGGTCGTCCGCGCGGTGCCAGTCCCCGCACAGCAGATAGGCGACCTTGCGCAGCCAGCCGCTCCTGGAAGCCACGTACTCCGTGAACTCCTCGTCGCGTGCCTGCTTCGCCATCTGCGCCCCCCTTCTCCCGCGTACCGTCGGCGCTCGTGCGCGCCGTCCACCCCCCTAATGCGGGCACCCGCCCCGAACGTTGCATGCGAAGTGCGCACGTAGGCTTTCGGGCATGCCCAACGGCCGGTACTCGCTCCATACAGCCATGACTCCTCTGGGTCACGACCGCGTGCTGCTCGGGGAGGAGCGCTTCAGCTGCGCCCCCGGGGCGGCCGGCTGGCGGTACGTCTCCAAGACCTACGCGCCGGACGGGCGGGTGATCGGCAGCGTCGACCTCACCCTGGACTCGCGGGCCCGCCCGCTGCGGATGGAGCTGCGGGCCGGTGGCTGGCAGGTGCGCGGCGGCGCGGTGGACGGCGTCGCCTGGGTCCGGACGGACGCGGCGGACCCGGGCGGCGAGCACAGCGTGGAGGGGCACGACCGGGCGCACGGGTTCACCGGCGGCTCGCCGGCCTTCCTGGTCGCCACCGCCCGGCTGCTGCGGCTGCGGGAGGGGGCGAGTGCACGGGTGCGGCTGGTCGCCTTCACCGAACCGGTGCTGGCGCCGCGCACCTTCGACCAGGGGTGGCTGCTGGAGGGTGTCGACACGCACCAGACCGACTCCGGGCCGCTGCTGGTCGAGCGGTACCAGGTCGCGGACCTGGAGACCGGCGAGCAGCAGGTCGTGCACCTCGCGGGGGACGTGGTGCTGGCGGCCGACGGGATCGAACTGGAGGAGCTGGCGTCGCCGCCGAACGCCTGGCCGGCGCAGTTCGGGGAGTAGGTCCGGGCTGAGTGGGTCGGGCGGCGGGCCCGACGGCACGGTGAGCCTAGGCGGGCGGCGCGAAGCCGGTGCCGGGGGCCGGTGTCGGGGCTGGGGCCGGTGTCGGGGACGGCTGGTCGGCGGTGGGCGGGGCGGGCTTCTCGAAGGAGGGGGCGGCCGGGGCCGCGGTCGTCGGCGGGGTCGTTGCCGCGGTCGTCGTCGGGACGCCGAGGACGCGCAGCGGCCCGCCGTCCGCGGTGGGCGGCTGGGGAGCGGGAGCCGGCCACGCGGCGGGTGCGGGGGCGGCGGTCCGCTGCCGCTGCCACTGGGCCTGGGCCCGCGTCCACTCCCGGCGCTGGCGCTCGGTGAGCACCGCGCCCAGGTATGCCGCCGGGTGCAGCCCCTGCGCCACCGGATGACCGGTCCGGGCGGCCAGGTCGCCGGCCAGCCGGGTGGACATCTGGAGCGCCACCGTGGGGTCCAACTGGCCTATGCGACCAAGCAGTTGGCGAATCGCCAGCCAGAGCGGCTCCGGCACGGCGGACAGGTCCATCGCGACCAGCTCCCGGCCCATCGTCTGGAGCAGGTGCGGGTGCACGGGCGGCAGCGGCGGCGTCCCCCCGCCCGGGGTGCGCTCGCGGACGACCACCGTCCCGGCGAAGATGTCGCCCAGCCGCTTGCCGTCCACGTTCACGGCCGAGGTGATCACCGCCGGCACGCCGGTCATGGCGACCAGCTCCATGAAGCCGACCAGCCCGCGCACCAGCGAGTGCCGGAACCGCACCGGTCCGCCGTCGGTGCGCACCACCCGCAGGCCGAGCGCGGCCTTGCCGAGCGAGCGCCCGTGGGTGAAGGTCTCGACCATCACCGGCACGGCCACCAGGAAGAACACCAGCAGCCCGATCAGGGTGGCCGCCAGCGCCGCACCGTCCAGTCCGATCAGGGCGACGCTCAGGGTGAGCGAGACCAGGAACAGGGCGGCGAACTCCACGAGCAGGTCCAGCGTGATCGCCAGCGCCCGGCTGGGAAGCTTCGCCGTCTGCAGGTCGAGGACGACCGCCTCACCCGTCACCAGGTCGCTCAAGACACCTGTCCGTTCACGTTCGTGGAGCCGTACAGCTCACTCATGGAGGCCGCCGAGGGCGGCACGGACGAGGGGAGGGGCGTCATCCGGACCGGCCCCCACGACCTGCTCTCCGCAGTCTGATCCGCAGCCGCAAACATACGGCGCCCGGTGGTCGCACGGGAAGTGAGATCCCGGCGGTCGGGGGGCCCACCGCTGCTGGCATGCTGGGCCGCGCGTGTCCGTACGTACCCGCCCGTCCACCCCGCCCGCGACCGGGCCCCTCGCGCCCACCGCCGACCATGGAGCCGCCGAATGGACCTGGACGTCTTCGTCGCCACCCACCAGGGGGAGTGGGCACGGCTGGACGCCCTCGCCCGACGGCGCCGGCTCGGCGGAGAGGAGGCCGACGAGCTGGTCACCCTGTACCAGCGCGCCACCGGCCACCTGGCCAAGGTCCAGGCCGCCGCACCGGACCCTGCCCTGCTCAGCCGGCTGACCGGCCTGGTCTCGCGGGCCCGCAGCGCGGTGACCGGATCGCGCAGCAGCGGATGGCACGACGTCGCCCGGTACTACACGGTGAGCTTCCCGGCCGCGCTGTACCGCGCGCGCCGCTGGTGGGTGCCGGTCGCGGTCGTCTCGCTGCTGGCCACCGCGGTGCTCGCCTGGTGGATGGCCACCCACCCCGAGGTCCGCAACAGCCTCGTCGCCCCGGATCACCTGCGGGAGATGACCCGCCCGGGCGGGCAGTACGAGTCGTACTACTCGGACCGCCCGGCGAGTTCGTTCGCCGCGCAGGTCTGGACGAACAACGCCTGGATCGCCGTGCAGTGCCTGCTGTTCGGGATCGCGCTGGGTCTCCCGGTGCTCTGGGTGATGTGGACCAACGTGGTCAACCTCGGTGTCGGCGTCGGGCTGATGGCCTCCGCCGGGCGACTCGACGTCTTCCTCGGCCTGCTCATCCCGCACGGCCTGCTGGAGCTGACCGCGGTGTTCGTGGCCGGCGGCCTCGGTCTGCGCCTCGGCTGGACGGTCATCGACCCCGGCCCGCGCACCCGTGGAACGGCCCTGGCCGAACAGGGCCGCTCCATCATCGGCATGTCCATCGGCCTTGCCACGGTGCTGGCCGTTTCCGGTGTGCTCGAAGCGTTCGTCACCCCTTCCGGGCTGCCGACCTGGGCACGCATCTCGATCGGAGTGCTGGCCGAGGCGGCATTCCTCCTCTACGCGCTGGTGTGGGGCCGAAAGGCCGCCGAGGCCGGCGAAGTCGGTGATCTGGACGCGGCCGATCGGGCGGATCTGCAACCCGTCGCGGCCTGAGGCGAGGTGATCCACATGCCTCTGACCTGGTAGTCTTCTCGCATCCCGACCAAACCATTGACGTGGTGAGGGTGGGCTAGTAGGTTTGAACGGTTGGGACAGACTGGACAACGGTCAGTCCCGGGCGTTAGTGTCTACGACACCGCCAAATCGAGGTGAGCGCATTTTATGAATGCACATCCTTCGACGAAGCAAAATCCCGCGGACTGAGCACATCGAAAGCTTTGATAAGCTTCGGAGCGAAGTTCGAAGGAAATCCCGCCAGCGGGAATTCGGAGAAACGAAGCCGGTAAGAACGGCCGCGAGGATCTGATAAGCTGGAAACACGAAAGAACGAAGCGCCCGGAGGGCCCGCTGGAAGGCGGTCCGAAGGAAGTGTCCGTTCCTTGAGAACTCAACAGCGTGCCAAAAGTCA
>NZ_JBIUYQ010000044.1:0-35815 GCF_044744605.1 Kitasatospora sp. NPDC087271
CTCGCGATGACGCCGTACACGGTGCAGGACCACCTGAAGTCGGTGTTCAGCAAGACCGGGGCGGGCAGCCGGCAGGAGCTGGTCGCACGGATCATGCTCGGCGGGGGACGCTGCTGATCCGGGACTACGGTCGGTCCGGGGCCCCGGGCCGGCCGGGGCTGTCCGGCCGGGCACGACGGGTCCGGGCACGACGGGGTCCGGGTCCCGGGCCGCCCCCGCGCCACAAAAATACCCACGGGGGTATATTGGGAGGACCGGCACCCCATCCGGGGGTGCGACGTGAGGAGCAGCGCGATGTGTCGACGAACCACCTGCCGGACGTGCGGCAAGGCAAGCTACGCGGGGTGCGGCATGCACGTCGACCAGGTACTCGCCGGGGTGCCCGAGTCCGGCCGCTGCGCCTGCGACCGGACGAAGCGCAAGAGCGGCGGCTTCCTGGCGAGGCTGCTCGGGCGCCGCTGAGGGGCACGACCTGCCGGGCACCCTGCCGTCCCGCGCAAACGACCCGATAAGATGATTGACGGTGTGCCGGGAAGTCTGGTCGGCTCGGGGGACGACCGCAGCGCTCGGGCGGCGGCGACCCCGATCGTCGTGATGGGTCGTTTCCGCAGATGCACGCCGTGGGGATCGTTCTGGTTCTGGTGGTTCTGGCCACGAGCGTGGCCACCTTCGCCCGGCGGTTGCGGGTGCCCGCGCCCTCCCTGCTGGTCCTGGTCGGCCTCGCGGTCGCGATGGTCCCGGGTGTGCCCGCGCTGCACGTACCGCCGCAGGCCATCGCCCTGGTGGTGCTCCCACCCCTGCTCTACTCCTCCGCCGAGGAACTGTCGTTGCGTGATCTGCGCGCGGTGTGGCGCCCGGTGACGATCCTCTCCTTCGGCCTGGTCTTCGCCTCCGCCGCCGCCGTGGGCTTCGTCGCCGTCGCCGTCGCCGGGCTCCCGCCCGCGATGGCGTTCGTGCTGGGGGCCGTCCTGTCCAGCACCGACCCGGTGGCCGTCACCGCGCTCGGCCGCCGGCTGGCGCTGCCGGGGCGCGTCCAGGTGCTCGTGCAGGCCGAGAGCCTGTTCAACGACGCCACCTCGCTGGTGCTGTTCAAGGTCGCCGTCGGCGTCGCCGTGGCCGTGGGCGGCACGGTTGACCTGCCTGCGGCGGGCGGCGAGCTCCTGCTGCTCGGCGGGGGCGGCAGCCTGGTCGGCGCCGCCGTGGCCGGCCTGGTGTGGCTGATCCGGCGCCGCACCGCCGACCCCGTCCTGGAGACCGTGATAGCCCTGGTCACCCCGTACGCGGCGTACGTGCTCGCGGAGTCCGCGCACACCTCCGGGGTGACCTCGGTCGTGGTCGCCGGCGTCCTGCTCGGCCGCTCCGGCCACCGCCTCACCGACGCCCGCATCCGGCTCCAGCTGCACGCCGTCTCCGCGGTGGTGGTGTTCCTGCTGGAGAGCGTCGTGTTCAGCATCGTCGGCCTGCAACTGCCCGCCCTGGTCCGGGACCTGCCGGCCGGCACCGGCTGGTGGCCGCTCCAGGCGCTCGCGCTGGCGGCCGTGCTGATCGCCGTCCGGGTGCTGTGGACGCTGCCGCTGACCCGCGGGGTCAAGCCCGCCCGCGGCCGGCTGTCCTGGCGGGTCGCCGGGGTCGTCACCTGGGCCGGCACCCGGGGCGTCATGCCGCTGGCGGCGGCCCTGTCCATCCCGCTGCTCACCGCGGACGGCAACCGGATACCCGGGCGCCCGCTCGTCCTGGTGCTGACCACGGCGGTGGTCGTCCTCACCCTGGTCGTGCAGGGCCTGACCCTCGCCGCCGTGGTCCACCGTTCCGGGCTCGCCCTGGAGCCCGAGCACACCGCCCGCGAGGAGGACGACGCCCGCGACGCCCTCAACCGCGCCGCCCTCGACCACGTCGACCACCTCGCCGCCCTGGAGGTCATGCCCGACACCGCGATCGACCGGGTCCGGCGCGGCCTCGCCGCCCGCCTCGACCGCACCCCCGAGACCCCCGACGGCATCACCGCCGACGCCGCCTACCGTCAACTCCGGCACGAGGTCATCACCGTGCAGAACACCCGGCTGCACCGCCTCTACGAGGAACACCTCATCAGCGACACCACCCTGCGCCGCCTCCAGCGCGACCTCGACCTGGAGCAGGCCGGACTCGGGCGGGTCTGACCGGCCCGACCCGGCCGGCCGTGACGGCTCGCGGCCCCGGTCTTCCGCACCTCCGCACCGCAGGTCAGACTGTCGCGAGCAGTCCGACGCAGCACCGAACGGGGGGCCACATGGCACAGGGCAGGAAGAAGCAGAAGAGACCACTGAGCGCGGCGGCCGCCGCCCAGCGGCCGAAGACCGCCAAGCGGAGACCCCGGAAGGACAACCCGCTCGCGCCCCGCACCATCCGCCGGGCGGCGGGCCTGGTCGCGGTGCTCGCCCCGCTGCTGCTCGTCGGCCTGATGGCGCTCGCTGTGGACCCGGACTACTCCGCCCTGTTCACGATCCTCGCCGTGCTGGTGCTCATCACCTCGCTGGGCGGGCTGATGGTGGTCCGGGCCGCCGGCTGGGTGCTCTGGCCCGGCGTCCTGCTGGGGGTCCTGCTGCTGGCCCTGCCACCCACCACCATCCGGGCGGAGGTGCTCGCGCACCGCGGGGAGCGGACCGAGGTCGTCGTCACCGAGGCCCACAGCTCGAAGGACCGCAGCGGCCGGACCAGTTGGTCCTGCGCGATCCGCCGCGCGGACGGGAAGCCGCTGCCGCACCCGGAGTTCCAGGGCTCGGGCTGCTCCGGGTCGTCCTCCGCCGGCACCACCACCACCGTCCTCGTCGACCCCGACGGCTGGGCCCCGCCGGCCGGCACGGACCTGGACCTCGCCTTCCTGCACGGCGGCGTCTACGCCCTGGGCGGCCTCAGCCTGCTCTGGGTCCTGCTCGTCACCGCCGCCGCGCGCCGCAGCCTCCGGGACTCCCGCGCCGCAGCGCCCGCCTGACGGTTCGGGTTCAGGAAGGCGGGCGGTCAGGCCGTGCCGGCCTTCGGCACGGTGTAGAGGCACTCCTCGATCCGGTCGATCAGGCCGCCCTCGAACCGGAAGTAGACGACGGTCGGGACCTCCTGGACGACCCCCTCGGCCGACAGCAGGTGGATGACGTGCTGCTGGAGCACCTCGTCCGGCTTCTCGAACTGGCGGAGGACCTCGAACCGCAGCGACTCGACACCGGCGGCGAAGGCCTTGAAGTGCACGAGCCGCTCGTCGATCGCCTGCTCGTCCTTGCCGTCGTTCTGCCACACGGTGGCCTTCTCGGTGCACAGCGCCCGGAAGCCGGCGAAGTCGTTCGCCTCCAGCAGCCGCAGACCCGAGATGACCGTCTCGCCGATGCTCTGTGCCATGCCGAACTCCTGTGTCCGTCGGGTCGAATGCGGGGATGGTGGTGCGGTGCTGCGGTCAGTGGGGAAGCAGGCCGAGGTGGCGCAGGTCGGTGACGTACTTGCGGACGAGGGCCGCCGACAGGTGCGGGATGTCCTGGTCGGCGCCGACCTTGGCGGCCCGCACGGCGGACCGGAACCCGGCGGCGGGGATCGCCGACCCGGGGACGCCTTCCCCGGGCCGCGCGAAGGCGCGCAGCAGGGGCAGCAGCGAGTGCTGGCGCTGCTTCTCCGGGAGGGCGCGCAGCCCGGTGGTGATCCGGGCGAGCCAGTCGTCGTAGTCGTCGATCCGCCGGATCGGGTGGCCGGCCTCGATCAGCCAGTCGACGAAGGTGTCCAGGCTGACGCCGTCGTCGTGCGGGTTCAGCGCGTTGAAGGTCCGGTAGCCCTCGGTGGCCCGCGCGCCCAGCGCGGTGACGGCCTCGGCGGTGAAGTCGACCGGCAGGCCGTCGTAGTGGGCGCGCCCGCCGCCCCGGTAGAAGGAGCCCGGGGCGATGCCGGTGGCGAGCAGGCTGAGCAGCAGGCGGGTGAACACGTCGGGCACGTTCAGCTGCCCCCGGTACCTGCCGTGCGCGAGGATCATGTCCGAACGCAGGGTGACGACCGGCAGTCCGCACAGGTCGTGGGCCTCGCGGAGCAGCACCTCGCCGGCCCATTTGCTGGTCGCGTACCCGTGCGCGTAGTCGCCGTACCCGTGCGCGTCGTCGTGCCCGTCCTCGTGCTCGGATCCATGCGCGCCTCCGTTGCCGGTGCCCCGGGCGAGGTGGCGCACCGGGCTGGTGACGCGGATGTCCCCGTCCTCGTCGAGGGCCGCGGCGCCGGCCACCACGGCGACGGTGGACACGTAGGTGACGGGCTTGAGCCGGGTGGTGAGCGCCAGCCGGATCAGTTCGGCCGTGCCGACGACGTTGGGCCCGAACAGCTGGTCGTAGGGCAGCACGTGGTTGACCAGGGCGGCCGGGTGGACGATCAGGTCCACGGTGTCGGCCAGCCGCTGCCAGGTGTCCTCGGCCAGGCCCAGCCGCTGCTCGCCGATGTCGCCCGCCAGCACCTCCAACGTCCCGTCAGCCAACTCCCGGTACCGCCGGAGTAGTTCGGCGTCACCGCTGTCGAAGGCGGCCTCCAGCCGCTTCGCCGCGACGGCCGCGTCGGCGCCACGGACCACGCAGACCAGCCTGCCGCCCGCGGGCGCCAGCCGTTCCAGCCACTCCAGGCACAGGAAGCGGCCGAGGAAGCCGGTGGCCCCGGTGAGCAGGACGGTGCGGACGGCGCCGTCGGGGCGGGGCAGCGTCGGGGCGGCGGCGAGCGTCGCCGCGTCGAGGAACCTGTCCAGGGTGAGGTCGCCGGCGCGGGCCTCGACGGCGTGCTCGCCGTGGACGGAGGCGACGGTGGGCCGCGCGGCGCCGGTGCGGCGCCGCTCCTCGATGTAACCCGCAACCCCTGCCAGGTCGTTGGCCGGGCTGATCACCACCCCGACCGGGACCTCGACCCGGAAGATCTCCGTCATGAGGGCGGCGAAGGACAGCGCGGACAGCGAGTCCCCGCCCAGGTCGGTGAAGTGCGCGTCGGCGCTCAGCTCGGCGCCCGCGCAGCCCAGCAGCGCCTGGGCGGCCCGGCCGACCGTCTCCAGCACCGGCCGGTCCGGCCCGGCCCGGCGCAGGTCGCGCAGCCGGCGCTCCTGCCCGTCGGCGAGTTCGGCGTAGAGCCGTTCCAGGGCCTCGCCGTAGCGCTCCCGGAGCCGGGGGCGCAGCGGTTTGTGGCTGTCGGCGAGCAGGCCGTTCGCGGCGCTGAAGGGTTCGGTCTCGATCAGGACGTCGCGCGGGATCTCGTAGGAGTTGAGCTCGGCCTCCTTGGCGATCCGCTGGAGCGACTCGATGAGCAGCGGTTTGAGCGACTCGGCGTCCCCGCCGGCCCTGGCCAGCGCCTCCGGGGCGGGGACGACCACGGCGAGCGGGTAGGCGCGCTCGCTGTTGCCGTACACGAAGATCTGCCGGATCAGCGGGCTGGCGACGAAGGCGGTCTCCAGGCGGGAGACGGCCACGAACTCGCCCTGGGAGAGCTTCAGGACGTCCTTGGTGCGGCCGACGTAGACCAGCCGGTCCGGCCCGGTCTCGGCCATGATGTCGCCGGTCCGGTAGTAGCCGTCCGCGTCGAAGATCTCGGCGGTGAGTTCGGGCCGCTTGTAGTAGCCGGGGATGGCGGTGGCGGTCTTGAGCAGCAGTTCCCCGCGCGGGTGCGGCGAGTCGGTCCGGAAGTAGCCGAGTTCCGGGACGTCGACCAGCTTGTAGTCGATCACCGGCGGGCGCTGCACCACCGAGTCGAGCAGCACCCCGCCGGCCTCGGTGGAGCCGTAGCCGGTGTACAGGTGGAAGCCCAGGCAGGACTCGACGAAGGCCGCCACCTCGGCGGAGAGCGGGGCGGTGCCGCAGAAGGCCTTGGTGACGCGCCCGCCCAGGACGTTCTGCCGCAGGTCGGTCTTGACCGCCGTGTCGACGTCGCCGGGTTCGCCGGAGCGCCGGTCCAGTTCGCTGCGGTACCGCTGGAAGAGCAGGTCGCAGATGCGCGGGACCATGGTCAGCTCGGTGGGGCGGACCAGCGCGATGTCGTCGAGCAGGGTGGACAGGTCGCTCCTGGCGGTGAAGTGGCCGACGCCGCCCCGGGAGAGCGAGCCCATCAGCGCCCAGTGGCCGGCGAGATGGCTCTGCGGCATGTAGTGGACGCTGACCGGGGGTGCGTCCTCCGCACCGTAGCTGAAGCCGTTCCACGCGGTGCGGACCAGCCGCTGGGGGTAGACGGCCCCCTTCGGGGTGCCGGTGCTGCCGGAGGTGTAGATGAGCAGCGCCAACGGGTCGTCACCCGGGTCTGCGACGAACAGGGGCGCGGGCGGCAGTCCGGCTCCGGCCTCGACCACGGCGGCCAGCGGGTCGACGGCCACCGGGCGGCCGGCCCCGGCCAGGCGCCGCCGGGCGGATTCGAGGGCGTCGCGCTGCTCGGCGATGTCGGGGCGGTAGTCGAACACGATCACGCGCCGGATCGAGGGCGCCCCGAGGACGGCTTCGACGGCGGTGTCCAGCCGCTCGATGCTCGCCGCGAGGGCGCGCGGCTCGGTCTCCGCGACGATCGGCGCCAGCTGGGACAGCGGCGCGCTGGACTGCAACGGCACGACCACCACGCCCGCGTGGAGGCAAGCGAGGTCGAGCGTGGCGTAGTCGGTGCTGGTGAAGCCCAGGATGCAGAGCCGGTCGCCGGCGCTCAGCGGGTGGTCCGGGTGGTGGTGCCACTCGGTGGCGACGGCGCGTACCCGGGCCCACAGTTCGCGGTAGCTGACGGTCTCGAAGCCGGGTAGCAGGCGCCCGGTCACGGGCTCCCGCGCGCGTTCGCCGAGGGCGGGCCGGTCGGCGTAGCCCTCCATGATGGCCGCCATGACCTCGGCGAGTCCCTTGCCCGGATCACGCACGGCCGCGGTGATCGCCTCCGGTGGTTCGGCCATGCTGAGTCCTCCCGTAGTGTCCGGGTGATGTCGAAGTGCGGGCTGGGGCCCGGCCGGAGCGACCGCCGACTCCCTGACGTCAGGCGGTCGTTCCGGCCGGCGGCGTCTCACCAGGCGACCGGCAGCGCGTCCGCTCCGCGGATGAGCCGTTCCGTCCGCCAGGTCACCTGGTCGGCCGGCACGGCGAGGTGCAGGCCGGGCAGGCGGCGCACCAGGGTGTCCAGCACGACGCGCAGTTCCATCCTGGCCAGGGCCGCGCCGAGGCAGTGGTGGATGCCGTGTCCGAAGGTGACGTGCGGGATGTTCTTCCGGCGGAAGTCGATCTCCTCGGGGCGGTCGAACACCTCCGGGTCCCGGTTGGCCAGGGAGAATTCGGTGACCACCGCGTCGCCGGCCCGGACGGTCTGCCCGCCCAGTTCGACGTCCTCGGTGGCGATCCGGGTGAAGCCGGCGGTGGCGCTGATCGGGATGATCCGGGAGAGTTCCTCGACCGCGTCGGGGATCAGGCCGGGATCGGCGACGAGCTCGTGCCACAGCTCGGGCCTGGTCAGCAGCGTGTAGACGAAGTTGCCGATCTGGTTGGCGGTGGCCTCCTGGCCGGCGGACAGCAGGCTGACCCCGAGGCTGACCAACTCCTCCTCGGTGAGCCGGTTCTCCTCGTCCTCCACGGCGACCAGTTCGCCGAGCAGGTCGCTGGTGGGCTCGACGCGGCGCTCGGCGACCAGCCCGGCGAGGTACTCGTTGAGGTGCCCGCGGTCCCGTGCGGAGCGGGCCGGGTCGGAGAGCATCAGCAGGCCGTCCACCCAGGCGTTGAACCGGTCGCGGTCCTCGACGGGCACGCCGAGCAGTTCGCAGATCATCGTGATCGGCAACGGCCAGGTGAGCATCTGGGTCAGGTCGGCGGGCGAGCCCGTGGCGATCATGGTGTCGAGCAGCCCGTCGACGATCTGCTGGGCGCGCGGGCGCATCGCCTCGACCCGGCGCACGGTGAAGGGGTTGGCGACCCTGCGCCTCAGCCGGCTGTGCTCCGGCGGGTCCATGCTCAGCATCGAGGTGCGGGGCAGGCCGGCCGAGACGATGCGGGGCACGTCCTCGCCCGCGGCGGCGGCCCGGCTGAACCGGGGGTCGGCCAGCACCGTCCTGACGTCGGCGTGGCGGGTGACCAGCCAGGCGTCGCCGCCGTAGGGCAGGCTCACCCGCAGCACCGGCTGCTCGCCGCAGGCCTCGGCCAGCTTCGGGTCCACGTCGAGCTGCTCGGCCGGACCGAACGGATAGGCCCGCGGCCCTTCTTCTGTCGCGGTCATCGTGTCAGTCCTTCCAGTCCTGGCGGGCGGTCACAGGGACGCGCTCTTGCCGCCGTCGATGACGAGGTTGCTGCCGGTGATCCACGAGGCGCGCCGGGAGACCAGGAAGCCGACCGCCTCGGCGATGTCCTCGGTCTGGCCGATCCGCCCGAGCGGGACCTCGTCGGCCCAGTCCCCCTCCGATTCCATGCCGAGATAGTCGACGATCTTCTCGCGCGCCTCATCCGCCCCAGGAGTCATCACGTTTCCCGGGGAGATCGCGACGACCCGGATTCCGTCCGGCGCCAACTCGACCGCGAGGCCCTTGCTGTACACCTCCAGCGCGGATTTCGCGGCGGCGTAGTGCAGGATCATCGGGTAGGAGGAAATGGTCGCGATGGAGGAGAGGTGCACGATCACCCCGCCGCCGGCCGCGCGCATGGCCGGCACGAGTGCGGCGTTGAGCCGGACGGCGGCCAGGAAATTGATGTCGACCGTGTACTGCCAGTCGTTCTCGATTTCCAGCGCGGTCTGGAAGGCCCGGCAGCCGCCCGCGTTGTTGACCACGATGTCCACCCCGCCGAGGGAGTCCAGCGCGGCGTCGGCGAACGCCCGCACCCCGGCCGGCGAGCTGAGGTCGGCCTGGATGAACTTGGCCGCGGACGGGGTGTGTTCGGTGGGGTTGCGGGCGGAGGTGACGACGGTGGCGCCGGCGTCGAGCAGGTGCTGCACGATCGCGGCGCCGATGCCCCGGCTGCCGCCGGTGACCACGGCCCGTTTGCCGTCCAAGTCGTGGGAAATCTGCGCGGTAAGGCGACTCTCGCTCACCCTGGGTTCCGCCACCTTTCGTTCCTGGGAAATTC
Organism: Kitasatospora sp. NPDC087271; assembly: GCF_044744605.1. Lineage (NCBI taxonomy): Bacteria > Bacillati > Actinomycetota > Actinomycetes > Kitasatosporales > Streptomycetaceae > Kitasatospora > Kitasatospora sp. NPDC087271. Next base: position 9,042 of record NZ_JBIUYQ010000044.1, read on the forward strand.
CTTTCCGCGGCACTGGTCGGCAAGGGAATCAATTCTCCAGTTGCGACCCAGAAGGCGACGCGGAACCACCTGCACCACTATCCGTGATCTCCCGGACACGGTCAACATGATTGTGTCGATGCCCTGCATCGCCTGAGGCAATGCAGGGCGGACGACGGCACCCGCTGGACGCCGCGATCAACAGGGTCGATAATCGTGCGTTACCTATGTGCGGCCGCCCACACCATATTCCGCGCGGCCCGGCGGCGATTCGCCGGAGCGACGGAGAGGGCGCACACGGAATGTTCACACCATGAGTGCCGAGAACTCGGGAGAAAAGCATGTCCAGCTTGGACGAGCCGTTCGTCGTGGGTGATCTGACGGTCCCCAACCGCATCGTGATGGCCCCGATGACCAGGATGCAGTCCCCCGGCGGCGTGCCGGGCGAGGAGGTGGCCGAGTACTACGCCCGCCGGGCGGCCCACCAGGTCGGACTGATCATCACCGAGGGCACCTACGTCGACCGCGCCGCCGCCCGCGCGTACGACCACGTGCCCCACTTCCACGGCGAACAGGCGCTGGCCGGCTGGGCCCGCGTGGTGCGGCGGGTGCACGAGGCCGGCGGCCGGATCATCCCGCAGCTCTGGCACACCGGGGTCGTGCGCACCGGGACGGAGCCGCCCGCCGAAGGCCCGTCCGGGATCGGCCTGGACGGCGCCCCGGCCGGGCGGGCCATGACCCAGCGGGACGTCGACGACACGGTCGCCGCCTTCGCCGAGGCCGCGGCGACCGCCGAGCGGCTCGGGTTCGACGGCGTCGAACTGCACGGCGCGCACGGCTACCTGATCGACGACTTCCTGTGGGGCGGCACCAACCGGCGCACCGACCGCTACGGCGGCGACCCGGCCTCCCGTGCCCGCTTCGGCGCCGAGATCGTGCAGGCCGTCCGCGCGGTCGTCAGCCCGGGCTTCCCGGTCTTCTTCCGGTTCTCCCAGTGGAAGGTCGGCAACTACGGGGCCCGCATCGCGCAGAGCCCGGCCGAGCTGGAGCAGCTGCTGACCCCGCTGGCCGACGCCGGGGTCGACGCGTTCCACGGCTCCACCCGGCGCTACTGGCAGCCCGAGTTCGACGGCAGCGACCTCAACCTGGCCGGCTGGGCGCGCAAGCTCACCGGCAAGGCCGCCGTGACGGTCGGCTCGGTCGGCCTGGACCAGCAGTACGGCGAGGGCGAGTTCGCCCAGGGCTACACCAGCCGGGCCGGCGTGACCGGCATCGACGAACTGCTGGCCCGCCTCAAGCGTGACGAGTTCGACCTCGTCGCCGTCGGCCGCACCCTGCTCGCCAATCCGGACTGGGCCGCCAGGGCGCTGCGCGGCGACCTCTCCCGGACCGTCCCGTACGACCCGGCGGTGCTCACCAGCCTGGCCTGACAGCCCCGTTCGACGAACGAGCGCCCGGAAGCCGGGCCGCGACCTCGGTCGCGGCCCGGCTTCCGGGTTTCGGGGGCGGTCCGCGGAACGGCCTACCGCAGGCCCAGCTCCTTGCGGATGACCGCGTACCACTCCTCCGTCATGCGCCGGGCGGTGGCCTCGTCGAACACGTTCGCGTCGTACTTGAGGAAGACCTTGAACCCCTCGCCGTCCCGGTAGGACTCGGCGGAGAGGACGTACTCCCCGGCGTAGGGCAGGTCGTCGAACAGCCGCAGGTCCAACTCCCCGGGCGCGGCCGGGGCCGCGTTGGTCAGCAGGTCGGCGCCGTCGAAGTTCTGGAACAGGAAGTTGGTCAGGACCAGCGGTTCGTCGTCCGCGCCCACGGCCCGGGCGATCTCCAGCAGCGGGTAGCCGCCGTGCTCGATGCCGCCGACCACCTTGCGCTGAAGGGACTTCAGCAGCTCGGGGAAGCCGCCGACGGCCGTGCAGCGGATCGGCAGGCAGTTCGCGAACTGGCCGACGACGTCCTGGAACCGCTCCTCGTAGCGGGCGACCGCCGTCATGCCGAGGACCAGGTCGTCCTGCCCGGTCAGCCGGTGCAGGAACCGCACGTACGTCGCGAACAGCACGGTGGCGACGCTGACCCGGTGCTCGCGCGCCGCGTCGGCCAGGGCGGCGGCCAGCGGCGGCGGCAGCTTGACCGTCGCCACGTCCACGCGGGGCATCCGCTTGGGGTCGTACGGCCGGTCGTAGGGCAGCGCGAGCGCCGGTCGATGACCTGCCAGCTCCCGCAGCCAGTAGTCCCGGTGCTGCCGCGCGCGCGGGCCGGCGAGCAGCGCCTCCTCCCAGGCGACGAAGTCGCCGTAGCCGGCGCGGCTCAGGCTCCCCCGGCCCTGGTAGGCCTCCTTGAGCGTGCGGATCAGGATCGCCGTGGACGTGCCGTCCAGCAGGATGTGGTGCGCGGTGATCAGCAGCAGGCGCCGCCGCCCGGCGAGGGAGACCAGGTGCGCGCGGACCAGCGGGCCCGTCGCCAGGTCGAACGGGAGGTTCACCAAGTCCCGCAGCCCGGCCAGTTGGGCGGCGCGCTTGGTGGCCGTGAGGTCGACCCGTTCGAAGGACGGCGCCCGGCCCGGGTCGATGTCCATGAACGGCACGCCGTCCCGCTCGCCGAAGACGGCGCTCAGCACCGGATGGATGCCGCTCTGGGCACGGACCGCCCGCTCCAGGGCGGCTTCGTCCAGCTCGCCGTGGATCTCGAAGAGGAGCGGGAGGTTGTAGGCGGTCGACTCCGGCGAGCGCTGCTGGTCGCGGTACATGGTCAGCTGGCCGCACGAGAGGTTCCACCGCTCGCCCGCCGGGCCGGCCTGGGCATCCGCCGTGGCCGTCGCGGCGGCCCCTGCACCGGCGAAGTGGGCGCACAGGCCGTCGACGGTCTCGACGTCGAAGAGCAGGGTCGCGGAGACGTCGTCACCGAACTCCTCGCGCAGGGCGTTGGTGAGCTGGAGGACCAGGATCGAGTCCAGGCCGTAGTGGGTGAGCGGGGCCGCGGTGTCGATCCGCTCGGCCGGGATGCCGAGCACGGCCGCGGCCTTGTCGAGGATGAGCGCGGACAGGTCGGAGCGCGACGCCGGTGCGGCGGAGGGAGCGGGGGCGGGCGCGTGGCTCGCGGCCGGCGGGGCGGGCGCGGGCTCCGGCCGGGGCGTCGGCACCACGGTAGGCACCGCAGCAGGCACGGCGACAGGCGCCGCGACAGGCGCCGCAGCAGCCGCCGGCCGGGTGACGCCCTTCGGCCTGGTCCCGACCGCCTGCCGGGCCACCCCGTCGCTCTCCGCCGCGATGACCTGCTGTCCCAGCGGCAGCGCCTGCGGCAGCGGGAACACCACCGTCCCGAAGCCCTCCCCCGCCAGCACGTCCCGCCAGTTCTCCGGCGACAGCGCCGGCGAGCCCGGGATCCGCAGCGACCGGTCGTCGAACAGCCACCAGCCTTCCAGCAGCCCGAAGGTGACGTGGCTGAACAGGTCGAAGGCCGACAGCTCGTTCAGCAGCAGCCACCCTCCGGCCCGCATCGCGGCCTTGGCGTTGCGCAGGGTGTTGCGGGTGTCCTTGGTCGCGTGCAGCACGTTGGCCGCGATCACCAGGTCGAACCCGCCCTCGCCGACGTCCTGCCCGGCCAGCGGCCGTTCGATGTTGAGCAGTCGGCAGTCCAGGTAGGGCACGCCCGGCCCGTAGGTGGCGCGGGCGTGGTTGAGGAAGGCCTTGGAGAGGTCCGTGTAGACGTACGTCTCGATGCTCTCCTGGTACGGCTTGAGCGCGGCGAACATCCCGGCGCTGGTGCCGCCGGTGCCGGCGCCGATCTCCAGGATCCGCAGCCGCGCCCCCGGTTCACGGCGCAGCCGCTCCGACACGACGGCGACGGCGGCGCCGGCCATGGCGCGGTTGAACACGTCCGCGACGTGGTTGTTGCGGTAGCAGCCCTCCACCAGCTCCACCGAACCGCGCGGGAACATGACGTCGGTGGGCCTGGTCCGGCCGGTCACGATGTCCGGCAGCGCCCGCAGCATGGCGGAGGCCAGCCGCAGTTCGGCCTTGCGGTCGGCGTCGGCCGACCAGGACTCGCACTGCCGGTCCCACTGCGCGAGGACGGCCTCCGCGAGCACGCCCGCCGTGGACACGGCCTCCGTCGGCCCGGCCGACACGGTGGCCCGCCGGGCGTGCTCCAGCCAGTCGGCGTACACCGGCAGGATCGCGGTGCGGTCGACGGTCGCCAGCTGGGCCGCCAGGACCTTCGCCAGCCACGGGTCCCGCTCGGTCCGGCGCCACCGCACGACCTCGTCCATCAGGCCGTCCACGCTCTCCGGCGCGAGCAACAGCTCGCCGCGCACCCGGGAGGGCGTCCGGCCGTGCACGGTGACCTGGGTGGCGCGGTCGAAGTTCGCCAGGGTGTTGTGCTGGTTGGTCTTCACGAAGGCCAGCTGCCGCTGTTCCCCGCCGAGCAGGGCGTCCAGGGCGGCGAGCCCCTCGCGCGGCTCGATCGACACCAGGCCGACCCGGCTCAGCCGCTCCCGGTAGAACTCGGAGGTGACGCTCCCGAGGTTGCCCCACCACCCCCAGTTCATGACCCTGACGGGGGTGTCCCAGTGCTGTCCGAGCGCGTGCGCGTAGGCGTCGCTGAAGGTGCAGCCGGCCGCGTAGTTGCCCTGGCCGGCCGCCGTCGTGAAGGACTGCATCGACGACAGCAGCACGGCGAAGTCCAGTTGCTCGCCGTCGAAGACCTCGGCCATCGCCGTCGTGACGTCGACCTTGGCCGCCAGCCCCGCGCGCAGGGTGGCCTCGTCCATCCGGGCGAAGGTGCTGTCCCGCAGGACGAGCGCGGCCTGCACGACCCCGTCGATCCGCGGGTGGCGCTCCTTGACCTCGCCGACGGCCCGGCGCAGCGCGGCCGGGTCCCCGGCGTCGGCGCTGAGGTAGCGGACGGTGCCGCGTCCCTGGACGGAGCGGAGCCGTTCCTCGATGGCCGCGTCGGGTGCGCTGCGGCCGATCCAGGTGACGTGCGCGCCGTACTGCCGCACCACGTGCTGGGTCCAGGCGGTGCCCAGGCCGCCGGCGCCGCCGATCACCACGTAGACGCCGCCCTCGCGGTAGACCGGTTTCGCGGGCGTCTCGCACGGCGCCCAGTGCCGGGCCAGCCACTGGCCGGCCCGTCGGACCCAGGCGTCCTCGGACGAGCGGGCGGGCAGGGCGGTGAGGTCGGCGGGCCAGTCGGGGCCGTCGAGGTCGACGCGCCGGACGGTCCACTGCTCGTACTCGCGCCCCAGGGAGCCGAACAGGCCGTGCAGCCCGGCGTGCGCCGGCTGGACGGGGTCGTCGGCGTGGGTGGCGAGCGCGCGGGTGGTGACCAGCGTGATCCCCAGCGGCCGGGCGTCGTACCCGGCTCCGATCAGCGCCTTGATCAGGCGGAACGCGGCGACGACGCCGTCGTTCTGGGCGGCCGTGTACCCGGCGGCGTCGACGGGGTCGAGCTTGGGCTCGGGCGCCGTCCAGACCAGGTGGTCGACCGGTCCGAGGTCGCGCAGTGCGGCGGTCACCTCCTCGACGGAGGCGGACGGCGGCAGCGACCAGGTCAGGGCGCCGTCGAGCGGTGTCGGTCCGCCGACGACCAGGACCCGGTCGGTGTAAGCGGGCACGGGCGCGTCGGTCGCGGTGATCGAGTCCCAGACGGGCGCGTACAGCGCGGGTTCGCTCCGGACGGTGCGGCGCGAGGTGTAGCCGGTCAGCCGCACGCAGACCGCGCCGTCGGCGTCGACCAGGTCGATGTCGAGCTTGTCGAGCGGCCCGGCCGCGCCGCCTCGCACCACGGCCCACATCGCCGACTTGCACGGGGCGAACAGGTCGAGCCGGTCCAGGGCGAACGGCACGGCGGTCTCCCGCATGCCGGTGAGGTGGGGCGCGACGGCCGCCTGGATCGCCGAGTCCAGCATCGCGGGCGCCAGCGGTCCGGGCTCCGCCGAGCTGGGCAGGGCCAGTTCGGCGAGGACGAGACCGGAGCCGACGTGTGCCTGCCGGATCGCCCGCAGGCTCGGGCCGTGGTCGATGCCCATCGCCACCAGGGCCTCGTGGATCCGCTCGCCGGACACGGTCTCCCGGCAGTCCGCGCGCAGCGCGGCGAGGTCGACCGGTGCCGGGCGCGGGGCGTCGGACGGCGCGATGGCGCCCTCGCAGCACACGGTGGAGCCGGTGCCGATCTCGAACCGGTGCCCGCCCTGCTCGCTCGCGCGGACCTCGACCCGGACGTCGACCGGGGTGTCCGAGACCTCCAGCGGCTGCACCCACGTGACGTTGCGCATCCGCACCCGGGTGGCGCCCAGCGCCTTGCGGGCGAGTTCGAGGTAGGCGACCGCGGGCAGGAGGTGACGGCCCTGCACCACGTGGTCGCGCAGCAGGCCGTCCGTGCGGGTCAGCGTGACGTTGTTGCCGTTGCCGCTGGCGCCACTGTCACTGCTGCCGTTGCCGTCGGCGGTCGGGGCCCAGTGGCGGTCGCGGGCGAACGGGTAGGTCGGCAGCGGGATCCGTCGGCCCTCGGCGGGCACCCGGTCCTCGTCGGGCAGCCGGGCCGGGACGGTGCCGTCCAGCACCCGGACCAGCTCGTCGCGGTCGCGGACCACGCAGGCGAAGCGGTGGGCGAAGCGCTCCCGGCCGACGGCCAGGGTGTAGGCGAGGTCACCGAGGTCGATCGACGCGTGGGCGCGGACGTGGAGCGCCAATCGGCGCCGCTGTTCGAGGAGTTGATCCTCCGTCCGCGCCGAGAGGACCACCACGTGGTCCGTCCGCGGCGCGACGGCGGTGCGCGCGACGGCGTCGGTGGCGGCCGGGGCCTCCTCGATCACCAGGTGCGCATTGGTGCCGCTGGCGCCGAAGGAGCTCACCACCCCGCACCGCGGCACCCCGGCGGGGCTCTCCCAGTCGTGGGTGCGGGTGCTCAGGTAGAACGGGCTTCCCGCCAGCGGGATCGCCTCGTTGGCGGCCTCGAAGTGCAGCGAGGCGGGGATCTTCCGGTGCTTGATCGCCAGCAGCACCTTCAGCACGCCCGCGATGCCCGCCGCGAACTGGGTGTGGCCGATGTTGGTCTTCAGCGAGCCGACCGCGCAGTACTCCGTCCGGTCGGTGCGGGCGCGGAACGCCCGGTTCAGCGCCTGGAACTCGATCGGGTCGCCGAGCTTGGTGCCGGTGCCGTGCGCCTCGACGAGTCCGATCCGCTCCACGTCGACGCCGAACCGCTCGTACACCTCGCCGAGCAGGCTCTCCTGGGACACCGAACTCGGCGCGGTGATCCCGTTGGTGGCGCCGTCCTGGTTGACGCCGCTGGCCTTGATCACGCCGTGGATGTGGTCGCCGTCGGCCAGCGCGTCCGCGAGCCGCTTGAGCACCACGACCCCGACGCCCTCGCCGGGCACGAAGCCGTCGGCGCGGTGGTCGAAGGTGTGGCAGCGGCCGGTCGGCGACAGCATCCCGGCGCGGCCCGCGAGCCGGTACAGCCGTGGCGTGGACTGGAGGAACACCCCGCCCGCCAGCGCCATCGAGGTCTCGCCGGACCACAGGTCCTTGCACGCCAGGTCGATCGCCACCAGCGAGCTGGAGCACGACGTGTCGACGGCGATCGCCTGGCCCTTGAGGTCAAGGAAGTACGACACCCGGCTCGGGATGACCGAGGTCATGTTGCCCCACAGGGTCTGCGCCGGCGCCTCCGGATCCAGCAGCCCCTGGTAGTCGCCGGCCCACGCCCCGACGTAGACGCCGCAGCGCGCCCGGCCCATCCGGCCCGCGTAGCCGGCGTCCTCCAGTGCCTTCCAGGACTCTTCGAGCAGCAGCCGCTGCTGCGGGTCCATCACCGCGGCCTCGGTGCCGGAGATGTTGAAGAACATCGCGTCGAACTCGTCGATGCGGTCGAGGAAGCCGCCCCGGGTGCAGGCGCTCAGGCCGTCGAGGTCGAACCGGGTCGCCTCGGTGACCAGGTCGTCGCCGTCGGCCAGGTGCGTCCAGAGTTCGTCCAGCGAGTCGGCGCCGGCGAACCGGCCGCTCATGCCGATCACCGCGATCGGTCCGCGCTCCGCGCTCCCGGTGCCGCTGTGCGGCTGCCCGGCCGCCACGGGCCGCACGACCGGTGGCGGGGCGCTCTCCCGTTCGTCGGCGGGCTCCGTCGCTCCCTCCGTGTGGACGATGACGCCCCGGTACTCGGCGAGCAGGTGCTCGGCCAGCCGGTCGGCCGTGCTGAAGTCGAAGACCACGCTCGTCGGCAGGTCCAGCGTCAGCGCGCCGTTGAGCTGGTCCACCACGCGGATCGCCAGGATCGAGTCCAGGCCGTAGTCGGCGAACGCCAGCCCGCCCTCGACCTCCTCGACCTCCATCGCCAGCGCGCGGGCGATCTTCTCCCGCACCACGGCGGGCACGATCTCGTCCAGTCCCCTGTGCGCGACGGCGGGTTGGACGATCGGCGCCGCGATCGGTGCCGCGACCGGCGCGGGCGTCGGCACGGGCTCGGGTACGGCCGCGAGTGCGGGTGCCGGCGCCTGCCGGGTCAGGTCGCCGATCCAGAACCGCTCCTTGGCGAACGGGTACGTCGGCAGCGACACCACCCGGCGCGGCGCGCCCTGGTGCAGGCGCTCCCAGTCCACCTCGGTACCGGCAGCCCACAGCGCCGCGAGCTTGGACAGCTTGCCGGCCGCGATCCACTGCCGGACCAGCAGTTCCTGGAGGTCGCCGTCACCGGTGATCTCGGCGAGCAGTCCGCCGGATTCCCCGGCGGTGCCCCGGTGCCCCCGGCCGCCCCGCAGGGCCGCCCTCAGCTCCGCCGTCGACGAGACGGCGACCGCGTACCGCTCGGCCATCGCCTCCCGCCCGACCTGGAGCGTGAAGGCCAGGTCGGCGAGGGCGGTGTCCGGGTTGCGGTCGAGGAATCCGGCCAGCCGGTCGACGGACGCGGTGAGCTGGTCGGGAGTCCTCGCGGAGAGGACGACGACGTGTTCGGCCTGTCCGGCCTGTTGGGGTTGTCGGGCTTGTTCGGCGCCGTTGTTCGCGCCGTCGGTGGGCTGCACGGAATACTCCTCGACGATCACGTGTGCGTTCGAGCCGCCGGCACCGAAGGAGGACACCGCCGCGATCCGCGGGCCGTCGGAGTGCCACGGGCTCAGTTCGCGCTGGACCCGGAACGGGGTCCGTTCGAAGCTGATGTTCGGGTTGAGCTGTTCGGCGTGCAGGCTCGGGACGAGTTGCCGGTGCTTGAGCTGGAGCAGGACCTTCGTCAGGCCGGCCACCCCGGCCGCGGCCTCCAGGTGGCCGATGCCGGACTTCACCGAGCCGATCGCGCAGAACTGCCGCTCCGCGGTGTCCTGTTCGAAGGCCTTGGTCAGGCCCGTGATCTCGATCGGGTCGCCCAGTTCGGTGCCGGTGCCGTGCGCCTCGACGTAGCCGACCTGCCGGGCGGAGACCCCGGCCTGGTCCAGCGCCCGCCGGACGACATCGGCCTGGGCGACCGGGCTCGGCACGGTGTAGCCGGTGGAACGGCCGCCGTGGTTGACGCTGGAGCCCCGGATCACCGCGAGCACGCGGTCCCCGTCGGCCACCGCGCGGGACAGCGGCTTGAGCAGCACGCACCCGACGCCCTCACCGGGCACGAACCCGTGGCCGCCGGTGCCGAAGCTGCGGCAGTGCTGGTCGGGCGAGAGCATCCCGGAGCGGCACAGCTCGACGTAGTCCAGCGGGTGCGCGTAGAGGTTCACGCCACCGGCGATCGCCACCTCGCAGGCGCCGCGCCGGAGTTGATCGCACGCCTCGTGGATCGCGGTCAGCGAAGCCGAGCACATGGTGTCGATCGTCAGGCTCGGCCCGCGCAGGTCGAGCAGGTAGGAGGCGCGGGCGCTCAGCGAGGCGAACGACAGGCCGGGCACCACGAGTTCGCCCGAGGGCAGCCGGCCCACCTCGTGCCGGGCGTGGCCGACCTTGGTGACGCCCGCGAACACCCCGACCCCGTGGCCGTGGCGCTCGGCGAGGCGCGCCCTCGTGTACCCGGCGTCCTCCAGCACCTCCCACGCCGCCTGCACGAACAGCCGCTCCTGCGGGTCCATGGCGTAGGCGTCGCGCGGGGCGATGCCGAAGAACCGGGGATCGAACGCGGCGAAGTCGTCCAGGAAGCCGCCCCACTTGCTGTAGCTGCGGCCGGTGGCCACCGCCGTGTTGCGGTCGGGCTCGAAGAAGCCGTCCAGCGACCAGCGGTCCACCTCGCGGACGCAGTCGCGGCCCGCCGTGAGGTTCTCCCAGAACTCGTCCAGGTCGGCGGCGCCCGGGTAGCGGCCGCTCAGCCCGATCACCGCGATCGGCTCGTCGGCGCCGGGCGCCGGCCGGTCGGGGACGGCGGTCGGCCGAGCGCTGGTGGCCCGCTGTTCGGCAGTCGCCGCCGGCTGGTCGCCCGCCACCGGCCGGTCGGCCGTGGCCGCCTGCGGGCGCGCCGGTTCCCGCCGGAGGCCGGCGAGTTGACCGGCCACGGCCCGCAGGGTCGGGTGCTCGTAGAAGATCGTCGAGGAGACCTCGGGGTAGGTCCGCACCAGCTCCCGGTTGAGCTGGATGACCATCACCGAGTCCAGGCCGATGTCGACCAGCGGGCGGTCGGGGTCGACCGCGCCAGGGGCGAGCCCGCTGACCTCGGCGAACAGGGCGAGGAGGTGGCCGAGGACGTTCGGGTCGGCGCCACGGACGGGAGCCTCCGGAACGGGAGCCGTCGGTGCGGGAGTTGTCGGCGCGGCGGCCGGGGCCGGTGTTCCGGTCGGCACCCGCGTCGGGTCGCCGTGGTGCACCCACACCTGGTCCGCCCCCGCGTTCCAGGCGTCGACCAGCGCCGTGAGCCCGGATTCCGTGGGCATCGGCACCAGCCCCCGGTCCTCCCAGAGGTAGGCCCGGGTCCGCTCGCCGACCTGCATGCCGCCGTCCTCCCACAGCGGCCAGGCGATGGACAGGGTGCGCCCGCGGCGCAGCCCCTCGGCGACCCGCGCGTTGCGCACGGCGGCGAACTCGTCGAGGAAGGCGTTGGCGGTCGCGTAGTCGGACTGCCCCGGGTTGCCGGTGACGGCGGCGCCCGAGGAGAAGGTCAGCACGAACTCCAGCGGGCAGTGCCCGGTGGCCCGGTCGAGGTGCACGAGGGCGTCCACCTTGGTCGCGAGGACCTCGTCCCACTGCTCGGCGGTCTTGTCCGCGAGCAGCGAGTCCCGCACCACGCCGGCGGCGTGCACGATGCCGGTGACGGCGCCCGCCTCGGCGACCAGGTGCCGCACCTCCTCCCAGCGGGAGACGTCGGCGCGCACGTACCTCGCGTCCGCGCCGGTCTGCCGCAGCTCGGCGAGCAGGCGGTCGATCCGGCCGTCCTGCGGCGAGCGGCCGGCCAGTACGACGGTCGGCCGCCGGACGTCGGCGGCGATGCGCCGGGCCGTCGAGGCGCCGATCCCGCCGGCCCCGCCGGTGATCAGGTACACGCCGCCGTCCCGCCAGGGCTTGCCGGAGGCCGTTCCCGCACCCGGGCCCGGGAGTTCGGCCGGGGCCCAGCTGCGCGTGTGCCGGACGCCGTCGCGGTAGAGCACCAGGTCGTCGGCGGCGCGGGCGTTCTCCGCGACGGCGGCGGCCAGGTCGGTGCCGTGGACGCCGTCGACGCCGATGACCTGGCCGACGATCCGCGGGTTCTCCTTGGTGACGGTCCGCAGCAGGCCCGCGAGAGCGAGGTCCGCCGTGACGACCTGGACGAGCGTGGTGCCGTCCCGGGCGTCGAGGCCGCGGACGGTCTCCAACAGTTGCCACGACAGGTCGCGGAACCGGCTCTCCGGCCGCTGCTTGGCCGTGTCGAGGCGGATCGCCTCGGGTACCTCCCCGTCGACCCCACACAGCACGACGACGCGCCGGTCGTACCGGCCGGTCGCGGCGACGGGCGTCGGCGTCCAGCGGGCGGTCAGCAGGGTCGTGCCGCTCTCCTGCCGGGTGCCGGGGGCCCAGAAGCGGTCCCGGGCGAACGGGTATCCGGGCAGGTGCGCGCGCCGGGGCGTGCCGTCGCCGAGCAGCGAACGCCAGTCGACGGCGCCCCCGCCGACCCACCGTCCGATCGGCTCCGGCTCGGCTCCGCGCTCGCCGGTGGCGACGAACGCCCGGAGCCCGTCGACGAGTTCGGAACGGGACGAGACGACCCAGCCGACCCGTTCCGCCATCTCCTCGCGGCCGACCTGGAGGCTCCACGCGACGGACCGCAGCGACACCTGCTCCGACTCCGGGGACTCCAGGTAGGCGAGCAGGCCCCGGGCCCGGTCGGTCAGCTGCCGGGCGGTGCGGGCCGACAGCGGCACCGCGACCGGCCCGCCGTCGCCCTCCCCGTCCCGGTCGCCGCGTACGTACTCCTCGACGACCACATGGGCGTTGACGCCGCCGAACCCGAAGCTGCTCACCCCGGCACGCCGCGGCGCGGGGCCGCCGGCACCGCTGCGGGGGCGCGGCCAGGCCTCGTTCTCCCGCACGATGTGGAACGGGCCGCCGGCCAGTTCGATGTACGGGTTGACCTCCTGGAGGTGCTGAGTCGCGGGCAGCACGCCGTGCTTGAGCGCGAGCAGCACCTTCAGCAGCCCGGCGATGCCCGCGGCCGACTCCAGGTGGCCGATGTTGGTCTTGACCGAGCCGAGGCCGCACGCCCCGTCGTCGCTGCGGCCCAGCCGGCGGAACGCGGTGCGCAGCGCCCGGACCTCCACCGGATCGCCGAGGGCCGTGCCGGTGCCGTGGGTCTCGATGTAGCCGATGGTGTCCGGGTCGAGGTCGCCGACGGCGGCCGTCACCAGCTCGGCCTGGGCGTCGGCGTTCGGCGCGGTCAGCGAGTTGGCCCGGCCGCCGTGGTTGTACGCGCTGCCCCGGATCACCCCGAGGATCGCGTCACCGTCGCGCTCCGCCGCCGCCAGCGACTTGAGCACCACCACCCCGACGCCCTCGCCCCGGACGTAGCCGTTCGCGCCCGCGTCGAAGGTCTTGCAGAGGCCGTCCGGGCTGAGCATGCCCGCGCGGTGCGCGCTGACGAAGGTGTCCGTGCTGAGCAGCACGTTGACCCCGCCCGCGACGGCCAGGTCGCAGGTGCCGGAGCGGATCGCCTCGATCGCGCGGTGCACCGCCACCAGCGAGCTGGAGCAGGCCGTGTCGATCGGCTCGCTCGGGCCGCGCACGTCGAGCAGGTAGGAGATGCGGTTGGCCAGGATCGAGTGCGTGGTGCCGGTCGAGGTGAAGGCGTCCGGTCGCACGCCGAGCGTGGCGAGCAGCGTCGCGTAGTCGTTGCCGGTGACGCCGATGAACACGCCCGTGTTGGTCGGCAGGTCGGCGGGTCGGTACGCGCTGTCCTCCAGCGCCTGCCAGACCGTCTCCAGGACGAGGCGGTGCTGCGGGTCCATCAGTTCGGCCTCGCGCGGCAGGATGCGGAAGAAGCCGGCGTCGAAGGCGTCGACGTCGTCCAGGGCTCCGATCCGTTGGGGGAAGTCCTGGGCCTCGATGGCTTTGCGCTGCTCCTCGTCGTAGCGGTGCAGCGGGAACGCGGTGACGGAGTCCTTGCCCGCCAGCAGGTTCGCCCAGTACTCGTCCAGGTCGCGGGCGCCCGGGAAGCGCCCGGCCGCGCCGATGACGGCGATCGGCCGACGCGGGTCGGGCCCGGTGCGGACCGGCTCCGACTCCGGCTGGGGCTGGGACTGGGGTTGGGGCTGGGGTTGGGGCTGGGGTTCGACCTTGATCTTGACCCCGGCCTCGGCCTTCACCTCGGCCTTCACCTCGGCCTTCGCCGTGGCACCGTGCTCGTCGACCAGGTGGGCGCCCAGCGCCTCCAGGGTGCTGACGTCGAAGAACACCGCCGGGCTGACCACGACCCCGAACCGCTCGTGGATCTCCTTCGCGAAGGTCACCAGCGAGATGGAGTCGAAGCCGAACGCGTCCAGTCCGGTAGCCGGGTCGAGCTCCTCCGGCTCGAACTTGAGGATCTCGGCGGCGATGGAGCGCAGGACGTCCACGACACCCGACACCGCCGACACCGCTCGTACATCCTGCTCAGCCGGTACGACCGGCTCCCGCTCTCGCACCGGGCGGGCCTGCGGCGCCGGACGATCGCCCGGCGCCACCCCTCCGGTACCGCGCCGCACCCCGGCCAGCTCCCCGACGACCTCGCCCGTGCCCCCGAGCAGCAGGATCCGGTCGTCGCCGAGGACCACGTGCGTGACCGGCGAACCGGCCCGCACCCGGATCTCCCCGACCTGGTTGAGCGCGACCAGGGTCCAGTCCGGCGCCCCGGCGCGCTTGGCCTCCCACTGCACGCCCTGGGCGATCGCCGCGAGCACGAACGGCTCGACGGTGACGTTGCGCCGGACGTGGTCCTGCTGGAACGCGGGACTGCCGATGGTCAGCACCGTCCGGCCGTCCGGCGCGCGGAACACGCCCTCGACCGCGCACGAGGCCGGCTTGTAGTCCAGCCCGCCCTCGGCCAGTTCGGCCAGGAACTGCTCCCGGGTGAGGACCTCCCGCAGTCCGGCCGGCTCGACCCGGCCGGACGGCGCCGTGGCCGCCCCCCGCACGGTGAACTCGACCGCCGCCGTCCCGTCCCCGGTCCGGACGGTGCCGTGGCCGTCGGCGAACTCCGTGACGAGCCGCGTGGTCGTGGACCAGTCGACCGGCCGCAGCACCCGCAGGTCGTGAACCGACGCCTCGGCGGCGAACCCGCTGACCTTCGCGGCGGCCAGCGCGAGGTCCACCACGAAGGTGGGCACGATGGTCGGCGCCTTGGCCAGCCGGTAGCCGTAGTCGAGCAGGTCGGTGAGGTGGACGTCCAGGGCGTAGCGCAGGCCCCGGACGTCGGATTCGTTGCGCCCCAGGAAGGGGTGCAGCCGCTCGCGCAGCGCCAGCGGGGCCAGCACGGACGGTGCGCCGTCGGTCTGCTCGATCCAGCAGCGCACCTTCTCGAACGGGTAGGCGGGCAGCGACACCCGGCGTGCCGTCGGCAGTTGGTCCCAGTCGACGCTCTTGCCGCCGGCCCAGGTGGCGGCGAGTTCGTGCGCGGGCAGCTCCCGCCGCCCGGCCAGGTAGCCGTCGACGGCCGCCAGCGCGGACCGCCGGTCCCCCGCCACGAACGCCCAGCGGTGCGGCAGTTCGTTCTTTCCGACCCGCAGGGTGTACGCGATGTCGGGGAGGTCGGCCTCCCGCGCCCCGGCGAGGTGGTCGCGGAAGACGGCCAGGTAGCGCCCGAGCGCGGCCTCGTTCATCGCCGAGAACACGAACAGCTGCTCACCGAAGGGCTCTTGGCGAACCGGCCGTTCGGGGTACTCCTCAAGGATGATGTGCGAGTTCATGCCGCCGGCGCCGATCGAGGTGATGCCGGCCCGCCGGGGGTGGGTGACCTGGCGGCCGTCCACCTCGGTGACCATCGGCTGCCAGTCGGCGAGCTTCTGCTGCACCTGGAACGGGGTGTCGGCGAAGTCGATGTCCGGGTTGAGCTCCGTGCTGTGCAGGGACGGCGCCAGCTTGCCGTGCCTCAGTTGGAGCAGCACCTTCGCCAGGCCGATCATGCCGGCCGCCGCGAGCAGGTGCCCCATGTTGGCCTTGACGGACCCGAGGGCGCAGAACTGGCGGTCCTCGGTGTACTTGCGGAACGCCGACGTCAGGGCGCGGACCTCGATGGGGTCGCCCAGCGCGGTGCCCGAGCCGTGCCCCTCGACGTAGCCGATCGTCCTCGGGTCGACGCCGGCGTCCTCGATCGCCTTCTGGATCGCGTGCGCCTGCATGCCCGGGTTCGGCACGGTGAAGCCGTTGCGCGTCCCGGCGTTGGACAGGGCGGTGCCCTTGATCACGGCGTACACGTGGTCGCCGTCGCGCTCGGCGTCGACCAGCGGCTTGAGCACGACCGCGCCGACGCCCTCGCCGAGGATGGTGCCGTCCACGCCGTGGCCGAAGCTGCGGATCACGTCGGAGGTGCCGGTGGTGAAGTGCTCCTCCGAGGAGGTGATCAGGTTGTACGGGTGCAGCATCAGGTTGACGCCGCCCGCGACGACCATCCGGCACTCGCCGGCCCGCAGCATCTGCACGGCCTGGTGCACGCACGTCGACGAGGCGGAGCACATGGTGTCCAGGAAGATCGACGGCCCGGTCAGGCCGTAGAAGTAGGACAGCATGTTGGGCAGCGTCCCGGTGTAGCTGCCGCTCTGCGGCGCACCCCTGGTCAGGCTGTTCTGGAAGCCGTACAGGTTGTAGTGGTTGCTCATGGTCCCGACGAGCACGCCGACGTCGCCCTGGTAGCGGCGGTGGATGGTCTGCCGCGAGTAGCCGGCGTCCTCCAGCGCCTCCACGCCCGACTGGAGGAACAGCCGCACCTCCGGGGACATCTGCTCGGCCTCGCGCTTGGAGATGCGGAAGTAGCGGGGGTCGAACTTGTCGAGGTCGCGCAGGAAGGTCCCGGTCCGGATCACGCTCTTGCCGCGGACGGACCGGTCGCTGTCGTGGATGGCCTCGTGGCCCCAGCGGTCGGCGGGCACTTCCTCGAAGGTGTGCCGGCCGTTCTCCAGCAGCTCCCACAGCTCGTCCATCGTGTCGGCGCCGGGGTAGCGCCCGGACACTCCGATGATCGCGATGTCGTGCCGGTCGTCGCGCGCGGGTTCGCGGACCACGGTGACGGCGGACGCGGCCGGGGCCTCGAACCGGGCGGCCGGGGCCTCGGGCTGGACCGCGGGGGCCTCGGGCTGAACGACCGGGGCTGCCGAGGCTTCCGGGGTCTCCGCGGTTTCCGGGCTTTCCGGGGTTCCGGCCTGACCGGTCGCCCCCAGCACCGCCTCCAGCTGCGCCCGCCTGGTCTCCACGAAGTGCGCGGCCACCTCGGCGATGTTCAGGTACTCGAAGAAGATCGTCTTGGACAGCGGCCCGAACACCTTCTCCAGCTGGGCGGTCACCCCGAGGATGCTCAGCGAGTCGATGCCGTACTCGATGAGGTTGGTGGCCGACTCGATGTGCTCCGGGTCGTGCCGCAGGACCTCGGCGACGACCCCCCTGAGCAGTTCCTCGGTGCGCCGCAGCAGGTCGCCCTCGCCCGCGCCGCCGGACGGAACAGCGGACGAGGCGGCGGCCGGGGCCACGGGGGCCGGGGCCGCCCGGCGTTGCGCGGCCAGGGTGGCCTTGGCGCCGTAGGCGACGACGAGGTGCGCGGGGGCGTCGGCGAGCAGGGCCCGGCCGAAGGCGCGCAGCCCGTCCTCGGTGGGCAGGTCCTCCCAGCCGCGCTCGCGGCGCAGGGAGTCGCGGGTGACCTCGTCCAGCGTCATGCCGCCGTCGGCCCACAGCGGCCAGCTGATCGCGACGGTCCGGCCGCTGCGCTCGCCCGCGTCGACCAGCGTCCGGCGGTGCCGGGCGAAGGCGTCCAGGAAGGCGTTGGCCGCCGAGTAGTCGGACTGCCCCGGGCTGCCGTAGACGCCGGCGACCGAGGAGAAGAGCGCGAAGAACTCCAGGTCGAGGTGGCGGGTGGCGGCGTCGAGGTTGAGCGTGCCGCGGACCTTCGGCGCCGTCACCAGGCGGACGTCGGCCAGGTCCTTGCGCAGCAGGTACTGGTCGCGCAGCAGGCCGGCCGCGTGCACCACGCCGTCGAGCGACCCGTGCTCGCGCACGATCGTGTCGACCGCGGCGCGCACGCCTGCGGCGTCGGCGACGTCGACCGGCAGGTAGTGCGCGTCGACCCCTTCCGCGCGCAGGGCGTCCACCGAGCCCACCGGGGAGCGTCCGCTCAGGACGACCGTCGCCCCCGCGCGGCCCAGGTAGCGGGCGAGGTGGCGGCCGATGCCGCCCAGGCCGCCGGTGACCCAGTAGACGCCGCCGGCCCGCAGCGCGGGCACCTGCGGTCCGGCGTCCAGTCGCGTCTCGACGGGCTCCAGCACCTGCCGGGTGCCGTCGGCGGTGTAGCGGACCTCGGTGTCGGCGGAGTCGTCGGCGCACTCCTCCCGCACGATCCGCGCGAGCTGCTCGGCGGAGGCCGCGTCCAGGCCGGCGACCCGGACGACCCGGCCCGAGACGAGCGGGTTCTCCAGGGCGACGCTGCGGAACAGGCCCGCCAGCGGTGCGTGGAAGTGGGCCGGCACCCGGGCGTCGACCAGGGCCACGAAGCGGTGCCCGGTCCGGGGAGAGGACGCGAGCACCTGCTGGACCTCGGCGAACACCTGCTCGGTCGCGGCGTCGACGCCGTCGGCCGGGCTCGCCCGGGTGATCTCCGGCAGGGTCAGGAGGTGCGCGGTGCGGGTGGCGCCGCCGTCCGCGTCCAGCGGCCGGTCGGTCCACCGGGTGGTCGCCGTGACGACGCGCGGGCCCGCGTCGGTGGTGCGCTGGGCGAGCCCCCGCAGGCTGGCGCTGATCACGCCGTCGCCGTCGCACAGGTCGATGTCGAAGGTGGTGAGCGCCCCGGAGCCGGCGCTGCGTCGCACCCAGGCCCAGGTCTCGGCGGGGCAGGGCCGGTACACCTGGAGCTCGTCGAGGGTGAAGGGCAGCGTCGGGCCGGCGGCGGCGCCCGTCAGGACCACGGAGGTCTGGAAGGCGGCGTCCAGGACGCTCGGCGGCAGCACGCAACCGTCGGCGCCGGTGGTCCGGATGCGGGCGATCGCCTCGTCACGGCCCAGCCGGAGCCCGCGCAGCGCGCGCATGGCCGGGCCGTACTCCAGGCCCTGGGCGCGGAAGGCGGCGTAGACCTCGTCGGTGCCGCGGGTGGTGCGGCAGGCGGCGCGCAGGGCGTCCAGGTCCAGCGGCGGCGGGTCCGGCAGGGTGACCAGTCCGGCGGTGCCGGTGCTGTGGACCGTCTCACCCTGCCGGAACTCGAACGCGATCGCGTCCTCGCGCGGCGTCAGCGCGAGGTCGATGTCGACCGGTTCGCCGACGACGATCGGCCGCAGCCACGCGAGGTCGCGCAGCCGGACGGCCCCCTCCCGGGCCGCCGCGCGCTCCACGGCGGCGCGCGCCATCTCCAGGTACGCGACCGCGGGCAGCACCCGCCGGCCGCGGACCAGGTGCGAGGCCAGGAAGGGCTCGGCGCCGGTGAACGTGGAGGTGTAGCGCTGCTGCGCCAGGTCGGAGGTGTTGCGGTGGACGAGCGGGTGCAGCAGCACGGCGCCCGGCGCCTCGGCCGGCGGCGTGACGTACCAGTGCCGGTCCCGGGCGAACGGGTAGGTCGGCAGCCGGACGCGACGCGCCCCGGGATGCCCGGGCCAGTCGGCGCCGCCCCCGTTCGCCCAGTCCTGCGCCGCCGCGACCAGTTCGGCCCCGGCCCCGGCGGGGTTGCGCACTTCGCCGTCCGCGACGGACTCCAGCGCGGCCACGAGCTGCTCCCGGTCCGAGACCAGGAACACGGCCCGGACCCGCATCGCTTCGCGGCCGACCTGGAGCGTGTGGGCGATGTCGGCCAGCGCCTGGCGCGGCCGCAGCGGGGTCTCCGGTGCCAGCAGGTGGTCCCGCAGGCCGCCCGCGAGCACCCGCAGCCGCTCCAGGTTCTTCGCCGACAGCGGGACGACGTACGGCCCCGCGGGCTCGGCGGTGCGGTCGGCCGGCCCGCCGAGGTGCTCCTCCAGCAGCACGTGGGCGTTGGTCCCGCCGAACCCGAACGAACTGACGCCGGCCCGGCGCGGCACCCCGTCGCCGCCCGGCCACGGCCGGGTGTCGCCGACGATGTAGAACGGGCTGCCGTCCAGGTCGATCAGCTGGTTCCTGGTCCGGAAGTTGACCGTCGCCGGGAGGGTCCCGGCGGCCATCGCGCCGATCACCTTGACCACGCCGGCCACGCCCGCGGCCGATTCCAGGTGGCCGATGTTGGTCTTGATGGAGCCGATGCCGGTGCTGTCCGGCCGCGGTGACGTCCCGTGGGCGTCGTGCAGGCTCTGGAAGGCGCGTTTGAGGCCGACGATCTCGATCGGGTCGCCGACCGGCGTGCCGGGACCGTGGGCCTCGATGTAGCTCACCGTCTCGGGCGTCACACCAGCGCGGGTGTAGACGTCCTCGATCAGCGCGGCCTGGGCGGCCGGGTTGGTGACGGTCAGCGAGTTGGTCTTGCCGCCGTGGTTGGTGCCGACGCCCTTGATCACCGCGTGCACGGGGTCGCCGTCCGCCAGTGCCCTGGCCAGCGGCTTGAGCAGCAGGACGGCGCCGCCCTCGCCCCGGACGAAGCCGTCCGCGTCCTGGTCGAAGGCGTGCGAGCGGCCGGTGGGCGAGAGCATGCTCGCCTTGCTGAACGCCACGAACAGCTTCGGCGACCAGCACAGGTTCACGCCGCCGGCCAGCGCCAGGTCGCAGTCGCCGTTGTGCAGGGCGGCGACGGCCTCGTAGAGCGAGACCAGGGAGCTGGAGCAGGCGGTGTCGTTGGCGATGCTGGGGCCGTGGAAGTCGAAGTAGTAGGACAGCCGGTTGGCGACGATCGAGTAGGCCGTGCCGGTCGGGAAGTAGGCGTCGGTCGGCACGTCGTCGCGTTCGATCAGCTCGGCGTAGTCGCCGTGGCACAGGCCCATGAAGACGCCCGTACGGCTGCCCGCGAGTTCGCCCGCCCGGTAGCCCGCGTCCTCGATGGCCTTCCAGGCCAGCTCCAGTGCGAACCGCTGCTGCGGGTCCATCGTCTCCGCCTCGCGCGGGGAGATGTTGAAGAAGGCGGCGTCGAAGCGGTCGGCGTCCTCGACGAACCCGGCCCAGACGCTGTACGTCTTCTCCTCGCCGCCGCGCGGATCGCCGAAGTAGCGTTCCTTGGACCAGCGTTCGGCGGGCACCTCGGTGATCAGCGAGCGTCCGGCCGCGAGGTGGTCGAACAGCTCGACGAGGGTGTCGGAGCCGGGGAACCGCAGGGCCAGCCCGATGATCGCGATGTCGTCGGTACTCATCGGCTCTCCCCCACTCGCTGCACGGCACGGCGGTTGTCCACGGTCACCCGCAGGTTCAGCGCGGCGCTCGACGCGCCGGCCGGCGCCGTACCGCCGCCCCGCACGAACTGCTGGTGGAGCACGGCGGTCGTCAGCAGGTAGAGGAAGGTCTGGTCCTCCTTGGTGCTGACCTCCTCCACCGGCGAGGTCATGACCTTGTCGACCAGGCGCCGGGCGAACTTCGCGTCCAGGCAGCCGATCCCGGCCAACTCGTGGTCGGACAGCAGCAGTTCCAGGTAGTCCGGGCGGCTGTCCTTGAAGGCGGCGCTGCCCGGCGCGCGGTAGGGCTGCTTGGGGCGGCTGGTGGTCCACTCCGGGAGCTCGGCGCGGAACGCCTTCTTCAGGATGGCCTTCTCGACCTGGCCGTCGTCGTAGCGCAGGTTCACCGACGCGGCCGCACGCACCACCGCGGGGTCGAGGAACGGGCAGCGGTTCTCCACGCTGTGCGCCAGCGCGGCCCGCTCACCCTGCGTGGACAGCAGGAATCCGGGCAGCAGCGTCTTGTACTCCAGCCACTGCGCCTTGTGCATCGCGGGCATGTCCGGGTAGCCGGGAGTCCCGGCGACGAGGTCGAGCAGGTCGGCGAACGGGTCGATCCGGTCGGCGAGCAGCCGGGCCGCGAACCTCCCGTTCTGGTACCGCATCTCGTGGGAGAACAGGCCCGGCAGCCGTTCCACCGAGAACTGCTGGTACAGGCCGAGCAGATGGGCCTGGTGGGCGGAGCCGAAGTGCTCCAGCTCCGGGTGCAGGCCGGCCAGCCGGGTGCGGCGCTCGCCGTCGGTCAGCTCGTTCCACCGCGCGCGCAGCAGGGTCTCGCGGAACAGCGAGTAGCCGAGGAAGGCCTCGTCGGCGCCCTCGCCGCTGAGGATGGTCTTGATCCCGGCGTCACGGACGTGCCGGGACAGCAGGAACATCGGCACGAACGAGGTGCGGAAGGTCGGAACCTCCGCGTGGTACACGGCGGCCGGGAAGTGCTCGGTGATGTCCTCACTGGTGATCGGGACCGCGGTGTGCAGGGTGCCCAGGTGCTCGGCGACCAGGCGCTGGCTGTCGGACTCGTCGAAGGACTTGTCCTGGAACGCCACCGAGAAGGTGCGGACCTCGTACGGGGAGAGCTGGGTGGCCAGCCTCGTCACGATCGAGGAGTCCAGGCCGCCGCTGAGGTAGACGCCGACCTCGACGTCGGAGCGCAGCCGCAGCTCCACGCTGGTGCGCAGGGTCTGCCGGAGCATGTCGATCGCCTCGGCCTCGGTGCCGTCGAAGCCGGGCACGTCGAAGTCGAGGTCCTCGTAGGGGCGCAGCGAGCGGCGGCCCGCGCTGATGGTCAACACGGAGCCCATCGGCAGCTGGCGCACGCCCCGGAACGGCGTGCGGTCGGGCAGCGGCGTCCACGCGGCGTAGGTGGTGGCCAGCTCCCTCGGGTCGAACTCGAAGCGGAAGCCGGGGAAGGCGCGGAACGCCTTCATCTCGGACGCGAACAGGAAGTCCCCGCCCGCGTCGGCGTAGAACAGCGGGCGCTTGCCGTAGCGGTCGCGGGCCAGCACCAGGTCACCGGTCGCCGCGTCCCTGACGGCGACGGCGAACGCGCCGTTGAACCGGGTGAAGCAGTCCGACCCCCACTGGATCCAGGCCTGGAGCACGACCTCGGTGTCGGAGTGGTCGGTGCGGAACGGGCGGCCGAGGCGCTCCAGTTCCGCGCGGAGTTCGATGTGGTTGTAGATCTCGCCGTTGAAGCAGATCCAGTAGCGCCCGGAGGGGTCGGACATGGGTTGCGAGCCACCGGCGAGGTCGACGATGGCCAGCCGCACCGCCCCCATGGCCATGCCGTCGTCGAGGTAGTAGCCCGCCTCGTCCGGCCCGCGGTGGTGGATTTTCGACAGCATCGAGGTGATGACCTCAGCGGTGGCACCGGGGTGCAGCGAGGTCGAGAGGAAACCAGCCAGCCCGCACATGATCCGTCCTTCTACTTCTTCGCGGAGATCTTCTTGGTGACGAACTCGTCGATCGCGGTGAGCGAGACGAAGACGTTCACGAGGATGTCCTCCGGGGAGATCTCGACGGAGAACTCGGACTCCAGGAACTTCATCATCCTGACGTAGCCGAACGAGTCGATGACCCCCGCCTTGAACAGGTCGGTGTCCGGGGTGATCACGTCGTCGAACTCGAAGAGGAAACGGTCTTCCAGGTACAGCCGGATCGTGTCCGTCGTGGTTGCCATGTGTCAGACTCCAGCCCTGATTTTGAAAACCATGTGAGTGAGGGCCAGGCCCCCGATTTCGGTGAATTCCAGCTCGGCGTCGCCGTCGAGCAGCCCGCGGACGCTGTCGGTCCAGCGCACCGGGGCGACCAGCTGCTCCGTGAGCATGCGCGTCACCTGTCCCGGCTCGTACGGCCGGCCCGTGACGTTGGAGATGACGGGGGTGTCGGGATCGGCGAACTCGAACTCCGTCAGGAACTCGGCGAACCGCACCCTGGCCGGCTCCATGTACCGGGAGTGGAAGGGCGCGCTC
Source organism: Kitasatospora sp. NPDC087271 (assembly GCF_044744605.1). Classification (NCBI taxonomy): domain Bacteria; kingdom Bacillati; phylum Actinomycetota; class Actinomycetes; order Kitasatosporales; family Streptomycetaceae; genus Kitasatospora; species Kitasatospora sp. NPDC087271. The sequence goes on from NZ_JBIUYQ010000044.1 coordinate 32,415, forward strand.
ACCTTGAGCCGTACGAAGCGGATCTCCCGGCGCTCCAGGCACGCGTGCGCCGCGTCCAGGACCGGCGGGGTGCCCGCGATGACCACCTGCGAGCCGGTGTTGAGGCCGGCGATGTCGACGCCGTCGACGCCGTCCTCCGCGAGGATCTCCAGCAGTTGTCCGGGCGGCGTGTTCATGACGGCGGTCATGCCGCCCTCGGAGGCCGCCGCCATCAGCTCGCCGCGCTTGGCGACCAGCCGCAGCCCCGTCTCGAAGGCGAAGGACCCGGCCGCGAGCAGCGCGTTGTACTCGCCCAGGCTGTGCCCGAGGTAGACGTCCGCCTCCCGGTCCCCGTGGTGGACCCGCTCGAAGGTCCGCAGCGCGTTGACGACGAACAGCGCCGGCTGGGTGTACTCCGTGCGGCCCAGCAGGCCGTCCGGGTCCTCCGTGCACAAGGAGACCAGGTCGTACCCCAGCACGTCCGAGGCGTACTGGACCAGCCCCGGGTACCGTTCGAAGACCTCTGCCCCCATTCCCTTTTCCTGACTTCCCTGACCAGCGAAGATGACTGCCAGCACGACGCTCCCTCAACCCATGACTACCTGCTGACCTGCACTGACCTGCGCCCGACCCGCCCCGACCTGCCCCCGGCCCGCCCCGACCGCGACCGCGGATCTGAGCACGTCCAGGAACGCCCTGCCGCGGCTGCTCATGGCCAGCTCGGGCATCACGGCCGCGCCCAGGGTCGCGGGCGGCAGGTCTCCGACCAGCTCGACCTCGCGGACCCTGCCCCCGTCCAACGTCGTTGCGGTTCGGGCGGGTTGATACATCAAGGCGAACCCGGCACCGGCGGCCACCAGGCCGCGCAGCGTCTCGATGCTCGCCGCCTTCACCACCCGCGGCATGCGGACGCCCGCGCGGGAGAACATCCGCTCGGCGTGGCGGAGCACGCTCGGGACGTTCAGGGCGACCAGCGGTCGACCGGCCAACTCGTCCAGAGCGAGCGGGCCGGCCAGGCCCGACGGGTCGTCATCCGCCAGCAGGGCGTGCACCGGCAGATCGACCAACGGGTGGAACCTGGCGTCGCCCGCCAGGAAGTCGTACGTCACCGCCAGTTCGCACCGGCCGTCCCGGAGGAACTCCAGCAATCGGTCGGCGGACGCCTCGTGGAGGTTCAGCTCCAGCGCCCGGTGCCGTTCCCCGGCCAAACGGTGGACCAGCGGCAGCAGGAACGGGGCGATCGGGAAGAAGAACCCGACGTCGAGCTGGCCTGCCGTGTCGCCCGCCAGGGCGTCGCCCTGCGCCTTGAGGCTCCTGGCCTGCCCCAGCAACGCGCGCGCCTCCCGCAGCAGGTGGCGACCGCTCGGCGTCAGGGAGACCCCACGGGCATGGTGACGGAGCAACAGCTGAACACCGAGCTGACGTTCCAGCCGCATGATCGCCGACGAGACCGTCGACTGCGAGGCGCACAGCTTCTCCGCCGCCTCCGAGATGTTGCCGATCTCGGCGGAGACGACGAAGTAGCGCAATTGAGTGAGACTGAATCCCAAGCGATCGGTCATAGCGCGCGGAAACCTTTTCCCGGAATCTGGCCATGCGGATTTTCGGGGTCGGCGGTGCGACCGCCGGAGAAATTCTGAATTCGGTGACGAACCACGGGCGATCAGCCCGCGGCGGATCCGTGAAAGGCGCGCCGGGGCGCGGTGACCGGCCTCGGTACGCAGGGCGACGGCGGCCCGTGGCGACCGCGGCGGGCCGCCCGTGCGGAGCCGGTCACGCCGACGCGTTCCGCTCCGGGCCGTTCGAAGTGTTCGAGCAGTACGGCGGGTTCATACCCGTCGCGGCGTCAACTCGACTTTCTCGGCGCGCTGCCGGGCGATGCGGGCCCGGCAAGCTGCCGGTCCGATCTGCTTGACGCCGACGCGCGCAAATGGCTGGACACCGAGCTATTCCGGTCCAGTACTATCTGCCGGAGGTAGCCCAATCCCGGAATCGTTCCAGGGAACGGGATGACGGGGACATGTGCGATGACCATGGTGACACTTTCCTCAGCTCCGGTCATAGACGAGAAGCTATCGGGCGGGATGTCGCGGTCCAGGCTCATATGACATGAGCAGATCAACTACACAGAGAGCAAAAAACCGGACAAGTCTCCGATGAGCGTGCCCAGGTCGCCCAGCTCGAAGCGGGCCACGTGTCATACGGTAACTGAAAGGTTACCGGTTAACAAGTTGGAGCATGTGCACGAATGGATGAAACGCAGGCGGTATGGCAGCTGTGGGTACAGAGCCGTCCTGACCTCGACCTTTCGTCGATGGAGATCATCGGCGGCCTCCGACACGCCCACGCGATGCTGGAGTTCCTCCTTGAACCGGTGTTCGAAGCGGCGGCCGTCAGCTCCTCGGAGTTCGACGTGCTCTACCACCTCCGCCACTCGACCGAGCCGACGATCGCGCGTCGCCTCGCCGCCTCGATGGGGCGGTCGCCGGCCGCGCTGAGCAAGGCGCTGGCCAAGCTGGAACGGCGCGCCCTCGTCGTCCGGACGGTGAATCCCGCGGACCGGCGCGCGGCACTGGTCTTCATCACCGACGCGGGCGCGGCCGCCGTCGACGACGTCATGCCCAAGCGCCTGGCCATCGAGCAGCAGGTCCTCGGGGCACTCAGCGACGGACAGAGCACGCAGGTCCGGATCGCCCTGCGGCGTCTCGCCGAAGCCATCGAAGCCCAGGCCCTGCGCAGCCCGCCCGCCGCCCCGGAGACCACCACCACCCCGGCCTGGACTCCGCCGCGTTCACCGTCACGCGAGTCCCCGTCCCGCCCCCCTCGGGCGCCCCGGCGACAGCTCGCCAACGCCAAGCACCCCCGAAGCGGCTACCCGACGGAGCTTTGAGCGGTACCGCCATCGGTGACTCGACTCGGCCGACAACACGTGGACTTCGGGCCCGGCGGCGATCGCGATCCTCGAAGCCGAAGTGGTGCCCGGCGCCCCACCGCGGACGCCGGCGGACCGCGGACCGCGGACCGCGGCTCCGCCACCCCGCCGGTCAGCCGGCCCGGGGCAGCAAGCGTTCGCCGCCGAGGACCCAGCGGCCGCGGCGCATGACGGCGACCAGGTCGTAGCCCTCGGAGTCGAGCACGACCAGGTCGGCCTGCTTGCCCGTCTCCAGCGAGCCGATCGAGTCGGCGAGGCCCAGCAGGCGGGCCGGGGTGGCGGACAGCGACTCGACGGTCTGGTTCAGCGTCAGGCGGTCGACGGTGAGCGAGCGCTTGAACGCGACGTCCAGCGTCAGGGTGGAGCCCGCGATGGAGCTGCCGTCCGGGAGCATCGCGACGCCGTCCTTGACCTCGACCTGGAGCGGGCCGAGCGGGTAGAGGCCGTCGCCCATGCCGGCCGCGCCCATCGCGTCGGTGATCAGGGCGAC
>NZ_JBIUYQ010000045.1:0-33633 GCF_044744605.1 Kitasatospora sp. NPDC087271
CAAGACGCTCGGCTGGGATACCCCAGCCGAGCGTCTACGTGATCTACTCACCGTCTGAAACCAAGCGGTGTTGCGACGACCCCTTGAACCTAAGCCCTTCCACCGGGGGTGCGGGCCGTCGTCGTGCGGGTGCGCGCGGGTCAGCCGCGGGTGGCCATGGCGCGCAGGAAGAAGGTGAGGTTGGCCGGGCGCTCGGCGAGGCGGCGCATGAAGTAGCCGTACCACTCCTGGCCGTAGGGCAGGTACACGCGCATGGTGTTGCCCTCGCCGGCGAGGCGCAGCTGCTCCTCGGGGCGGATGCCGAACAGCATCTGGTACTCGAAGGAGTCGCGCTTGCGGCCGTTCCACTGGGCGAGCTGGCCGGCGATCTTGATCATGTTGGGGTCGTGCGAGGCGATCATCGGGTAGCCCTCGCCGGCCATCAGGACCTTGAGCGCGCGGACGTACGCGAGGTCGACCTCGTGCTTGCCCTGGAAGGCGACCGACTCGGGCTCCTTGTAGGCGCCCTTGCACAGGCGCACGCGCGAGCCGGGGCCGGAGAACTCGCGGCAGTCGGCCTCGGTGCGGCGCAGGTAGGCCTGGAGCACGACGCCCAGCCAGGGGAAGTCCGCCCGCAGCTCGCGCGCGATGCCGAGGGTGGAGTCGGTGGTGGTGTGGTCCTCCATGTCGAGGGTCACCGTGGTGCCGGCGTCGGCGGCGGCCTCGCAGATGCGGCGGGCGTTCTCCAGCGCGATCTTCTCGCCGTCCACCGGGAGGAACTGGCCGACGGCCGACAGCTTGACCGACACCTCGGCGCCGGCCGCGAGGCCGGTCTCCTTGAGCGCCTTGAGCAGGTGCTCGTAGGCCTCGGCGGTGCCGGCGGCCTGGGCGGCGTCCTGGGTGTCCTCGCCGAGGTGGTCCAGGGTGACCTTGCGGCCGGTGGCGATCAGGTCGTCGGTGGCGGTGACGGCGTCGTCGAGGACGTCACCGGCGACGAAGCGCTCGACTATCGCGTGGGTCGGCGGGAACTTCTCGACCACGGTGCGGACCTGCGGCGACCGGGAGGCCGCGAGAAGGGCGGAACGGAGCATCGTGACTCCTGGAGCTGGTGCTTCTAAGGGTGGCAGAAGGGGGGCCGGGGCGGCGGGCGGCGGGTATGTGACACCGCCGCCCCGGCGGGCGGCGCCCGGCTGCGGGGCCGGGCGTCGCGGGTGACCGAGTGGTCAGGCGACCGGAGTGGTCAGGTGACCGGCGCGGCCACGTGACCTGGACGGTCAGGCGACCGGAACGGTCGGGAGGGGCACTCAGCCCATGTGCGGGTAGCGGTAGTCCGTCGGCGGGACGAAGGTCTCCTTGACCGAGCGGGTCGAGGTCCACCGCGCCAGGTTCTGCTTGGCACCGGCCTTGTCGTTGGTGCCGGAGGCCCGGCCGCCGCCGAAGGGCTGCTGGCCGACGACGGCGCCGGTCGGCTTGTCGTTGATGTAGAAGTTGCCGGCCGCGAAGCGCAGCTTGTGCATGGCGTCCTGGGCGGCCGCGCGGTCCTGGGCGATGATCGCACCGGTCAGGCCGTAGGCGGAGGCCGACTCCATCTGGGCCAGCATCTCGTCGTACTTGTCGTCCTGGTAGACGTGCACGGCGAGGATCGGGCCGAAGTACTCCTCGCGGAAGTACTCGGACGCCGGGTCCTCGCAGACCAGGACGGTCGGGCGGACGAAGTAGCCGACCGAGTCGTCGTAGGTGCCGCCGGCCAGGACCTCGACCGCGGGGTCGGCCTGGGCGCGGTCGATGGCGGCCTTGTTCTTGGCGAAGGCACGGTCGTCGATGACGGCGGACATGAAGTTCGCCAGGTCGGTGACGTCGCCCATGGTGAGGCCCTCGACCTCGGCGGCGAACTCGTCCTTGAGGCCGGCCCAGATCGAGGCCGGGACGTAGGCGCGGGAGAGCGCCGAGCACTTCTGGCCCTGGAACTCGAAGGCGCCGCGGGTCATCGCGGTCTTCAGCACGGCCGGGTCGGCGGACGGGTGGGCGACCAGGAAGTCCTTGCCACCGGTCTCGCCGACGATCCGCGGGTAGGTGCGGTAGCCGGCGATGTTCTCGCCGACGGAGCGCCACAGGTGCTGGAAGGTGGCGGTGGAGCCGGTGAAGTGGATGCCGGCCAGCGCCGGGTGCTTGAGCGCCACGGCGGAGACGTCCAGGCCGTCGCCGGTCACCATGTTGATGACGCCCTTGGGCAAGCCGGCCTCCTCCAGCAGCTGCATCAGCAGGTGCGCGGAGTACTGCTGGGTCGGGGACGGCTTCCAGAGCACCACGTTGCCCATCAGCGCGGGCGCGGTCGGCAGGTTGCCGGCGATCGCGGTGAAGTTGAACGGGGTGATCGCGTAGACGAAGCCCTCCAGCGGGCGGTGGTCGCTGCGGTTCCACACGCCGTCCGAGGAGATCGGCTGCTCGGCCATGATCTGGCGGGCGAAGTGCACGTTGAAGCGCAGGAAGTCGACCAGCTCGCAGGGCGTGTCGATCTCGGCCTGCTGGGCGGTCTTGGACTGGCCGAGCATGGTGGCGGCGGCCAGGGTCTCGCGCCAGGGGCCGGCCAGCAGGTCGGCGGCCTTGAGGAAGATCGCGGCGCGGGAGTCGAAGGAGAGCGCCTGCCAGGCCGGGGCCGCGGCCAGGGCAGTGTCGATGGCCTCCTGCGCGTCGGCCTGGGTGGCGTTGCGCAGGGTGCCGAGCCTCGCCGCGTGGTTGTGCGGCTGGACGACGTGGATCTCGGCGCCGCCGCCCATGCGGCGCTCACCGTTGATCGTCATGGTCAGCTGGACCGGCTCCTGGCCGCCCAGCTCCTTCAGCTTGGCCTCCAGACGGGCCCGTTCCGGGCTGCCCGGGGCGTAGCTGTGGACCGGCTCGTTCACCGGCGCGGGGACCTGGGTCACAGCGTCCATAGAGCGCACGCTCTCCTTCGTTGATGCGGGGGGATGCCGGCGCGGGTCGCACGTCGGCCACAGCACGAACGCTATTCCTGCCCCTGGGGCCACTTGATTGGCCGGAAGGCTAAATTCCCCCGTACGGCGTTGTCCGGCCCGACGAAGGGGTCACGGCGCAGTCACGGCGCGGTCACGGCGCGCCGTTGCCGGCCCGTCGCGCCGGAGGCCACCGGGAGCACCGGCCGGTCCCAGTCGATCCGGTGGCCGTGCACCGGGCGGAGCATCTTCTCCGGGCTCAGGAAGGTCCGCATCGCGATCGGCGCGAGCAGCCGGAACAGCACCCGGCCGACCGGCCCGGAGGACTTCTGGTTGTTGGTGCGCGCCGCGTCGGCCGCGATCTTCTCGACCCGGGGCCGGCGCAGCGCCTCGTAGGCGGCGAAGGCGGCGGTGTGGTCGGGCAGGTCCCGCAGGCAGCGGGCGAGTTCGACGGCGCTCTCGACGGCCAGCGAGACGCCCTGGCCGGAGCTGTTGGAGGGGGCGTGCGCGCAGTCGCCGACCAGCACCATCCGGCCGCGGTACCAGTGCGGGACGGACGGCATGATCTCCAGCCGCGGGAAGACCTCGACGGTGTCGGCGGCGGCCTCGCGCAGCACGTCCCGGGCGGGCAGGTCGTCGGCGTGCAGGTCGCGGACCCGGCGCAGCCACTGCTCCGGGCTGACGGCGCGGACCTGCTCGGCGGTCAGCTGATCGGGCTGCGGGATGTTGCTGAACCAGGCCGTCCCGGCGCCGTCCGGCAGCCCCCAGTAGCCGAAGAAGGCGCGGGCGCCGTTGGCGAAGTGCATGGTCTCGCCGTGTCCGGCCCGGCCGGGCAGCCGGTGCGGGCTGTAGCCGCCGACGCCGAGCAGGCCGGTGTACCGCGCGCCGGGTGCAGCCGGGTCGATCAGGGTGCGGACGGTGGAGCGGGTGCCGTCGGTGCCGATCAGCAGGTCGCCGGTGGCGGTGTCGCCGTCGGCGAAGCGGGCGGTGATGCCGTCGGCGCCCTCCTCGGCGCCGACCAGCCGTTTGCCGTACCGGACTTCGATGCCGCTCTCGCGCAGCCGCCGCTGGAGCACCTCGTACAGTTCGGCGCGGCGCATGACCCGGCCGGGCGGCAGGTCGGGGAGGCCGGCGAACTCGGCCAGCACGCCGCCCCGGCCGTCCTCGATCAGCATCGGGCCGATCGGCTGCCCGATCGCGCCGACCTCCGCCCCGAGCCCGACGGTCGTCAGGGCGTCGAGCCCGTTGGGGGCGATCATGAAGGTGCCGCCGATGCCCTCGGCGGAGGACTCGTAGGCCTCGAAGACGACGGCTTCGACGCCGGCCTTGCGCAGGGCCAGTGCCGTCACCGGCCCGGCGATCCCGCCGCCGATGACGAGGGCCCTCTTCTCCCCGTTGCTCGTACTCATTCCAGGCTCCCGAAGATCTCGTGCCAGGTCCGGATGAACTCCGGCTCCTTGAGTCGACCGACGAGGTGCTCGACGAAGCGGCCCTCGGCCTCCAGCGCGCCGACCCGGTGCTCCTCCTCGATCAGGAAGATCCAGGCCACGCCGTCGTCCGAGGCCTTCCGCAGGGCCGCCCGGATGCCCGCCACCTCGGCGGCCAGCGCGGCCCGCCGCTGTTCCAGCAGTTCCACGGCCTCGGCCGGCGGGACCACCATGAGCAGCGACAGCGCGACCCCGAACGCGGGGTACTCGTGCTGCGGTTCGGCGACGAGTTCGCGCATCCAGTCGGTGAGCTCCGCCCGGCCCTCGGGGGTGACGGCGTAGACGGTGCGCTCCGGTCGCTGGGTGTCGCGGACGGTCTCCTGTTCGGCGACGAACCCGGCCTTCCGCAGTTGCTCCACGACCATGTACAGCGAGCTGCGGTTGTACTTGATGTTGCGGTCCTTGCCGTGCTCCTTGAGCCGGCGCCCCATCTCGTAGGGGTGCATCGGCCCGGCCACGAGTTCGGCCAGGACCGCGAGGGCCAGCGGGTTCGACACCTTGCGTCGCTTCGCCACGAGACGTCCTCATCTCTTGGTCAGTACTGACTATCCACTCCTGAATAGTCAGAGTCAACTATTTACGAAAGCCGGGCCACGACTCTGTCCGCCCGGCTAAAATCAACCACACGGCATTGTCCGAGCGGATGAAGGAGGCCCGATGACGACCCCCGGCCTCCCCGCCACCCCCGGACTCCCACCCATCCCCGGCCTCCCGCCCACCTCCGGCCTCCCGCTCCGCCGGCTGCTGATGTCCCTCGGCGAACCCCTGGTCGAACTCCAGGCCGCCCCGCAGGGCCTGGACGTCCCGGTCCGCGACGTCGCGATCCTCGACCCGGAGGACCCGCCGACCGCCGCCCCCGGCGAACTCGTCCTCGCGATCGGCGCCCGCGGCCGCGCCGCCCTCCCCGCCCTGCGCGCCGCCGGACGGGCCGGCGCCGCAGCGGTCGCGGTCAAACTGGACGGCCCCGGCCAGGCGGACGCACTGCGCGAGGCCGCCACCGAGGCGGGCGTCGCCCTGCTCTCGGTCCGCCGCGAGACCCGCTGGGAGCACCTCGACTCGCTGGCCCGCGCGATCATCGCCGGCCCGGACGCCCCGGACACCCCCGGCGCCCCCGAACCCAACGCGGGCGACCTCTTCTCCCTCGCGCAGACCGTCGCCGTGCTCACCAACGGCATCGTCTCGATCGAGGACACCTCCAGCCGGGTGCTGGCGTACTCCCGCTCCTCCGACTCGGACGAGGTCGACGACCTGCGCCGGCTCTCCATCCTCGGCTGGCAGGGCCCCGAGCCGTACCTGTCCAAGCTCCGCGAGTGGGGCATCTTCCAGCACCTGCGCACCTCGGACGCCCCGATCGCGGTCGAACCGCACCCCGAACTCGGCCTGCGCCGCCGCCTGGCGATCGGCATCCGGGCCGGGGCGCAGCCGCTCGGCACCATCTGGGTGCAGGAGGGGGCGCAGCCGCTGGCGCCGCTCGCCGATCAGGCCCTGGTCGGCGCCGCCCGGGTGGCCGCCGCCCAACTGGTGCGCCGCCGACGTGAGTTGTCCGCCGACACGCGACTCACCCGGACGCTGCTCACCGGCCTGCTGGAGGGCTCCACCGGCCCGCAGTCGCTCGCCACCCACCTGGGGCTGGACCTGCGGCGCCCGGCCACCGTGCTCGCCTACAGCGCGCACACCACCGAGGCGCTGCACCGCTCCGACGTCACCGGCCTGATCTCGGTGCACGCCGCCGCCCGACACCGCACCGCACTGCTCGCCCCGATCGAGTCCCGGGTGTACGTGCTGCTGCCCGAACTCCCGCCCGGCCTGCCGATGGCCACCGTGCGCGGCTGGGCGGAGGAGGTGGTGGCGGCCGCCCGGGAGCACCTCGGCGTCCCGCTGCGCGCCGCGATCGGCTCGACCGTGGACGGCCTGGCCCAGGTGCCGGACTCCCGCGCGCAGGCGGACCGCATCCTGGACGCGATGGGCCGCGGCGGGGTGGACCTCGACGTGGCGGCGCTGATCGACGTCCAGGCCGAGGTGCTGGTCAGTGAGATGCTCGCGCTGCTCCAGGAGCGCTCCGGCCTGCGCGACCCCCGGCTCACCGCGCTCGCCGCGTACGACCGCCGGCACGGCACCCGGCTCGCCGAGTCGGTGCTGGCCTGGCTGGACGCGCTCGGCGAGGTCCGGGTCGCCGCGGACGCCCTGCACATCCACCCCAACACCCTGCGCTACCGGGTGCGCCGCGCCGAGCAGTTGACCGGCATCGACCTCGCCCAGCCGCAGCAGCGCCTGCTGGCGATGCTGCAACTGAGGCTGCCCGCGGACGAATGACCGCGGGCAGCCCCCTCATCGCGCGCTACGTCACTCGCCGTAGCCCTGACCGCGCTTGTGCTCGTTCAGCCGGTGCCACGGGCCGGTGATGGCCAGCTGGATGCCCGGCTCCTGGATGTTGGCGAAGAGGGTCTTGCCGTCGTCCGAGAAGGTCACCCCGGTGAACTCGCTGAACTCGGGCTTGGCCGCGCTGCCGATGTTCAGCTCGTTGCGCGCGATCGGGTAGGTCAGCCCGTCCTCGGTGGCGCCGAACAGGTGCTGCACGCCCTCGCCGTCCTCGGCGATGACCACGCCGCCGTACGGCGACACGGTGATGTTGTCCGGGCCGTCGTAGTTGTCGTGGTCGCCGAGCACGTCGGTGTTGACGCCGAGCAGCACCTTCAGGGTGATGGTGCGGCGGGCCGGGTTGTAGAACCAGACCTGGCCGTCGTGCTGCACCGGGCTCTCCGAGCGGGCGAAGCTGGAGACGAAGTAGAAGCCGCCGTCACCCCACCACATGCCCTCCAGCTTGCGGGCCCGGGTGACCTCGCCGTCCTTGAACTGCTTGCGGACCGAGACGGTCCTGGCGTCGCGGTCCTGGACCTTGACCCAGTCCGCGCCGTAGGTGGTGCCGACCTTGGTGGCGCGGGAGAGGTCGTCGACGAACTTGCCCTGGGAGTCGAAGACCTTGAAGGCCTCCAGCACGCCCGCGTCGGCGGCCAGCGCGCGCAGCTTGTAGCGGCCGTGCTTGAAGCCGGCCGGCGGGGTCCAGCGGAACAGCAGGCCGTTGGGGTTCGAGGCGTCCTCGGTCAGGTAGACGTGGCCGCGCTTCGGGTCCACCACGACGGCCTCGTGCGCGTACCGGCCGAAGGCCTTCACCGGCTGCGGGTCGCGGTTGTAGTCGTCGTCGAACGGGTCGACCTCGAAGATGTACCCGTGGTCCTTGGTCATGCCGTTCTGGCCGGCCTTGTCCTCGGTCTCCTCGCCGGACAGCCAGGTGCCCCACGGGGTCACGCCGCCCGCGCAGTTGGTGGAGGTGCCGGCGATGCCGACCCACTGCTCGACCGAGCCGTTCCGCTTGGCGTGCACGATGGTGCAGCCGCCGGCCGCGCCCGGGTCGTAGACGTGGCCCTCGGTCAGCGGCACCGGGTTCGGCCAGTTCGCCCGGGGCCCGCGCAGCTCGTGGTTGGTGACGAGCAGGTTGCCGCCGCGCTCGTCCTCGAAGGCGGAGGTGCCGTCGTGGTTGCTCGGGGTGAACTCGCCGGTGCGCAGCCGGGTGACGCCGGCACGGTTGACGACCTTGTACGCGAAGCCCTTGGGCAGCGACAGCAGCCCGGCCGGGTCCTGCACCAGCGGGCCGTAGCCGACGGCGGCGCGCGCGGCACCGGTGTCACCCGCCGCGGACGCGGCCGGCAGCTCGCCGCCGACCGGGGCGGCGATCGCGCCCGGAGCGCTGGCCAGCGCCTCCGCGCTGCCGGCGATCAGCACGCCGGCCCCGACGAGGGTGGAACGGTTGACGAAGTCCCGGCGGGACAGCGGCATGGCAGCAACTCCTGAGGAATCGGCCGCCGGACCGGGGGCGGGCCCGGTGCCCGGCGGGCGGGGCGTCGAGACGGGGCGTCGACGACCAGCAGACTCCGCCGCGGGGATGAACCCGGTGTGAAGCCCACCTCACGCCCAGGCGGCCATTTGCCAACCGATGACCGACACATGACCTCCGCTTTGCCCACGGCGCCCTGCCGAGGGTCACCCCGACCGCGCCGTCCGCCACTGCTCCCAGGCCGACAGCCACAGCTGCTCGGCGAGCCGGTGCTCCTCCCAGACGTCCGGCCCGCCGCCCCGCCGCTCCCGCCAGAGCTGCTCCCAGGCCCGCTGCGCCGGCAGGCTCGCCACCTCGCTGGCGAACACCGTGTACCGGACGACCTCCTCGACGGCCGCCCCGCCCTCCGGCGTGCCGATCAGCCAATGCGTGTGCCGGGCAAGCCGGTTGAGGTGGTTGACCATCGCGGTCAGCGCCGTCACCGCCTCCTCCCGGGTCTCGGTGGCGAGCCGCATCTGCTGGCGCACCGCCACCTCCCAGCGCACCTCGTAGGCGTCCCCGCGCGGGCGCCGCGGCGTCCGCCCGGCCCGGACCTGCGCCTCGACGGCGGCGGACTCGGCGACGCTCTGCGCGATCAGCTCCCGGTGCGCCTCCAGCCCGACGGCGGGCGGCAGTTCGCGCTCCTCCACCGGGACCTGCCGGGCCCGCCGGGCGGCCAGCTCGCCCAGCAGCTCGGCCCGGCCGCGCAGGTACGGCTCGAAGTCCGCGATCCCGCCGAGCTCCACGCCGCCGGGCGGCACCCCGCGCCCGCACACCGTCACGGTCAGCCCGCCGATCCGCAGCCGCCCGGCCCAGACCGGTGCGGCCCCGTCGGCGGCCGACGCGCCCGGCCAGAGCACCGGCCGGTCCTCGTGCACCTCCACCGGGTACGGCTCGCCGTCCACCGTGATCCACTCGCGCAGCGCCCGCACCCGGCCCGGCCCGTCGCCCTCGTCGACCCCGAGGTGGTCGTAGACCCGGTCCCGTTCGTCCTCGACCACGTCCTCCAGCTCGGGCAGGTCCTCGCCGTGCTCCGCGCCCGGCCGGTAGGTGCGCACGCTGACGTACGGGCCGGCCACCGAGCTCCAGTCGCCGGACTGCACCTCGACCCAGGCGAGTTCGCCGCCGGAGGTCTCGAAGGCGGCCAGCGCCTCGCCCCAGCCGCCCGTCGCGCCGCCCCCGCGCGACAGCCCCGCGACGACGCCGTACACCGGGAAGTCGGCCGCGGCCACCGTCCGGCGGGAGAAGTCCTCCACCGCGGCGAGACGCTCCTCCCTGCTCCTCGGGTCCGGGACGCGCGCAGGGTCCGTCCGCCCGGCGTTCCACTCCGGGGGCCTGCCGCCACTCTCCCGCATCATCCTGTGCCGCACCCCCGAGTCCTCGCGCCCGCACCGCCGACGCCACCTTAGTGCCCGGGACCTGCCGGGTCATCAGCTCGGGTGCCGGGCACCGGCGCAGGCCCCCGGGACGCCCGGTCGCCAACGGGCACGGGCCGTGTCAGGAGGCGCGGTTGTCAGCCGCCCTCCCTACCCTGGCGGCATGACAGCAGACAGCAGCTTCCCGGCCCGGATCAGCATCGTCACCCTCGGGGTCTCCGACCTCGACCGCAGCGCCCGCTTCTACGAAGGCCTGGGCTGGCGGCGGTCCTCCGCCTCCAGCCCGGAGATCGTCTGGTTCCGCACCGCCGACTCGGCGCTCGGCCTCTTCCCCACCGAGGAGCTGGCCGCCGACGCGGGCGTGCCCGCCACCGGCGAGCCCGCCTTCCGCGGCGTCACCCTCGCGGTGAACCTGGAGTCCCCCGCGCTGGTGGACGCCGCGTTGAAGACGGCGGTCGAGGCCGGCGCCGTGGTGGTCAAGCCGCCGGTCCCGACCAGCTGGGGCGGCTACTCCGGCTACTTCGAGGACCCGGACGGCCACCTCTGGGAGCTGGCCCACAACCCGTTCTTCCCCTTCGCCGAGGACGGCTCCCTGGATCTCCCCTGACCCGCCCGCCCATCAGCCCGTCGAAGCCCCCCCCATCGGCCCGTCAGCCCTTGGACCGCGCCTTGAAGGCCGCCTTGCGCGCCTCCTTGGCCACCGCCCGGTCCAGGTGCAGCTCCCCGACGGCCTCCAGGACGTCCGCCGTGTACGGGTGGTCGACCCGCCAGAGCTCGCCGAAGTAGGACGCCGGGTTGCCGGTCACCGGCAGGTCCGCGATCAGCTCGCGCAGCAGTTCGGCGTCGCCGCCGCTGTCCAGCAGCTGGGCGGCGAAGGTGTCGACCACCGTCCACAGCGCCATCGTCCGCTCCGGCACCGGCACGTCCGTCGCTCCCTTCGAGGTCAGCCAGGCCCGGGCGGCGCCGCCCAGCTCGGGGTCGTCCAGCACGTCGCGCACGGCCGGCTCGGCGGCCGTGCCCAGCATGTTCAGCGCCGAGACGCCGAGCATCCGCCGCATCGGGGCGTACGCGTCGTCGCCGCGCGCCGCCGCCAGCAGCTCGCGCGCCGCCGCCACCGGCTCCCGGCCGGTGATCCAGACCCGCAGCTCCTCGTCCGGCAGCACGTTGGCGGCCTCGCACACCCCGCGCAGCAGCTCGGCCGCGTCGCCCTGGGCCAGCTCGCCGACCAGCGGCGCGTCGTAGCCGTCCTCCAGCAGCCACTGCCGGATGCCGTACTGGCCGAGCGGGGTGAGCCGGACGAGCCCGAAGCGCGCCGACTCCTCCTCGTCCAGCGGCGCCTCGCCGACCAGGGCGGGCTCCTCGCCCTCCGGGCCCTCCTCCTCGTCGAACAGCTCCGGGTCGATCGGCCGGTACTCCAGCAGGCCCAGCTCGGCCAGGTCGCCCAGCATCGGGTCCAGCGCGACCATCACATCGGTGATGTCGCCCAGCAGCTCCTCGCTCGGCTCCTCGCCCTCCGGCACCACCAGCAGCGCGGCCAGCACGCCCAGCGGCACGGTCTCGTTGCCCGGATCGGCGAAGGCGGTGGTCTCGTACAGCACCTGCAACGCCTCGTCCAGCAGCTCGGCGGCGGCGTCCCGGGCCTCCTCGACCTCGCTCAGGGCGTCCTCGTCCTCCTCCCCGGCCTCCCCGCCCTCGGCGGCCCGCGCGGCCTCCTCCTCCGGCAGCGAGTCGGCCTCCACGGCCAGCTCCCGGACGATCCCGGCGGCGGTCAGCCACAGCTCCAGGACGGTCTCCGGGTCACCCTCCTCGGCGGGCTCCAGATCCGGGCCCGGCACGGCGACGTGCTCACCGGCCGCCGTCGTCCCGATCTCCACCAGGTCCAGGTCGCAGGCCAGCGACCAGGCCCGCATCGCCTCAACCTCCGCCTCCTCCGGCACCTCCCCCTCGGCGGGGGCCAAGCCCAGCAGCTGCGCCGCGGGAGCCCGGTCCTCCTCCACCAGGTCGCCGAACTCGTCCACCACCCGGTGCGGGGCCGCCCAGCGGGCCAGCGCCAGCGCGTACCCGAACATCGGCACGGCCTTCGCCAGGGCGGCCAGCTCCTCCTCGGCGGGCAGCTTCACCGGCGGTACCAGGACCGCCGCGTCGTCCAGGTCCTCGTCGTCCAGCCCGTGCGCGGCGAACGCCCCGTAGAGGTCCTGGAGCTCCAGGTCGGCGGGCAGAACCGGCTCGGCCGCACTCTCCCCCGGCGAAGCCCCGGCGTTCTTCCGACGTCGTCCGGCCATCGTTGTGCGTTCTCCCTCAGCCAGCGGTCCGCCTATCAGCTCAGCGTCCCGATCCACCACCTCAGCGTATAGGCCGGGCACCCCCGATGCCCGGCCTCAAGGGGCGCGCGCCGCAACCGTGCGCCCACCCTTTATCCTTCGCATTGGCACCGTGCACACCCCGCGCGGGCCACCGGGCAATGAAGCCCTTCGCCCTCCCCGCCCGACACCGGGCAGGAGGGGCCCACTCAGCTCACCCGCTCCACCAGGGAGCCCCGCACCGCGGCCACCACCACAGCGCCTCAGGACGGGCGCGCCGGCACACCCCGCCGACCCGGTGGTGCCCTGCCACAGGAGATCCCTTACATGGCGGACCTCTCCCCCGCCGGCTCCGGCCTGCGCACCGCGCAGCTCGACGGACGCCGACTCTCGGAGGCCCTGCTTCCCCTGGAGCTCGCGCCCCGCGCCCAGCTCCAGCTCGCCGCGGTCAGCCGCTGGAACGCGCTGCGCGGTGTCCGCGTCGGCCTCGTCGCCGCCGCGCTGCTGCTGATGCTGATCGGTGCCAACCTGGCGACGCCGATCTACCCGCTCCTCCAGCAGCGCCTCGGCCTCGGCCCGCTCGACACCACGATCCTCTTCACGATCTACGTGTTCGCGCTGGTCCCCGTGCTCGCCGTGGTCGGCCACTGGTCCGACCACCTCGGCCGCCGCGCCCTGATCCTGCCCGCCGTCGCCCTGGCCGCCGCCGGCGACGTCGTGTTCGCCACCTCGGGCAGCTTCTGGCAGCTCGCCGCCGGCCGGGCCGTCCAGGGCATCGCCGTCGGCCTCTCCACCGGCGCCGCCGGGGCCGCCCTCGGCGACCTGCTGCCCGCCCACCCGACGCTCGCCGCCAAGCTCACCCTGGCCTGTTCCGCCGGCGGCGTCGCACTCGGCCCGGTGGTCGGCGCCCTGCTCGCCAACGGCGCGGACCCGCTGCTGACGCCCTTCCTGCTGCACGCCATCGCCCTGCTGGCACTCTGCGTGCCGCTGGCCCTCGTCCACCCGCGGATGCCCGGCCGCAACCGCCCGCCGACCACCCCGCCCCGCATCACCACCCCGGCCCACCTGCGCCCGCGCCGACTCGCCCTGCCGGTCGCCGGCCGCCGCGAGTTCCTGCTCGCCGCCTCGGCCGGCTTCATCTCGTACGCGGTGTTCGGCGTCTACCTGGCGCTCGCCCCGGCCTTCTCCGCCAAGCTGCTGCACACCTCCTCGCACCTGACCGGCGCGATCGTGGCCGCCCTGCTGCTCGGCTCCTCCGCGCTGGCCCAGTTGGTCGTCCCGCCGACCTCCGACCGTCTGGTGATCGCCCTCGGCATGACCGGCCTGGCCGCCGGCCTGGCCCTGGTCGTCGCCGCCCAGTACACCGGCACGCCCGCCCTGCTCTTCATCGGCAGCATCCTCGGCGGCGCCTGCCAGGGCATCGCCTTCCGCTCCCTGTTCACCAGCGCGGCCGCCGCGATGGACCCGGAGCGCCGCGGTTCCGAGCTCTCCGCCCTCTGGGTCATCGTCTACCTCGGCAGTTCCCTCCCCATCGTGATCGTCGGCGCCCTGGTCCAGCACTACGGCCTCCTCCCCGCCGTCAGCGGCTTCGCCGCCGTCGCCGCCCTCCTCTGCGCGGCCCTGGCCCTCGCCGTCGCCCGCAAACCCAGGCAGTCCTGACCTACCGCAGCCAAAAACACCGCCGCCCGGGACCGAAGTCCCGGGCGGCGGCGCATTCACCCCGGCCTACGTCCAGGGCTTCCATTTGCCGGTGCCGATCTCAATGTCAAAGGGCTTCGGCAATCGGACGGCTTCTCCGAACTTCCACTCCCCCAACACCTCGTACGCCCCCTCACTCCGGTCCGGCTCGCCGAACAGCGTGACACCGGGCTGCCGCGGATCCCGGTCCACCAGCAGGTAGTACGGCACCCCGGTCCGCGCATACCCGCTCCATTTGGTGGGCTTACCGAATACCGGGCGCCGGTCACTGTGTGCGCTGGGATGCGCGGTGACCTCAGCCACCAAGCTGATCTCGCTTGGACTGAGGTATCGATCCTCTGCCCTTGCCAACAGATCCACCTCAGCGGTTACCACAATGAGGTCGGAGCAGTAGCCATCTCCGATCTCCGCGAGATCGACGCCGACATGCTGCACCACCTGCCACGGGAAACCTTCACCCCCGAGTTCGGCGCGGAACAGCCATTCATGAATGTCCCTGAGCATCAGGGCGTGGTTCACCGGCGGATATGGCGTCACAACGAACTCCCCACCGATCACCTCAACCCGCAGCACTTCGGGCAGCCCCAGCTGTTCATCGAGCTCGCCCCGAACCCAGAGCGCGTAGGGCGATTCGGGCAAGGTCCACTGCCCGAACGCAACAAAAGGCGACATAGCCCCACCTTTGCTGCCCGCTGGCACACATACCGCTGCCACACAAACCTTTCCCTCGAAGGGGAGGTTTGCGCGGCACCAGGTTGACGAAGGCCCGTCCATCAGACGGGTTGAAGCGTGTCCGCCCACCCCTGGGAACGGGTACCTTCCGAGTACGGCCGTGTACCCGGAAGGGGACCAGGATGACGCAGTGGACCGACTACACCACGGGCGAGCGCATCAAGCTGCTACGCGGGCCGGACATGACACAGGAACAGCTTGCCGAAGCATCTGGCCTGTCGGTGGCGACGATCCGCAAGGCGGAACGCAACCTCGGCGGCAGCCTCCAGACGCTACTGCGGATCTCGACCGCGCTGCACGCCGACATCTCGGTGATCCTCGGCCAACAGGCCCCCCGCCGCGCGATGCACGGTGCCGACCGGGCGATGATGCGTGAGCTGTCCCGCGCCGTTCACGACACCGCCGCCGGGGTCGGCGTCGATGTGCAACCCCCGCCCCCGGCCGAACTCGCGGCCGGGCTCGCCTCCGCATGGAAGACCTACCGCTCCGGCGACTTCGTGGGCGCCGGAGTGCGCGTCGCCCCGGCGCTACGCGAAGCCGCCGCCTCGCTGAAAGCCGCTCCGGTCGACCAGGGGAGTGCGGCGGCGGGCATCCTCGCCGACGCCTACCGGCTCGCCGCCTACGTGGCAAACCAGTTCGGCGCCCGCGATCTCGCGTACGCCGGGATCGGGCATGCGCAGCACCAGGCCGACCGCGGCGGGGATACCGTCCGCTCGGCCATGGTCGCATCCGGCCGGTCGTGGATCTACCTGCGGGATGCCCGGCTCGACCAGGCGGAGGAGACCGCCCGCATGTCGTACGAATCCATCGAGCCCAGGTACGGGGACAGAGATCTCGTAATGCTCGCCACCTACGGATGGCACGTGACCTTCGCGGCCGTCGTCGCCGCCCGCCAAGGAGACGTGGACGGCGCCGACGACCTGCTGTCGCAGGGGCATGCGGTCGCGGCTCGGATGGGCCGGGATGTCATGGTGAACGGCACGGCGTTCGGGCCCGCGACGGTCACCGCACAGGCGATCGGCATCTCCGTCTCGACCAGTCGGCCGGGGAGGGCGCTCGGCCTGTTCGATTCGATCGCCGACATGAGCTCGCTCACCCCGTCGGCGCGCAACCGGATGATGCTGGACGTGGCGCTCGCACAAGCCGAGACCCGGCAGTCCGACACCGCCCTGGACACCCTGCTTGAGGTGTGCTCGGCCGCCCCTGGTTGGGCTCGTCATCAGGGATTGCCCGGGGTGATCGCGCAGAAGGCGAGCGCGGGCAGCGCAACTACGGCCAAGCTACGCAAGCTCTCATCGATCCTCGGAACATCCGTGATCATCAACTGAGGAGTGATACGCGGCGTATCACCCGGCGCCGGTACGACTTCGGGAAGTGATACACGCCGTCCGTTCACGGACGGTGAGAACTCCGCGACATTGGGCACATGTTGACGCTCCATCACCAGCGCCTTGCGCTCGCCCACGTTCCGTCGAGCCTGGCGACCCTGCGGCTGCCCTACACCCCGGCATCGGCCCTCGCTGCCCGCCGCATGGTCCGCGCCAAGCTCACCGAGTGGAACCTGCCCCACCTGGCCGACGACGCCGAGCTGATCGTCACGGAGCTGGTCTCCAACGCCGCCAAGACCGGTTGCCTGACCGCCATGCGGGTCAGTATCACGCGGGTGACCAACCGGGCAGGCCAGGCCGTACGGATCTCCGTCCGAGACGGCTCCCGCGCCCTGCCGGTCCTGATCGGCGCCGCCCACGACGCGGAGTGCGGCCGCGGCCTGGCCCTGGTCGACCGCCTGTCCGTCGCCTGGGGCGTCGACTTGGACTCGCTCGGCAAGACGATGCGGGCCGACATCGCCGCGGACCGAGCATGAACCCCCGGCACCGGGGCGCGCACCGCGACCCTGTGGGCGACGTGCTCACCGGGCTGTGGGTACTCGGCCACGCCGTCGTTCTCGCTCTCTTGTCGGCTTGATCCAGCACCACGTCCAGGCGGGCCCCATGGACCGGACCGAACCCTCGGAGTCGATTCTCGACACGCCATCGCCTGCCTGATCCCTTTACTCCTGCCCCGGCATCAACGGCACCCCGGCCCAGGGCGGGGCCAGGCGACTCCGGGTGAACCCCGACAGCCGGAGCCGCCCCTCTTCGCCGGCCTTGGCGACCCGCCGGGCCGGGAACCCCATCGCACCGAAGGGAGATTCGCCGTGCCGCAAACGGCCGTGCCGATCTTGGAGGCCCCTCAGCCTCCACCGCCCCCACCGCCTCCGCCCCCGGCACCACCAGGTCCGCCGAAGCCGCCGTACCCGGGCCGGTAGCCCGATCCGGCCCTCGTCCGGACGCCCTAGCGGCGCCCGGACGAGGGCCGCCCCCCTGCCCCACAGTCGTTGCGCAGCCCCTGGAGGAAATCGTGTCCATCTCCCCCGAGCACGACCCCACGTCTTCCCGGCCCGTCACCATCGCGTTCAGCGGTCCCGACAACGTCGGCAAGACCAAGCAGATCGGCATCCTGGCCCGCCGCCTCGGCCCCGGCGGCCACGCCACCGGGCCGCTGGACGACCACGACCCGCGCTGGGACCGCATCAAGTCCACGGGCATGGGGGCCTGGTGGTTCGAGCGCGGCCCGATGGAGGAGGTGGTCGACGTGCTCGCCAGCTCCTACCTGGAGCGCTCCCGCAGGCCCACCACCGCACCGGTGCGCCTGATGGACCGGGGCATCCCGATGCTGGAAGCCTCGCTGGCAGCGACCGTCGCAGTGCGTGAACGGCTCAGCCCCGCCGAGGCTGCGAAACGGGCCGGCAAGCTGCTGGAGCCCTACACCGCCGACCTGCGCTCCGCTGAGGCCGCCGAACACGGCATCGTGCTCCTCCACGACGACGACCCGGTGATCGGCACCTCCCGCAGCCTCTCCCACGAGCGGCACGTCACCCCGATCTACGCGGACTACCAGCGGCACCTCCACCTGCAGGTGCACCGCCTGGCCGACGAAGGGCGGTGGGCCGAGGCCATCGTGATCGGCGAGCGCCGGGTCGTGGCCGTCCAAGACGAGATTCGTCGGCTTCTGCACCCGATCACCCCGCTCGTGCCGGCTCGCGCCCTGCCAGGCGTCCGGGTGATCGCGCTCGGCGGCATGTCGGAGAGCGGCAAGAGCACGGCGGGCGAGTACCTGCGGGTGAGGCACGGATACGCCCGCCTCAAGATCGGCTACCTGATCGAAGCCACCGCCCAGCCCGCCGGTATCGCCTACCCGTACGAGATCCCGGCCGTGGTGCGGGCTGAGCTGCTGATCGACGGTCTCGACCGGTACTGCGCGGCCCACCACTTCCTCGGCCACGTCACCATCGAGTCGCTGCACGACCAGGATGCGACCACCGAACTTCGAAAGATGCTCGGCGAGCAGCTGACCGTCGTGTACGTCGACGCGACGCCGGAGGTCCGTGCAGAACGCGGCACCGCCGGGCCCGAGGACGTGGTCGAGCGCGACGCCGTCAAAGCCCGTCGCGGGGCTGCCGGGATCGCCGCGCTCGCGCACGAGGTCGTCGACAATAACCGCGGCCGCCTGCACTTGGAGCGCCGCCTCGACGGCATCGCGCTGGCCCACCGCTGGCCGCTGCGGCAGCCGTCCAGCGCGCCGGTCAACACGCTGGGCCTGCCCGTCCATCTGGAGTCCTACCTGTCCGCGCTGCTGGACCGCACAACCTTTCAGCAGCCGCCCGTCATCGACCTCCTCGCGGTCACCGGCAGCGGAGCACGCGGGAAGTACCAGCACGGCTGGTCCGATCTGGACGTCTTCGTGGTCGCCGGGCAGGAGAGCATCCCCGGGATCCGGCGGGCTCTTGCCGAACTCGAAGCCGAACTCGGCGGCGTCAAGCTCGGCCTGACCGTCCTGACCCAGGACGAGTGCCGCACCGGGGCGGTCACCTCCCGACTGCTGCACGTCCTCGCGCTGATCGGCTCAGGCGGCCTCGTGCCGCTGTGGTGCCGCCCTGGTTTGGCCCTGCCCGCCCCGGACGCGGCCAGCGACGTGGCGGCCAGCGTCGAGGCAGGCGTTCAGGCGGCCATCGAGATCCGGCGCCAGCTCCTCAAGGGTGCCCCCGACCTCCGCGCCCTGTTCAAGATCACCGCGCTGCTGGCCAAGGTGATGCTCCGCTTCGAGGGCACCGAGCGGGCCTCCGACGACGACGCGCTGGGCGTCTTCCTCGACCGCGAGCCCGGCGCTGACCCCGGCCTGCGTCGCGAGGCACGCGAACACCGTGACAAAGCGGTCTACTTGGCCAACATCGTCCTGGGCCACTGGCTGTCGACCATCGCCCTGCCCACGAGCCGCGCATGAACGCCCCTGCCACTTCAACGCCGGCCTTCCGCAAGCTCCTCGCCCCGGCCGCTGCGGACGCCGAGGTCCAGGGCTGGCAGGCCATCGCCCACGCACTGCCAGTGCCACGGCTGCTGGGCCGCGGCCAAACAGCCGGCAAGCACGTCGTGGCCTACGAGGACGTGTTCGCCACCGGCCGGTGCAGCATGCTGCTCGGCGACGTCATCTCGACCGCCGACCGCCACCCGAGCACCCTGCCCCGGGTCACCGCGCTGATCGATGCCGTCTGCGACAACCTGCTTGCAGCAGTGGCTGACAGCGGCCGGACCGAGCCGCTGTCAGCCTGCGTGCCCGGCCTCTACCAGGACCGTATTCGCCCCGGAGGTCGGATCGACTCCTGGTACCTGTCCGGTCACCTCGCCGTCCCCGCCCCGCGTACCGACCAGCCGCCGCCGGTGCACACCCTCACGGGCCACATCTTCGTCGTCAACGGCGTCCCGCTGCGGCTCGATCTGCCCGCCATCGTCTGGGAGATCCGTGAAGCGCTCCATCCCGGCCGTACCTGGGTCACCGCCCTCACCCAGGGCGACCCGACCGAACCGAACATCGCCGACCCGCTGTGCTGGCTCGACTTCGAGTACGCCGGACGGAACACGCTCGCCGGTGAGATCGCGACCCTCCTCTGGTACCTGCTCGGCATGGGCGGTTGGCTGGTGCCGACCTACCAGCCCGACGTGTACGCCCGCACCCTGCCGCTGCACCTGCCACCGGTCGCCACCCCGCACCTCGAACACATCGACCACGACGAGCGCCACCGCCGTCTGGAAGTCCGCTACACCTGGCCGGTCGGCGCCGGGCGCCACGCGGCGATCACCCGTCTGCTGGAGCGTGTACGAGCCGACCTCGCCCCGGCCGCCGACCTCAATCCGGATCGGTTCCTCGCCCAGATCCGCCACTTCCTCGCCCTGCGGATCCTCGGCGTGATCCCGCCCGCCCGTCTCACCGGCCACGACCTGCTCCTGCTGCTGGCCAAGCTCGCCGAGACCCAGCACCCCGAGGCCGTCGGCGAGACCTTCGCCCACACCCAGCCCTCACCGGCCACCGGCCCCGATGATTGGACCGACGATGACCGCACTCACGCCGCTTGAACTGCCCATCGCCGTCCTCCCGCTCCAAGGCAGGGTCGCCCTCGTGACCGGCGGGGCCACCGGGATCGGCGCCATGACCAGCCGGGCCCTGGCCGCCGCCGGAGCCACCGTCGCCGTCAACCACCTCGCCCAGATCCGCCAGGCCCGTACCGTCCTCGGCGACGTGCGACGCGAGGGCCGCACCGGCATCGAGGTCAGCGCCGACCTCACCGACCCCAACGCCGTCGCCGCGCTCGCCAGCCAGGTCGAGTCCGAACTCGGCCCGATCGACATCCTCGTCAACAACGCCGGCGCCTACCCCCGCATCCCATGGGACCAGCTCGGCGAAGACGAGTGGGCCCGCGCCATCGAGTCCAACCTGACCATCCACTACCGGACCTGCCGGGCCATCACCCCCGGCATGGCTGAGCGCCGATGGGGGCGCATCGTCAACATCGGCAGTGTCAACGCCCGCACCGGCCGCCCAGGGCTCACCGCCTACAGCACCGCCAAGGCCGGGCTGCTCGGCCTCACCAGGTCACTGGCCAGGGAGCTTGGACCGGACGGAATCTGCGTGAACACTGTCCTACCCGGGGCCATCCAGGTCGAGGCGGAGAACGGCCTGCCCGCCCACCACCGTGCCCGCCCCGAGGACCAGATCCACCGCCAGTGCGTCCAGCGCCGGGGCCGCCCCGAGGACGTCGCCGCCGCGGTCGCCTTCCTCGCCGGACCCAGCGCGTCCTTCATCACCGGCCAGTCGTTGCACGTCGACGGCGGCTGGATCCTTCACTGACCCGCCGTCCCACCGAACAGGAAGCAGGCCACCATGCAGCACCGCGTCCGCGCCGTCCTCCTCACCCCGAACGACACCATGCTGCTGATCAAGCGCATCCGCCCAGGCATCGACCCGTACTGGGTGATCGTCGGCGGCAAGATCGAGCCGACCGACGCCGGCCCCGAGGACGCCCTCCGACGTGAGGTCCACGAGGAGATCGCCGGCGAAGCCGAGATCGTCAGCCTCCTCCACACCATCGAGACGGACGACGAGCGCCAGGACTTCTACCTCGCCACCATCGACAAGTGGAGCTTCGAGGACCGCAGCGGTCCCGAGTTCAGCCAGGAAGGCCGAGGCGAGTACCTCCTGGAGGAGCTCCCCCTCACCACCGAGGCGCTCGACGCGATCAGCCTCCTGCCCCAGGAGATCGCCACCGTCCTACGCGGAGCCGTCAAGCGCGGGGCACTCCTCGCAACCGGAACACCCTTCCCCGGCTCCCGTCACAGCGAGGCCAGCGCCCACTGAGGCGCGGACACACCACTGCCGCACGAATCCCCCGGAAGGAAGGAGCCGCGCGGCAGCGGGTTGACGGAAAAGCCGTCCGTCAGACGTTGAAGCCGAGGGCGCGGAGCTGGTCGCGGCCGTCGTCGGTGATCTTGTCGGGGCCCCACGGCGGCATCCAGACCCAGTTGATGCGCAGGTCCTGGACCAGGCCGTCGGTGGCGGTCTTGGCCTGGTCCTCGATGACGTCGGTCAGCGGGCAGGCCGCCGAGGTGAGCGTCATGTCGATGGTGGCCACGTCGGACTCGTCGATGTGGATGCCGTAGATCAGGCCCAGGTTGACGACGTCGATGCCCAGTTCGGGGTCGACGACGTCCATCAGGGCCTCGGTCAGGTCCTCCACGGACACGGTGCCGGCGGTGGTGCCGACGATGACGACGCCGTTCGGCTGGTCCTCCGCAGCGGAGGGGGTTTCGTCACTCATGGTCTGTCCTCCTCTGCGGGTCAGTCGTTCACGGCGGGGTGCTGGGCGAGCGCCTGGGCGGTGGCGTCCTTCCAGGCCATCCAGCTGAGCAGGGCGCACTTGACCCGGGCGGGGTACTTGGAGACGCCGGCGAACGCGACCGCGTCCTCCAGCACCTCCTCGTCGCCCTCGCCCTGGCCCTTGCTCTGCATCAGCTCCAGGAAGGCCTCCTGGACGGTCTGCGCCTCGCCGACGGTCTTGCCCACGACCAGGTCGTTCAGCACCGAGGCGCTGGCCTGGCTGATCGAGCAGCCCTGGGACTCGTACGAGACGTCGGCGACCGTCGAGCCGTCGAGCCGCACCCGCAGGGTGATCTCGTCACCGCAGGTCGGGTTGACGTGGTGCACCTCGGCGTCGCCGTCCCGCAGCCCCTTGCCGTGGGGGTTGCGGTAGTGGTCCAGGATGATGTCCTGGTACATCGAGTCGAGCTTCATGTCCTGCCCTGTCCCGTCAGCCGAAGAAGTTCCGGACGTGGTGCAGGCCGTCGATCAGTGCGTCGACCTCGCCCGGCGTCGAGTACAGGTAGAACGACGCCCGCGTGGTCGCCGGAATTCCGTACCGCAGGCAGACCGGCCGCGCGCAGTGGTGGCCGACGCGCACGGCGATGCCCTGCTCGTCCAGCACCTGGCCCACGTCGTGCGGGTGGATGTCGCCGAGGGTGAAGGAGATCGCGGCGCCGCGGTCGACGGCCGTGCGCGGGCCGATGATCCGCAGGTCCGGGACCTCCAGCAGGCGCTCGACCGCGTACGCGGTGATCGCGTGCTCGTGCGCGGCGATCTTCTCCATGCCGATGTCCGACAGGTAGTCGATGGCCGCGCCGAGCCCGACCGCCTGGGCGATCGGCGGGGTGCCGGCCTCGAACTTGTGCGGCGCCGGGGCGTAGGTGGACGAGCCCATGGTGACGGTCTCGATCATCTCGCCGCCGCCGAGGAACGGCGGGAGGTCCTCCAGCAGCTCCTGGCGGCCCCAGAGCACGCCGATGCCGGTCGGGGCGAGCATCTTGTGACCGGTGAAGGCGACGAAGTCGGCTTCCAGCGCCTGGACGTCCAGCACCATGTGCGGGGCGGCCTGCGAGGCGTCGATGACGACCAGCGCGCCGACCGACTGGGCCTTGCGGACGATCGTCTCGACCGGGTTGACGGTGCCGAGCAGGTTGGAGACCAGGGTGAAGGAGACCACCTTGGTCTTCTCGGTGATCAGCTCGTCGATGTCGGACAGGTCGAGCCGGCCCTCGTCGGTGAGCCCGAACCACTTCAGCTTCGCGCCGGTGCGCTGCGACAGCAGCTGCCACGGAACGATGTTGGAGTGGTGCTCCATCTCCGTGATGACGATCTCGGAGTCGGCGTCCACCCGGTACGGCTCGTCGGCCCAACCGAGCATGTTGGCAACGAGGTTGAGCGACTCGGAGGCGTTCTTGGTGAAGATCACCTCGTTGCGGCTGGGCGCGTTGACGAAGGCCGCGACCTTGTCCCGCGCGCCCTCGTAGAGCGCCGTGGCCTCTTCGGCGAGCACGTGCACGCCGCGGTGGACGTTGGCGTTGTGCCGCTCGTAGTAGGCGGTCAGGGCTTCCAGCACCTGGCGCGGCTTCTGCGAGGTGGCCGCGTTGTCCAGGTAGACGAGCGGCTTCTCCTCGTGCAGCACACGCTGCAGGATCGGAAAGTCCTTGCGGATCGCGTCGGTGTCGAGCAGACCCGTGAACGGATGCGTCACTCGGACGCGCCCCCCTTCACATACGCCTCGTAGCCCTCGTTCTCCAGCTTGTCGGCCAGCTCGGCACCGCCGGACTCGACGATGCGGCCGCCCGCGAAGACGTGGACGTAGTCGGGCTTGATGTACCGCAGGATGCGGGTGTAGTGGGTCACCAGCAGGGTGCCGACCTCGCCGGTCGAGCGGACCCGGTTGATGCCCTCGGAGACGATCCGCAGCGCGTCGACGTCCAGGCCGGAGTCGGTCTCGTCGAGGATCGCGATCTTCGGCTTGAGGAGCTCCAGCTGGAGGATCTCGTGGCGCTTCTTCTCGCCGCCGGAGAAGCCCTCGTTGACGTTGCGCTCGGCGAAGGCCGGGTCCATC
Source organism: Kitasatospora sp. NPDC087271 (assembly GCF_044744605.1). Lineage (NCBI taxonomy): Bacteria > Bacillati > Actinomycetota > Actinomycetes > Kitasatosporales > Streptomycetaceae > Kitasatospora > Kitasatospora sp. NPDC087271. The sequence goes on from NZ_JBIUYQ010000045.1 coordinate 23,693, forward strand.
TGGAGGGCGGCCATCGCCTCCTTGACCTCCTTCACCCACAGACGCAGCTTGGGGGCCTCGCCGCGGACGGCGGTGGCGGCGGTGCGCAGGAAGTTGCTCACCGAGACGCCCGGGACCTCGACCGGGTACTGCATGGCCAGGAAGACGCCGGCCTTGGCGCGCTCGTCGACGGACATCTCCAGGACGTCCTCGCCGTCCAGCAGCACCGAGCCGCCGGTGACGGTGTACTTGGGGTGGCCGGCGAGCGAGTAGGCCAGGGTGGACTTGCCGGAGCCGTTCGGACCCATGATCGCGTGGGTCTCGCCCTGCTTCACGGTCAGGTCGACGCCCTTGAGGATCTCGCGCGGGCCGTTCTCGGCCTCGACGGAGACGTGCAGGTCGCGGATTTCAAGCGTTGCCATGGGTACTCAGGACTCCTGGTTGACGGAGACGAGCACATCGTCCCCTTCGATCTTTACGGGGTAGACAGCGACCGGCTTGGTGGCGGGCAGGCCGGAGGGCTTGCCGGTGCGCAGGTCGAAGCTGGAACCGTGCAGCCAGCACTCGATCATGCAGTCCTCGACCTCGCCCTCGGAGAGCGAGACGTTCGCGTGCGAGCAGGTGTCGTTGATCGCGAACACCCCCTCGTCGGTGCGGACGACGGAGACCGGCACGCCGTTGAGGTCCACGCGCTTGGGCACGTCCTCCTGGAGGTCGCTCAGCGCGCAGGCACGGAGGAAGGTCATCTGGATCAGACCGCCGCTTCCAGCTCGGCCTCGATCTTCTCCATCAGCTGGTCCTGGATCTCGGCGACGCCGATCTGCTGGACGAGTTCGGCGAAGAAGCCGCGGACCACCAGGCGGCGGGCCTCGTCGGCCGGGATGCCGCGGGAGCGCAGGTAGAACAGCTGCTCGTCGTCGAAGCGGCCGGTCGCGGAGGCGTGGCCGGCGCCGACGATCTCGCCGGTCTCGATCTCCAGGTTGGGGATCGAGTCGACCCGGGCGCCGTCGGTGAGCACCAGGTTGCGGTTGAGCTCGTAGGTGTCGGTGCCCTCGGCGGCGGCGCGGATCAGCACGTCGCCGACCCAGACGGCGTGGGCGTCCTGGCCCTGCAGCGCGCCCTTGTAGACCACGTTGGAGCGGCAGTGCGGGGTGTCGTGGTCGATGACCAGACGGTGCTCCAGGTGCTGGCCGGCGTCGGCGAAGTAGAGGCCGAACAGCTCGGCCTCGCCGCCGGGCGCGGCGTAGCTGACCCGCGGGTGGATCCGGACGACGTCGCCGCCGAAGGTGACGACCACGGACTTCAGCGAGGCGTCCCGGCCGACCAGCGCGGTCTGCTGGGCGACGTGGACGGCGTTGCGGTCCCAGTCCTGGACGGAGACGAAGGTGAGCTTGGCGCCGTCGCCGACGAGCAGCTCGACGTTGGCGGCCCGGGTGCCGGTCCCGGTGTGGTTGATCACCACGACGGCCTCGGCGAACGGCTTGACGTCGACCACCACGTGGGCGAAGCGGGTGCCGCCCTCGCCGTGCACGTCGATCTTGACCGGCCCGGTGAGCACCGCGTCCTGGGGGACGGTGACCACGAGCGCCTGCTCGAAGGCGCTGAACGCCTGCGCGGCGACCCGGTCGACGGGCTTGCCGGCCTTGCCCAGGCGGGCGTCGTCGCGGCCGACGGTCTCGGCGGTGACGCCGTCCGGCAGGCTCAGCTCGACCTTGTCCTCGCCCTTGGCCGCCTCGGCGGCGGTGCCGTCGTGCAGGCCGCCCAGGCGGTGCATCGGGGTGAACCGCCAGTCCTCCTCGCGGCCGGTGGGCACCGGGAAGTCGCCGACCTCGAACGAGGGCTTGACGGCGACCCGGGCGTCGATCGGCTGCTGGACGGTGGCGCGGCCGGTGCCGGGGCCGGCGAGCTGGGCGCCGGCGCCGGCGGTGCCGACCTCGATCGACCCGGCGGTGGTGGAGCCGGTGGTGGTGTTGACGTCAGCCATGGCTGTCGTAGTGCTCTCTTCCTCGAAAAGCTCGAAAAGTCGGTGGGCGGTCAGCGGCTGGACGTCAGCCGACCGCACCCTCCATCTGCAGCTCGATCAGCCGGTTGAGCTCCAGCGCGTACTCCATCGGCAGCTCGCGCGCGATCGGCTCGACGAAGCCGCGGACGATCATCGCCATCGCCTCGAACTCCGTCATGCCCCGGCTCATCAGGTAGAACAGCTGGTCCTCGCTGACCTTGGAGACCGTCGCCTCGTGGCCCATGGACACGTCGTCCTCGCGGACGTCCACGTACGGGTAGGTGTCCGAGCGGGAGATGGTGTCCACCAGCAGCGCGTCGCACAGCACGTTGGACTTGGCGCCCTTGGAGCCCTCGCCGATCTCGATCAGACCGCGGTAGGAGGTCCGGCCGCCGCCGCGCGCCACCGACTTGGAGACGATGTTGGAGGAGGTGTTCGGCGCCATGTGCACCATCTTGGCGCCGGCGTCCTGGTGCTGGCCCTCGCCCGCGAAGGCGATCGACAGGGTCTCGCCCTTGGCGTGCTCACCCATCAGGTAGACGGCCGGGTACTTCATGGTGACCTTGGAGCCGATGTTGCCGTCGACCCACTCCATGGTCGCGCCCTCGTACGCCACGGCGCGCTTGGTGACCAGGTTGTAGACGTTGTTCGACCAGTTCTGGATGGTCGTGTAGCGGCAGCGGCCGCCCTTCTTGACGATGATCTCCACGACCGCGGAGTGCAGCGAGTCGGAGGAGTAGATCGGCGCGGTGCAGCCCTCGACGTAGTGGACGTACGCGTCCTCGTCGACGATGATCAGCGTCCGCTCGAACTGGCCCATGTTCTCGGTGTTGATCCGGAAGTAGGCCTGGAGCGGGATGTCGACGTGGACGCCCTTGGGCACGTAGATGAACGAGCCGCCGGACCACACCGCCGTGTTCAGCGCGGCGAACTTGTTGTCGCCGGCCGGGATGACGGTGCCGAAGTACTCCTTGAAGATCTCCGGGTGCTCGCGCAGCGCGGTGTCGGTGTCCAGGAAGAGGACGCCCTGCTCCTCCAGGTCCTCGCGGATCTGGTGGTAGACGACCTCGGACTCGTACTGGGCGGCGACACCGGCGACCAGGCGCTGCTTCTCGGCCTCCGGGATGCCCAGCCGGTCGTAGGTGGCCTTGATGTCCGCGGGCAGGTCCTCCCAGGACTCGGCCTGCTTCTCGGTGGAGCGGACGAAGTACTTGATGTTGTCGAAGTCGATGCCGGAGAGGTCGGAGCCCCAGGTCGGCATGGGCTTCTTGCCGAACAGCTTCAGGCCCTTGAGACGCAGGTTCAGCATCCACTCGGACTCGTTCTTCTTCGCGGAGATGTCGCGGACGACCTCCTCGCTGAGCCCGCGCTTGGCCGCGGCACCGGCGGTGTCCGGGTCGGCCCAGCCGTACTCGTAGGTGCCCAGGCCCTCGAGCTCGGGGTGCGAAACGGTGTCAGTCATGCGAGCTTCCTAACGCGCGGACGCTGAATCTTCGGTGGACGTACCGGCAGTCGGCACTGCATCGGAGCCGCGGCCCGCGGAACGCCGGGCAGGCGACGATGCGGCACCGGGTGCCGGCACATAGGTGGTGCAGACCCCGTCGCCGTGGGCGATGGTGGCCAGCCGTTGCACATGGGTGCCCAGCAGCTGGGAGAAGACCTCGGTCTCCGCCTCGCAGAGCTGCGGGAACTGCTCGGCGATGTGCGCGACCGGGCAGTGGTGCTGGCAGAGCTGGGCGCCTGCCGGGGCCTTCGCCACGGCCGGCGGGACCCGCCGCACCGTGGCAGCGTACCCGTCCGCGCTCAGCGCCTGGGCGAGCGCCTCGGTGCGCTCCCCCGCCTCGGCCAGCCGCAGGAGCTCCAGGTACCTCTCGCCCTGCTTGCCGAACCGGGCCCGGGCGAAGGCGGCGACCGCCTCCTCGCCCGCCTTGCCGCCGCCGACCGAGTCGGAGATCCAGCGCAGCGCGTCGGCGGCGAGCTGGTCGTACGCCTGGTAGAAGGCGTCCCGGCCACCGTCGGTGAGGGCGAAGACCTTGGCCGGGCGGCCCCGGCCACGGCTGCCGTAGACCCGCTGTTCGCGGGACTCGACCAGGCCGGCGGCGGCTAGTCCGTCCAGGTGGCGGCGGACGGCGGCGGCGGTGAGGCCGAGCCGGGTCGCCAGGTCGGCGGCGGAGGAGGGGCCGTGGTCGAGGATCGACCGGGCGACCCGGTCCCGGGTGGCGCGGTGGCCCTCCAGCAGCACCTCGGCCGCCGTCACGGGCACGTCGCACCCGGGGGCCGACTCGGCCTCCTGGGGCGTGGCGTGCTCGCGCATGTTTTTCACAACACCAGTGTTGCGTAATTACTTCCGACAGGACAAGCCGTGATGCAGGCCTCACTCGTGTCATCTGTCACGCAGGTAAGCCTTACCTGACCTGCAAAAACGATCATCGAGGGCGCCGTCCGGGCCCGGCGTCGGGGCCTCTTACACTCGCCGGTATGCACTCCGAACCCGCGGTGAAGATCGCCGGGCTGGTCAAGCACTACGGCGACAAGCCCGCGGTGGACGGCCTCGACCTCACCATCGCACGCGGCGCGATCACCGCCGTCCTCGGCCCCAACGGCGCCGGCAAGACCACCACCATCGAGACCTGCGAGGGCTACCGCCGCCCCGACGCCGGCACCGTCCGCGTCCTCGGCCTCGACCCGGTCGCCCAGAACGCCGCGCTGCGCCCCCGGATCGGCGTCATGCTGCAATCGGGCGGCGTGTACGCGGGCGCGCGCGCCGTCGAGATGCTGCGTCACACCGCCGCGCTGCACGCCCACCCGCTGGACGTCGACGCGCTGGTCGAACGGCTCGGCCTCGGCTCCTGCGGCCGCACCGCCTACCGGCGCCTGTCCGGCGGCCAGCAGCAGCGGCTCGCCCTGGCCATGGCCGTGGTCGGCCGCCCCGAGCTGGTCTTCCTGGACGAGCCCACCGCCGGACTCGACCCGCAGGCCCGGCGCGCCACCTGGGAGCTGGTCCGCGACCTGCGCCGGGACGGAGTCACCGTGGTCGTCACCACCCACCACATGGACGAGGCCGAACAGCTCGCCGACCAGGTCGCCGTCATCGACCGCGGCCGGGTGATCGCCACCGGAAGCCCCGAGGAGCTGTGCCGCGGCGGCGCCGAGAACGCCCTGCGCTTCGACGGCCCGCCCGGGCTCGACCTCGGCCCGCTGCTCAAGGAACTGCCCGAGGGCGCCACCGCCACCGAGACCACCCCCGGCGGCTACCGCGTCGAGGCGCCCGTCGACCCGCAGCTGGTGGCCACCGTCACCGGCTGGTGCGCGGCCTCCGGCGTCCTGCCCGAACGGCTGTCCGTCCAGCGCCGCAGCCTCGAAGACGTCTTCCTCGACCTGACCGGACGGGACCTGCGCTCGTGAGTACGACCACCGACTACTCCCCCAAGCCCGGCGCGGCCCCGGTCGGCCGGATGCTGCTCGCCCAGACCGCCTTCGAGACCAGGATGCTGCTGCGCAACGGCGAACAGCTGCTGCTCACCGTGGTCATCCCGACCGTGCTGCTGGTGCTGTTCTCGGCCGTGGACATCGTCGCGGTGGACGGGCCCGGCAAGCGGGTCGACTTCCTGGCCCCCGGCCTGCTCGCGCTGGCCGTGATGTCCACCGCCTTCACCGGGCAGGCCATCGCCACCGGCTTCGAGCGCCGCTACGGCGTGCTGAAGCGGCTCGGCGCCAGCCCGCTCCCGCGCTGGGCGCTGCTGACCGCCAAGACCGGCTGCGTCCTGGTCACCGAGGCGCTGCAGGTCGCGCTGCTGTCCGCGATCGCGCTGGCGCTCGGCTGGTCCCCGCACGGCAACCCCCTGTCGGTCGTCGCGCTGCTGGTGCTCGGCACCGCGGCCTTCTCCGGCCTGGGCCTGCTGATGGCCGGCACGCTCAAGGCGGAGGCCACGCTGGCCGCCGCCAACCTGGTGTTCATCCTGCTGCTGCTGGCCGGCGGGGTGATCGTGCCGCTGAGCAGGTTCCCCTCGGCCGTGCAGTCGGTGCTGGAACTGCTGCCGATCTCCGCGCTCTCGGACGGCCTGCGGTCGGTCCTCCAGCACGGCGCCGGGGTGCCCTGGTCCGACCTCGGCATCCTGGCCGGCTGGGCCGTCCTCGGCCTGGCCGCCGCGGCCCGCTTCTTCCGCTGGGAGTAGCCCCCGGCCCCGCACGTGAACCGCTACGTGCATGAGGCCGCACGCGCGTGAGGCCGCCCCGCACGGGAACCGCCCCCCGGCCGCTTCGGCCGGGGGGCGGTCTCACGTCACCGACGGAACGTCAGCTCTGGCTGCCGCGACGCTTGCGGGCCAGCAGGACGAGCGCGCCACCGACCAGCAGCACGCCGCCGCCGGCCGCCGCGATCATCGGGGTGGCGTCGTTGCTACCGGTCTGGGCGAGCGCCGGGCCACTGGTGGTGGGCGTCGGGACCGGGGTCGGCGTCGGCGTCGCGGTCGCGGTCTTGCTCGCGGTGGGCGAGGCCGACGGAGGCGGCGTCTTGGTGGGCGTGGGAGTGGGAGTCGGCGTCGGAGTCGTGGTCTGCGACGGGGTCGGGGTGGGAGTCGGGGTCGAGGTCTTGGTGGGCGTGGGGGTGGGAGTCGGCGTCGGAGTCGGCGTGTGGCACGGCTCGATCGTCTTGGTCTCGTTGATGTTCCAGCCCTTTTCGTTGGGCGTCTCCGTCGTGTTCACCACGAGGTTCGCCTTGACGGGGGCCGTGTGGTCCTTCACCGGGAAGGTGCCGTGGAACTCCGCGGGGAAGGCCTTGGCGTCCAGGACCTTCTCGCCGTCGATGGTGAGGCTGACGGTGTTCTTCACGTCGGGCTTCGGGCTGTAGTTGATCAGATCGATCACGATCTTGTCGCAGGTCACCGACCAACTCGGCACGTGCGCCGAGGCGTTGGTTGCCAGCGCCAGAGGCAGGAGAATTCCGGCCGCTGCCGTCCCGGCGAGTGCCGCCGCGCCGATCCGCATGTGCCGCTGCTGTCGCGCCATTTACGCTGTTCCCCTCAGAACGGTCTTGCGCAGCAGGCGTGTTGAAGGTTTCGCGGTGGCCCGCTACGACTGTCCGGGGGACTCTACCGGCACTCCCGCACCTCTCCACACCCCGCCGTACGACCGAATTTCGTCTGTTGGTCCGTCGTCTGATGTGTATGACCAGCCCATCACAGCTGCCACCTCGCGGAACGCGGATTCGGCAAACTTGAATGAACTTCGTCACCTGACTGAAATACGTGCGCCCTCGGTGATCAGGTTCAATCACCGAGGGCGCAGCACCGGTCGACCGGCGAAATGATCAGGCCTTCTTCGCCGCCCGACGCCGGGTGACGACCACGATCGCGCCACCGGCCGCGAGCACCACCGCGCCGCCGATCGCCAGCGGCACGACGGGCCCGGAACCGGTGTGCGCGAGGTTGCCGCCCGCGTTCGCCTGGGCGGACGGGCTCGCCGAGGTCGAGGCCGAGACGGCCGGCACACCCGCCGAGGCGGTGGCCGACGGGCTGGCCGAGGCACCCGCGCTCGGCTTGCCGCTCACCGGGGCCGAGGGCGTGGCCGAGGGGCTCGCCGAGGTCCCGGGGGTGGCCGAGGTGCCGGGAGTCCCGGGCGTGGTGGAGGCCGACGGCGTCCCGCTCGGCACCACCGGCGGCACGGTGGGCGTGGTGGACGGCGTCGGGACGACGACGCCGGGCAGGCAGCCGGCGAACGGGTAGTGGTGCGTCTCCGCCCCGCCCTTGCCGGTCAGCGAGGCCGCGATGACCGAACCGTTGACCGGGCCGCCGCTGCCGAGGTCGAAGGCGGCGTTCGGCGCCAGCACGGTGCCGGCCCAGGCGGCCTTGCTGCTCTTGACCACCTTGGTCGCGGTGGGGAAGTTCCACAGCAGCTTGGCGCGGATCGCCCCGCCGGCCGCGCTCTGCAGCTTGTCGTCCAGGACGAAGGACGCCTTGGCCTCGTCCCACAGGTGGAAGCCGGTGGTCCCGGCGGCCGCCATGTCGTACGAGCCGCCGGTCACGGTGACCACGGTGACGGAACCGGCCGGCACCTTGAGGAAGACGTCCTTGGCGCCCTGGAGCTTCGCGGCGTCGACGGTGAAGCTGTTGTACTTCGCGTCGCCGCCGGTGAACGTGAGCTTGGCGCCGTCGGCCTGGACGGTGGCGCCGGCGGTCTGCGGCGCGGCGGCCAGCGCGGTGGAGGCGGCGCGCAGCTTGGCGAACTCGGCCTTGAAGTCGATCGGGGAGGCGCCCTGAGCGGTGGCGCCCTGGTGGGCCTGGACGACGGCGCCGTCGGCCTTGGAGCCGTAGACGCCGTTGCCCTTCATCACCTGGGTGTTGTGGCCGGTGATGCGGCCGGCGACCACCAGCGCGTTCTTGCCGGGCAGGGCGTCGACCTCGGCGGGGGTCAGCTCCTGGCCGACCGAGAAGCCACCGGTGAAGTCGGCGTTGCCGCCCACCGCGACGGCGCCCTCGGCGTCGGGGGTGTGGGTGTCGTCGCCCTCGATGAACTCGCCGTAGAGGTTGGCGACCCCGAGGCTGCGGCACTCCTGGCCGGGGTCGGCGGCGTGGGCGGCGGCGGGGGCGATCAGGCCGGCCAGTGCGAGCGAGCCGCCGACTGCGAGCGCGGCGGCGGACGTGGGTATGCGCATGTGCAGGTCTCCGCTTGTGCGGGAGGAGTGGGAGAGGTCCGAAAAAGGTATGGACCAATCCGCACTCTTTCGGCCTCACCGGTGATTGGTCAAGACCAATGACCGCCTTGACCGAAGAGTCCGGTTTGCACCCCATCCGGCCCGGTGCGGGCGGCGCCCGCGCGGCACCCGCGCCCCGCCCCAAGATCGGCTGTAAGGCCGCCTACGATTGACCCCGTGCCTAATCCCTTCTCCCTGCTCGCCGACCGCTGGCAGCCGTCCGCCGTGATGGTCCGGCGCACCGCGTTCGCCGCGCTGGTGATGAGCGTGGTGATCGTCGTCACCGGCGGCGCCGTCCGCCTCACCGCCTCCGGCCTCGGCTGTACGACGTGGCCCCGCTGCACCGCCGACAGCCTGACCCCGACCGCCGAGATGGGCTTCCACGGCGTCGTCGAGTTCACCAACCGGATGCTCACCTACGTGCTGAGCGCCGCCGTCGGCTGGGCCATCCTGGCCGCCCGCTGCCACCGCCCGTGGCGGCACAGCATGACCAAGCTCGGCTGGGCGCAGTTCTGGCTGGTGATGAGCAACGCGGTGCTCGGCGGCATCACCGTGCTGACCGGCCTCAACCCGTACACCGTCGCGCTGCACATGATCGCCGCGATGGCGCTGGTGTGGGTCGCGCTGCTGATGTGGGAGCGGTCGAAGGAGGGCGACGGCACCCCCGAGCTCGCCGTGGCCCGCCCGATCCACCAGCTCTCCTACGTGCTGGTCCTGGTCGTCGGCCTGCTGGTCGCGGCCGGCACCCTGGTCACCGGCGCCGGCCACCACCCGGGCACGCCGAAGGACAACAAGATCGTCCCCCGGATCCCGATCGACTACGACAGGCTGGCCCAGTTCCACGCCGACCTCGCGTTCGTCTCGGTCGGCCTGACCATCGCGATGATCTTCGTCTTCGCCGCCGTCAAGGCCCCGCCGGCGGCGAAGGCCCGCACCAGGGAACTGCTGGCGGTCCTGCTCCTCCAGGGCGTCCTCGGCTTCATCCAGTACTTCACGGACGCCCCCGAGCTGATGGTCGGCCTCCACATGCTCGGCGCCACCCTCACCTGGATCGCCGCCCTCCGCATCCCCCTCGCCCTGCGCACCCGCGCCGACGAGGCCCCCGCCCCCGAGCAGTTGCCCGCACAGACCCCACAGGCTGCCACCGTCTGAACCTCGTCGAAGGCCCCCATCCTCCTTAGGTTCTAACGGTCCTCGCAACACCCGCGATCTGTGGGAGTTGCGAGGACCGTGGGCGTTAGGCGTAGTGATCTTGCTGGGTTGCGGGAG
>NZ_JBIUYQ010000046.1:0-30976 GCF_044744605.1 Kitasatospora sp. NPDC087271
CGTGCCGGACCAGGATGTGGCGCACCTTGGCCGAGTCCATCAGCGGGTCGTACGCGGGAAGGATGGCCCCGCCCGGGATGCCGAAGACGGTGTCCACTCCGATCTCTTCGAGTGAACGGATCAATGCCTGGGCGCCGGTCGTCCCGGACTCCACGAGCCCGGTCCGGGCGTCGGGGGTGAACGGCGCGGGGGTCGATTCGGTGGTCTCGGTGCTGTGGGTGGTCACGGGGGACTCGCTCAACTGGGTCATCTGGCAATCTCTCGGTTTCGTCGACGTGGTGGTCCGGCGGGGAGTGCCGGGTGGTGTCCGTGGCCGGGGCCGCTGCGGTGCGCGGCGCCGTTGGGCGGCCAGGGACGTGTCGGGGAAACCGGGGCAGCAGGGTCTGTCTCCGCGCCGGTCGTCGGTCGTCGCGTGCTGAGGGGTGTTTCAGCGCTCGGTGCGACGCCGTGCCGTCAGGAAGCGGTGGCCGGAAGGGAGTTGCCCGGCCCGCAAGGAGTGTCTCGCGTCTCAGCCCTTGTTCGTGGGCGAGTGGTGGGTGAAGAGCAGGAAGACCAGGGCGATGGCGGCGATGGCCGCGCCGAGGCCGTACACGGTCGCGGCGCCGGCGCCGAGGGTGGCACCGCCGACGATGGTGCCGAGGCCGATTCCGAGGTAGATGGAGGAGGAGTTGAGGGAGACCACCAGCGGGGCCTCCTGGGGGGCGACCTCGATCAGGCGGTGCTGCTGCGGGGGTGTCTGGCACCAACTGCTGGCGCCCCAGAGGAGGACCAGCAGGCCGACGACGGGCTTGAGGTCGGAGTCGGAGGCGGCGAGCCAGGCGAGGGACCCGAGGGCGACGACCATGGCGGTGTAGCCGACGATCAGGACCTTGGTGGAGCCCCAGCGGTCGGTGGTGTAGCCCGCGGCGAGGTTGCCGATGACGGCGCCGAGGCCGTACAGGAAGAGCATCCACAGGATGGAACTCTCGGGCACCTTGACGGCTTCCAGCATGGGCACGCTGTAGGCGTACGCGGTGTAGCTGGCGCCCATGCCGAGGACGGTGAGCGGCAGGACGGCGAGGACGGCCGGCCGTCGCAGGACGGCGAGGCGGGTGCGTAGCGGCACCCGGACGTTGCCGGGGAGCCACGGCATGATCAGGCGCAGTATCACGGCGACGAGCAGGCAGAGCCCGGCGACGAGGCCGAGGGCGGTGCGCCAGCCCAGCCAGTGGCTGGCGGCGTTGCCGAGCGGCACGCCGAGAGCGGTGGCGATGGTGAGGCCGCCGATGACCACGGCGAGGGCTCGGGCCCGCAGTTCGGGGCGGACGAGGGAGGCGCTGACGGCTCCGGCGTTGGGGGTGTAGGCGGCGGCGCCGGCGGCGGCGATGATGCGGCTGATGATCAGCACGGCCATGTTGGGGGCCAGTGCCGAGCCGAGGTTGGCGATGCCGAGCGTGAACAGTGCGGTGATCAGCAGGGTTCGGCGGGGAAGCCGGGCGAGGAGGGTGGCCAGGACGGGGGAGAGGACGGCGTAGGCGGCGGCGAAGACGGTGATCGACTGGCCGGCCGTGGCCGGGGAGACGTGCAGGTCCTGGGCCATGGAGGGGAGGAAGCCGGCCACGACGAAGGCGTCCGTGCCGACGGCGAACGTCCCTAAGGCGAGGACGAGGGTGGAGGACAGGCCGCCCTGGGGTGGTGAGCCGGGTTCGGCCGGAGCTTTCCGGTCGGCCGGAATCGAGACACTGGACATCCAGATTCTCCTTGCGGGTCGGTGCGCGTGCTGTGGTGTCGCCGCGCGGTGAGGCGGTCGGACCGTCGGGCGGTGCGGTCAGCCGGTCATGCGGGCGTAGTGGCGTCGGGTGCGGTCGGCGGCCCCGCCCGGCGCGGCGGCCATGAGGTCGGCCACCGTCTGCCCGGCGAGTTCGCGGCGCCAGGCCAGTTCGGCCTTGCGCATCGCGGTGGCGATCCCGCACGGCTGTCGGAACTCCCGTGCGATGGCGCCACCGCCGTCCGCGCGCTGGCGGATCTCGGTGCAGCGGAACACGTCGTCGGGGCCCTCGATGGCGGCGACCACGTCCATCAGGGTGATCTTCTCCGGCCGTCGGCCCAGCCGGAAGCCGCCCTTGGAGCCCGGTGTCGAGCTCAGGATGCCGGCCCGGACCAGTGCCTGTAGGCGCTTGGTCAGGTAGGCCGGCGGCAGGTCGAACCAGGCCGCCAGCCGTGCCGTCGGAACCGGTTGCTCACTGTCGAGCCATGCCAGGGTGAGGCAGCAGTGCAGGCCCCACTCGACTCCTTCACCCATTCGCATAACCAGGACAATACACGTCCAGGTTCTGCGACGCAGGCCGGGCGCGCCGGAGGTCCGGAATATGTCAAGTCGCGGCCCGGCGAGGGCGTTGCGGCCCTGCCGGACCTCCGGTACAACGGTGAGCAGCCGACCGGTCAGGCCCGCGAATCGGGCCTGAGGACCACCCGTCTGCCGTGCAGCTCGCCGCGTTCCATTCGGCCGTGGACCTCGGCGGCGGCGCTCAGCGGAAGGGTCTCGACCACCAGGGGGCGCAGCCGTCCGGCCGCGAGCAGGCGGTTGATGCCGACGGCGGCCTCGGCCAGTTCGGTGCTGGTCGCATGCGAGATCACGAAGCCGGCGATCGAGCAGTCCTTCATGTAGAGCGGCCCGACCGGGAGGACCGGCCGCGAGCGGGCGCCGGCCAGCAGGACGATCCGTCCGCGCGGGGCGAGCAGGTCGACGGCGGTGGCCAGGTCGTTCTCCCCGGACGTGTCGAGGTGGAGGTCGACGCCACCGGGGCAGGCCTGGGCGAGCCGTTCGGCGAGGTCCGGATCGCGGTAGTCCAGGGCCTCGGCCGCACCCAGCGCGAGGCACTGTTCCAGGTCCCGGGCGGAGGCGGTGGCGACGACCCGGGCCCCGGCGTCGACGGCGAGGGTGACCAGCGCGGAGCCGACGTTCCCGGCCGCGCCGGCCACCAGGACGGTCTCACCGGCCCGCAGGCGGCCGTGCGTGAACAGGCCGAGGTAGGCGGTCGCGGCCGGATGGACGACGGCGACGGCCTCCTCGGGGAGGACGCCCTCAGGGAGGTGGTAGAGGCGGTCGGCGGGGACGACGACCTGCTCGGAGGCGGCGCCCTGGCGCCCGCCGTGGCCGAGGCTGTTGGTCCACACCCGGTCGCCGACGGCGAAGCCGGGGGCGGCCGGCCCGGCCGCGGCGACGGTGCCGACCAGGTCGCGGCCGATCACGAACGGGAACGCGACCGGGGTGCGGAAGAGGCCGGAGCGGACGAAGGTGTCCACCGGGTTGACGGTGGTGGCCGTGACGTCGACCAGGATGTCGGTCGGCCCAGGACGGAGGGAGGGAAGTTCGCCGTAGCGGATGTTCTCGGGCGGCCCGAGGGCCTCGATGAAGGCTGCTCGCATGCTCGGAGAGTCTTCCACCGGTCAACGCCGGGGTGCCGCACGGAAGCCGTTTGTTCGTCAACTCGCGCGCGGTCGGCCCGCCCCTGATGGCCCCGGCACACCCCACCGGGCGGCTCCGGGGGCGATCGCGCCTGCTCGCGCGCTCTGTCCGGTGGTCCGGCCATAGGCCGCGCGTGCAGCCGTGTGCCCGGTGCACCTGGGCCCGGCCTGAGCCCTCTGCATACCGTCGACCCATCTGAAGATGCGTCTGCCATGTAGAGGTTGGGGATCTCGATGAGCGACTTCGCCCTGCACATCAGGGACACGCGAACACCCGGGCGCACGCCGGGCGTCGGCAGTTCCCACGACATCGTCCTCTCGGAGCTGTGCCCGGCGCTGTTCGCGTCGCTGCCCCGGGCGGACCAGCGCCGCAAGGGTGTGGAGTACCTGCGCGGACTGCTGGGCGCGGAGGGCCGCAAGTCGGTGCGCAACATCGCGCGGCTGATCGGCGGGCAGGCCACGGAGCAGAACCTGCACCACTTCATCAGCAGCTCCACCTGGGAGTGGGACCCGGTGCGCGCCGCGCTGGCGCACTACGTGACGTCCGTCGCGCCGCCGCAGGCCTGGGTGGTGCAGCAGACGGTCATCCCGAAGGCCGGGGAGCACTCGGTGGGCGTGGATCGCCGGTTCATCTCCTCGCTCGGCCAGGTGCTCAACGCGCAGCAGGCGGTGGGCGTCTGGGCGGCGTCCGAGGAGGTGAGCATGCCGGTGAACTGGCGGCTGCACCTGTCCCGGGCGTGGCTGGACGACGTGCCGCGGCGCAGCCAGGCGTCCATCCCGGCGAGTGTGGACACCCGGACGCTGGGCGACTGCTCGGTCGAGGCGGTGCTGGAGCTGACCTCGGACTGGCGGCTGCCCACGCTGCCGGTGGTGATGGACGTCCGGGAGCTGGACGGGATGAAGGCGCTGCGGCGGCTGCGCGCGGCGGGGGTGCCGTTCCTCGTGCGGATCAACAGCACGCTGCCGCTCCGCCCGGCCGAGGGGGCCGGGCACGGCGCGGAGGCGATGCCGGCCCACCGGATCATCGGGGCGTGCCGGGACCGCAGGCGGATGGTGACCTGGACCGACCACGGCCAGGACGCCGGGCTGCGCACCGCGCTGGTCGGTGCCGTCCGGGTGCGGACGGTGACCGGGGCGGCCCGCTCCCCGGGAGTGAACCGCAGGCCGGACGGCCCGGACCGTGACCTGCTGCTGCTCGGCGCGGGCAGCTCCGGCCGGCGCTGGCCGCAGGAGCTGTGGCTGGCCGACGTCCCGGACGCCACGCCGGCCCAGCTGTTCCGGCTGAGCCTGCGGATCGGCCGGGTCGAGCGGGACTTCGACGAGATCGCGGACCGCACCGGCATCCGCGACTACACCGGCCGTTCCTTCAACGGCTGGCACCGCCATGTCACCCTCGCCTCGGCCGCACACGCGGTCGTGGCCCTCTCCCACACCGGCGGCCGCTCGCTCCGCCGCGTGAGCTAGGGGCACTCTTCCGGATCACGCCCGCGCCCCGACAGTCACTAGGTCCCTTGGTCGACTCCCGCCGACGGGCCGTCCTTGACGAGGAGGTCGCGGACGCGCGAGAGCCGTAGGGCGAGCTGGACTTCGAGCGCTTGGCCGGGGTCCTGCCAGTCGGGGCCGAGCAGTTCCGCGACGCGTTCCAGGCGGCGGGCGACGGTGTTCGGGTGGACGTGCAGTTTCTGGGCGGCCCGGGTGGGGCTGGCTCCGGTCTCGAAGTAGGCGTCCAGGGTGCGGCCGAGGTCGGTGAACCGCTGCCGGTCGTACTCGAGCACCGGACCGATGACCGAGTCGACGAAGGAACGGACGTCCCGGTTGTCGGCGAGCAGGACACCGAGGAAGCCCAGCTCCCGGGGGGAGGCCGAGCGGCCGGTGGCGTCGAGGGCGATCATCGCCTCCAGGCAGCGCAGTGCCTCCTGGTGGCAGTGGTAGACCGAGGCGGCGTCCGCGACCGGCCCGGCCGCCGCCACTGTGACCGGTTCGCTGAGCAGCGGGGCGAGTTCGTTCAGGACGGCCCGGGCCGTCGTGCCGGCGTCGGTGCCGGGCAGCAGCAGCACGGCGTTGCCGCCGTGCCCGACCCGCAGCCCGTTCAGTCGCTGGGCCAGGCCCGTGGCCAGGGCGCAGGCCCGGCCGACCGCTCGGGCCTCGGGGCGGACGACCACCACCACGTGCGGCGTGGCCAGGTTGATGCCGAGCCGGCGGGCGCGCTCCTCCAACTGCTGCGGCGGGCGCTGGGCGCTGGTGAGCAGGTCCTCCATCAGCTCGCCGTGGGCGCGGCCCTGCACGACGGTGGTGTCGCCGGTGCGCAGCAGTTGCACCGCCACCGCCTGGGCGGCCAGGTGCAGCAGTTCGTCGATGCCGGTCGCGGGGAGGTCCTCGGGGCGGAACACCAGGGTGCCGAGTACCTCGCCTCCGGCGGTGACCGGGGCCGCCCAGAGGCCGTCCGCGGTGTGGACCGGGCGTTTGGCGGCGTGCACCTCCGCGGCGGCGGGTCCGGTCTCGGGCATCCGGCCGGTGGTGGTCAGGACGGTGCCGTCCGCCGCGTGGATCCGCAGCGCGCCACCGAGGTTCCGGCTCACGGCTTCGGCGAGACCGTGGAGTTCGCAGTCGGTCAGCGCCCGTTCGATCAGCTCGTGATGGATGCGCCGGTGCTCGCTGAGCTCCCGCAGCGACTCGGTGGTGCGTCCGTGCTCCTCGCGCAGGGTCTGCGCGGTGGCCTTGGCGTCGTCGAGGACGAGGGCGCGCTGGACGGCCAGGCCGGCGAGCTCGCCGAGCAGGTTCGTGGTGGAGATCTCCTCCGGGGTGTAGTGCCGCACGTTGCGGTCGGCGACGTAGAGCGCGCCGAAGGGGTGCGGGCCGTAGCTCAGCGGGACGGCCATGATCGCGCGCAGCGCCTCGGCCCGGACCACCTCGTCGATGTCGGTGCTGTGCTGGATCCGGTCGTCGTCGAGGTAGTCCGGGGTCCAGACCGGCGCGAGGTTGGCGACGGCGGCGTGGCCGAGTCCGGAGCCGCCGGTCAGCTGGAGGCCGACGTTGAGCGTGGAGGTGTGGCCGTCCGACGCCCGGATGTAGGACAGGCCGTCCTCCGGTCCGGGGAAGCTGACGTACGCCATGTCCGAGCCGAGGAGCAGGCGCGAGCGCCGGGTGACGACCTTGAGCACCCCGTCGAGGGTGTCGGGGACGAGGAGGTCCCGGGCGGTGTCGAGCAGCGCGGACAGGCCCGCCTCGCGTTGCTGGCGCCCGCGGCGCTGGGCGCAGATGTCCAGTCCGAGCCGGACGGCCCGCTCCAGTGCGGCCGTCTCGGCCTCGCGGGCGCCGCCGCGGGCGGCCTCGGCAAGCAGTGACTCGATGCGCGCCGGTGGTGCCTCCGCCACCAGCAAGGTCAGTACCGTCAGCGCGTCAGGCCGCTTACGGACCCCCTGTTGGGCCATGCCCTACCCCCACCCGTGCACATCAGCCTTTTTGCCTGGCACATGCCAGGTAATGCAAAGTGTTTATCATGTCACTTTGGGTGGGGCTCGGATGATTCCACGGTTTGGACGGTGGAGGGGGCACCGCCGAGTGGCCCCGATGTGTTGCCGGGTCACCTTCCCGCCGACCGCGCCGGTTGAGGAGGATGACGTGGTGGCCACCGGGGAGGTGGTCCGGGCGGCAACGCCCAGCTGGCGCGGTGGGGGGCACGGGCGGACGGCATGAAGGCGCTACAGGACTACCGCCGTTCGCTGGAACGGAGCAGGGTCGCGCTGGAGCACCCGCACCGGCCCGCGACCTTCCGGCTCTGCGGCCGTGAATGGGACCTGCTGCCAGGGATTTTCGCCCCGGTCTACTCGCCCACCAGCGAGATCTCCATGCGCCTGCTCGGTCTGGACGACCCGCGGGCCGCCGGGCGCTCCGGCTCGCTGCTGGAGATCGGCTGCGGCACCGGCGTCATCGCGGTGGCCGCAGCACTGGCCGGGCATGCACGGGTGGTGGCCGGCGACATCAACGAGGCCGCCGTCCGCAACACCGAGCTGAACGCCCACCGGCACGGCGTCGCCGACCGCGTCCACGGCGTGCACAGCGACCTGTTCGCCGCGCTCGCGCCCGAGGAGCGCTTCGACACCGTCTTCTGGCACTCCAACTACGTGCTCGCGCCGGAGGACTACCGCTACCGGACGATGCACGAGCGCGGCTACGTCGACCCGGGCTACGCCGCCCACCGCCGCTTCCTCGTCGAGGCTCCGGGCCGGCTGGCTCCGGGCGGCTCGGTGCTGCTGCACTTCAGCGAGCGCGGCGACCTGACGGCGCTCCGCCGGATCGCCGAGGAGTGCGGGCGCACCCTGCGGGTGGTGCGCAGCGGCGTCTTCCCGGAGGGCGAGGAGGAGGTCGCGCACATGTTGATCGAGGTGACCGTGGCGCGCGGCCGGTCCGGCGGCGAGACGGCACCTGGTACCGGCTTCTGACGTCCGGGCCCGGCGGCCCGATCTGCCACGCCGACTTCGGCACATGCCACGAGGTGCCGGCGCACGGTGGTCCGCCCACCCCCGGGGGATGCGCGGGCCACCGGAGTCCGGCCGTGCTGTACGGCGTCCGGACGGGGCGCGCGCCCGAGCCGTTCCATGGCCGGATCTCGCCGGTCCGCCACCTCGGGACTGACCTCGTCGAGGGTCCGCCGTCACCGTTCTCCGTCGCGCCGGGGCGACATCTGACGGAGTGTGCCGCCACCTGATGGAGTATCCGCCACCTGACGAAGTGCGGGGGCGGGCGTTGGCGACACCTGGTGGCACGCCACAAGATCTGGAAGAGCCTCAGCCGTTCGGCGGCCGGCGGACCGCTGCCGGACCGGGACCCGGCCCGCGGGCCGGCCGCCCCTCCCTGACCCGTGCCATCCACAGCCTCGCCACGACGCCCTTCCGTGCGCGCCGCCGAGCCGGCGCACGTCGGCGACAAGTACACCAGCTTCTGCGATCCCCGGCCCAACCCCGGCCAGGCCATCACCGTGGTCTCCGCCTGGGAGGGCTGACCCGCCGCGCCCGGAACGGCGCCACGCACCACCACACCGAGAGCGACCGAGAGCAACCGAGAGAGCAACGGGCCGGCCACGCGTCGGCCCCGAGGGAGGTCCGGCAGTGACGAACACGATCGCCCTGGTCACCGGGGCAGCAGGCGGCATCGGCGCGGCCGTGGTCCGCGCCCTGGCCGAACAGGGCACCGCGGTGGCCGCGGCGGACCGCGACGAGGAGGGCCTGCGCAAGACCGTGGCCGCCCTCGCCGAGGAGGGCCTGCGGGCCGAGGCCTACCCGGTGGACGTCAGCGACCACCGCGCCGTCGACCTGCTCGTCGACCGGGTGGAGCGCGAACTCGGGCCGGTGGACCAACTGGTGAACGCCGCCGGGGTGCTGCGCCTCGGCGAGGTCCGGGACTTCTCCGTCGAGGACTGGACGGCCACCTTCGCGGTCAACGTCAACGGCGTCTTCCACGTGTCCCGCGCGGTGGTCGACCGGATGATCCCGCGCGGGCGCGGCGCCATCGTCACCGTCGCCTCCAACGCCGCCCGCACCCCGCGCACCGAGATGGCCGCCTACGCCGCTTCCAAGGCCGCCGCGACGATGTTCACCAAGAGCCTCGGCCTGGAGGTCGCCAGGTACGGCATCCGCTGCAACCTCGTCGCCCCCGGATCCACCGACACCCCGATGCTCACCTCGATGTGGCACGACGAGTCCGGCCCGCAGGGCACCCTGCACGGTCGCGCGGACGCTTTCCGGGTCGGCATCCCGCTCAACAAGCTGGCCAGCCCTGCCGACATCGCCGCCGCCGTGCTCTTCCTGCTCTCCGACGCGGCCGGCCACATCACCCTGCACGACCTCACCGTCGACGGCGGCGCCGGCCTCGGCGCCTGACCGGCTCGCCCAACTCACCATTCCCCCAGGAGAGTCCACCGCATGGCAGGCATTCCGACCATCGAGCCCTATCCGATGCCGACCGCGGGCGAGCTGCCCGACAACACCGTGTCGTGGACCGTCCGCCCGGACCGCGCGGTGCTGCTCGTGCACGACATGCAGCGCTACTTCCTGCGCCCCTTCCCGGCGGACGAGGCACCCGGCCGGGAGCTGCTGCACAACGCCGCCCTGCTGCGCCGCCAGGCCGCCGAGCTCGGCGTGCCGGTCGCCTACACCGCCCAGCCGGGCGGCATGACCACCGAACAGCGCGGGCTGTTGCTGGACTTCTGGGGCCCCGGGATGCGGATGGACCCGGTCGACCGCGAGGTCGTCGAGTCGCTCGCCCCGGCCCCCGGCGACTGGCTGCTCACCAAGTGGCGCTACAGCGCCTTCTTCCGCTCCGACCTGCTCCAGCGGATGCGCGAGGAGGGCCGCGACCAGCTGATCCTGTGCGGCGTGTACGCCCACGTGGGCGTACTGATGACGGCCGTCGACGCCTTCACCAACGACATCCGGCCGTTCCTGGTCGCCGACGCCGTCGCGGACTTCTCCGCCGCCCACCACCGGCTCGCCCTGGAGTACGCCGCCGCGCGCTGCGCGATGCTGATCACCGCCAAGGAGACCTTCGCATGACCGACCGGACGACGGACCGGGCGAGCGAGCGGACGACGGGCCGGGCGAGCGAGCGGACGACGGGCCGGGCGAGCGGGCGGACGACGGGCCGGACGACCGAGGAGCTGCTGCGCCGGGTGCTCGCGGAACGGCCGCCCGCCTTCGCCCTCCTGCACCGGCCCGAGACCACCGGCCCGGGCACGCTGGACGTCCTGTTCGGCGAGGTCGCCACCGCGGACACGCTGGACGGTGTCCCGCTGGGCCCCGAGCCCGGCCGCCCGGGCCCGGAGGTCCTGGTCCTGGTCCCGTACCGGCAGATCGCCGAGCGCGGCTTCGAGGCCCGGGACGACGGTGCCCCGCTGCTCGCCATGACGGTGACCGAGCACGCCACCGTCGACCTCGGCGAAGCGCTGGCGCTGATCCCGGACCGGCCCACCGAGCTGACCGGCGCCCGCTTCGACCTCGGCGACGAGGAGTACGCCGACATCGTCCGCCGGGTGGTCGCCGAGGAGATCGGGCAGGGCGTCGGCGCCAACTTCGTCGTCCGCCGCACCTTCCTGGCCGAGATCAGCGACTACACCCTGCACGCCGCGCTGGCCTTCTTCCGCCGGCTGACCGAGCGCGAGGCGGGCGCCTACTGGATCTTCGTCGTGCACACCGGGGAGCGGACCTTCGTCGGCGCCAGCCCCGAGCGGCACATCAGCCTGGCCGACGGCGTCGCCGTGATGAACCCGATCAGCGGTACCTACCGCTACCCGCCCTCCGGCCCCACCCTGGCCGGCGTGATGGACTTCCTCGCCGACCGCAAGGAGGCCGACGAGCTCTACATGGTGGTCGACGAGGAGCTCAAGATGATGGCCCGGATCTGCGAGGGCGGCGGCCGGGTGGTCGGCCCGTACCTCAAGGAGATGGCCCGGCTCGCGCACACCGAGTACCTCATCGAGGGCCGAACCGACCGCGACCCGCGCGAGATCCTCCGCGAGACGATGTTCGCCCCGACCGTCACCGGCAGCCCGCTGGAGAGCGCCGCCCGGGTCATCCGCCGTCACGAGACCGCCGGGCGCGGCTACTACAGCGGCGTGGCCGCGCTGATCGGCCGGGACGAGCGCGGCGGGCGCACGATGGACTCCGCGATCCTGATCCGCACCGCCGACATCGACACCGCCGGCCGGATCCGGATCGGGGTCGGCGCCACCCTGGTGCGCCACTCCGACCCGGCCTCCGAGGTCGCCGAGACCAGGGCCAAGGCGGCCGGGCTGCTGGCCGCGCTGGAAGCCGGAGGCCCGCGCACCTTCGCCGGTCACCCCCGGGTACGGGCCGCGCTGGAGCGGCGCAACACCGTCATCTCGGACTTCTGGCTGGCCGAGGACGCGGACCGCGGCCGGCGACTCGCCGAATTCGCCGGGCGCCGGGTGCTCGTGATCGACGCCGAGGACACCTTCACCGCCATGATCGGCCACCAACTCCAGTCACTCGGGCTTGAGGTGACGATCCGTCGGTTCGACGAGCACTACGCCTTCGACGGCTTCGACCTGGTCGTGATGGGCCCGGGGCCGGGCGACCCGCGGCAGGCCGACCATCCCAAGATCGCCAGTCTGCGCGCCACCGTGGCCGAGTTGCTCGCCCGGCGGCGCCCGTTCGTCGCGGTCTGCCTCAGTCACCAGGTGCTGTCCACCCTGCTCGGCCTGCCGCTGCGCCGCCGGGACGTCCCCAACCAGGGCGTCCAACGCGAGATCGACCTGTTCGGCGCTCGCGAGCGGGTGGGCTTCTACAACACCTTCGCCGCCGTCAGCCCGCACGACACGGTCGACGTGGACGGCGTCGGCACCATCGAGGCCGTCCGTGACCGGGAGACCGGTGAGGTGCACGCCCTGCGCGGCCCGCACTTCGCGTCCATGCAGTTCCACGCCGAGTCGGTGCTCACCCAGGACGGCCCCCGGATCGTCGGCGGCCTGATCGCCGAGGTCCTCCGTGCCGGAGCGATCCTTGCCGGGTAGTCTCCGGGAGACCGCACGGGAGAGGGGCCGACAGGATGGGCGATGACCGCGCCACCGGCGAATGGGGAGCGGAACTGCTCGACGTCGGGGCCTACCTGGCCCGCACCGGTGTTTCCGGTCCGCTGCCCCCCGAACCCGGGACGCTGCGCCGGCTGCACCGCGCCCACCTGCTGGCCCTCCCGTTCGAGAACCTCGACATCCCGCTCGGCCGCGGCGTCCCGCTCGACCTGGACCGCGTCCAGGCCAAGCTGGTCGCCGGCGGCCGCGGCGGCTACTGCTTCGAACAGAACCTGCTCTTCGCCGCGGTGCTGGAACGCCTGGGCTTCCAGGTCACCAGGCTCGCCGCCCGAGCCCTGCTGAACGCCGGCCGACCGCTGCCACGCACCCACCTGGTGCTGCTGGTGACGGTCGGCCGGACGCGTTTCCTCGCCGACGTCGGCTTCGGCGACAAGGGGCCGCTGGAGCCGCTGCCGCTGGCCGACGGCGCCCTGGCCGAGCCCGACGGCTGGACTCACCGGCTCCGCCGGGTCGGCTCGGAGCCGGACTGCTGGGTGCTCGAACTCCTTCGCCCCGACGGCTGGTTGCCGCTCTACCGGTTCGAGACGGGCCTGCCGCTGCACCAGGTCGACTGCGTGGTGATGAACCACTACACCTCCACCCACGAGCGCTCCCCGTTCACCGGCCGGGCCTACCTGTCCAAGATCACGTCGCAGCGCCGGCTCTCCCTCGACGGCCGGCGGCTGGTCGTCGGCCGCGCCGACGGCACGACGGAGGCCGCGGACCTCACCGACGAGCGGTACGCCGCCGTCCTCGCGGAGGACTTCGGTGTCCGGCTCGGGCCCGGGGACCTGCGGTCCGTCCTGCGAAGCCTGCCGGCCATCGGCTCCTCCTGACACGCGTCGGCCCCGGCGGGTCTCACGACACCGCCGGGGCCGACGCCTTCCTCGGCTCAGGCCTCCTCGGCCGCGGCCAGCTCCCTGGCCAGCTCCAGCCGCTTCACCTTGGTCGTGGCGGTGTGCGGCAGTTCGTCCAGCCGACGCTGCACCGGCGGGGCCAGCGTGGGCAGGCCGGCCACCGCGCGGTTCCAGCGGGCGAGGTCGAGCGGCTGGTCGTCCCGGGTGCAGACCACGGGCACCGGGGCCCTGTCCCCGCCGGGCACGATGATCACCTCCAGCAGCTCGGGCAGCCGGGTGAACAGCTTGTCCTCCAGGTCCAGGGTGCTGTTGATCCCCGGGATCTCGTCGACCTCGCGGTCCAGCAGATGCAGGCAGCCCCACCGGGTGCGGTAGCCGAGGTCGCCCATCCGCCACCAGCCGTCCCGCGAGAACTGGCCCTCGAAGCGCTCCCGCTCGCCGAAGTAGGTGACGATCTGCCCGCCGCTGCGCACCTCGATGTGGCCGGGGGAGTCCTTGGCCACCGGCCGGCCGTCCCGGCTGACCACCCGGACCTCGGTCATCCCGGGGAAGGTCCGCCCGACGCAGCGGCCGTCGGCGCCGCTGCGGCGGTGCCGGGTGTAGGTGCGGGCGGCGATGGCGCCGGTCTCGCTCTGCCCGTACGTCTGGGCGAAGAACGGCAGGCTGCGCTCGGACGCGCCCAGCAGGGTGTCGACCGTGCGCGGGTGGATGGCGTCGAAGGTGTTGCTGAAGCAGCGGACCTTGGCCAGCGGCTTCGCCGGGTGGTCCGCCAGGACCTCCCAGCTCAGCAGGGTGTTGGGGTGGGACTCGATCACCCCCGGGGGGATCCGGGCGAACAGCTTCGCGACGTGCTCCGGCTCGTCGTCCCGCAGGATGATCATGGGATGGCCGCGCAGCGCGAACAGCGCGGCCCCGCTGATCATCCGCGAGTGGACGAAGGAGACGTGCACGGCGATCGGCTCGTGCCGCCCGACCGGGGCGAGCAGCACCGACTGCGGGCGGCAGCGGGCCTGGATCGTGATGCCGGTCTGGACGGCGAGCTTGGGCAGGCCGGTGGTGCCCGAGGTGTGGGTAATCAGGGCCGGCCGGTCCTGCGGCATGGTCACCGGCGCCACCCGCTCGACCCCGGCCAGCCCGGCCAGCGCGGTCGCGCCCGGGAACTCCCCGGTGGCCACCAGCACCCGCTCGGTCAGGTCGAACACCTCGGACGGGAGTGCCTGCTCCAGCTTCGCCGCGTCGGTGAGCAGCGTCGGCCGGGACAGTCGCCCCAGCAGGCGGGCGACGGTGGCGCCGTCCAGCTTCGGGGACAGCAGCACCGGTACCCCGCCGACCCGGGCGACGCTGTAGGCGAGCAGGGAGATGTCGAAGCTGTCCGACTTGTGGATCACCACGTGGGAGCCGGGGCGGACCTGGGAAGCCCACAGCCGGGCGGCGAAGTCGTCGACCAGGTCGGCGAGTTCGGTCAGGGTGACCCGCCGGCCCAGCTCCGGGGCGATGTCGAGGTCGTGGTCGAGGTAGACCGGGCTCGCCGGGTGACGGGCGGCCGCGCGGTCCCAGACCGTGCCCAGCCGGATGCCTCGATTGCCGACGCGTTGCAGGAACATGCTCCTCTTCCCCTTCGGTTGGTCGCGGATCGCTCGGGCGTCCGGCGTCGGGGCGCCGGACGCCGGGCCGGCCTCACGGCTCGCGCAGGGCCCGGTCGACGAGGGGGCCGGCCGCTCCGGTGTACGTGGTCGGATCGCACAGCCGAGAGAGCTCGGCCCTGCCGAACACGCCGTCGAGAGCGGGCAGTTCGACGAGCACCTGCTCCAGCGGCCGACCGTCGCGGTCGGCCGCGCCGGAGGCCTCGGTGAGCAGCTGCTTGGCCGCCGCCTTGCCGAGCCGGGGCGCCAGGGCGGCGACGATCCGCTCCGAGACGATCTGACTACCAGTCAGTTCCAGGTTGGTGCGCATCCGTTCGGGCTTGACCTCCAGCCCCTCGGCGAGCTCCACCGCGGTGTGCGCGGCGCCCCCGGTCAGCCGCAGCGCCTCGCGCAGCAGCTGCCACTCGGCGTGCCAGGCGCCCCCCGAGCGCTCGTCCTCGGCCAGCAGGCACTGGGTGAGCCCGGCGGCGATCACCGGCACCTGCAGCGCGGCACTGCGGATCAGGGTGGCCAGCACCGGGTTGCGCTTGTGCGGCATCGCGGAGGAGCTGCCGCGCCCGGCCGCGGTGGGCTCGGCCACCTCGCCGACCTCCGTCCTGGTCAGCGACTGCACGTCGATCGCGATCTTGCCGAGGGCGCCGGCGGTGAAGGCCAGCGCGCCCGCGAGGTCGGCGATCGGGGTGCGCAGCGCGTGCCAGGGCAGCACCGGGCGGGCCAGCCCGGTCTCGGCGGCGAAGGCGGTGAGCAGTCGGTCCAGGTAGTCGCCCGGGTCCGGCGCCGCCCCGTTCGCCCCGCCCGCGGCCGCGCCGTCGATCCGGGCGTATTCCAGGTACCCGGCGAGGGTGCCGGCGGCGCCGCCGAGGGAGACCGGCAGACCGTGCTCGGCGACCTGCCCGAGCCGCTGCTCGGAGTCCAGGACGAGCTGGCGCCAGCCGGCTGCCTTGAGGCCGAAGGTGGTCGGTACGGCTTGCAGGGCGAGCGTGCGGCCGGGGAGGACGGTGTCCCGGTGCCGTTCGGCGAGGACGGCCAGGGCCCGCGCGGTGCGGGCGAGGTCGGCGCGGATGATCCGCAGGGCCTGGGCGGCCACCAGCATCGCGCCGGTGTCCAGGACGTCCTGGCTGGTGGAGCCGCGGTGGACGTACTCGGCGGCGGCCCGGTCCTCGGCCGCCACCACCCCGGTCAGCGCCCGGACCAGCCCGACCACCGGGTTGGCGGTCTCCCGGGACTCGACCGCGAGGGCCCGCAGGTCCAGCAGCTCGGCGCGGGCCAGGCGGGTGATGGTGTCGGCGGCGGTCTTCGGCAGGGTGCCCAGCCCGGCCTGGGCCCGGGCCAGCGCCGCCTCGGCGTCCAGCATGGCCTGTAGCCAGGCCCGGTCGCAGACGGCGGCCTCGACCGGTGTCCCGGCGCGGACCGGCGACAGCAGCCCGGCGTCGGTCAGGATGTCGGCCGCGTCGTGCGGGTCGTGCGGGTCGTACGGGTCGTGCGGGTCGCGCGCGTCGTGCGGGCCGCCGGGTTCGTCCGGCGCGGCCGGCTCGTCAGGGTCGGTCATATCAGCACTCCGGTCAGGTCGGTGACGGCCGCGTCCGGCCGGACGCCGAAGGGCAGCTGGGTGGTGGGCGGCAGGGCGAGCAGCGAGCGGGCGATCGCGTCCGAGTCGCCGAGGGTCACCGAGTCCACGCCGGGCCGGATTCCGGCCGCCGTCACCCAGTGCACCGACTCGGTCGGCACCCCGTAGGCGTAGCGCCGCGGGTGCGCGCGGCCCCGGGTGTCCAGCAGCCGGTACGGCCGTTTGGTGACGGCCAGGCCGCCGGTCTCGTAGTCGGTGCCGCCCGTGCCCGGGATCCGGTACGCGGTGGCCTGCTCGGTGCTCAGCAGGTGCTGCAGCAGCGGGTCGGTGGTGCGGCGCAGGTCGGGTTCGGGCAGCCTGGCCTCGATCAGGACGGTGGCGCGCACCGGCGGCTGGGGCACCGCCCGGGAGGTGAGCACGTAGGCGGCCGCCTCGGTGTCGATCCGGATCTCGGTGCCCGGGCCGGTGAGTTCGACCACCCCGGCCTCGATCAGGGCGATCAGCTCCTCGATCCGGGAGACCGGCGGGCCGATCGACAGGAAGGCGTTGAGCGGGGTGTACCAGCCCTCCAGGTCGTCCCGGTGCGAGTTCCCCTCCAGCCCGCCGTGGTCCACCGCGAGGCGGATCTCGTTGCGCAGGTCGCGCAGGATGTCCAGGGCGGCCTTGAGCGGGCCGCTGAGGTTGCCGGCGCGGGCCGCCTCGACGTCCTCGGCCAGGTACCCGAGCAGCCAGTCGCGGAAGTCCTCCGGCCCGCTGAACTCCCGGTCCCCGTAGGGGCGGAAGAGCCGCTCCCAGTCCCACCGCTCCGACTCGGGGATGCCGTACTCGTCGAGCAGGGCCGCGAAGCCGCCGCCGTGGGCGACCGTCAGGTACCGCTGGACGAAGGGCTCCCGCTCGGCGCCGCGGCCCTTCGCGTCGAGCAACGTGCCGTAGTAGACGCTCTCCACCTCGCGCGCGATCAGCGGCCACAGGTCGGTGCGGAACTGCACCGGCTCGCCGGCCGCGGACTGCTCGCGCAGCCCGGCGATGTACTCGGCGGTCAGCAACCGGGGGAAGTAACGGCCGTACGCGCCCTTCTCGTTCTCGCCGCGGGCGTGGTACGGGATGCCGCGGCGCGAACTGGCGAACAGTTTCGGCTCCCGGCCCGACGGCCGGTACACCAGCCGTCCGTCCGCGCGGACGAAGGCGCCGCCCCGGCCGACCGTGAACAGGGCCATGTGGTCGAAGAAGTTCAGCCCGAGGCCGCGCAACAGTACGTGCTGGCCCGGCAGGATGCCGCTCAGGTCGAGGTCCGCCGGGTTGGCCGGGGTGATGTAGGTGAGGTGGTGGATCCGGGACAGGCTCGCCGTCCGCTCCTCGTGCGGGGTCGGCCGGGCCGCGACGTGGCCCTGGGCGAGCACGATGGCGTCCAGGTGGTTGAGCCGGCTGCCGTTCTCCAGGCGGATGCCCTGCGGGCCGCCGGGGACACCGTGGGTGTCCGCCATCGCCACCGCCCGCGAGCGGTGCACCTGGACGGTGACGTGCGCGGGCGCGCCGCCCACCACCCGGCGGAAGCTCGCGTTCAGGTAGCGCCCGTAGAACGCCCGGGTGGGGTAGCTGTCGGCTTGCAGGGCGCGGGCCTCGGCCACGCACTCCTCGTCCTGCCCGGAGGCGGCGCCGGCCTCGGCGACCTCCACCGCCCACTCCCACAGGCTCGGACCGGGCTCGATCGGGCCGTCGATCCGGGAGCTGTCGTCGGTGTACACGGTGATCTGCGAGGCGACGGTGTTCATCAGCAGGTGCCGTGACTGGTCCTGGCGCCAGACGGCGCCGGCGCCGGGCGCGGCCGGGTCGACCATGTGCACCGTGATGGAGCCGTGCGAGGGCGCCGCGCGCTCGTTGGCGCAGAGCCGCTCCAGAACGGACAGGCCGCGCGGGCCGGCCCCGATGACGCAGACCTCCAGTGCCGCCTTGCCGCCCACTCCGCTCATGCGCCCGCCTCGCTTCGCTCGGCAGGGGCATTCGCCCGCGCGCACCTCTCGATGACGAGATGGCTTCGCTCACTCATGGCTTCACGTCCTCCACGTCTTCCACGTCCGCCCGGGTGCCCTGCGGGGCGTCGGCGAGCAGCAGGCGGGCGAGCTCCAGGCGCTTGATCTT
This sequence comes from Kitasatospora sp. NPDC087271, assembly GCF_044744605.1. Lineage (NCBI taxonomy): Bacteria > Bacillati > Actinomycetota > Actinomycetes > Kitasatosporales > Streptomycetaceae > Kitasatospora > Kitasatospora sp. NPDC087271. The sequence continues at coordinate 18,238 of NZ_JBIUYQ010000046.1, forward strand.
GGTGGTGGCGGTCCTCGGTAGCTCGTCCAGCCGCCGGTGGACCGGCTCGGCCATCGGCGGCAGCGACGCCGTGGCGCGCCGCCAGGCCGCCAGGTCCAGTGGTTCGTCGTCCTTGGTGCACACCACCGGCACGGCCCGGCCGTCCGGGCCGGGGATGATGATGACCTCGGCGAGGCCGGGCAGCTGGCCGAACAGGGTGTCCTCGGCCGCGAGGGTGCTGCCGAAGCCCTCGATCAGGTCGACCTCGCGGTCCAGCAGGTGCACGCAGCCCCACTTGGTGCGGTAGCCGACGTCGCCCATCCGCCACCAGCCGTCCGCCGACACCTGGGCGTCGTAGCGGTCCTGCTCGCCGAGATAGGTGACGATGCGCCCGTCGCTGCGCACCTCGATGAAGCCCGGGTTCCGCGCGGACGGCGGGTTGCCGTTCCGGCTGACGACCCGGACGTCGGTCATCCCGGGGAACGGCATGCCGACGCAGCGGCCGTCGTCGTCCAGGGTGCGGCGCCGGGTGAAGCCGCGGACGATGGCCGGGCCGACCTCGCTCTGCCCGTACAACTGGCCGAAGAGCGGCGAGCGGCGCCGGGTGGCGCGCAGCAACCGGTGCACGGTCCGCGGGTGGATCGCGTCGAAGGTGCTGCTGAACAGCTTGACGTTGGACAGCGGGCCGCGCGGGTCCTGCGCCAACTCCTCCCACTCCATGAAGGAGTTGGGGTGCGCCTCCAGGATGCCCGGCTTCAGCCGCGCGAACAGGTCGCCGACGTGCTTCGGGTCCGACTCGCGCAGCACGACCAGCGGGAAGCCGCGGTAGAGCGAGATCGCCAGCGCGGTGATCAGCCGGGAGTGGACGAAGGAGACGTGGATGGCGATGGTCTCCCGGCCCGGGATCAGCGGGGCGATGACGGAGGCCTGCGGGCGGTAGCGGGACTGCAGGCTGAACCCGGTGTGCACGGCCAGCTTGGGCGTCCCGGTGGTGCCCGAGGTGTGGGTGATCAGTGTCGGGTGGTCGGCCGGCATGATGACGGGTCTGACCCTCTCCACCCCGGCCAGCGCCCGCAGTTCGACGGCGTCCCGGTACGAGCCGGAGGTCAGCACCACCCGGTCGGCGAGGTCGAAGACCGTCTCGGGCAGCACGTTCTCCAGCTTCTCCTGGTCGGTCACCAGGAACGGCCGGTCGGTACGGCGGACCAGCTCGGCGACGGTCGCGCCGTCCAGAGCCGGCGACAGCAGGACCGGGACCGCCCCGATCCGCGCCGCCGCGCACGCGAGCAGCGTGATGTCGAAGCCGTCGGCCTTGTACACCACCACCCGCCGGCTCGGCCGCACGCCCGCCGCCCAGAGCCGGGACGCCAGGTCGTCCACCAGGTCCGACACCTCGGCGACAGTCGCCCTGCGGCCCAACTCCGGTGCCGCGTCGAGGTCGTGGTCGAGAATGAGGACGTTCGCGCCGTGTCTGGCCGCGGCGCGTTCGAAGAGCATCCCGAGCTGAATTCCCCGGTTTCCGATACGTTGAAGAAGCACCTGTACGCCTCCCGGGCCGCGGCTGTGCGCCGTCGGCGCCTGACGTGAATGGAATGGACACCACCCGCGGTGAAAGGGACACCGTCCGAGGTGAATTGGCGTGCCCGGGCGTCCGAATGGCCGCGTGCCCGGGTACGAGCCCGGGAATTCCGGGCGAATCGCGGAAAGGCCGGATACCGCCCGGCGTCACGCCTCTTCGATGACGGCCTTGATGCGCTGCAGGGTGGCGGCCAGATCGCCGGAGATCTTGTCGCCCCACTCCGTGAAGAAGCGCTGCTTCTCGGCCGCGTCCATCTCCGCGGTGATGCCCTTGATGCCCTGGGTGGCCGAGTCCATGCGGAAGTGGTGGGTCAGCAGGCTGCCGCCGCCCTCGGCGGCTTCGATGTCGAAGCCCCAGATGCTCTCCTGCTTCTGGCCGTCCGAGTTGTGTATCGCCCATCGGAAGGTCCGGCCCGGCTCCGCGGTGACCACCTCGGACTGGGTCGTCCACCGGCCGCGGACCACCGGCGCCCAGGCGACGATGTCGTCGCCGCGGAGGTTGTCGCCGCGGAACACGGACCCGACGGCGGCCGGCTCGCCGACCGTCCATTCACCGCCCAGGCATTCCGGGCTCCATTCGCCGCTGCGCGGCAGGTCGCTGATCACCGCGTAGACCTCGATCGGTGTCGCGGAAATTCGAATGTCGGCGTCGGCGGAGAATATCGGCTGCTTCTCGTTGATGGTTTCGCCCATGCCGGGGATCGTCCCAGCCCGGCCCCGGCGGGGGTCAAGGGCGGGCCGGCGGGTCCGTCAACTCCGTGATTCCGTGTCAACTCCGCCCCGGTGCCGCGGCGAACGGCCGCGAACCGACCGGCATCGCGTACCACGAACCGGCCGGCACCGCGGGCCGCGAACCGGCCGTCCCCTCGAACCGCTACGAACCGGCCCGGATCTCGCGGGCGAAGTGCAGGGCGACGATCGACATCCGGGCCGCGTGATAAAAGCGGTGCGCGCCGTGGTTGGTCACCCCCGAGTCGAGCTCGATCCGGGCGCACCCCGCCCGCCGGGCCCGCTCCTCCAGCTCCGCCATCAGCCGCCCGCCGACCCCCGCCGACCGCACCGCGCGGTCGGTCACCAGGTCGTCGACGAACAGTAGCCGGCCGCGGCTGGTGGCCAGGACCCGGTGGGTCGCCACCCCGACGCACCGCCCGCGACCGTCGTACGCGGCGGTGAAGGCCAGCCCCTGCGCGTGCGCCTCGGCGGCGAAGGCGGCGAACCCCTCGGCGGTCAGGGCCGGCCTCAACTGCCGTATCAGCGGCCCGACATCGGCCGCCATGGCGGCGCTCCCCGGTGTGACGTCAACCATCGTCAGTTCCATCCCTCGATCTTCGCAGGGAATCCCGGTCCTCGGTCCGGGCGGGGATGTGAGTCCGGGCCCGTGGTCAGCCCGTGGTCAGCCCGCGCAGGCCGGGCAGAGGCCGCGGTAGGTGACGGCGGCGTCGGTGACGGTGAAGCCGAAGCGCTGGTCGGTGGGCAGGGCGGTGAGGGGGTCGTCGGTGGGGTGGACGTCGCGGATGGTGCCGCAGTGGGTGCAGACGAGGTGCTGGTGCGGGTGGTGGGCGTTGGGGTCGTAGCGCTTGGCCCGGCCGTCGGTGGAGACCTCGATGACCTCGCCGAGGGTGACCAGTTCGCCGAGGGTGTTGTAGACGGTGGCCCGGGAGATCTCGGGCAGGCGTTCGGCGGCTCGGGCGTGGACCTCGTCGGCGGTGAGGTGAACGTGCTCGCCGTCCAGGACCTCCGCCACGACACGCCGCTGGGAGGTGAGGCGCCAGCCGCGTCCGCGCAGTCGCTCCAGCAGGTCACTCATATCGGTTCACCTATTCAGGTCAATGGGAGGACCGGATTTTACCAAGTGATTGCGGCTTCTCTCCGGTTCCCGATCGGATATGGGTTTGGTGTCAATCTTGACGTGGATCGAGTCCATCGTAGGATCGGCTCCGGCGATAGCCTGGGTAGCAGGAAGTAGCAGTCAAGACACCGTGATCCGCCTTGTAGGGAAGGATTTCCATGTCTGAGAACCACGATCCCATCGTTACCGAACCCGAGCCGCAGGCGGAGGGCACGGGTGGCTGCCCGGTGGCCCACGGGCGCGCGCCGCACCCCACCCAGGGCGGCGGAAACCGCCAGTGGTGGCCGGAGCGGCTCAATCTGAAGATCCTCGCGAAGAATCCGGCCGTGGCGAACCCGCTCGGCGCGGACTTCGACTACGCCGCGGCGTTCGGATCCCTCGACCTTCCGACCGTGAAGCGGGACATCGAGACGGCCCTCACCACCTCGCACGCGTGGTGGCCGGCCGACTACGGGCACTACGGCCCCTTCATCATCCGGATGGCGTGGCACAGCGCGGGCACCTACCGGATCAGCGACGGCCGCGGCGGCGCCGGCGCCGGGCAGCAGCGCTTCGCCCCGCTGAACAGCTGGCCCGACAACGCCAGCCTGGACAAGGCCCGCCGCCTGCTGTGGCCGGTGAAGAAGAAGTACGGCCGCAACCTCTCCTGGGCCGACCTGATGATCCTGGCCGGGAACGTCGCCCTGGAGTCGATGGGCTTCGAGACCTTCGGCTTCGGCGGCGGTCGCGTGGACGAGTGGGAGCCGGACGAGGACGTCTACTGGGGCCCGGAGACCACCTGGCTCGGCGACGAGCGCTACACCGGTGACCGCGAGCTGGAGCGCCCGCTCGCCGCCGTCCAGATGGGCCTGATCTACGTCAACCCCGAGGGCCCCAACGGCACCCCGGACCCGCTCGCCGCCGCCCGCGACATCCGCGAGACCTTCTACCGGATGGCGATGAACGACGAGGAGACCGTCGCGCTGATCGCCGGCGGCCACACCTTCGGCAAGACCCACGGCGCGGGCCCGGCGGACAACGTCGGCCCCGACCCCGAGGACGCCCCGATCGAGCAGCAGGGCCTCGGCTGGAAGAGCACCTTCCGCACCGGCAAGGGCGGGGACGCGATCACCAGCGGCCTGGAGGGCGCCTGGACGGCCACCCCGGTGACCTGGGACAACAGCTTCTTCGAGACGCTGTTCGGCTACGAGTGGGAGCTGACCAAGAGCCCGGCCGGCGCCTTCCAGTGGAAGCCGAAGGGCGGCGCCGGAGCGGGCACCGTCCCGGACGCCCACGACCCGTCCAAGCGGCACGCCCCGACGATGCTGACCACCGACCTCTCGCTGCGCCTGGACCCGGTCTACGAGCCGATCTCCCGGCGCTTCCTGGAGCACCCCGAGGAGCTCGCGGACGCCTTCGCCCGCGCCTGGTTCAAGCTGACCCACCGCGACATGGGCCCGGTCGCCCGCTACGTCGGCGCGGAGGTCCCGGCCGAGCAACTGGTGTGGCAGGACCCGCTGCCCGCGGTCGACTACCAGCAGATCGACGCCGCGGACGTCGCCGCCCTGCGGGAGCGGATCGCCGCCTCCGGGCTGTCGGTGTCCGAGCTGGTGTCCACGGCGTGGGCGGCGGCCTCCTCCTTCCGCGGCAGCGACAAGCGCGGCGGCGCCAACGGCGGCCGGATCCGGCTCCAGCCGCAGATCGGCTGGGAGGTCAACGAGCCGGACCGGCTGGCCTCGGTGCTGCGCACCCTGGAGGGCGTGCAGCAGGAGTTCAACGCCCGGTCCGGCGCCAAGCAGGTCTCGCTGGCGGACGTGGTGGTGCTGGCCGGCGGCGTCGGCGTGGAGAAGGCCGCCCGGGCGGCCGGCCGCGACGTGGTGGTGCCGTTCACACCGGGCCGGGTGGACACGACGCAGGAACTCACCGACGTCGACTCCTTCGCGGCGATGGAGCCGACCTCGGACGGCTTCCGCAACTACGTGGGCAAGGGCAGCCGGCTGGGCGCCGAGTACCTGCTGCTCGACAAGGCGAACCTGCTGACCCTGAGCGCGCCCGAACTGACCGTCCTGGTCGGCGGCCTGCGGGTGCTGGGCGCCAACTACCAGCAGTCCCCGCACGGCGTCCTCACCGAGACCCCCGAGGCCCTGACGAACGACTTCTTCGTCAACCTGCTGGACCTGGGCACGGAGTGGAAGGCCACCTCGGAGGACGGGCACACCTTCGAGGGCCGGGACGCGGCTACCGGCGCGCTCAAGTGGACCGGCACCCGGGCCGACCTGGTCTTCGGCTCCAACTCCGAACTGCGCGCCGTCGCCGAGGTCTACGCGAGCGACGACGCGAAGGAGAAGTTCGTGGCGGACTTCGTCGCGGCGTGGGTCAAGGTGATGAACCTGGACCGGTTCGACGTCGCCTGATCCCGCGCCCGCCCGATCCCGTGATCCCGGGTTCCCGGGCGGCCGACGGGAGTTGGCGTCAGCCGTCCGGAGGGCGGTGAGGATCCGCCATCGGCCCGGAGGTGTACGCCTCCGGGCCGATGGCGGACCGCTACCGGGGTTGCGCCGCCGTGCCGACGCTGACCAGCCCGGTCTCGTAGGCGGCGACCACCGCCTGGGCCCGGTCCCGCAGGTTCAGCTTGCCGAGGATCCGGGCCACGTGCGTCCTGACGGTCGCCTCGGAGAGCCGGAGCCGCCCCGGGCGACGGACGCGGGTGCGCGCCGCCCGTCCGTACCTTCGTGCCGTCCACCAGGCGGGAACGTACGAGGAGCGGGGAACGAGCAGCGAACCGGTGATCGAGCTGAGCGGTGTGAGCCGCCACTACGAGGGCGCGCGGGCGGCCCTCGCCGAGGGCTGCGCCACCCGCACGGTCCGGATGCGGGACGACCGGATCGCCTCGGACTCGGCGGTGGCGGCATGACCGCGCTGGGCAGGGTGGTGCGCGCGGGTGTCCGCCGGCGCCGCACGCAGTCCGTCGCGATCGGGCTGGCCGCCCTGGTGGCCACCACCTGCTCCGCTTGCCCGCCTCGGCCCTCGACGTGTTCGGCACGCCGGTGCTGGCGCCGCTCGGGTTCGGCGGCGTGCTGATCGCGGTGCTCGGGGCGCTGCTGCCCGCCGTCCGGGCGGCCCGGGCGCGGACGGTCGAGGCGCTGCGGGCCGAGTGAGGGGCCGCGCGGCGGGTCAGGCGCCCTCGCCGGGCCGGTGACCCTCCGCCTTGGGCTCCTCCGCCGGGTCCTGTTCCGCCGCGTTCCGCGCGGCCGGGTCCTGCTCCGCCTTGTGTTCGGCGGCCCGGACCTGCTCGGCGAAGGCCTGCGCGTCGATCCGCTCGACCGTGGCCCCGTGCCGGGAGGCCAGGTCGTCGGCCCGGTCGGGGGAGGACTCCCGGAGCTCCAGGACGAGCAGCGCGCCGCCGTCCGGGACGCGCGGCGAGAGCATGATCAGCCCGGCGCCGCCCTCCGTCGCCCGGCCCTCCTCGGCGGCGTTGCCGAGCGCCGCACCGGCCGCGAAGCCGAGCAGGACGCCGATCGGCCCGCCGACCAGGCCCACCAGGCCGCCGAGGACGCCGGAGCTGACGGTGGTCACGCCCGCGCCCCGGGTGAAGGTGTCCTGGATCTCCAACAGGCCGTCGGCGCTGCGCTCCAGCGCCGCCAGCTGCCGCAGGCCCGGCAGGTGCTGAGCCTCGTCGAAGGCCGTCCGCCACGCGGCGGCGTCCGGGAAGGTCAGCAGGACGACGTTGTGCTGCTCGCTCATCGCGCTCCGATCGGGCCGGGGGCGGGGGTTGCCGGATTCCATCGTGACCTTGGGTGCCCGGCCCGGCCACAGGAGCGACGGGCGGCGCGGACTGTCCGGGGCCCGGCCGTTCAAACGTGGGGCCTGGTTCAGGCCCCCGTCACTGCCCGGATTCCGGACAGGTGTAGGGCGACGGGAGGTTCGACGGGCGGCCGGGGGAGCGGGCGCGGCCTGCGGAAGCAGGACGGGCGGGGAGGCCTCGTCCCTATTTCGACCCTGGCCGAAATTGTGCCCGGTGCGCGGCACACCCCTGGTGCGGCGGGTGGGGCGGTGCCAGGATCCCGACCCGGCACGACCGTGCCAGACCCGAATGTCTGAAGGAGGCACCATGCAGCCCACGGCAGAGCAGGTCCGCGCGCTCAAGGACGAGGACTTCCGGCTCACCCTCGGCCAGGGCCACCAGGTCCACCCGGCCGGCGACCTGTCGGACGAGGTCTACGTGACCGCCGCGGTGCAGGCCAGCACCTGTGGCGGTTGGAGCAGCTGCGCCCACGTCTGCAGCTTCTGAGTCCGCCGTCCGCGGCGCGGACCCCGGTCGCACCGCCGGGGCCCGCGTCGCGGACGCGTGATACGGCCGGTGAGCGCGCGCGCCCCGGCCGCACCGCCGGGGCGCGTACGCCCGGTACCGCGACCGTCGAGCGCACAGCACCGCAACCGTCGTGCACGAACCGAGCATGGAGAGACCGCCCGTGGTTGACGCGTCCGAAATCCGTCGGGCCGCCGCCCGAGCCGTCCCGCTCGCCTCCCGCGGTCCGCTGCCCGACCCGGACGCCCAGTGCGCCGAACGGACTGAACGGGCCGACCGTGCCGGGCGGATCCTCGACCGCTGGCGCGCCCAGCCGCCCTTCGACCGGGACGACTGGTTCGAGCGCCGCCTCGCCGCCGACCGTCTCGACCCGGACGGGCTGCGCGCCCTGCTCGCCGAACACCCGGCCGACCTCGCGGACCGCCTCGGCACCCCCGGCTGGGCCGAACGCCTCGCCACCGCCTTCGAGGCCGGGCACACCCTCGACCTCCCCGAGGAGCACGCCTTCGCCCGGCTCGTCGCCCCGCTGCTCGCCGACGCCCGCGACCGCCTGCGCACCGGCCTCGCCGAACTCGGCCCCGCCACCCCGGGCACGGCTTCCCCCGGTCCCGCCACCCTCGGCACCCCCGACCACCTCGCCGCCCTCGTCCTGCCCGCACTCACCGCGACCGCGCACACCACGGCCGTCCGCACCGTCATCACCGAACTCCACGTCGCCCGCCTCTCCGGCGAGTTGACCGGAGACACCCCCGAACAGCGCTACCGGAACTTCCTCGACCGGCTCACCGAACCCGGCCGTGCCGTCCGACTCCTCGCCGAATACCCGGTGCTGGCGTACCGGCTGGCCACCGCCGCCGAACAGTGGACCGCCACCTGCCTCACCCTGTACCGCCGCCTCGCCGCCGACCTCCCCGCCCTCGCCCGCACCTTCGCCGACGGCCGCCCGCTCGGCCGCCTCACCGAACTCGCCACCGGCCTCGGCGACCCGCACCGGGGCGGCGCCACCGTCAGCGCCCTGCGCTTCGAACACGGCACCCGGATCGTCTACAAGCCGCGCCCGCTCGGCGCCGAGACGCACTTCCAGCACCTCCTGCGCTGGCTCAACCCCATGCTCCGGCTGCCGCTGCACGACCTCGCCCACCTGGCCCGCGACGGCTACGGCTGGGTCGCCCACGTCGCCGCCGAACCAGCCCGCGACGACGCCGAGTTGAGCGACTTCTACCACCGCGCCGGCACCCTCGCCGCGCTGCTCCACACCCTCGACGCGGTCGACTGCCACGCCCAGAACCTGATCGCCGTCCGCGACCAGCCGGTCCTGATCGACCTGGAAGCGCTGTTCCACCCCGACCTGCCCGAACCCGCCAAGGACCTCTCCGAGTCCGAACGGCTCGCCCGCCACCAGACCCGACACTCGGTGCTGCGCTCCGGCCTGCTGCCCGAGCGCATGTGGGACGAGGGCAACGGCGGCACCGACCTCTCCGCCCTCGGCTGGGATCCGGGCAGCCTCCCGCCGCGCCCCGCCCCCGTCCTGGTCGACCAGGGCACCGACCGGCTCCGCCTGGAGTACCACCGGATGCCCGTCGCGGCGCCCGGCAGCCGGCCCGTCCCGCCCGGGCGGCCGCTGCGCCTGGCCGACCACGTCGGCGAGCTCGAAGCCGGCTTCACCGAGGCCTACCGGCTGCTCGCCGCCCACAAGGACGAACTCCGGGAACTCATCCGGGCGTTCGCCGCCGACGAGACCAGGATGCTCCGCCGCGACACCTTCGAGTACCGCAGCCTGCTCGCCACCGCCTGCCACCCCGACCTGCTCCGCGACGGCCTCGACCAGGACCGCCACCTCGACCGGCTCTGGGCGCTCCCCGCCTGGGAGGAACACGCGCTCGCCTACGTCGACCACGAGCGCGCCGACCTCTGGCGCGGGGACGTCCCGGTCTTCACCATCCGCCCCGACAGCGTCGACGCCCGCTCCTCCACCGGCGTCCTGATCCCCGGTGTCACCGACCGGCCCGCACTCGACCTCGCCCTCGCCAAGGCGGACGCCCTCGGCGAACCGGACCTGGCCCGCCAACTCCAGCTGCTGCGCCTGTCGGTGACCACCGCGGACGGCGCCCGCGAGCCGCGCCGCCACCCGGTCACGTCCCCTCCCGCGCCACCCGGGAAGCCGGCCGAAGGCCCGGACCTGGCCGCCCGCGCCCTCGCCAAGGCCGTCGACGCCGGCGAACAACTCCTCCGCGAGGCCTACCGGGGGAGCGCGGACCTCGCCTGGGCCGGCCCCAACTGGGCCCCGCCCGGCCGCTGGGCACCCGCCGAACTCGGCCCCGACCTCTACAGCGGGACGGCCGGCGTCGCCCTCTTCCTCCATCAGCTCGCCACCGTCACCGGCGATCGCGAGCACCGAAGCACCGCCCGGGCAGCCGAACTGACGTTGCGTCACCAAATTCGCCGGCGCGCCGACCGCCTCGGCGGCGGCCTCGCCGGAGTCGGCGGCGTCCTCTACGCCCTCGCCCACCTCGCGGCCCACCACCCCGACGCCGAACTCGACGCCCTGGCCGCCCAGGTGGTGCGCCGCAGCGCCGCCACCGCCGCCGACGACGCCCAGCACGACCTCCTCGCCGGCAACGCGGGCACCATCGGCGGACTGCTCGCCTGGGCGGCCGTCCGCCCCGGCCCCGCCGTCACCGACGCCCTCGCCGCCTGCGCCGAACGCCTCGTCCGGGCCGCCGCCCCGCACCCCGACGGCGGCGCCGGCTGGCTGCCCGCCTCCCTCGCCGGCAGCGTCAAGCGCCCGCTGGCCGGTTTCGCGCACGGCGGCTCCGGCATCGCCTGGGCGCTCGCCCGTGCCGGCCGGCACCTCGGTGACCCCCGGTTGCCCCAACTCGCCCTCGCCGCCGTCGAGTACGAAAACACCCTGTTCGACCCGGCCGCCGCCAACTGGCGCGACGTCCGCGAGGACGACGGCCCCGACGCGCCCCACTACCCGGCCCTCTGGTGCCACGGCGCCTCGGGCATCGCGCTCGCCCGCACCGAACTCGCCGAACTGCTCCCCGAAGCCCGCGAGTTGCTCCGCGCCGAACGCGACACCGCCCTGACCACCGTCCTCCGCGAGGGCTTCGGCCACAACTTCTCGCTCTGCCACGGCGACTTCGGCAACCTCGAACCCCTCCTGCTCGCCGGCGACCGCTGGCGCACCGCCGCCCTGCGGCAGGCCCACGCCACCCTCGACGACCTCGACGCCCGCGGCTGGACCTGCGGCCTCCCGCACGGCGTCCACAGCCCCTCCCTGATGGTCGGCCTCGCCGGCACCGGCCACGGGCTGCTCCGCCTCGCCGCCCCCACCACCCCCTCCCTCCTCGCGCTCCACCCGCCGACCTCCTGAGACGGTCGGCGAGGTCGGCGAGGTCGGCGAGGTCGGGCAGCGCGGGCTCGGCCGGGATGTTCCTGTGATCGTCGGACCGCGTGCCCGGAGCGTGCCGCAGCCGGCCCCCGAATCGAACATCGCGGACCCTCCCGGTGATCGATTGCCACCAACTCGCCGCCGCCGACACGGAATCGCCCGGATCGAGTGAGACCGGCCGGGACACGCCGGACGGCCCGGCGGACCGCTGCCAGGATCGGGGTCCGCACCGCAGCAGGCCCTTCGCAGCGTGCCTTCCGGCACCGCTGCCGACCCCACACGCCCACTCGGCGGTGAGGGCTGCCCGCGTGCGGATCCGCTGCGGCCACCGGCCGCCGTACCAGGGAGCAGGGAGCACTGTGTCCGAACAGATCGTGAAGCCCGAGAGGCCCCACACCCCGCCCGACCGCACCCCCGCCGACCACGACCAGCCCGACCAGGACCACGACCAGCACGACGAGGAGCTGCGCCTGCGCTTCCCCGGCGACCGCCGCGCCGAGGCCGGCGCGTCGATGTCGGCGAACGCGATGCTGCGCCGCCTCCCGCACCTGGTGCGCCGCGCGGTGGCGCTGGCGTGGGCGGCGGACCGGACGTCCACCGTGCTGCTGCTGGTGTGCCAGGCGCTGGCGGGCGTGTTCGGGGCGTTGGCGCTGTACGCGACGACCGGCGCCCTGGGCGCGCTGCTGGTGGCGGGCCCGGTGGGGGAGCACCTGCGGACCGCCGCGCCGTCGCTGCTCCTGCTGACCGTCTCGGCCGCGCTGCGCGCGGTGCTGGGGATCGCGGTGGTGGGGCTGTCCGGCCGGGTGTCGCCGAGGGTCACCCGGGAGGCGGAGCTGGCGCTGATCGCCGCCGGGTGCGCGGCCGAGCTGCGGGCGTACGACGAGCCCGCGTACAACGAGCAGTGGGAGGCGGCCGATCGGGGTGCCTCGACCACGCCGGACCTGCTCTCCAACGCCCAGGACGTGATCGCCTCGACGGTCTCGCTGGCCGCTGCGGCGGGTGTCCTGGCGACGCTCCACCCGTGGCTGGTGCCGCTGCTGCTGCTGGGCTCGGTGCCGACCGGGGCGGCGGCCGTCCGGACGGCCCGGATCCACTACCTGGCGGCCGTGGCCACCAACGAGGACCGTGGCGCGCTGCGCGTCTACCGCTGGTTCCTGATCGACAAGACCCGCGCGGACCAGGTCCGTTCGGACCAGGTCACGCCGTTCCTGACGGCCAAGTACCGCCGCGCCGGGGAGAAGATCGTCGAGGCGACGGACCGGGCGACCAGGGAGGCGGCGAAGGTCTCCCTACTGGCCTCGCTGGGCACGGGGGCGGGCAGCGCGCTGGTCTGGGGCACGCTGCTGTACCTGGTGGCGAGCGGCCGGATCGACCTGGCGGCGGCGGGTACGGCGACGTTCGCGCTGCGGACGGCCTCGTCCGGGTTGCAGGGCCTGGTCGGCAACGGCGCCCGGCTCTACCGGATGGGCCTGTACCTGGACGACTACTTCACCTTCCTGGACGAGGCCGGCGGTCACCGGATCCGGCGCGGCGGGATCGTGCCGGACGCGCCGCGACTAGGGCGCGTATTCGGTCGTGATCAATCTGTGTGATTCACCTTCGCGGCGGGTCCTGATCCGGTAGACCGTGGTGTGTGACGCGAGCGCAACTG
>NZ_JBIUYQ010000047.1:0-29994 GCF_044744605.1 Kitasatospora sp. NPDC087271
CCCTCAAACGCTCCCAACACCGCAACTGGCCGCAACCAGAACCGGCGACAGTCACCATCACCCAGCCAGGAGCAACCTAAAGTCACCGGCATTGAGCCTAGTACCGCACCGTCGGGCGCCGTGACGGTGGCTCGGGTCGGTCGACCTCGACGGTGCCGGGGTGGGACGGGACCGCGACGGTGCCGGGATGGGACCGGACCGCGACGGTGCCGGGGTGGGACGGGACCGCGATGGCCTCGACCCGACGTACGCGTCCTGGGTCCGGAGGTAGGACCACCTGCGGGGTTCGGTTTTCCGAACCCCAAATTGGGGGGCCAGCCCAATCGATCGTGCGGCCGTTCATGCCCAGGATGGAGGGCATGAACGGGATGACGACAGCCGCCGCGGCGGCGAGCGGCGAGGTGGCGGGCGCGGTCCTGACCGGGGACGGGCTGCACCGGGAGTACGGGCGGGGCACGGCCGCCGTCCGGGCGTTGCGGGGGGTGTCCGTGGCCTTCGCGCCGGGGACGTTCACGGCGGTGATGGGGCCCTCGGGTTCCGGCAAGACGACGCTGCTGCACTGCCTCGCCGGGATGGACCGCCCCACCCGGGGCACCGTCCGCTGGGGCGGGACGGAGGTGTCCCGGCTGCCCGAGCGGCGGCTCGCGCAGCTGCGCCGCACCGGGGTGGGGTTCGTGTTCCAGGCGTTCAACCTGATGCCCGCGATGACCGTCGCGCAGAACGTCGAGCTTCCCGGGCGGCTCGCGGGGGCGCGGCCGGACGGGGCGCAGGTGCGGGAGGCGCTCGCCAGGGTCGGCCTGTCAGGGCGGGAGCGGCACCGGCCCGGGCAGCTGTCCGGCGGCCAGCAGCAGCGGGTGGCGATCGCCCGGGCGCTGGTCGCGCGGCCGGCCGTGCTGTTCGCGGACGAGCCGACCGGTGCGCTCGACCGGGCGACCGGGCACGACGTCCTCGACCTGCTGCGGTCCGGTGTGGACGCGGACGGGCGGACGTGTGTGATGGTCACCCACGACCCGGTGGCCGCCGGCTACGCGGACCGGGTGCTGCTGCTGGCCGACGGGCTGCTGGTGGACGAGCTCGACCGGCCGACCGCCGCACAGGTCGGCGAGCGGTTGAGCCGGCTGGGCGGGGGAGCGCGATGAGCCCCGTCCTCTCCCTGGCGGCCGGTCAGATCCGGCGCCGACCGGCCGCCTTCGCCGGGCTGGCGGTGGCGCTGTTCCTGGCGGTGGGGACGGTGACGCTGTTCGGCTCGCTGGTCGCCGCCCAGGCCACGGCCTCCGCCGCGGTGGCCCGCCGGGCGGTGGCCGGGCCGGGCCTGCTGCTGATCGCGGGGGCGTTCGGTGAGATCGCCGTCCTGGTCGCGCTGTTCGTCGTGGTCAACGCGCTCGGCTTCACCCTCCGCCAGCAGCACCGCGACCTCGCCCTGCTGCGGACGGTCGCCGCGACACCCCGTCAGGTGCGTCGGCTGGTGCGGGCCCAGGTCGCGGCGACCGTCGTGCTGATGGCCGTGCCCGGCGGCGCGGCGGGCACCCTCGCCGCCCGGGGCTTCCTCGCCGCGCTCCAACGGCGCGGGCTGGCCGCGCCCGGCCTGCGGATTCCCGGGACGCCGGTGCCGATGCTGGTCGCACTGGCGGTGGCGCTGCTGGTCGGCCTGGCCGCCACCGCCCTCGCCGCCCGACGGATCACCCGGCTCACCCCGGCCGCCGCGCTGACCGCCGATACCTCGGGCCAGCGGCGCACGGGCGTGCTACGGGTGCTGGCCGGGCTGGCCGTCTTGGCGGGCGGGGTGCTGCTGCTGCGGCTCGCCGCCACCAGAGGGGCCGGTGAACTGGACAAGGCGGGGCAGGCGGCGATGCTCGGCTCGCTGGTGCTGCTGGTCGCCCTCGCCCTGCTCGGGCCGCTCGCCGCACGGGCCGTGGCCGCCGTGCTCGGCGCGCCGGTACGGGTGCTGGCCCCCGGGGCGGGCTGGCTCGCCGACGCCAACCTGCGCGGCTACGCGGCCAGGCTCTCCTCGGCTGTGGTGCCGGTCGCGCTCCTGGTCGGGCTGTCGGGCACCATGTTGATCATGACGAGCACCGCCGAGCACGTGGTCCGTACGACCGGCGCCGCGACCAGCGTCACCAAGGCGACGGACGTCTGGCTCCGCGAGGCGGAACTGGGGATGCTGGTCTGCTTCGCGGCCGTCTCCACCGTCAACACGCTGGTCGCCCTGACGGCCGACCGGTGGCGCGAGTTCGCGCTACTGCGCCTGGTCGGCGCGACCAGGCGGCAACTGTTGCGGATGCTGTCCGTCGAAGCGGCCCTCACCACGGCGGTCGGCGTGCTGCTGGGTGCGGCGGTGGCGGCTGTCGCCACGGGGGCGTTCGCCCGGGCGGTGACGGGGTCGGTGCTGCCGGTGGTGCCCGGCGCTGCGTGCGGCTGGGTGGTGGCGGGCGCGGCGGCGCTGACGGTACCGGGAATCCTGGGCGCCGGCCTGCGGGCGATCCGGGGTCGCGCGGTCGAGGCGGTCGGCGGTGAGCAGGGGTGAGCGGCGGTGAGCAGGGGTGAGTGAGGGGTGACCGGGCCCTTCGCCAGGTGTGGTGGGGCCGGGTCGAAGCCGCCTGGGTGTGTCGTCGAAGCGGTGAGTGGCGAGTGGCGAGTGGCGAGTGGCGAGTGGTGAGTGCGGTGAGCGTGGTGAGTGGGAGTGGTGAGGTGGACGGTGGCTGAGCGTCGGCGGTATCTGTCGGTGCGCGGTGGCGAGTTGGCCTTCGCGCTGCTCGGGCTGCCGATCGGCGTGCTCGGCGGGGTCTACGCCGTGGCCGTGCTCTATGCCGGGGCGTTGCTCTCGCTCACCGTGCTCGGGCTGCCGTTCGTGGTGGCCGCCCTGGCCGGGGCGCGCGGGCTGGGCGGGCTGCACCGGCGACTGGTCGGGCGGCTGCTCGGCGAGCGGGTGCCGGCCCCGGGCGCGCTGCCCCTCCCGTCCGGGGCGATCGCCCGGGGCCGGGCGGTGCTGACCGACCCGGTGGCCTGGCGGGCGCTGCTCTACCTGCTGCTGCGGCTGCCACTGGGGGTGCTCGGCTTCCTGGTCGCGGTCGGACTGCCGCTCAGCTGCGTCTGGTTGGTGGGCTTCCCGCTGTGGGTGCGGCTGCTGGAGCCGGGGCCCAGACCGGTCGGCTGGCTGGACGTGGCCGGGGCCCCGGCCGGGCTCGCCGTACTGGCGGCGGTGCCGGCGGCGCTGCGAGCGGTGAGCGCGGCCAATCGGGGCCTCGCTCGGCTGCTGCTCGGCCCGGTGCGGTCGCAGGAGCGGGTGCGTGAGCTGGAGACCGCCCGGGCCACCCTGCTCGCCGAGAACACCGACCGGTTGCGCCGCCTCGAACGCGATCTGCACGACGGGACGCAGGCGCAACTGGTCGCGCTCGCCATCACCCTCTCGTTGGCCGACGACGCCCTCGGTGCGGTCACCGGTGAGGCCGTTGGTGAGGCCGTTGGCGACGCCCAGCCCGGGCTGCCCGGCCCGCCCGGGCCGCCCGGTGCTCCGGACGCCGAGCGCCTGCGCACCCTGGTCGACCGGGCCCGTCGGCAGACCGACGACACCATCGCGGAGCTGCGCCGGCTCACCAGGGGCATCCACCCGGTGGCGCTGGACGGCGGCCTCGCCCAGGCGCTGCCCGGGCTCACCGCCACCGCGCCGGTGCCGGTCACGGTACGGCTGGACCTGAGGGAGCGGCCGGACGCGGCGATCGAGCAGGCCGTCTACTTCTGCGCGGCCGAGTTGCTGACCAACGTCGCCAAGCACAGCGGCGCGGCGGCGGCGGAGCTCGCGGCGAGCGCCGCCGACGGGCGGGTGCGGCTGACGGTGCGCGACGACGGCCGCGGGGGCGCCGCCCCGGGCGGGGGCTCCGGCTCGGGCTCCGGGTCGGGTTCGGGCTCGGGCCTGGCGGGCCTGGCCGAACGGCTCGCGGCGGTGGACGGGGTGCTGCGGGTGGACAGCCCGCCGGGCGGGCCGACGACGGTCACCGCCGAACTGCCGAGCCGCCTGTGACGGGTGGCCGCGGCGCGGCCGTCCACGAAACCGCTGCTCCCGGCTCAGCCGCCGGTCTCGGCGAGGTAGGTGAGGACGGCTTTGACGCGCCGGTTGTCGGCTTCGGCCGCCGGCAGGTCGAACTTGGCGAAGACGGCGGCGACGTGCTTCTCCACCGCCCGCTCCGAGACCACGAGCAGCCCGGCGATCGAACGGTTGGAGTGGCCCTGCGCCATCAGCTCCAGTACCTCCCGTTCGCGCGGGGTGAGCGCGTCGACACGGTTTCGCCGCCCGCCGTGCATCAGGCCGTTGACGATCTCCGGGTCGAGCGCCGTGCCGCCGGCCGCCACCCGGTGCAGCGCGTCCACGAACTCCGAGGTGCGGGCGACGCGTTCCTTGAGCAGATAGCCGACGCCGGCGGCGCCACCTGCGAGCAGCCGGGCCGCCCAGGCGGGCTCGGCGTGCTGGGAGAAGACCAGGATGCCGACCCCGGGCGAGGTGGAGCGGAGCTCGACGGCGGCGCGGATGCCCTCGTCGGTGTGGCTGGGCGGCATCCGGATGTCGACCACGGCCACATCGGGCCGGTGCTCGTCGACGGCGGCGATCAGTTCGGGGGCCGTCCCGGCGGTGGCGACCACGGCGCACCCGCGCGCGGTGAGGAGTTCGACCATGCCGTCCCGGAGGATCACCGAGTCCTCGGCGAGGACGACGCGGAGCTGCTTCTCGATCATGTCGCCATTATCGGGCGGTGGCCGGTCCGCCGCCGGTCGGCGCCCGGCCGCCTGGGGCCGGCTGTCGGCCGGCTCCGCCGTCCAACTCGCCGCCCGTGCCGTGCGGCTCCTCCTCGCCCTGCCCGGCGGCTCGCTGCGCGGGGCGTCGGTCCCTTTGTCAGAACAGTATTGACGGTACGTCAGTGTTCGCCCCCCTGCTGTCCGCGCCAGGCATGGACGCCGGGGGCGACCTCGACCACCTCGAACGGGTAGGCGTCCCGGACGAGTTTGAGCAGGGCGCGCTGCTCGTCCAGCCAGCCGGGGGCGGGGGACAGGACGACCCGGAGGGTGACGCCGGAGTCCTCGGCGTCGGAGACGGTCACCCGGAGACCGCCGGGTCGCCCCGGCTCGATCCGCAGCTCCGGGCCGTGCTCCTCGTCCAGCCAGCGCACCGCCTCGCGCCGCGCCAGCCGTTCCAGGGCGGCTTCCCACTGCTGGAGTTGACGTTCCGTCACCAGCGTGACGAACTGCCCGCGGGCCGAGTCGGCGGTGACGGTGATCTCGCAGTCCAGCCAGTCGTGGCCGAGCAGGGAGCCCGGTGCGTGCCGCCCCAGCACCCGCACCCGTACGCTCCGCCCGCCGGTGCGCCCCTCGTGCCCGGTGGCGTCGTCGGTGCCGGGGCGGTCCGTCAGTCTGATCAACTCGTTCTGGTGCGAAGCGACTTCACGCACTGGGTACTCCCGGTCACTGCGAATCCAAGGGCTGACATCCTCGCGCAGGTGTTCGTCCGGTGCCAGTCCGTGGGAGGGGTTCGTCTCCGGCGCGCCGACGGCCCGCCCGACCGTGGAGGTCGGACGGGCCGGGTGGGGCGGTGGCCGGCTGGCGGTCAGAGCTGCTCAGGGCTGGTCGGCCCTGGTCGGGACCGGCCGGGACTGGTCGGGGCCGGCGCGGGTCGACGGGAGTCCGTCGGCGCCCGTCAGTGCCCGTCAGTGCCCGTCAGTGCCCGTCAGTGTCCGGCGGCGCCGGTCACCGCTGGTCGGCGTGGCCGGTCAGGACGGTGGTGAAGATCGGCTCGCCGTTCTGGTGGCCGGTGACGGTGGTGGTGAGGGCGTCCGGGTCGTCACCGGGGGTGTGCCGGGCGGTGATCGTGGTGGCGGCGTCGTGTTCGGCGTACCGGTGGTAGGTGGTCGCCGCGGAGGCGGGGATGACGGTGGCCGGTGAGACGAGCGCGTTGGTGGCCTGGCGGGCGGCCTCCAGCAGGACCATGCCGGGAATGTGGTCGTTGGCGTGGTCGAAGAGGATCGGGTGCCAGAGGTCGGGGGTGAGGTGCCAGGTCCCGGGTGCGTCGGCCGGGGTCAGGACGACGTCGCAGGGGCGGATCCGGCCCACTCGGCCCGGGGCCAGCGGCTCGCCGGAGACGGCGGGCGCCGGGCCGGCCTCGCGGAGTGCCCCGCGCAGCCGCCGGTAGGTGGAGTCCGGCACGGTGGTGAACCGGGCGTGTCCGGTGGCGGCGAGGTGGGCGCCGCGTCGGATGACGGTGCTGAGGGTGAAGTCGATGGTGGTGCCGGTCCGGCGCGGCTGTGGGACGAGTCTGGCCTCGATGGTGAGGTCGGTGGGCGTCGCGCCGATGAGCAGTTGGCGGGGGCGGGTGGTGTAGTCGAGGTTCCACATCATGAACTTGTGGTCGAGCGGGACGCCGAACCGGGTGTGCGCGAGGTAGAGCCCGGCTTGGCGGATCGTTTCAGCGGCCTGGATCGGGTCGTGCCGGGTTCCGTCGGGGGTGGTGAAGAAGGTGTGGGCGCGCGGCCACTGCGCGGTGACGGCGAAGGTCGTCTCGTTCAGCTGCTCGCTGCCGGTGAGGAAGACCTCGGCGTGACAGGCCCGGTGGACGTACTCCTTGGCAACGGTGCTGGTCAGGCGCGGTGCCGGTCCGGTCGGCACGGCCGGTCCGGCGGTGCGGCCGGGGGTGGTGCCGTGGTCCGCGCCGGCGGCGCGGGAGATGGCGGGGGCGCGGTAGGCAAGCAGGGTCATGGGAGCGCTCCGGAAGGCCGTGGCGGGCGGGGTGGGCTGCTCAGGGCTCGTAAGATACGTACCTTCCGGTTTGGTTTTCAAGGAGCCCGAACGAAGGTTCGTTGGCGGTCGAGCGTGGTCGGGTGGTCGCTCCAGGTGTCGCGCGATGGCCGTCCGGGTGGCCCGAACCTGGGGCGGATGCCGCCTGGCCTGCAAAGGAATCCCCAAGAGTGGGGTGACAGGTGCATTATCACGGCGGGCTGTTTTCGGTGGGATGCGGCCGGAAGTGGGGAGCCGGATTCCGGCTCTGTCGGCCGGAGGAGGGGCGGCGGTCGCTTTCCCGCCCTGTACCGTCCACGCGGTTTTCCTTCACTCGAAGGCGGGTGCATGCGGCCTGGGGGCGAGGGATCGCCGGTTGACCGGCGGGTAAGATACAGGGTGTTTGGTTTTGTTTGCCGAGGGTTTCGGGCGGGGTGGTTGCGGTGGTGCGGCAGGAGCGGGCGATCCGGACGCGTCGGCTGATCCTGGAGGCGGCGGCCTCGGTCTTCGACGAGCACGGGTACGAGGGGGCGACGATCGGTGAGGTGGTCGCCCGTGCGGGCGTGACCCGGGGTGCGGTGTACTTCCACTTCGCGTCGAAGCGGGAGCTCGCGCAGGGCGTCGTGGAGGAGCAGTTCGGTCGGGACGAGATCCCCGAACGGCATTGCAAGCTCCAGGAGTTCGTCGACCTGGGGATGGTCATCGCCCATCTCATGCCGGGTGACCCGCTGTTGAGCGCGGGCGCGCGGCTCTCGCTCGGCCAGGACGTGTTCGGCGACCTCAGTGGCGGTGCCACGCCCGGGTGGATCGCCCGGCTGGAGGCGGTGCTGACGGCGGCCGGTGAGCGGGGTGAGCTGCTGCCGCACGTGCTGCCGGCCGAGACGGCGTGGCTGATGACGGGCGCCTGGACGGGCGTGCAGATCCAGTCCCAGAAGATGTCCGGCCGGGCGGATCTGGAGCGCCGGGTGGCCGTGCTGTACCGGCACGTGATGCCGAGCATCGCGGTCCCCGGGGTGCTGGCCACGCTGGATCTGGGCTCGGACCGGGGTGGGCGGGTGGTGGCCGAGCTGGCGGCGGCCCGTGCTGGTGGCGCCTGACGGCTTGCGCCCGGGGCTGGCGCGGCGGCACTTGCGGCGGCGGTCGGTCCGGTCGGTCGCCGCGGTCCGGAGTTCGATGGTCCGTTCAAAAACAAACAGCTCGTTCGGTTTTGTATTGACAAACCGTCCGTCCTGTTTTTGGATGAGCACCTGGTGCTCGGCTGTGCGGTAGCCGCAGCGCCGGCCGGCCGGTGGCCGTCGGGGTCGCCGATCCGTCTGGATTGGGGTGGACGTCATGGAGATCCGGGTGTTGGGGGCCTTGGGGGTCCAGGTGTGCGGGGTGTCGGTGGTGCCCTCGGCGCCGAAACCACGGCAAGTGCTCGCCCTGCTGGCCCTGCGCGCCGACCAGGTCATCTCGGCGGGCGTCCTCGCGGAGGAACTGTGGTCCGGCCATCCGCCACGCAGCGCGCGTACCACCGTCCAGACCTACGTCCTCCAACTGCGCGACCTCATCGACCGGGCGCTCGCCCGCCGCGATGACGCCGGAGGAGCGTGCGGAGCCAAGGACGTCCTGGTGACCTCGCCCGGCGGCTACCGGCTCGACAGCGGCGGCGGACTGGTCGACCTCCAGGAGTTCGACCGCCTCGCGGGCCTCGGCTACCGGGCCATGGACGGCGGCGACTTCCCGCTCGCCGCCCGCCAGTTGGGCGAGGCGCTCGGCCTGTGGCGCGGTCCGGCGTTCGCCGACGTCCCGCTCGGCGGTCAACTCGCCGTCGAGGCGAAGCGGTTGGAGGAGACGCGGCTCTGCGCGCTGGACCAGCGGATCGAGGCCGACCTGCGGTTGGGCCGCCACCGCGTCCTGCTCGCCGAACTCACCGTCCTGGTCGACCGCTACCGCACCCACGAGAGCCTGCACGGCCAGTACATGATCGCCCTGCACCGCTCCGGCCGACGGGGCGAGGCCCTGGAGGCCTACCAGCGCCTGCGCAACACCCTGGTACGGGAGTTGGGCATGGAACCCTCGGCCGGACTGCGACGGCTCCAGCGCTCCATCCTGCTCGCCAACCCCGATCGCCCCGAGCCCGACCGTGCCGCCGGCCCAGCCGCCTCCGCCGGCCCCGCCGCCCCCGCCGACCAGACTCCGCCTCGCGCCACCCGGCTCACCCGCGTCGGCTGAGCCCGCCACGGAGACGCCCCGCCGGATCGCCGACTAAGACCCCAGGTCCGGCCGCGGGTGGCCGGTCAGGCCCAGGTAGTGGCCGAGTCGGGCGGCCGCGTCGAGCATGGCCAGGCCCTGGGCGGTGAGCCTGCGCTGCCAGCCGTCGAGGGCGTCGGCCAGGGAGGCCGTGCCGCCGGCCGTCCGCACCTGTCGGACCACGGTGGCGATGTGGTCCAGCGGGTAGCCGCCGCGCCGGAGCAGGTGGGCGAGTTCGGCGTCGCGGATGTCGTCGGCGCGGAAGACGCGGTGCCCGGTGGCCTGGTCCCGGGCGGGGGTGAGGATGCCCGCGCCCTCCCAGTTGCGCACGGTCGCCGGGGTGACGCCGAGCCGGTGGGCGAGTTCGCCGATGCTCAGGACGGCGCCGTCCACCGCGGGCTCCGCCGATGGGCCCGCCTCAAGATCCGCCTCAAGATCCGTCTCAAGGTCCGCTGCAAGGTCCGCCGAGAGATCCCGCGCCGCGCCGGGTCGCGCCGTCAGGTGGTGCACGGCCTCCCGCACCGCGTCCAGGGTGTCCCGGTCGCGGAGCAGTTGGCCGTGGCCGCGGTCGATGGCCGTCAGGGCGTCGTCGAGCCCGCCCCGGTGGAGTGCGGTCATGATCCGGCCGCCGGCCGCGTGGCCGTACGCCGCGACCAGGGAGCGGTAGGCGTCGAGCGCGGCCGCGTGCACCTCGGTGTAGATGCGGTAGCCGCTGGCGGTGCGTCCGGCGGGCGGGAGGAAGCCGTCCCGCTCGTAGTTGCGCACGGCCTGGGTCGAGAGGCCGTGCCCGCGGGCGAGGTCGGAGGGGCGCATGGTGGTCACCGGTTTGAGACTTCAGCGGAGGATCGGGCGGTCGGGGCGGGAAAAGTCTCAACCGTTCTTTCAAGGATACGCTTGAGGGTCATGAGTCAGGACTTGCGAGACCTCGTCCCTTCGCCATGCGGACTGCTGGCGCTCGGTGAACCCACCCACCGGGAACCGGCCTTCGCGCGGATCCGCAACGAGCTGTTCGCCCGACTGGTCGACCGGGGATTCCGGTCGATCGCCCTCGAAACCGACCGGGTGGCCGCGCTCACCGTGAACGACTTCGTCCAGGAGGGGGTGGGCACCCTCGACTCGGTGATGGGCGAGGGCTTCTCCCACGGCTTCGGAGAGCTGGACGGCAACCGGCGGCTGGTCGCCTGGATGCGCGACTACAACCGGAGCCGGCCGCCGGCGGACCGTCTGGCCTTCCACGGCTTCGACGCGCAGACGGAGAACACCAGCGCACCCAGCCCGCGGCGCTACCTCGAACACGCCCGCGACTACCTCGGGCTCGACCTCGACCTCGCCGGCCTGATCGGCGAGGACCAGCGCTGGAGCCGCCCCGAGGCGGTCCTGGATCCGGAGATGTCGCCCGGCGCCTCCGCCGAGGCGGAGAAGCTGCGGACGGTCGCCGACGACCTGCTCACCCTGCTGTACGCGCGGGCCCCGGAACTGGTCGCGGCGACCTCGCGCGCCGAGTGGCTCAGGGCCAGGACGCACCTCACCGCCGGCCTCGGCCTGCTCCGCTACCACCGGCAGTCGGCCGAGCGCCTGGAGCCGGGCGCCCGGCTGTCCGGCCTCCTCGGCACCCGGGACGTGCTCATGGCCCAGAACCTCCTCGACATCCGCGGCGGCGAGGCCCGCCGAGGGGGGACCCTGGTCTTCGCCCACAACCTCCACCTGCAGCGGCAGCCGAGCGCCATGCGGCTGGCGGACCTGGACCTGACCTGGAGCGGCGTCGGCGCGATCCTGAACTCCCTGGACGAGCCGTACACCTTCGTCCCCGGCAGCCTGGGCCGCAGCGAGGCCGTCGGGCTCCAGGAGCCCGAGCCGGACACCCACGAGGGCGCGCTCCAGCGAGGGGCCGCCACCTGGGGACTGGTCGAGCCCGGTACGGCCGCCGGTGGCCGGACACGCACCGACACCACGCCGGAGCAGGGCTACTTCCCGCTCGACCGGGCGGTCCTCGACGGGGCCGACGCGATCCTGCACATCGGCGACGGGACCGCCGCCGCCGCGCTCTGACGGCGGCCTGCGGAGGACGGACCCCCGGCAGCGTCAGGTGCGGGCCCCCGGGCCCGGATAGGACGTCCGCAAGTGGCCCAGGAGCGCGGCCGTGGGCGGCGCGGTGGGGCGGCCGGTCGGCCAGGCCAGCGCGATCCGCACCAGCGGGACGGGGTCGGTGAGCGGCCGGATCCGCAGCCCGGCGGCGGGCGGCGGATCCGGCAGCACGGCCACGCCCAGCCCGTGCGCGGCGAGTTCGGCCAGCTGCGGCGGGGCGGCCGCCTCGACCGCGACCGGGGAGCGTGCCCCGGCCGCGGCCAGGGCCTGCTCCAGTGCCGTCCGCAGGCCGGTGCCGCGCGGGGTGCTCACCAGGGCGTGCCCGGCCAGTGCGGCGACCGGCAGGGGGCCGTCCGGTCCGCCGGCCAGCGGGTGGTGCCCGGTGAAGGCGGCGACCAGCGGGGCTTCCAGCACGGTGTGCAGGGCGAGCCCGGCCAGCGTCCGCCAGCCGTCGTCGTCGTCCCGTCCGCTCGCGGTGGTGGGCAGGCCGATCACGGCGAGGTCCAACCGCCCCTCGCGCAGGGCGCCGAGCATCCGCGCGGTACCGTCCTCGGCCAGCGAGAGGTCGATGCCCGGGTGGTCGCGGCGGAACGCGGCGAGCGTGGTGGCGAGTCCGGGAAGGCCGTCCGCCCCGGCCGGCGGGACAGGACCCAGGGCCGCCCCGGAGACCAGCCCGAGCCGGACGTGCCCGCGCCGCAGTCCGCCGAAGTCCTGCGCCGTCTGCCGCGCCGCCGCGGCGGAGGCGAGCGCCGCCCGCGCGTGCGGGAGCACCGCCTCGCCGACCGGGGTGAGCCGGACGCCGCGCCCGCCGCGGTCCAGCAGCCGGTGGCCCAACTCCTTCTCCAGCTGCCGGATCTGGGCGCTGACCCCGGGCTGGGTGAGGTGCAGCAGCTCGGCGGCGCGGGTGAAGCTGCCCTGCTGGGCCACGGTGACGAAGTACTGGAGCTGCCGGAGTTCCATAACTTCTGATGATAGGTGGAAGAACTCCCCGGTCTTGGACGTCCGGAGGGTCCCGGCCGCAGGCTGGAGGCATGGGAACCGTGCAGCACGACCAGGCCGTCGACTGGGTCCGCGAGCAGATCGCGGCCGAACGCCGGGAACTCGCCGAGGTGTTCACCACCTTCTCCCGGGAGCAGTGGAACTCCCCTTCGCTGTGCGCAGGTTGGCGCGTTCGAGAGGTCGCCGCCCACATGAGCACCGGCTTCCGCCACTCCACCGCCCGCAGTCTCGCGGACCTCATGCGGGCCGGCGGCTCCCTCCACCGGATGACCGACCGGGTGGCGCGCCGCGACGCCGCCGCCCTCACCGACCGCCAACTCGCCGCCGCTCTCGCCGACCACGCCGAACACCCCTGGCGCCCCCCGGTCGGCGGCCGGATCGCCGCCCTCGCCCACGACGTCGTGCACGGCCTCGACATCACCACCGCGCTCGGCCTGCCCTCGCGCCTACCGTTGCCTCGGGTCACCGCCCTGCTCGCCACCGTCTCCCGGCGCAGTCTGCGCTTCTTCGGCGCCCGACTCGACGGCGTCCACCTGCGGGCCGCCGACACCGCCTGGGCGTACGGAGAGGGCCCGGCCGTGGTGGAGGGCCGGGCCGAACACCTCCTGCTGCTCACCTACGGGCGCCGGCTGCCGCCCGGCCTCCTCACCGGCCCGGGCGCGGGGCGGTTCACCCTGGACGGGTAGCGGGCGCGTCCGCTCTCGCGTGCCCGGCCGTCGGCGGGAGCGCCGTGCGGGTGCCGGAGCAGATCACCGGGCTGACCCACGGCCCCGGCCCTCGCCCGGGCCCCGGCCCCGGCCCTCGCCCGGGCCCCGGCCCCGGCCCTCGCCCGGGCCCCGGCCCCGGCCCTCGCCCTCGCCCGGGCCCCGGCCACGGCCACGGCCACGGTCCCGCCCCGGCCCCGGTGGCCGAGGGTCGCCCCCGCGGTTCGCTCCCCGCGGCGCAGTCGGGCGCGCGCGGGGGCGCGCAGGGGTGACTAGGATCGGAATCGCCCATTCCGGATAGGCGGTGAGACGGGAAGCAAGGTCTCCGATGGCCCCGAGGTCCGAGCAGTGGCCGCCGTACGTGCGGTTCGCGCCGTGGTTGCTGATCGTCGCCGGGCTCGTCTGGAACTCCCTGGATCCCGCCGATTACTGGGGCGACCCGCTCCTCGCGGCCGCCGCCGTGCTGACCGGCGCCCTGCTGACCTTGCGGGACACCCTCGCGGTGGGCGTCGCCAATGTGACCGGCATCCTCGTGCTGGCCGTGCGGGACGGCTCGATCGGCACCCAGGACGGCTACCTGGAGCTGGTGAACACGGCCTTCGCCGCGCTGCTCGGCGTCTGGGTCAACCGCGTCGTCGCCCGGCACGGGGAGCGGCTGGCACAGGTGCGGTCGGTGGCCGAGGCCGCCCAGCGGGCGGTGCTGCCCGAGCCGCCCGCGCGAGTGGGCCGGCTGTCGGTCGCCGCCTGCTACCGGGCGGCGCAGACCGAGGCGCTGATCGGCGGCGACGCGTACGCGCTGCAGGCGACCCCGTACGGCGTACGGGTGCTGATTGCGGACGTGCGGGGCAAGGGGCTGCAGGCGGTCGGCGCGGTGTCGGTGCTGCTCGGCGCGTTCCGGGAGGACGCCCACCGGGCGCCGGACCTCGCGGCGCTGGCCGACGGGCTGGAGCGGGCGCTGACCCGGGAGAGCACGCTGCTGGCCGAGGAGGTGCGGCTGGAGGGGTTCATCACGGCGCTGCTGGTCGAGTTCCCGCCGGGTGAGGACGTCGTGCGCACGCTCGACTGCGGGCACCCGGGGCCGTACCTGCTGGGCGGCCCGGAGGCGGTGCGCCGGCTGGACGCCGCCGACCCGGGGCTGCCGCTCGGGATGGGCTCGCTGGGCGTGGCCCGGCCGGCGCCGGAGACCCGGCCGTTCCCGCCGGGGTGCACGCTGCTGCTGGTGACCGACGGGGTGACGGAGGCCCGGGACGCGGCCGGGGAGTTCTACGATCCGCTGCCCGCCCTCGGCCCGCTCGGCCCGTTCGACGGCCCCCAGGAGGCCGTCGACGCGCTGGTGGCGGACGTGGAGCGGTGGACGGGCGGGCCGCGGGACGACGACATGGCGGTGCTGGCGGTGACCTGCCGGGAGGCGGACTGAGCGGCGGGGCCCGGCCCGGCCCGTTCGGCGGCGCGGGTGCTTCTTCCCACGGCCTCCCGCGACGCGGCTGATATCACGATCAGATGACGGACAGTCAGTGTTTCGCATGATCCAGCCAAGTTGAGTGACGGCGTCCGGTGGCCGGAATGCGAATGCCCGCATAGCGGACGGCGAATTGGACGTGCGGGGCCCGCGGTGCGCCGGGTGGCTGCGCGAGTGGTCCGCCCCAGGTCGGCGGCCTGCGCGGACGTCCCGGCGGGAGCGTGCTCGGTCGTATGGGGTCCGTAAGGGCGGGTCGCGGGAGTGGCGCGATCCGGCCGACCCGTGGTTCGTCCGGAAACGGACGCGATGCTTGCCCAGTAGCGAAGTGGTGACCGAAAGTCGCACTGATGAACGAGACGCCAAGCCCCCGCCGCGACCGCCTGCTCGGCCACCGCGACTTCCGACTCCTGCTCACCGGAGCCGCGACGGCCCAGACGGGCAGCCAGGTGACCCTGGTCGCACTCCCGTTGGTGGCGGTGGTGGTGCTCGATGCCACACCCTTCGAGGTCGGCCTGCTGACCGCCGCCGAGACCGCCGCGTTCCTGCTGGTCGGCCTGCCGGCCGGCGCCTGGCTGGACCGGATGCGCAAGCTCCCGGTGCTGATCCGCGCCGACGTGGTGCGCTGCCTCGCCGTCGGGTCGATCCCGCCGGCCGCCGCGCTCGGCGTGCTGACCATGGCCCAGCTCTACCTGGTGGCGCTGGTCACCGGGGTGGCGACGGTCTTCTTCGACGTCGCCCACCAGTCCTTCCTGCCGTCCGTCCTGCCGCGCGAGCAACTGGTCGGGGGCAACGGCGCGATCGAGACGGTCCGCTCCTCGGCGCAGATCGTCGGGCCCGGGCTCGGCGGCGGCCTGGTCCAACTGCTCGGCGCGTCGCTCGCCATCGTGGCCGACGCCGTCGGCTACCTCGCCTCCGCCCTGCTGCTCGCCCGGATCCGGGTCGAGGAGCCCCGACCGGAGCCGGCGCCCGGACGGTCGCTGCGCGCCGAGGTCGCCGAGGGCGTGCGCTTCGTGCTCAAGCACCCGCTGCTGCGCGCGATCGCCGCCGCGACCGCCGTGTCCAACCTGTTCGCCGCCGTGCTGGCGGCCGTGCAGACGGTGTTCTGGGTGCGGGTGCTCGACCTCGCGCCGGGCGCCATCGGCCTGCTGCTGTCGGCCTCCGCCGTCGGCGGCCTGGCCGGGGCGCTGTGCGCGGGGCGGCTGGCGGCGTGGCTCGGCCAGGCCCGGCTGATCTGGCTCGCCACCGTGGTGACGGCGCCGTTCGCGCTGCTGTGGCCGCTGTCCGGCCGGGGCGCGGGCGTGGTGCTGTTCGGGATCGCCTCGGCGGTGGTGCTGTTCGGCGCGGTGGCCTACAACGTCGCCCAGGTGAGCTTCCGGCAGAGCCTGTGCCCGCCGGAGCTGCTCGGCCGGATGAACGCCACCATGCGCTTCCTGGTCTGGGGCACGCTGCCGATCGGCGCGCTCGTCGGCGGCACCGTCGCCGACGCGGCCGGACCGCGCGCCGCGCTGTGGCTGTGCGCGGCGGGCTTCCTGCTCGTCCCGGTGCCGCTGCTGCTGTCGCCGCTGCGCCGGCTGCGGGACCTCCCGGCGGACACCGCCGCCACGGCCGGGGAGGAGCCCGTCGCGAGCCCCGCCGCCTGACGCACCCGGCCGCCCGACGAGCCCCGCCGCCTGACGTCCGAACCGAACCGAAACCGGAAACCGGAGACCGTTCCGTGCACGCCAGCATCACCGCCGCCTACCTCGCCCGGTACCGTTCCGCCGCCGCCGACTCCCCGATGGACCTGCTCCCGCTCACTGGCGCCCAGCGGCGCTTCCTGATCACCCGCAGGCTCGCGCCGCAGGGCCGGCCCGACGTCGTCCCGCTGTTCCACGCCTACCCGGGCGGCACCCTCGACCTGCCCCGGCTGGCCCGCGCCGCCGTCGCCACCGCCGCCCGGCACCCGGCGCTGTGCGGCGGCTTCGGGACGGTGCGCGGCACGCCCGTCCTGCGGGTCGGCGCCCCCTCGGCCGAGGCCGCCCGGATCGCCGTCCCGCCCGGCGGCACCGCCCGCTCCGCCCTGCGCGAGGCCCTGCTGGACTGGCCCGCCGACGGGCCCGCGCTGCGCCTGCTGGTGGCCCGGGAGCCGGACGGCGGGGAGGAACTGCTCGCCCTCGCGGTGGACCACGCCGCCTGCGACGAGCAGTCGCTCGGCATCCTCACCGCCGACCTCACCGACGCCTACGCCCGGGACGACCACGCCCAGGAGGCCGTCGCCGCCCCCGACCAGGACGCCCTGGCGGCCTACCGGGAGGCCGTCGAACGGCAACTGGCCGCCGAGGACGCCGCCGGCGGCCCCGCCGCACAGGCCCACTGGGGCCGCAGGCTCGGCGGCGTCACCGGGACGGGCGGGGGAGCGGCCGGCTCCACCGGCATGCTCAGCCACCGGCTGCCCGCCGCCGAGGGGGCCGCCCGCACCGCCGTCTTCCCCGCCCTGCTGGACGCCACCGCGACCGCGGCCCACCGGCTGCACCGGACCGACGGGCAGCTCGCCCTCGGCTACCCGTGGGGCGGCCGCCCGCCGGGCGCGCCCGCCGCGCTCGGCTGTTTCCTCAACACCCTGGTGCACCCCGCCGCACCCGGCGCGGCCGCCGCCCTGGAGGACCTCGCCGACGCCTGGTGGGACGACCTCGACCACGCCGACACCCCGTTCGACGAGGTGGTCCGGGCCGCCCGCACCGCCGGCGCCCCGTGGACGGGCGCCCTGGACGGCATGCTCACCCTGGAGGACCTGCACCGCCGCCCGCCGCTGGTGTTCGGCGGCGTGCCCGGCCGGGAGACCCACCTGGCCGGGCGGCCGCTCGCCGCGCCGTTCGCGGTCGCCGCCTCGCACGGCGACGACCTGCTGGTGCGCCTCGCCTGGGACCGCGAGCGGTTCCCTGAGGACGCCGCCACCGCCGCCTTCGACGACCTGCTCGCCACGTTGCGCCGCCACCTGCGGGCGGCCTGACCCGCCCCGGCCTGACCCCGCCCCCGGCCTGGCCTCGCGTCGGACGCCTGATCCGCACGCCCGCTCCGGACGTCTGATCCGCACCCGACCCGACGCCGCCCCGGACCCGCCCTGGACCCGACCCGAAGCCGTACCGGACCTGCACCGGACGTCCGCATCAGGACGCCCGCCCCGGACGCCTGACCCGCCCCGGACCGAAGCCGCCACCGAGCCCCCACACCGACCGCCGGGCCGCGCCACCACCCCGGCGTGCCCGGAACCAGGGCCGGGCCATCCACGCCCGCCCCGCCACCACAGGGCCAACACGCCCACCACACAAGGGAGTCACCGATGTTTGCGCTCTCCTCCTCGCAGGAGATCGTCTGGCTGCACGAGCAGATGCTGCCCGGCAGTCGTGCGTACAACTTCACCGCCGTGCTCGACCTCTGGGGCACCCTCGACGAGGACGCGCTGCACGCCGGACTGGCCGCCGTCCTCGCACACCACCCGGGCCTGCGCCTGGAACTGGTCGCCCGCCCGGAGGGCCTGCCCGGCCAGCGGGTCGCCGAGCACTGCGAACCGACGCTGCGCCGCAGCGACTTCGCCGCCGAGGCCGACCCGGACGCCGCCTTCCGCGAGCTGCTGGCCGCCGAGGCCGAGGAGCCGGTGGACACCGAGAAGGCGCCGGTGCTGCGCTGGCACCTGGTGCGCCTCGGCACGGACCACCACCGGCTGATCCACGTCGAGCACCACCTCGTCCACGACGGCCACTCCTTCGCGATCCTGCTGCGCGACCTGTTCACCGTCTACCGCGCCCACGTCCTCGGCGAGCCCTACCAGCTGCCCGAGGCGCCCTCGTACGAGCAGCACGCCCGCACGGCCGTCGACCCGGACGCCCGCGAGCGCGCGCTCGCCTTCTGGCTGCGGGAGCTGACCGACGCCCCGCGCGAGGTCACCCTGCCCGGGCTGGCCAACCCCGGCGCGGTGCGCCGCCACCGCGGCGGCCAGATGCGCCAGGCGATCGGCGCCGACCTCGCCGAGCGGCTGCGCACCCGCAGCAAGGAGGACGGGCACACCCCGTTCAGCACCCTGCTCACGCTCTTCGCCGAACTGCTGCGCCGGCACTCCGGGCACCGCGAACTCGTCGTCGGCACCGCCGTCGGCAACCGCCCGGAGGGCTTCGAGGGCACCGTCGGCATGTTCGTGAACACCGTGCCGCTGCACCTGCGGCTGGACCCGGCCGCCCCCGGCACCGAGGCCGTCGACGAGGTGACCGACGTCCTGCTGCGCGCGCTGCCGTACCAGGACCTGCCGGTCCAGGAGCTGACCCGCCGGCTCGGCCTGCACACCGGCGGTGCCGACAACCCGCTGTTCAACGTGATGTTCAGCGCGCACGACGCCGCGCTGCCGGACGTCCAGGCGCCCGGTCTCGAAGTCTCGCTGTACGAGGGCTTCAACACCGGCACCACCCGCTTCGACCTCGACCTGGTGCTGCTGCCCGACGACCGCCGGGTGGTCGGCGAGAAGCACGGCGGCGCCGGGATGACCCTGGTCTGGGACTACGACGCCGACCTGTTCGGCGAGGCCGAGGCCACCCTGCTGGCCGACCGCCTGCTCCAGCTGCTGCGCTGCTACCTCGACCGGCCCGAGGCCGCGCTCGCCGCGCTCGACCCCGCCCCGGCCGCCGAACCCGCCACCGCCGTCGCCCGGGCCGGTCTCGACCCGGCCGCCGCCCACGACCCCACGGCCATCGCGATGATCGCCGGCACCGAGCGCCTCAGCTACGGCGAGCTCGACCGCCGCGTCACCCAGCTGGCCGAACGCCTGCGCGCCGCCGGCGTCACCCCCGGCCAGCCGGTCGCCGCCGTGCTGCCGCGCGGCGTGGACAGCGTCGTCGCCCTGCTCGCCTGCCTGCGGTACGGCGCCGTGTACGCGCCGCTGTCCGCCGAGGACCCGGCCGCCCGGCTCGGCCTGCTGCTGGACCGGCTGGCCCCGGCCCTGGTGCTGGCCACCCGGCAGAGCGCGCTCGCCCTGCCCGCCGAGGGTGTCACCCCCGCGCTGCTGGACGGCCCGGCCTTCCCCAAGGCCGAGCCCGCCGCCGTGCTGGACGGCGCCGCCTACCTGATCCACACCTCCGGCTCCACCGGCGTGCCCAAGCCCGTCCTGGTCGGCCGCGACGCGCTCGCCGGGTACGTCGCCGCGATCGCCGCCCGCTACGAACTGACCCCCGCCGACCGGGTGCTGCTGTTCGCCCGCCCGTCCTTCGACGTGGCGCTGGAGGAGGTGCTGCCCGCGCTGGCCGCCGGCGCCGCCCTGGTCGTGCCGCAGCGCGAGGTGCCCACCGGGCCCGAGCTCGTCGCCGTGCTCGCCGCCCGCGGCGTCACCGTCGCCAACCTGCCGACCAGCTACCTGCTCGCCGTCCGCGAGGACCTGCGCGAGGCGCTGCGCGACGGCCGCTGGGCGCCCCGGCTGCTCGTCCTCGGCGGAGAGCGCCTGCCCGCCCGCGCGCTGGCCGGCCTGACCGAGGCGACCACCGTGCTGAACGCCTACGGCGTCACCGAGGCCACCGTCACCTCCACCGTGTACGAGGTCACCGCCGCCGACGTGGCCGAGGACGGCGAGATCCCGCTCGGCGCCGAACTGGACGGCGTGCGCCTGCACGTCCTGGACGAGGCGCTGCGCCCGCTCCCGGCCGGCTGTGTCGGCGAACTCGCCGTCAGCGGAGACCTGTTGGCCGATGGCTACCTCGGCCTGCCGGAGCCGACCGCGGCCCGCTTCGTCACCGTGCCCGCCCTCGGCGGCGAGCGCGTCTACCGCACCGGCGACCGCGGCTACCGCGACCTGCGCGGCCGGCTGTGCTTCCTCGGCCGCGCCGACAACCAGGTCAAGCTCCGCGGCCACCGGATCGAACTGGAGGAGATCGAGGCCGCGGCCTCCGCCGAACTCGGCGGGCGCTCCTGCGCGGTGGTGCTGCACACCGACCCGCAGGCCGGCCCGCGCCTGATCGGCTTCCTGGAGGGCGCCGACCGCCCCGACCAGGCCGCCCTGCACGCGGCGCTCGCCCAGCGGCTGCCCGGCGGGCTCGTCCCCGCGACCTGGACGGCCGTCGAGACGATGCCCACCCTGCCCGGCGGCAAGCCCGACCGCGCCGCCCTCGCCCGGCTCGCCGACGAGGCCCCCGCCCAGGAGGCCGCCCCGGCCGCCGAGAGCGCCTTCGCCGACCCCGGCCAGGAACTGATCGCCGCCGCCTGGCGCGAGGTGCTCGGCCACGACCGCTTCACCGCCGAGTCCCACTTCTTCGAGGTCGGCGGCCACTCGCTGCTCGCCGCCCAGCTCGCCGCCTGGCTGGAGCCGCACCTCGGCAGCCGCCCGCCGCTGCGCACCCTGTTCCGCCACGCCGTCCTGGCCGACCAGGCCAGCGCGCTCACCGGCCAGCACCCCGGAAAGGCAGACCGCGCATGACCGCCCCCTCCGCCGTCCTCGAAGACGGCCACCGCGAACTCGTCGACGCGTTCGAGAGCTTCGTCCGCCGCGAGCTCGTCCCGCTGGCCGCCGAACTG
Source organism: Kitasatospora sp. NPDC087271 (assembly GCF_044744605.1). NCBI lineage: Bacteria > Bacillati > Actinomycetota > Actinomycetes > Kitasatosporales > Streptomycetaceae > Kitasatospora > Kitasatospora sp. NPDC087271. The sequence continues at coordinate 20,764 of NZ_JBIUYQ010000047.1, forward strand.
CCCGAGACCGCCGACGAGGTGCCCGCCGAACTGCGCGCCTACGTCCGCAAGCGTTCCGCCGCGCTCGGCTTCTACGCCGGCGACTACCCCGAGGAACTCGGCGGCGCCGACATGCCGTTCACCGCCGTCGTCCTGCTGCACCACGCCGCCGGGCGCAGCGGCTGCCCGCTCGCGCCGTACGCCCTGGCCGGCTCCGACGGCCCCAGCCCGCTGCTGCGGCACGGCACCCCCGAGCAGATCGAGCGCCACCTCGTGCCGCTGGTGCGCGGCGAGCAGACCCGCTGCCTCGCCCTCACCGAGCCGCACGCCGGCTCCGACGCGTTCCGCCTCACCACCACCGCCGTGCGCACCGCCGACGGCTGGGTGCTGAACGGCCGCAAGACCTTCGTCAGCAACGCCGACCGGGCCGGTCTGGTGCTCGTCGTCACCGCCACCGACCTCGGCGAGGGAGCCGGGCCCACCGCCGGCGCCACCGCCTTCGTCCTCCCGATCGACCAGCCCGGCCTGCGGATCGGCCAGCGCTACGAGGGGATGTCCGGCGAACCGCTGTTCGAGCTGCTGCTCGACCAGGTCACCGTCTCCACCGACGCCGTGATCGGCGGCGAGGAGGGCGTCGGCGCGGCCACCGCCCTCGCCATGGACAGCCTCTCCCGGGGCCGCCTGGTCGTCGCCGCGATGTGCAACGGCATCGCCGAGTACGCGCTGCGCATGGGCGTCGAGTACGCCCGCGAGCGGCGCGCCTTCGGCAAGGTCATCGGCGAGTACCAGCACGTCCAGGAGCACCTGGTGGCCACCCGGGCCGAGGTGGAGTGCTCCAAGCTGCTCACCCTCGCCTGCGCCCGGCTGGTCGACGACGGCACCGAGGCGCCGGAGAACGCGGCGCTCGCCAAGCTCACCGCCTCCGAGACCGCCGTGCGCGCGGTGGACCGCTCGCTCCAGGTGCACGGCGCCACCGGCTGGGTGCGCGGCCACCCGCTGGAGTTCCTGTACCGCTACGTGCGGATGACCACGATCATCGAGGGGACCTCCGAGGTCCAGAAGGTGATCATCGCCCGCTCCATGGGCCTGAACTGACAGTCCGTCAACGGCCTGTCAACGGCCTGAACCACCTGGAGACGATGATGGAAACCCTGAGCATCGAATACGGTCGCCCGCACCAGGACGGCGCGGTCCTCGACCTGTTCGCCACCTGGGTGCACCGGACCCCGGACGCGCCCGCCCTGATCGACGGCGCCCGCACCTACAGCTACGCCGAACTCGACCGCCTCGCCGACACGGTGGCCGCGGCGCTGCGCGACCGGATCCGCCCCGGCGACCTGGTCGGCGTCTGCCTCGGCCACTCCGCCGCCCTGGCCGCCGTCACCCTCGCCACCGCCAAGCTCGGCGCCGTCCACCTGCCGCTCGGCCCGCGCCCCGGCGAGCGCCGGCTCCAGGCCGTCGCCGAGCAGCTGCGGCCCGCCTGCCTGGTCGGCGACCCGGCCCGACTGTCCCATGGCGGCGAGCAGTTGGCGCTCGACCTGGACCCGACCGGCGACGTGGTCGCCGCGTTCGTCCCCGGCGAGCAGGTCCACGTGCCCGCCGGCACCCACTACGCGGTGCTCACCTCCGGCTCGACCGGCACCCCCAAGGCCGTCGCCGTCGGCGAACCCGCCCTCGGCGCGCTGCTCCACTGGTACCGCGAGCTGACCGGCCTCGGCCCCGGCGAGCGGCACAGCCTGCTGATCGGCGTGTCCTTCGACCCGCACGTCCTGGAGCTGTGGGCCACCCTCACCTCCGGCGCCGCGCTCACCCTCGCCCCCGAGGCCGTCCGCTGGGACCCGGGCGCGCTCACCGACTGGTGGCGCGAGGCCGGCGTCACCGTCAGCATCCTGCCCACCCCGCTCGCCGAACCGATCCTGGCGCGCGCGTGGCCGGACGGGCTGGCACTGCGCCACCTCACCATCGGCGGCGACCGGCTGCGCCGCGCCCCCGGCCCGGACGTCACCGCGACCGTCCACAACGCCTACGGTCCCGCCGAGGCCACCGTCACCACCACCGTGCACACCATGGCGCCCGGCCTCGACCACGGCGCCGGCGCACCGCCGATCGGGCTGCCCGTCCCGGGCGCGGTCGTCCTGGTCACCGACGAGGAGGGCCGGCCGGTGCCGCGCGGCCAGGCCGGCGAACTGCGCATCGGCGGCCGGGGCCTGGCCGCCGGCTACCTCGACCCCGAGCTGACCGCCCGGCGCTTCGTCGGCGTGCCGCCCGGCGTGGACGGCATCGACCGGGTCTACCGCAGCGGCGACCGGGTGGTGATGCGCGCCGACGGCGTGCTGGAGTTCCACGGCCGGCTCGACGACCAGGTCAAGGTCAGCGGCGTCCGGGTCGAACCCGCCGAGGTCGAGGCCGCGTTCGAGCGCGACCCGCGGGTGCGCCGGGCCGTGGTGGCCGCGGCCCCGGCGCCCACCGGCGGCGTCCGGCTGCTCGCATTCGTCCGGACCGCCGAGGGGTCCTCGGCGGCCGACGCCGACGAGCTGCTGGCGGCGGTCCGGCCGTGGCTGCCCGAGCAGGCCGTCCCGTCGGCCGTCCGCCTGGTCGACACCTTCCCGCTGGACGCCAACGGCAAGGTCGACCGCGCCGCCCTGCTCCTCGCCCCGACGGCGGACGAGCCGGTCGCGACGGAGGAGGGCGCCACGCCCACCGAGCGCACCGTGCTGCGCCTGTGCCGCGACCTGCTCGGCCGCGCGGACCTCGGGCCCGGCGACAACTTCCTCGCCTCGGGCGGCAACTCGCTCGCCGCCGCACGGCTGCTGGAGGCCCTGGAGGAGGAGTGCGGGGTGCGGCTGCGCGCGCCCCTGGTGCTGCGCCAGCCCGACCTGCGGGCCGTCGCCCGGCTGGTGGCGGAGCGGCAGCCGACCGCCGCCGCCGTCTGACCGCCCGCCCGCCCGTACGACCTGCGCAGGGCGCCCCGGCCGTTCGCGGCCGGGGCGCCCGGAAGGGACCCACCATGCCCACCGCGACCCTCCCGGACCTGATCGCCCGGCACGCCCAGGAGCGCCCCGACGCCCTCGCCGTGACCGATGGCTCCACCGTTCTGACGTACCGTCAACTCATCGACTCCTCGGCCCGGCTGGCCGCGACCCTGACCGCCCGGGGGATCGGCCCCGGCAGCGCCGTCGGCCTGCTCTGCGCCCGTTCCACCCGCCTGGTCGTCGCCCAGCTCGCGATCTGGCGGACCGGCGCCCACGTCGTCCCGATCGACCCGGCCTACCCGCGCCAGCGCATCGCCGAGATGACCGGGGACGCCGGAGTCCGGCTCGTCCTCGGGGACAAGACGCTGCTCGCCGAGGCCGGACTCGCCGAGGAGCAGACCCTCGCGCTGACCTCGACCCTCGTCCTGGCCGAGCCCGCCGCCCCGGCCGGGAACGGCCCCGACGCCATCGGTGCGGCCGCCCCCGACGCCGCCGACCCGGCCGCGCCCGCCCTGCTCTTCTACACCTCGGGCTCCACCGGCCGGCCCAAGGGCGTCATCGTCCCGCACAGCGCCGTCGCCGACCTGGTCACCGCCCAGGACGCGTTCACGCTCGGCCCCCGCGACCGGGTCCTGTTCCACTCCACGATCAGCTTCGACGCCTCCACCTTCGAACTGTGGGCCCCGCTGGCGCGCGGCGCCGCCGTCGCCGTCTCGCCGTCCGACCGGCCCACCGCCGAGGAACTCGTCCGCGACATCGAGCGGTTCGGCGTCACCACCGTGTTCATCACCACCGCCCTGTTCCACCACCTGGCCGCCCGGCAGTCCCGGATCTTCGGCGTGCTGCGCACCCTGGCCGTCGGCGGCGAAGCCCTGTCGCCCGAGTACGCGGGGGCGGTGCTGCGCGCCTTCCCCTGGCTCGAACTCTTCAACGTCTACGGGCCGACCGAGGCCACCACCTTCACCACCCTGCACCGGATCACCCCGGCCGACTGCACCACCGGCCCGGTCCCGATCGGCCGGCCCTTCGGCGGCGCCCGCACCCTCGTCCTCGACCAGGAGCTCGCCCCGGTGCCGCCCGGCACCGTCGGCGAACTGTGGATCGCCGGCGACCGGCTCGCCCAGGGCTACCTGGACCGGCCGGAGCTGACCGCCGAGCGCTTCCGCGACCTGCCCGGCACCGGCCGCGCCTACCGCAGCGGCGACCTCGTCCGCCAACGCCCCGACGGCGCGCTGGAGTTCCACGGCCGAACCGACGACCAGGTGAAGGTCCGCGGCTTCCGGATCGAACCCGGCGAGGTCGAGCACGCGCTGCTGCAGTTCCCCGAGGTCGCCGAGGCGGCCGTCGTGGTCCGACGGCCCGGCCACACCGACGCCGCGCTCACCGCCTGCCTGGTCCTCGCCGACGGCAGCCGACCGGCCGTCGAGACCCTCCGCGCCCGGCTCGCCGACCGGCTGCCGGCCCACCTGGTGCCCACCGCCTGGACCGTACTCGCGGCCCTGCCGCTGACCGGCACCGGCAAGATCGACCGCCGCGCCCTCGCCGCCGCCGACGAGACGGCCGCCGACGGACCCGGCACCGCCGCCGCCCTCACCCCGATCCAGCAGGCCGTCGCCACCGCCTGGACCCGCGCCCTGGAACGCCCGATCACCGACCCGGCCGCCGACTTCCTCGCCGAGGGCGGCCACTCGCTGCTCGCCATGTGGGTCGTCGACGACCTCCGCGAGGACCTCGGCGTCGAACTCTCGCTCGCCGACTTCCTCGGCCACCCCACCGTCGCCGGCCAGGCCGACCTGCTCGAACGAGCCCTGCGCGCCGCGCACGACGACACCCCGCAAGGAGCCACCCGATGACCGCCGAGCACCCGGCCGTCGACCAGACCGCCGACCAGGCCGACCTGCTGCGCCGCGCCCGCCGCAACCGCCCCGCCGCGGGCGGGCGCCCGGCGGCCCCGCAGAGCGCGCCGACCGGCCAGGGCGACGGCCCGGCCGGCCCCGCCCCGCTCTCGCACGCCCAGCAGCGGATGTGGCTGATGGACCACCTCGGCCAGGGCGGTGCCCTCTACAACGTCCCGCTCGCCACCCGCCTGCGCGGACCGCTCGACCCCGCCGCCCTCGCCACCGCCCTCACCGGCCTCACCGAGCGCCACGCCGTCCTGCGCACCCGCTACGGCCGCCAGGGCGACCAGCCCCACCAGCAGACCGACCCGGTCACCCCGGTGCCGCTGCGCACGGTGGACGCCACCTGGGAGAACGGCGCCGGGAACAACGCCCCCGCCCTGCTCGCCGCCGAGGCCGCCCGCCCCTTCGACCTCGCCACCGGTCCGGTCCTGCGCGCCCTGCTGCTGCGGCACGGCCCGCAGGACCACACCCTGCTCCTGAACATCCACCACATCGCCGTCGACGGCGGCTCGCTGCCCGTCCTCGCCGCCGACCTGGCCGCCCTCTACGCCGCCGCCCGCGACGGCGTGGCGCCCCAACTCCCGCCGCCCGGACCGTCGTACGCCGAGTACGCCCGCGAGGAGCGCACCCGCGACGCCGAACTCACCAGCGCCGCCGACGCCCGCGCCCGACACCTGGCCGGCGCCCGCCCGCTGGCGCTGCTGCGGCCCACCCCGCCCGGGGCGCGCGAGCGCCGGGCCACCCTGCACGCCGCCCCGCTCGCCCCCGCCACCGTGGAGGGCCTGCGCCGGCTCGGCGCCCGGCACGGCGCCACCCTGTTCGCCGTCGTCCTGGCCGCCGCCTTCGCCACCCTGCGCACCGCCGCCGACCAGGCCGACCTCACCCTCGGCTGCGCCAGCGGCCAGCGCCTGCGGCCCGAACTGCGCCGTACCGTCGGCCTCGGCGTCAACACCCTCGCGGTGCGCGCCGACCTGGCCGGCGATCCCACCTTCACCGAGGTGCTCGGACGGGCCCGGACCGCGCTGCTCGACGCGCAGCAGCACCACGAGATCCCGTTCGACCTGATCGTCGAGCGGCTCGGCGCGGCGGCCCGCGGCGCCGACGGCACCCCGCTGCTGTCCGTCAGCTGCGACCTCGTCCACCCCGCCGAGCCGCTCACGCTGCCCGGCCTCACCGCCGAGGACGTCGAACTCGACCTGGGCCTGGCCAAGTTCGGCCTCGCCCTGCTGGTCGAGGACGGCCCGCAGCCGCGCTGCCTGGTCCAGCACGACCGGGACGCCCTCGACGAGACCACCGCCGAGCAACTGCTCACCGCCTTCGCGGACCTGCTCGCCGCCGTCGCCGCCGACCCCGACCAGCCCCTCTCCGCGCTCCCCGGCACCCGCCTGGCCACCGCCCGGCACCCGGCCCTCGCCGCACTGTCGGCCGACCCCCGGGTGGTCGAGGCGGCCGTCGTCGAGACCGCCGACGGCCCGCCGCTCGCCTACGCCGTGGTGCGCGGCCCGGTCGCCCCGACCGGCGTCGAACTGCGCGCCGCACTGCGCCGCCACCTCGCCCCCGCCCACCTGCCGTCCGCCGTCACCCTGCTGGACCGGCTGCCCCGGCACGCCGACGGAACCCCGGACCGCGGCCGGCTGCCCGGCGCGGCCCCGACCACCCCCGGGCGGTCCGGCCCGCTCGACACCGTCCGGACGGCGTTCGGCGAACTGCTCGGCACCACTCCGCCCGCCGACGGCGACTTCTTCGCCCTCGGCGGCCACTCCCTGGTCGCCGTCCAGCTCGCCGAACGCCTGCGCACCCGCACCGGCCTGCCGCTCACCGGCCTGGACGTGCTGGAGCAGCGCACCCCGCGCGCCCTCGCCGCCCTGCTCGCCACCCGCGAGGACGAGCGCCGCGCCGCCCCCGCCCGCACCGGCTCCCGCCCGGGCACCCGCACCCGCGCGGGCACCGTGCTGCTCACCGGCGCCACCGGCGGTGTCGGCGCGGCCGTCCTCCAGGAACTGATGGCCCAGGGCCGCCCGGTCCGGGCCCTGGTCCGGCCCGAGTCCGCCCACCTGCCCGCCCTGCACGGCGCCGAACTGGCCGAGGGCGACCTCGCCGACCTCGACAGCCTGCGCCGCGCGGTCGAGGGTGTCGACGCCGTCATCCACGCCGCCTGCACCTTCACCGAGCACGCCGTCGACCTCGCCGCGATGCGCGCCCTGGTCGAGGGCTGGCGCGGCGGCCCGTTCGTCTTCGTCAGCAGCATCGACGCCTACGGCCGCCCGTCCGGCACCGACATCCCCGAAGGCGGCCCGACCGGCGAACCGGTCAGCCCCTACGGACAGGCCAAGCTGGACTGCGAGCGCATCCTGTTCGAGGCGGCCGCCACCGGCCGGGGCCCGGCCACCGTGGTCCGCGCCCCGATCGTCTGGGGCCCGCACCAGCGCCTGCGCGACCAGCTCCGCTGGGGCTCCACCGGCGACCTCTACCAGGCCGCCCTGGCCGGCCGCCCGATCGCCCTGCCCGCCCCCTCCCCCGGCGACCGCTCCACCTGGTACGGCGCCGCCTGGGTGCACTCCGCCGCCCTGGCCCGCGCGCTCGCCGCCTGCGTCGCCGACGGAAACCCGGCGGCCGGCCGGATCGTCAACGCCGTCAACGGGCACGTCTCCTGGGCGGACTTCACCGGCGAGCTCGTGCGCCTGCTCGACTCCGGCAGCCCGCTGGACCTGCGCCCCGACGCCGATCCCGAACTCCGCCGCCCCTGGCACTACCGCGCCGAGACCCTCGCCGCCCCGCTGAGCCCCGAGCCGGGCGAGGACTGGCGCACCGTCCTGGCGGCGATGGTCGGCTGACCTGCACCGCTCCGCGTCGTGGCGGTCGGCCCGAGGCCGGCCGCCACGGCCGTTCGGGGGGCCGCCGCGGCTATATGATCACGCGGCCGAGATCACGTCACGGGGGAGCACGAGAACAGCGATGGCCGGGCAGGCAGTACTCGCACCGCCGAGGGAACTCCGCACCTGGTTCGGCCGGCGCTCGGTGCGGATGACCGGATCCGCGCTGGTGTGGCAGGAGGAACCGGAGGCCTTCCACATCCCCTACGGCCGGATCCGCCGGGTGCACGCCGTCCCCGGCCGGGGCGTGCTCTGGGACCTGTGCGTCGAGGTCGACCCGCCGGGGCGCGGCGAGCGCTCCGAGTTCCGCCTGGGCACGACCGATGCCAAGGCCCAGGCGTTCGCCGACGCCATCAACGCGCAACGGCTGAAACGGCTCGCCGAGGCTCCGGCCGACCCGACGCGGATCCGCGTCGAACCGTTCCGGCGGCCCAGGCCGCTGCGGCCCGCCGGCTGGCAGCTCGGCCTCCTCGCGCTGTTCGCCGGCTGCCTCACCGAGTCCGTCGCCCTGGCTCTGCTCGGCCACCCCGTGCGGGCCGGGTTCGTCTGGGCCGGCTTCGCCGCCTGGTGGGTGAGCGCCGCCTGGGCGGCGAACCTGCCCTGGCAGCTGCGGTACTGGCGCCAGCAGCAGGCACTCGGCGAGCTCCGCCCGGCGGAGTTCACCGGCTCCTACCTCGGGGAGTACAGGGTGCACGACGTCCACGGACACTCCCGCAGCACCCGGCGCACGCTCCGGTACACCTACCGGGTGACCGACCAGCTCGGCACGGCGCAGCGGCACGAGTGCAGCGCCGCCGACGTGCAGGACGTGGCGCGGCCCCGCACGGTCCTGGTGGTGCCCGGCCGCCTGTCGGCGGACACGCCGGGCGGGCTCGCCGGCCACCTGGTGTGGATGGGTGTCACCGGCCTGCCGACCCTGGTCGCGGGCCTGGTCGGCCTGGTCCTCGTCCCGGGCCTGCTGCTGCCCTGAGCCGCCGACGGCTCACCGATGCCGGCCACCTGCCCGCCCGGGTGCGCGTCCGGCCTGGACTCCGGGTCCGCCTCCCGCCCCACCCGACGCGCACCCTTCCGTTTGCGGTGGCCCGGGCCGGGGTGTGGGGGCGGTGTGCCGGCGCTGGAGATCCACTGGAGGCCGCCTCAAGGCGGGTGGTTCGTGGCGGGTTGGGTGTGTTCTGGTGGATGGCGAAGCAGACCCGCCCCGGGTCCTGTCCGGCCGGACAGGACCCGGGGCGGGGCACACCGGGGGACGGTAGACGCTCGCGCATGGATGTGAGTGTGGAGGCTATGGTTCGCCGGCCCGGAGTGGATTTGACTGGTGGACATGAGGACGGACGCGCGGGGTTCGCAGAACCGCCCGGGTCCGCTGGTTTCGTCGACTTCTTCTCCGAATGGGGTGGCTGCTGTGGTTGCCAAGGGTGTTGTGGATCTTCCGGTCGGTGCTGGTGTGGTGCTGGTGGTGGGTGGGACGGGTAAGACCGGTCGGCGGGTGGCGGATCGGTTGGCGGG
>NZ_JBIUYQ010000048.1:0-23283 GCF_044744605.1 Kitasatospora sp. NPDC087271
TCCGCACCGTCCGGCCGACACATGCAGCGCAAGGCGGTCTTCACCGGCCATTGCACCGGATGTCCCCTACGCGAACGGTGCAGCCGGGCCAAGGCCGGCCGGATCGTCACCATCCGCCCCGACCACGACCTCATGTCCCAAGCCCGCCAGGCGGCGAGCACACCCGACTGGCAAGCCACCTACCGCCGCTGGCGCCCGCCCGTGGAACGCGCCGTCGCCTGGCTCGTCGGCCACGGCAACCGCCGCCTGCGCTACCGGGGAACGATCAAGAACAACGCCTGGCTCCACACCCGAGCCGCAGCCCTCAACCTCCGGACCCTGATCAACCTCGGACTCACCCACAACGGCACCACCTGGCAGATCGGGGCTGCCGCCTGACGGCGGCAGCCCCGATCACACCAAGATCTTCATCAGCCTTCTAGGGCCTGTCCGGCCCTCGGACAGGCCCTCGACCCGGCCTCCGGCCGCGAGCGGCGGAAGGGCCCCGGACGCCCGCGCGTCCGGGGCCCTCGCACGTCCCGGCCCGCTCCCGGCGTCTGCGACACTGGATGAACCATGCCTAAGCCCGGAGAACTCACCTTTGTCGCGCCGCGCGGCGCCAAGCCCCCGCGACACCTCGCCGACCTGAGCCCCGCCGAGCGCAAGGAGGCCGTCGCCGAGCTGGGCGAGCAGCCGTTCCGCGCCAAGCAGCTCTCCAACCACTACTTCGGCCGGATGTCGAACGACCCGGAGGGCTGGACGGACATCCCCGCCGCCAGCCGGGAGAAGCTCACCGGGAGCCTGCTGCCGGAGCTGATGTCGGTCGTGCGGCACGTGTCCTGCGACGACGACAGCACCCGCAAGACGCTCTGGAAGCTCTTCGACGGCACGCTCGTCGAGTCGGTGCTGATGCGCTACCCGGACCGGGTCACCATGTGCATCAGCTCGCAGGCGGGCTGCGGCATGAACTGCCCCTTCTGCGCGACCGGCCAGGCCGGGCTGACCCGCAACCTGTCCACCGCCGAGATCGTCGAGCAGATCGCCGCCGGGATGCGCGCGCTCAAGGCCGGCGAGATCCCCGGCGGCGAGGCGCGGCTGTCGAACGTGGTCTTCATGGGCATGGGCGAGCCGCTGGCCAACTACAACCGGGTGCTGGCCGCGATCCGCCGGCTGACCGACCCGGCGCCGGACGGTTTCGGCCTGTCCCAGCGCGGTGTCACGGTCTCCACCGTCGGCCTGGTCCCGGCGATGAACCGGCTGGCCGACGAGGGCCTCAGCTGCCGCCTGGCGCTGTCGCTGCACGCCCCGGACGACGAGCTGCGCGACGAGCTGGTGCCGGTGAACACCCGCTGGAAGGTCGCCGAGGTGCTGGACGCCGCGTGGAACTACGCGGAGAAGTCCGGCCGGCGGATCTCCATCGAGTACGCGCTGATCAAGGACATCAACGACCAGGCGTGGCGGGCGGACCTGCTCGGCCGGCTGATCAAGAACCACCGGGTGCACGTCAACCTGATCCCGCTGAACCCGACGCCGGGCTCCAAGTGGACCGCCTCCCGGCCCGAGGACGAGCGCGAGTTCGTCCGCCGGCTCCAGTCGCACGGGGTGCCGACGACCGTCCGTGACACCCGTGGCCAGGAGATCGACGGCGCCTGCGGCCAGCTCGCCGCGGCGGGCTGAGCCGGCGGGTCACCGCAGGCCGGGCAGTCAGCGCAGGCCGGGAAGTCAGCGCAGGCCGGCGGCCGCCAGTGCGGCGGTCGCCCCGCCGGTCACCAGCAGCGTGGTGCCCACCGCCAGGGTGCGCAGCGCGACCGCGCCGAACAGCAGCCGGGGCGAGGTGCCGAGGCGCAGCAGCACGTCGGTGACGTCCCGGCGGTCGGTGCGGACCTCGGCCAGCCGGGCGGCCACGGCGGCGGCCGCGCAGCCGAGCACCAGGCAGGCCTCGACGGCGGGCAGCACGTCGGCGCTGTCGGGCGTGCCGATCCAGTAGCGGATGGTGGTGAGCACCAGCGCGAGGGCGAGGGTGAGCACGGCCAGCGGAGGGCCGAGGCGGCGGGCCTGGGCGGTCAGTCCGCGGCCGGCCAGCAGCCGCAGCGGGGTGGGCCGGCCGAGCGCGAGCAGCCGTCCCGTCCAGGACAGCAACGGGCCGGTGAGCAGGACGAGCCCGACCGCGCTGGCGGCCCATCCGCCGAGTGCGGCGGTGCTGGTGCTGCCGAGCCCGGCGGGCAGGTGGATCGGCCGGCCGTCGGCGGCGGCGCCGGGCCGCAGGGCGATGAGTTCGAGGGCGAGGCCGATCACGGCGAGCCCGACCGGCAGGGCGACCCGCAGCGCGCCGAAGCCGGTGCCGCGGTGGGTGCGGCTGCCGGGCAGGTACTCGGTGGGCGGGACGGCGCAGGCGGCGGCGATCCCGGCGGTGAGCGGGACCAGGGCGAGCAGGGCGACCGGCGCGACGGCCGGCAGCGGTACGCCCATGCCGAGGTCGGGGGCGAGCGCGGGCCCGGCGATGTCGTTGCGCAGGACCAGGAAGACCAGCAGGGTGAGCACGCTGCCGAGGGTGCAGGCGAGCACGACCTCACCGGCGATCAGGGTGCGGATCCGGCCGGAGCCGGCTCCGGCGGCGCGCAGGCCGGTGATCCGTTCGGGCCGCTGGGCGGGTACGGCGCGGGCGGTGACGGCCGCGAACCAGGCGACGGCGGCGAGCGGGGGCAGGCACCAGAGCAGTCGCACCAGCGCGTCCTCGCCGCCGAGCGGGTCGCTCATCGCCCGGCCGAGGGAGCGCAGCAGGAAGGCGGAGACCACGGCGGCGGCCAGCACGGTGAGCAGCCAGCGGCCGAGGTCGGGCACCCGGTAGCCCCGGGCCAGACGGAGATAGAACACGTCGACTCTTTCAGCGGCTCGGCGTCGTCAGCGGCGGGTGGCCGAGACGGCGGACGCGCCGGCCGCCCCCGGGACGGCGGGGCCGCGCGGGACGGGGGCGGCGGGGGCGGTGAGCCGTCCGTCGACGAGGGCGACGGCGCGGTCCGCGAACCGGACGAGCTCGGGGTCGTGGGTGGCCAGGACGAGGGTGAGCTGGTGCGACCGGGCCGCGCTGGTCAGTATCCGCAGGACCTGGTCGGCGGCCTCGCGGTGGAGCGGGGCGGTGGGGTCGTCGGCGAAGACGACGGGCGGCAGCGGGGCGAGGGCGCGGGCGACGGCGATCCGCTGGCGCTGGTCCTGGAGCAGCCGGTCGGGGCGCTGCCGGGCGACCTCGCCGACGTCGAGGCGTTCCAGCCATTCGTCGGCGGCGGTGTAGGCGGCCTTGTTGCCGGCGCCGGCGAGCAGCAGCGGCAGGGCGACGTTCTCCCGGGCGGTCAGTTCGGGCACCAGGTGGGGTTCGGAGCCGACGAAGCCGAAGCGGTCGCGGCGCAGCCGTTCGCGCCCGGCCCGGCCGAGGGTGTGGACGGGCGCGCTGTTGAACCAGACCTCGCCCTCGTCGACGGTGAGGAGGGCGGAGAGGCAGCCGAGGAGGGTGCTCTTGCCGGACCCGCGCGGGCCGGTGACGGCGAGCACTTCGCCCTCGCGGACGCCGATCGAGATGCCCCGCAGGGCGGGGGTGCCGTGATGGGACTTGACGATCCCCCGGGCCCACAGCACGTCGTTGTCAGGCGGTGCCGCTGACATGAGGTTCCATCCTGGGTGGCCGCTGGGATATGACAGTCGTCAGATTAGAACGACTGGGGCCTGGTGCGGTTGCGGCGCTCTGGTCCATCGCGGGCAAATCACCCGCAATCAGGCATGTTTGATCGGCTGTCCGCGCCGGAAAACGCCGAAGGGCGGTCCCGGGGGAGTGGGACCGCCCTTCGGCGGAGGGTGGGGAGGGAGGATCAGGGGTCAGATCTTCGCCCACGCGTCGGTGAGGCTGGTCCGCAGGATCTGCTCGATCTCGTCGAAGGTCGACTGGTTGGAGATCAGCGGCGGGGCCAGCTGGATGACCGGGTCGCCACGGTCGTCGGCGCGGCAGTACAGGCCGTTGTCGAAGAGGGCCTTCGACAGGAAGCCGTAGAGGACGCGCTCGACCTCGTCGTCGTTGAACGACTCCTTGGTGACCTTGTCCTTCACGAGCTCGATGCCGTAGAAGTACCCGTTGCCGCGGACGTCGCCGACGATCGGCAGGTCGCGCAGCTTGTTCAGGGTGCCCAGGAACGCGGCCTCGTTGTCGAGGACGTTCTGGTTCAGGCCCTCGCGCTCGAAGATGTCGAGGTTGGCCAGCGCCACCGCGGAGGAGACCGGGTGGCCGCCGAAGGTGTAGCCGTGCAGGAAGGTGTTGTCGCCCTTGTAGAACGGCTCGGCGAGGCGGTCCGAGATGATCGTGGCGCCGATCGGGGAGTAGCCCGAGGTCATGCCCTTGGCGCAGGTGATCATGTCGGGCTGGTAGCCGAACTTGTCGGCGCCGAACATGGTGCCCAGGCGGCCGAAGGCGCAGATGACCTCGTCCGAGACCAGCAGCACGTCGTGGCGGTCGCAGATCTCGCGCAGGCGCTGGAAGTACCCGGGCGGCGGCGGGAAGCAGCCGCCGGCGTTCTGCACCGGCTCGACGAAGACGGCGGCGACGGTCTCGGCGCCCTCGTTGAGGATGGCCACCTCGATCTCGTCGGCGCACCAGCGGCCGTAGGCCTCGGGGTCGACCGTGCCGTCCGGGCCTTCGAGGAAGGCGGGGGCGCGGTAGATGTTGGTGTTCGGGGCCTTGTGGGTGCCCGGCACCAGCGGCTCGAACGGGGCCTTCAGGCCCGGCAGGCCGGTGATCGACAGGGCGCCCTGCGGGGTGCCGTGGTAGGCGACGGCGCGCGAGATGACCTTGTACTTGGTCGGCTTGCCGGTCAGCTTGAAGTACTGCTTGGCGAGCTTCCAGGCGGTCTCGACGGCCTCGCCGCCACCGGTGGAGAAGAAGACCTTGTTCAGGTCGCCCGGGGCGTAGTTGGCCAGGCGCTCGGCCAGCTCGACGGCCTTCGGGTGGGCGTAGCTCCACACCGGGAAGAAGGCGAGCTCCTTGGCCTGCTTGGCGGCGGCCTCGGCCAGCTCCTCGCGGCCGTGGCCGGCCTGGACGACGAACAGGCCGGCGAGGCCGTCGAGGTACTTGCGTCCCTTGTCGTCCCAGACGTAGGTGCCTTCGCCCTTGACGATCGTCGGCACGGGGGAGTTCTCGTACGACGACATGCGGGTGAAGTGCATCCACAGGTGGTCGTAGGCGGTCTTGGAAAGGTCCTTCTGCGCCGGGTCGGCTGTCATCGGGTGCCCCAGGTGTAGGTCTGTTTCCGGAGCTTCAGGTAGACGAAGCTCTCGGTGCTCCGCACGCCGGGAAGCGCGCGGATGCGCTTGTTGATCAGTTCGAGCAGGTGCTCGTCGTCCTCGCAGACCAGTTCGGCCAGGAGATCGAACGAGCCTGCGGTGCAGACGACGTAGTCGACCTCGTCGAGGGCGGCCAGCGCGTCGGCGACGGGCTCGATGTCGCCCTCGACCCGGATGCCGACCATCGCCTGGCGGGTGAAGCCGACGGTGAGCGGGTCCGTGACGGCGACGATCTGCATCACGCCCTGGTCGAGCAGCTTCTGGACGCGCTGGCGCACGGCCGCTTCGGACAGGCCGACGGCCTTGCCGATGGCGGCGTACGGGCGGCGTCCGTCCTCCTGGAGCTGCTCGATGATCGCCTTGGAGGCGGCATCGAGGGGAACGCTCGCGTTCCGGTCGCGGTTGGCCACGCCGCCACTGTGCCTGATCGTTCTCCTGTTCGCAAGCGAGGAATCTGCTGATTTCGTCGTGATCTTGGAATCCGCGTACGGATTTCATCGCCTACGTGCACTGCACCTGTCGATACCAGCAGTCATGCGGCTACCCTGGCACGGTACGCGCGCAGCCCCGCAGCGCAGCGCGCGTTCCCCCAAACCAGTGGACCGCGCCGTCCAGGGCCCGGCCACCCGACACCCTTCGTGCGCCGGACCAGCCGACGTACCATGGCGCCGGAAACTGCAACGCCGCAGGCCCAGACCGAGGAGAGACCCCGTGAGCGACCTTCGCACGCTGCGCAACTACATCAACGGTGAGTTCGTCGACGCGGCGGACGGCCGCACGCTCGACATCGTCGACCCCACCACCGGTGAGGTCTACGCGACGTCCCCGCTGTCCGGTGCCTCCGATGTGGACGCCGCCATGGCCTCGGCCGCCGCCGCCTTCCCGGTCTGGCGTGACGCCACCCCGAGCACCCGCCAGAAGCTGCTGCTCAAGATCGCCGACGCGGTCGAGGCCCGGGCCGACGAGCTCGTCGAGGCGGAGGTCCGCAACACGGGCAAGCCGCGCGGGCTGACCCTCTCGGAGGAGATCGGTCCGATGGTGGACCAGATCCGCTTCTTCGCCGGTGCCGCCCGCATGCTGGAGGGCAAGGCCGCCGGGGAGTACATGGACGGGATGACCTCGATCGTCCGCCGCGAGCCGGTCGGCGTCTGTGCCCAGGTCGCGCCGTGGAACTACCCGATGATGATGGCCGTCTGGAAGTTCGCCCCGGCCATCGCCGCGGGCAACACCGTCGTCCTGAAGCCCTCGGACACCACCCCGGCCTCCACCGTCCTGCTCGCCGAGATCATCGGCGGCGTCCTCAAGGACCTGGAGCTGCCGGCCGGCGTCTTCAACGTGATCTGCGGCGACCGCGAGACCGGCCGGCTGATGGTCGAGCACAAGACCCCGGCGATGGCCTCCATCACCGGTTCGGTCCGGGCCGGCATCCAGGTCGCCGAGTCCGCCTCCAAGGACGTCAAGCGCGTCCACCTGGAGCTGGGCGGCAAGGCCCCGGTCGTGGTCTTCGAGGACGCCGACATCGCCGAGGCCGTCGAGGGCATCTCGGTCGCGGGCTACTTCAACGCCGGCCAGGACTGCACCGCCGCCACCCGCGTGCTGGTGCACGAGTCGATCCACGACGCCTTCGTCGAGGCGCTGGCCAAGGCCGCGGCCGAGACCAAGACCGGCGGCGTGGACGACGAGGACGTGCTGTACGGCCCGCTGAACAACGCCAACCAGCTGAAGCAGGTGGCCGGCTTCATCGAGCGGCTGCCCGCCCACGCCAAGGTCGAGGCCGGTGGCCACCAGGTCGGCGAGAAGGGCTACTTCTACGCCCCGACCGTCGTCTCCGGCCTGCGGCAGGACGACGAGATCATCCAGAACGAGGTCTTCGGCCCGGTCATCACCGTGCAGAAGTTCACCGACGAGGACCAGGCCGTCGACTACGCCAACGGCGTCGACTTCGCGCTGGCCTCCTCGGTGTGGACCAAGGACCACGCCCGCGCCATGCGGATGTCGCGCCGGCTGGACTTCGGCTGCGTCTGGATCAACACCCACATCCCGCTGGTCGCCGAGATGCCGCACGGCGGCTTCAAGAAGTCCGGCTACGGCAAGGACCTCTCCGCGTACGGCTTCGAGGACTACACCCGGGTGAAGCACGTCATGACCGCGATCTAGCGGGTCGTGACGGTCGGGCGCTGTATGACCGCGATCTAGCGGGTCGTGGCGGTCGGGCGCTGTATGACCGCGATCTGATCGCGCGTCCATCGTGTGAACGGACAATGGGCCCGGGTCCTTTCGACCCGGGCCCGGTGTCTTTGCATCCTGTCGGCCGTTCGCGTGACCGGCTGACAAGATGAAACTGCACTTCGGGGCCGCGACTCCCTAGCCTTACCGGCATGAGCATCCCCACCGCTGACTCAGCCGCCGGCCAGGCGGTCAAGGCCGCCGACCGCGCGCACGTCTTCCACTCGTGGTCCGCCCAGGCGCTGATCGACCCCCTCGCGGTGGCCGGCGCCGAGGGCTCGTACTTCTGGGACTACGACGGCAACCGCTACCTCGACTTCTCCTCGCAGCTGGTCAACACCAACATCGGTCACCAGCACCCGAAGGTGGTCGCCGCGATCCAGGAGCAGGCGGCGAAGCTCTGCACCATCGCCCCCGGTTTCGCGGTCGAGGCGCGCAGCGAGGCCGCCCGGCTGATCGCCGAGCGCACCCCCGGCGACCTCGACAAGATCTTCTTCACCAACGGCGGCGCCGAGGCGGTCGAGAACGCCGTCCGGCTGGCCCGGCTGCACACCGGCCGGCAGAAGGTCATGTCCGCCTACCGCTCGTACCACGGCGCCACCGCCAACGCGATCGCCCTCACCGGCGACCCGCGCCGCTGGGCCAACGAGACCGGCGTCTCCGGCGTGGTGCACTTCTGGGGCCCGTATGCCTACCGCTCCAACTTCCACGCCGAGAACGAGGCGCAGGAGTGCGAGCGCGCACTGGAGCACCTGGAGCAGGTGATCGCCTTCGAGGGCCCCGGGACGATCGCGGCGATCATCCTGGAGACCGTGGTCGGTACGGCGGGCATCCTGATCCCGCCGGCGGGCTACCTGGCCGGGGTCCGGGAGATCTGCGACCGCTTCGGCATCGTGTTCATCCTCGACGAGGTGATGGCCGGCTTCGGCCGCACCGGCGAGTGGTTCGCGGCCGACCACTGGGGTGTCACCCCGGACCTGCTGACCTTCGCCAAGGGCGTCAACTCGGGCTACGTCCCGCTGGGCGGCGTGGCGATCAGCGCCGAGATCGCCGCCACCTTCGCCGAGCGGGCGTTCCCGGGCGGGCTCACCTACTCCGGCCACCCGCTGGCCTGCGCCTCGGCCGTCGCCACCATCACCGCCATGGCGGAGGAGGGCATCGTCGAGAACGCCAAGCACATCGGCGAGACCGTGCTCGGCCCCGGCCTGCGGGAGCTGGCCGAGCGGCACCCCTCGATCGGCGAGGTCCGCGGCCTCGGCGTGTTCTGGGCGCTCGACCTGGTGAAGGACCGCGGGACCCGCGAGCCGCTGGTCCCGTACAACGCGGCCGGCGCCGCCAACGCGCCGATGGCCGAGCTGGCCGCCGCCTGCAAGCAGCGCGGGCTCTGGCCGTTCGTCAACATGAACCGCCTCCACGTCGTCCCGCCGTGCACCGTCACCGAGGAGGAGGCCAAGACCGGTCTCGCGGTGCTCGACGAGGTGCTGTCGCTCGCCGACGCGCACACCGTCTGACGTACCGACCGGACGGCCCCGGGTGTCGCGCACGCCCGGGGCCGTCCCACGCTCCGGAGGCCTTCCCCATGCCCAGCAGCACCACCCCGACCCGCCCCCACAACTCCCGTACGATCCGCCGGCGTTCGGTGCTCGGCGGGGCCGCGCTGCTCGGCGCCGGCACGCTGACCGGCTGCGGCATCCCGTCCGCGTACGTCGCCGAGGACCGCCGCTCGGTCCAGGACCGTTCGGACCGCGAGCAGCGGCTCGCCTTCTCCAACTGGACCCAGTACATCGACACCGACGACCAGGGGCACCGGCCGACCCTGGACGCCTTCACCGAGCGGACCGGCATCGCGGTCACCTACACCGAGGACATCAACGACAACGACGAGTTCTTCGGCAAGATCAGCCCGGTGCTCACCCAGGGCGCCGACCCCGGCCGGGACCTCATGGTGGTCAGCGACTGGATGGCCGGCCGGTACGTCTCGCTCGGCTGGGTGCAGGCCATGGACCGGGCCAACCTGCCCAACGTCACCGCCAACCTGGACCCGCAGCTCGCCGACCCGGCCTTCGACCCCGGGCGCCGGCGCAGCGTGCCCTGGCAGTCCGGGATCACCGGCATCGCGTACAACCGCAAGGCGCTCGGCCGGGAGCTGAAGTCGACCGCGGACCTCTGGGCGCCCGACCTCAAGGGCCGGGTCACCCTGTTCGCCGGGCTGGACGAGGCGCTCGGGCTGTTGATGCTCGCCCAGGGCGCGGACGTCTCCCGGTTCGGCGAGGACGACGCGCACCGGGCGATGGACACCGTGCAGAAGATGGTCGACACCGGCCACATCCGCCGCTTCACCGGCAACGACTACACCAGCGACCTCGCCTCCGGCGCCGCCGTCGCCTGCCAGGCCTACTCCGGCGACGCCGTCCAACTGACCGCCCAGAACCCGGACATCGAGTTCGTGGTGCCGCAGGAGGGAGGCGAGCTGTGGGCGGAGAGCCTGATGATCCCCAACCGGGCCCGGCACAAGCGCAACGCCGAGCTGCTGATCGACCACTACTACCAGCCCGAGGTGGCCGCCGAACTCGCCGCGTTCGTCCAGTACATCTGCCCGGTGCCGGCCGCCCGCGAGGTGCTGGCGGCCAGCGGTGACAAGGACAAGGCCGAACTGGCGGAGAACCCGCTGCTCTTCCCGACCGACGAGATGCGCGCCCGGTTGCACACCATGCGCGACGTCACCTCGGCGGAGCGGCCCGAACTGCACAAGGTCTGGGGGCGCATCACCGGCGTGTAGGCCACCGGCGTGCAGAGGTCAGCGGCGGACGGCGTCCAGGGCGAGCAGTGCCACGTGCAGGGAGAGGCAGGACTCCACCTGGTCGAGGTCGACGCCGAGGATCCGCTCGACCTTGTGCAGGCGGTCGTAGAAGGACGGCCGGGACAGGTGCGCGGCGTCGGCCGCCGCCGACTTGTTCCGGCCCTGCTCCAGGTAGATCCGCAGCATCTGCACCAACTGGCCGTTGTGCTCGGCGTCGTGGGCCAGCAGCGGGCCGAGCTCCCGCTCCACGTAGGTCTGCAGCCGGGCGTCGTCGCGCAGCAGGTGGAGCAGGCCGCGCAGCCGGACGTCCGGCAGCCGGTAGTACGAGGCGGCCCGGCCGCCGGGCGCGTCGTGCAGGGCCGCGTCGGCGACCTGGGTGGCCTCCAGCAGGGTGCGCCGGGCGTCCCGGACGGAGCCGACCGAGGAGCCGACCGCGACCACCGGGGCCGGTGCGGCGGCGGCGTCGTCCCGGCCGGCCTCGGCCGACATCCGGCGCAGCGTGGCCGAGAAGGCGTCCAGGGCGGCGTGCTCGTCCTGCTGGGTGCCGAGCGTGATCAGCACGCCGACGCCCTCGTCGTCCAGCGCGCCGACCAGGGCGGAGAGCCGGCAGGCCCGGACGGCCCCCGCGGCGAGCTCGGTGAAGTCACGCAGCCGGGCCTGCGCCTCCAGAGCGGCCGGGATCGGGCCGCGCCGCTGCCGCAGCACCACCCCGACCAGCCGACGGCCCTCCAGCGGGACGCCGAGCGCCTGGGCGCGCAGGGCCACCTCGGAGACGGTCAGCGCGTGGGTGAGGATGCCGGACAGCAGGGTGCGGTGGGTCTGCCGCTCCAGGCTCTCCCGGTCGCGCACCACCAGCCGGTTGAGTGCCAGCGCGGAGGCGCCGCGCTCCAGCAGCATGGTGTGCGGGTGGGCCTCGTTCTCGGGCAGCGGGCCCGGATCCTGCACCAGTACCAGCCGGCCCCAGTCCTGGCCGCGGGCGCCGACCGTGGTCACCAGCCAGCCGCTGCGCGGGTCGTGCCCGGTGCGGCCGGGCGGGCGGACCCCGCGGGAGCGGCGCTCCCAGTCCTCCAACAGTTCGACCTCCGGGCGGCCGGCGGTGTCGTGGGCGAGCACCTGGTGTGCGAGGTTCTCCAGGACGACCGGCGCGCCCGCCATCCGGGCCACCTGGCGGATCACCTCGGGCGGCTCGGCGCCCTCCACCACCAGCTCGTTGAACACCTGGTGGACGGCCTCGGAGACGCGCAGCTGCTCCAGCTGGGCGTTGACCACCAGCGCGTGCACGGCCTCGGTGACGGCGACGAAGCGCAGCTCGCGGCGGAGCGTGATGAGCGGCAGGCCGCGCTGTTCGGCGGCGTGCACCAGGGCGCGGGGCAGCGAGTCGAAGTAGCGCCGGCCGTACTCGACGACCAGGCCGGCGACCCCCACCTCGTCCAGTTCGCGGACGTAGCGGGCCAGGCCCTCGCGGTCGTCGGGCAGCGCGATGCCGGTGGTGAGCACCAGTTCGCCGCCCTGGAGCATCCCGGCGACGTCGGGCAGTTCGCTCACGTGGACCCAGCGGACGGGCCGCTCCAGGTGGTCGGCGCCGGCGACGACCTGGGGCAGGCCGCGCCGCATCACCTCCAGGTCGAGCACGCGGGCGACGGTGGGGAGCATCGCGGGCCTCCAGGGCCTTGAGGGACCAGAGTGTCAGGTAAATCATCCATCGCGGCGACGACCTGTCGCCCTCGGTGAACCCTTGCACCCTGTAAGGCCCTACCCGCCGAGGTTGTCGCAGTGACCCTTGTCACGCCGGGGCGGCAGCGGGCATGGTCAGCGGGTCGGCTGTGGCGAAAAACAGACCTCACGCCGGAATCCATCGCGTTGCCGGAATGCAACAGCGGAATCCCTTGTCCGGAGTCCGCCGGACTGCCAGGATCGCGCAACCCCGGTGATCAGCCGGTCGGATTCCCCCACGGCACAACCGTGAGAATCGCCGTGGCAGTCGACCCACCGGCACTTGGAGGAACCAGATGGACCTGACCGACTTCGGCGCGGGCGCGCAGTACATCGCGGGCCGGCAGACCCGGGGGAGCGGCGAGCCCTTCCAGGTCGTCAACCCCGCGGACGGCAGCGTGGTCGAGCAGGTCGCCCTGGCCACCACCGGCGAGGTCGACGCGGCCGTGGCCGCCGCGAAGGCGGCCCTGCCCGGCTGGTCCCGCGCCACCCCCGGTGCCCGCTCCGAGGCGCTGACCGCACTGGCCGCCGTCCTGGCCTCGGCGAGCGCCGACCTCGCCCGGGTGGAGACCGCGCAGACCGGCAAGCCGGTCAAGCTGGCCACCGAGTTCGACGTCCCCGGCACCATCGACAACGTGGCGTTCTTCGCCGGCGCCGCCCGCAACCTGGAGGGCAAGGCGGCTGGCGAGTACTCCGGCGACCACACCTCCTACGTGCGCCGCGAGGCGATCGGCGTGGTCGGCTCGATCTCGCCGTGGAACTACCCGCTGCAGATGGCCGCCTGGAAGGTCCTGCCGGCGATCGCGGCGGGCAACACCATCGTGCTCAAGCCGTCCGAGCTGACCCCGCTCACCTCGCTGATGTTCGCCCGGGCCTGCACCGAGGCGGGCATCCCGGACGGCGTGGTCAACGTGGTCACCGGCGCCGGACGCACCACCGGCGAGCACCTGGTCGCGCACCCGGACGTCGCCATGGTGTCCTTCACCGGCTCCACCCCGGTCGGCCGCAGGGTCGCCGAACTCGCCACCGCGAGCGTCAAGCGCACCCACCTGGAGCTCGGCGGCAAGGCCCCGTTCGTGGTCTTCGACGACGCCGACCTCGACGCCGCCGTGCACGGCGCGGTCGCCGCCTCGCTGATCAACGGCGGCCAGGACTGCACCGCCGCCACCCGCGCGTACGTCCAGCGCCCGCTGTACGACGCGTTCGTGGCCGGCGTGGCCGAGCTGTACGCCGCGATCCGGATCGGCGACCCGCTCAACCCGCACACCGACCTCGGCCCGCTGGTCTCGTACACCCACCGGGACCGGGTGGCCGGCTTCGTCGAACGCGCCCGCTCCTACGCCACCGTGGTCACCGGCGGCCGCGCGCCGGAGAAGGGCCACGACGGCACCGACCTCACCCGCGGCGCGTACTACGCGCCCACCCTGATCACCGGCGCCGCCCAGGACAGCGAGGTGGTCCAGGGCGAGATCTTCGGCCCGGTGCTGGTCGTGCTGCCCTTCGACACCGACGACGAGGGCCTGCGGCTGGCCAACGACACCCCCTACGGCCTGGCCGCCTCCGCCTGGACGGGCAACGTGCACCGCTCGCTGCGCGCCACCCGGGAGATCGCGGCCGGGTGCGTCTGGGTCAACGACCACATCCCGATCATCAGCGAGATGCCGCACGGCGGCTACAAGGCGTCCGGCTACGGCAAGGACATGTCCCAGTACTCGCTGGACGAGTACACCCAGGTCAAGCACGTCATGTTCGACACCACCGCGGTCGCCCGCAAGGACTGGCACCGCACCGTCTTCGGAGACAGATAACCCCTGCCCAGGGGCGCCGCCCCCAGGGCGCCCCGATTCGACCTCTTACCCCCAGGAGGCCCGTTCCATGGCGTTCAACGAGTTCACCGACGGTCTGCCCGAACCGGTCCGCAAGGCCTGGGAACGCAGCCTGACCAGCGGCCGGGCCGCGATCGGCCGCCGCACCCTGCTGCGGGCCGCCGCGCTGACCGCCGGTGCGGGCACGCTGGCCGCCTGCGGGATCCCGGCGGCCAGGACCGTCGGCGGCGACTCGACCGCCAACGCCGCCAAGGACCTCTCGGACAGCGAGAAGGTGGTCAACTTCTCCAACTGGC
Source organism: Kitasatospora sp. NPDC087271 (assembly GCF_044744605.1). Taxonomy (NCBI): domain Bacteria; kingdom Bacillati; phylum Actinomycetota; class Actinomycetes; order Kitasatosporales; family Streptomycetaceae; genus Kitasatospora; species Kitasatospora sp. NPDC087271. Next base: position 14,163 of record NZ_JBIUYQ010000048.1, read on the forward strand.
CGCTGTACATCGACACCGACGAGAAGGACAAGCAGAAGCACGGCACCCTGGACGCCTTCACCGCGGCCACCGGCGTCAAGGTCAGGTACAACGAGGACGTCAACGACAACGTCGAGTTCTTCGGCAAGGTCAAGCCGCAGCTCGCGGCCGGCCAGGACACCGGCCGCGACCTGATGGTCCTCACCGACTGGATGGCCGCCCGGCTGATCCGGCTCGGCTGGGCGCAGAAGCTCAACCCGGCGAACGTCACCACCGCGATCACCACCATCGACTCCCGCTTCCGCGCCCCCGACTGGGACCCGGGCCGGCTGTACTCCTACCCGTGGGCCGGCATCCAGGTCGTCATCGCCTACAACAAGAAGGCGACCAAGGGGAAGGAGGTCACCAGCGTCTCCCAACTGCTGGACGACCCCGACCTCAAGGGCCGGGTCACCTTCCTCTCCGAGATGCGTGACAGCATCGGGATCACCCTGCTGGACCTGGGCAAGGACCCGGCGAAGTTCACCGCCGACGACTACGACGCCGCCGTCGCCCGGCTGCAGAAGGGCGTCGACAGCAAGCAGATCCGCCGCTTCACCGGCAACGACTACGGCCAGGAGCTGTCCTCCGGCGACATTGCGGCCTGCGTCGCCTGGGGCGGCGACCTGATCCAACTGCGCGCCGACAACCCGGACATCGAGTTCGTCATCCCGGAGAAGGGCTACGTCTCCTCGACGGACAACATGCTGATCCCGGCCCGGGCGCAGCACAAGGCGAACGCGGAAAAGCTGATCGACTTCTACTATCAGCCGAAGATCGCGGCGCAGCTGGTCGCGGGCATCGGCTTCGTCTCCGCCGTGACCGGGATGAAGGACGAACTCGCCACCCTCGCCCCGGACAGCGCGGCCAACCCGCTGGTCGTACCCACCCCCGAGATGGCGGCCAAGTCGCACGTGTTCCGCACCCTCACCGAGACCGAGGAGAGCGACTTCGAGCAGAAGTTCTCCAAGCTCATCGGCGCCTGACCCCCACGCGCGGCCCACTCCCGGCAGAGAACCCAGGAAGACACCCATGACAGACCAGCAGCGCGACGCGGCCGCCGGCGGCGACGTCCGCCTCACCGGCATCGGCAAGACCTACGGCGCCTTCACCGCCGTCCACCCGCTCGACCTCACCGTCCCGCAGGGCTCCTTCTTCGCCCTGCTCGGCGCCTCCGGCTGCGGCAAGACCACCACCCTGCGCATGATCGCGGGCCTGGAGGAGCCCACCAGCGGCACCGTCCTGATCGGCGGCCAGGACGTCACCGCCCTGCCCCCGTACAAGCGGCCGGTGAACACCGTCTTCCAGAGCTACGCGCTCTTCCCGCACCTCGACATCTTCGAGAACGTCGCCTTCGGCCTGCGCCGCCGCGGCCGCAAGGACGTCAAGAAGCAGGTCGAGGAGATGCTGGAGCTGGTCGAACTCGGCCAGTACGCCCGGCGCAAGCCGCACCAGCTCTCCGGCGGCCAGCAGCAGCGCGTCGCCGTCGCCCGCGCCCTGATCAACCACCCCCAGGTGCTGCTCCTCGACGAGCCGCTCGGCGCGCTCGACCTCAAGCTCCGCCGCCAGATGCAGCTGGAGCTCAAGCGGATCCAGACCGAGGTCGGCATCACCTTCGTGCACGTCACCCACGACCAGGAGGAGGCCATGACGATGGCCGACACCATCGCGGTGATGAACGGCGGCCGGGTCGAGCAACTGGGCGCCCCCGCCGAGCTGTACGAGAACCCCGCCACCACCTTCGTGGCCAACTTCCTCGGCCAGTCCAACCTGCTGCCCGCCGAGGTCACCGGCACCGACGGCGGCGACCTGCTGCTCAGCGCGGCCGGCGTCCGCCTCGCCGTGCCCAAGGCGCGCTGCGCCACCGAGGCCAGGCAGGTCCACCTGGGCGTGCGCCCGGAGAAGATCACCATCGCGCACGCCTCCGCCGAGGTCGCCGACGGCCGCAACCGGCTGGCCGGTACCGTCCTCGACTCCAGCTTCATCGGCGTCTCCACCCAGTACGTGGTGCGCACCGACGGCGGCCAGGAGGTCACCGTCTTCGAGCAGAACATGGAGCGCGACGCCCGGATCGTCCCCGGCGCGCCCGTCCTGCTGCACTGGAACCCGGCGCACTCCTTCGCCCTGGACGCCGCGCAGGCGATCGACGCGGGCACCGCGGAGGAGGCCGCATGACCACCACCACCCCGGCCGCCCCGTCACAGGTCATACCGCTCGCGGAACCGGCGCGGAAGCCGAAGCGCAAGCTCACCGCGTACTGGCTGCTGCTGCCCGGCATCGCCTGGCTCGTCGTCTTCTTCGCCGTCCCGATGGTCTACCAGGCGTCCACCTCGCTGCAGACCGGCTCGCTCGAAGCGGGCTTCAAGGTCACCTGGCACCTCGCGACCTACTGGGACGCCCTGGTCGAGTACAAGTGGCACTTCGTCCGCTCGTTCTCCTACGCGGGCATCGCCACCGTGCTCTGCCTGGCCGTCGGCTACCCGCTCGCGTACACGATCGCCTTCAAGGCCAGCAAGCGCTGGCGCAACGTCATCCTGATCCTGGTCATCGCGCCGTTCTTCACCAGCTTCCTGATCCGCACGCTGGCCTGGAAGACCATCCTGTCCGACGGCGGGCCGGTGGTCGGGGTGCTCAACACCCTGCACGTCCTGGACGTCACCAACGCGCTCGGCCTCACCTCCGGCGACCGGGTGCTCGCCACGCCGCTCGCCGTGGTCTGCGGTCTCACCTACAACTTCCTGCCGTTCATGATCCTGCCGCTGTACACCTCGCTGGAGCGGATCGACCCCCGCCTGCACGAGGCGGCCGGCGACCTGTACGCCCGGCCGTTCACCACCTTCCGCAAGGTCACCTTCCCGATCTCGCTGCCCGGGGTGGTCGCCGGCACCCTGCTCACCTTCATCCCGGCCTCCGGCGACTACATCAACGCCCAACTGCTGGGCTCGCCGAGCGAGCAGATGGTCGGCAACGGCATCCAGAAGCAGTTCCTGAACGTGCTCGACTACCCCACGGCTGCCGCACTGAGCTTCATCCTGATGGCCCTGATCCTGGGCATGGTGACGGTCTACATGCGCAAGGCCGGGACGGAGGAACTGGTCTGATGTCCCGGATTACCAAGTGGATACGCGCCCACCTGGTGGTGCTGGCCGGCCTGCTGGCCCTCGCCTACCTGGTGCTGCCCAACCTGGTCGTGCTCGCCTTCTCGTTCAACAAGCCGGTCGGCAAGTTCAACTACGAGTGGAACGAGTTCTCCACCGACGCCTGGACCAACCCCTGCGGCGTGGCCGACATGTGCCAGTCGCTCTCGCTCAGCCTGCAGATCGCGGTGCTCGCCACCATCGGCGCCACCGTGCTCGGCACCATGGTCGCCTTCGCGCTGGCCCGCTACCGCTTCCGCGGCCGCTCGGCCACCACCGCGATGATCTTCCTGCCGATGGCCATGCCCGAGGTGGTCATGGCCGCCTCGCTCGGGACGCTGTTCCTCAACATGCGCATCCCGTTCGGCTTCACCACCATCCTCATCGCGCACATCATGTTCTGCCTCAGCTTCGTGGTGACGGCCGTCAAGGCCCGCGTGATGAGCATGGACCCGAGGCTCGAACAGGCCGCCCAGGACCTCTACGCGACCCCCACCCAGACCTTCCTGCGGGTCACCCTGCCGCTGGCCTCCCCCGGCATCGCGGCGGGAGCGCTGCTCAGCTTCGCGCTCTCCTTCGACGACTTCATCATCACCCAGTTCAACTCGGGCCCGACCACGGTCACCTTCCCGATGTTCGTCTGGGGCGCGTCGCAGCGCGGCATCCCGGTGCAGGTGAACGTCATCGGCACCGCGATGTTCATCGCCGCCGTCGCGCTGACCGTCGGCGGCCAGTGGCTGGGCAACCGCCGGAAGGCCACCGCCTGACGTACGGTCGGGTGTGGTGGCCGAACAAACCATCGCCTAAGTACAGAAAGTGGCTGATAATGCATGGACTCCGCCCGCGCACTCAGTGACGCCAGGCCCACCCCCTTCTGGCTGGAGGACCCGGGCCGGCCGGCGGCGCTGCCCGCCCTGGTCGGCGACACCACCTGCGACCTGCTGGTCGTCGGCGGCGGCTACTCCGGCCTGTGGACCGCCCTCATCGCCAAGGAACGCGACCCCTCGCTGGACGTCGTGCTGGTCGAGGGCAACGAGGTCGGGTGGGCCGCGTCCGGGCGCAACGGCGGATTCTGCGCGGCCAGCCTCACCCACGGCTTCGGCAACGGCCTGCAACGCTGGCCCGCCGAACTCGCCCAGCTGGAACGCCTCGGTGCCGCCAACCTGGACGGCATCGAGGCCACCCTCAAGCGCTACGGCATCGACGCCGAGTGGGAGCGCACCGGCGAGATCGACGTCGCCACCCAGCCGCACCAGGTCGAGGAACTCCACGAGATCGCCGAGGCCGTCGCCCGGTACGGCTTCGACATCACCGTCCTGGACGCCGACGAGCTGCGCGCCGAGGTCGACTCGCCGACCTTCCTCGGCGGCCTCTGGGACAAGGAGGGCGTGGCGATGGTCCACCCCGCCAAGCTCGCCTGGGGCCTGCGGGACGCCTGCCTCGGCCAGGGCGTGCGGATCTTCGAGCACACCCGGGCCACCGACCTGCGGGAGTACGGCAGCGGCATGGCCGTCCGCACCCCGTACGGACGGGTCTTCGCCCGGCGCGTCGCACTCGGCACCAACGTGTTCCCGTCGCTGGTCAAGAGGGTCCGGCCGTACGTCGTGCCGGTGTACGACTACGCGCTGATGACCGAGCCGCTCAGCGACGAACAGCTCGCCGCGATCGGCTGGCGCGGCCGGCAGGGACTCGGCGACAGCGCCAACAAGTTCCACTACTTCCGGCTCTCCGCCGACAACCGGATCCTGTGGGGCGGCTACGACGCCGTCTACCACTACGGCGGCCACGTCCGACACGAGTACGACCAGCGGCCGGAGACCTTCCGCACGCTGGCGAACCACTTCTTCCGCTGCTTCCCGCAGCTGGAGGGCCTGCGGTTCACCCACGCCTGGGGCGGCGCCATCGACACCTGCAGCCGGTTCTCGGCGTTCTTCGACACCGCCTACCGGGGCAAGGTCGCGTACGCGGCCGGGTACACCGGGCTCGGCGTCGGCGCGACGCGCTTCGGCGCCGAGGTGATGCTCGACCTGCTGTCCGGCGAGCGCACCGAGCGCACCTCGCTGGACATGGTGCGCAGCAAGCCGCTGCCGTTCCCGCCCGAGCCGGTGCGCTGGGCCGGGATCGAGATCACCACCCGCTCGCTGGAGCGCGCGGACCGCAACGGCGGCCACCGCAACCTCTGGCTGCGCACGCTCGACCGCATGGGGCTCGGCTTCGACAGCTGACCCCGTTGTCCGCGTTATCCGTGTCATCCGTGTTATCCGTGTAAGAGAGACCCGCCGTCCGCCTCTCCTTGGTGACGGCGGGTCTCGGTCTCCCCGCCGCGTCCCGACCGGGACGACCCGACCGGAACCAGCGGCAAGAAGCGGGGACAGACATGGAGAGCACCGGACTGCACTGGCTCGCCCAGGTGGCACCGGACCCGGAGGCCTTCCGGGAGCAATGGGAGCGCACCGGACTGGGGCTGATGCTGCTACCGGCCGGCCGCCGCTGGGACGTCCTCTCCGTCCCCGGACGGCTCGGGCGCCCGGCGCTGGAGATCCTGGACACCGGCTCCTGCGGCCCCGTCCTCACCGACTTCGGGGACGAGCACGTCAGCTTCCTGGTCCCCGTCGGCACCGCCGCCCGCTGGATCGGCACGGGCGTGCGCAGCGCGGGGGAGGGCACCTGGATCGTCGTCCCGCACCCCGAGCGCCGCAGCCGCGGGGTGCGCTGGCTGGTCCCGCCCGACGGCTCCGGACGGCTCAACGACCCGGTGCTGCTGGAGCTCGCCCTGCACGAGGCCGCGGCCGGGCTCAGCGGCTGGTGATCCCGCGGTCCGGGCTCCGGCCCCGGCCGGCGGTGGCGCGCGGGGCGGGCGGTCGCGTCAGACTGGAAACGTGACCACCGCCCCGGGCGCCGTCGACGCGCCCCTTCGACCGGGCCCGGCCCAGCTGCGCCTCGCCGTACTGGCGGCCCCCGTCTGCGACCGGTACGGGCTCGCCCTGGCCGGCGGGCACGCGCTGCGCGCCCACGGCGTCGCGGCCTGCCCGCAGGACGGCCTCACCCTGGTGACCGGCGGGGCCGACCTGCCGGAGGTGGCCGCCGCGCTGGGCGAGGCCTACCGCGCGGCCGGCGGCGGGGTCGCCGAACGCCCGGGCACGCCGCGACTGGAGCAGCTCACCGTCCGGCTCGCGCTCGGCGGGCGGTCGCACTCGGTGGAGCTGCGGAAGGAGCCGCTGGCCCACCGGCCGGTGCGCTTCGACCTTGCCGCGCCCCCGCCCGGCGAGCCGGCGGTGGTGCTGTCGGCGGTCCCGCCGGTGGCGCCGCCAGTCGTCCTGCCGGTGGTCCTGCCGGTCGTCGCCCTGGAGGACGCCGCCGCGCTCACCACCGCGCTGCTGGTGGACCGCGGCATGCCGCGGGACCTGGTCGATGTGCACGCCCTCACCGACTGCTACCGGGAGGGCGAGCTCCTCGCACTGGCAGGCGAATTGGACGCGGACTTCCAGCCCGCGGCGCTCGCCGACCGGCTGGAGACGCTGGCCGAGGCGGCGGACGGGCGGTTCCGGGCCCGGGGTGTCGCGGCACGAGCGGTCGGCGGGCTGAAGCGGTGGGCGCTCGCCTGGGCCCAGGACCTGCGGCTGGACCTGCTGGAGACCCAGGAGGCGGCTGACGGTCTGCACGACCCGTACCTGGAAGACGAGGAGTCCTGAACGCGGGGTGGCGGCGCTTCGTCCTTGCGCGCTCGTCTTGCGGGTTCGTTGCTGCGCGTCCGTCCTCGCGCGTCCGTCCTCGTGTGTTCGTCCTTGCGGGTCCGGCTTCACACGTTCGTGCTCTCTCACGCGTTCGGCCGAGCAACCGGACGACCTGTAAGGCTGAATCCGCGATCCCCGTCAGCCTGTTCGTTGAGGCCTGGCGCGGCGGCCACCAGACTGGAGACGAACGCGGTAGCCCCGTGAATCCCGTCGCCCGGCCCACTCGCGGGCGGCGCCAGACAGGACCGGCGGCAGGACGCCGCCCGGGACTTCGGAGGCAGACGGACTTGAGCAAGCACATCACTCACTGGATCGGCGGCGAGCCCGTCGCCACCGCCGGCGCGGCGCCCCGCCGCGGTGACATCTTCGACCCGGCCACCGGCCAGGTCGCCGGCCAGGTCGACTTCGCCGGGATCGCCGAGGTCGACCAGGCCGTGGCCGCCGCAGCCGCGGCCTTCGCGGAGTGGCGCACCGCCTCGGTCGCCAAGCGCACCACCGTGCTGTTCGCCTTCCGCGAGCTGCTGAACGCCCGCCGCGACGAGCTGGCCGCGATCATCGTGTCCGAGCACGGCAAGGTCCACTCCGACGCGCTCGGCGAGATCGCCCGTGGTCTGGAGGTCGTCGAGTACGCCTGCGGCATCCCGCAACTCGTCAAGGGCGGCTTCACCGAGCAGGCGTCCACCGGCGTCGACGTCTACTCGATCCGCCAGCCGCTCGGCCCGGTCGCGATCATCTCGCCGTTCAACTTCCCGGCCATGGTGCCGATGTGGTTCTTCCCGCTCGCCATCGCGGCCGGCAACACCGTCGTCCTGAAGCCCTCGGAGAAGGACCCGTCCGCCGCCAACTTCCTCGCCGGGCTGTGGAAGGAGGCCGGCCTGCCGGACGGCGTCTTCAACGTCGTGCACGGCGACAAGGCCGCCGTGGACCGCCTGCTGGAGCACCCGGACGTCAAGTCCGTCAGCTTCGTCGGCTCCACCCCGATCGCCCGCTACGTCTACGAGACCGGTACGCGCTACGGCAAGCGCGTGCAGGCCCTGGGCGGCGCCAAGAACCACATGCTGGTCCTGCCCGACGCCGACCTCGACCTGGCCGCCGACGCCGCGGTCAACGCGGGCTTCGGCGCGGCCGGCGAGCGCTGCATGGCCGTGTCCGTCCTGGTCGCGGTCGACCCGATCGGCGACGAGCTGGTCGACAAGATCAAGCAGCGGATCGCCACCCTGAAGGTCGGTCCCGGCTGCAACGGCGACTCCGAGATGGGCCCGCTGGTCACCGGCCAGCACCGCGACAAGGTCACCTCCTACGTCGAGTCCGGGGTCGCCGACGGCGCCGAGCTCGCCGTGGACGGCCGCAAGCACCCGGTCACCGCCGAGGACGAGAACGGCGCCCCGACCTCGGACGGCTTCTGGCTCGGCCCCACCCTGTTCGACCACGTGAAGCCGGGCATGTCCGTCTACAACGACGAGATCTTCGGCCCGATCCTCTCCGTCGTGCGCGTCGCCTCCTACGACGAGGGCCTGGCACTGATCAACGCCAACCCGTACGGCAACGGCACCGCCCTCTTCACCAACGACGGCGGCGCGGCCCGGCGCTTCCAGTTCGAGGTGGAGGTCGGCATGGTTGGCATCAACGTGCCGATCCCGGTCCCGGTCGCCTATTACTCCTTCGGCGGCTGGAAGGCCTCCCTGTTCGGCGACGCCCACGCGTACGGTCCGGACGGCGTGCAGTTCTTCACCCGCGGCAAGGCCGTGACCCAGCGCTGGCTGGACCCCTCGCACGGCGGCATCAACCTCGGCTTCCCCACCAACAGCTGATCCCCCGCCCTGCGGTCGTGCCGGCCGGACCCCTCTCCCCGGGGTCCGGCTGGCCCTTTGCACCCCGTTTGCATCCGGTCGCGATCGCGCGTAGAGTTCTTCGAGCTGCCTGGCTGGGAGCACCGGACACGCATCTCCGCGCGGACGGTCCCGGGGCAGCCAATCCTTTTGAAACACCATTTCCTGGTTCGGGCCGGGTCGCGTCTTGTCGCGGCTTGGTTCTTATTCGGCGTGTTCGTTTTATTGGATTGCGGTCGATTCGCTTTTCGGAGTAGGGATCGGCTAGAGTTTGAAACGTCGGACGGGGCGTCAAGCCGCAGAAGACACCAGCGAGTTGGATGAACGAAGCGCCGGAAACGGGGCGGAAAACATCTGGTAAGCTGGGAACACGAAAGAACGAAGCGCCCGGAGGGCCCGCTGG
>NZ_JBIUYQ010000049.1:0-16569 GCF_044744605.1 Kitasatospora sp. NPDC087271
ATGGTCTGGCCGATGGTCGCGGCCGGCACCAGCAACGACGAGATCCAGTTCGCCAAGGGCATCCGCCCCGACTTCGGCGACGACCTCGACTAACGACACCCCCCTGAACCCCGGTCGTAGGCCCTCGACCCCCGCGAGGGCCTACGACCGGCCTTTTCGTGCCCAGGATCTCGTGCCGTTCGGGCAGGCGGCCGTTGGAGCGGGCCGCTCAGCGGGTCGCCGACGCCGACCAGGAGAGCAGGAGGCGCAGGGCGTCGTCCGACGGGGTGTGCGGGTCGGCGGTGTAGGTGACGAGCGCCTGGTCGGGGTCGTCGGCGGGGCGGAGCGTGTCGTAGGCGAGGTCGAGGGGGCCGGCGATGGGGTGGTGGAAGAGCTTGCGGCCGGAGGTCTTGTCGGCGACCGGGTGTTCGGCCCAGAGGTGGCGGAACTCCTCGCTGTGGACGCAGAGTTGGCCGACGAGTTCGGCGAGGAGGGGGTCGTGGGGGCGGCGGCCCGCCTCCAGGTGGAGGAAGGCGACGTTCTCGCGGGCGCAGGCCGTCCAGTCGCCGTAGAGCTCGCGCGAGGCCGGGTCGAGGAAGGTGCCGCGGGCGATGTTGCGCTCCTCGACCGGCAGGGCGCCGTAGTCGCCGAACAGCGCGACGGCCGCGCGGTTCCAGGCCAGGACGTCCATCCGGTGGCCCATCACCAGGGCCGGGACGTGGTCGAGCTGGTCGAGCAGCCGCAGCAGGGAGGGGCGGGGCTGCTGCGGGGCGGTGCGGCGGCGGGGCGCGCGGCGGGTGGGGCGGGCGAGGCGGTGGAGGTGGCCGGACTCGTCGGGGGCGAGTTGCAGGGCGCGGGCGACGGCGTCGAGGACGGCTTCGGAGGGGTTGCCGACGCGGCCCTGTTCGAGGCGGGTGTAGTAGTCGACGCTGACCCCGGCGAGGTGGGCGAGCTCCTCGCGGCGCAGCCCCGCGACCCGGCGGCGTCCGCCGTAGTCGGGCAGGTCGACGTCCTCGGGCCGCAGTTGGGCGCGGCGGGTGCGGAGGAACTCGCTCAGGGCACTGGTCGGGTTCATGGGGATGATTCTCACCCGGAGGCGGGCGGCCGTGCCTGGCCCTGCCAGGACCAGGCACGGCCGGCACCGGGGCGCGGGCGGTAGCGGGGGGCAGCGGGCGGTAGCGGGGCGTGGCCGGGGGCAGCCGGGGATCAGCCGGACGTCAGCCCGCGACGGCCTGGACGGCGGGCACCAGGCCGCCGTCGATGACGATGTCCTGGGACGTGATGTAGGAGGACCGGTCGGAGAGCAGGAAGGCGACGGTTTCGGCGACGTCCTCGGCCCGGCCCAGGCGGCCGAGCGGGATGCGCGCGCGGATCGGCTCGTGAGCGGCCGGGTCGGGGATCACCGCGTGGAACATCTCGGTGGCGATGTAGCCGGGGCTGACGGAGTTGACCCGGATGCCGCGCGCGGCGAGGCCGCTGCCGAGGGTGCGGGCGAGGCTGAGGACGGCCGCCTTGGTCGCGGCGTAGACGGGGGCGTCGGGCAGGCCGCGGTGCGGGGTCCAGGAGGCGTTGAGCACGATGGAGCCGCCGCCGGCCGCCTCCAGCAGGGGCAGGGCGTGCTGGACGGTGAAGAACACGCCCTTGAAGTTGACGTCGACGGTGTGGTCGAAGTCGTCCTCGGTGACGTCGGCGGCGGGCTGGAAGACGCCGACGCCCGCGTTGGCGAAGACGCCGTCGAGCGCGCCGTGGCGCTCCCGGACGGTGGCGGCGAGCCGGGCGAGGTCGGCCCGGGCGGCGACGTCGGCGCGGACGGCGAGCAGCCGGTCGCCGCCGTCGAGCCGTTCGGCGGCGCGGGCGAGCCGGGCGTCGTCACGGCCGGTGATGACCACCCGGGCGCCGGCGGCGAGGAGGCGGCGGGCGGCGGCGAGGCCCATGCCGCTGGTGCCGCCGGTGATCAGGACGGTGCGGTCGGCGAATTCCCGGGGGTCGGCGGGATCCCGGGTCATGGCGTTGTCGGACGGGGCGTTGTCGGTCATGGCACCCACTCTCCCGACGGCCGTGGAGCCGGGGCCAGGCCCAGCCCGACCCTGGGTCCGGAAGAACCACCCTGCACCGGGAATCGACGGCGCCACCGGGTGGTTGGGGCAGGACGACAGGCGTGTGACACTCGCGAACAGGGGTCTGACATGAAGATCGGCATCATCGGTGCGGGCAACATCGGCGGCAACCTGACCCGACGGCTGACGGCGCTCGGGCACGACGTCTCGGTGGCCAACTCGCGCGGTCCCCAGTCGCTGGCCGCCCTGGCCGAGGAGACGGGCGCGACGGCCGTGCCGGCCACCGAGGCGGCGCGCGGAGCGCAGGTCGTGGTGGTGACGGTGCCGCTGAAGAACGTGCCGGACCTGCCGGCCGGGCTGCTGGACGGCGCGGCCGAGGGCGCGGCGGTGATCGACACCGGCAACTACTACCCGCAGCAGCGCGACGGCCGGATCGACGCGATCGAGGACGACGGGCTGACCGAGAGCCGGTGGACGGAGCGGCACCTCGGCCACGCCGTGGTGAAGGCGTTCAACGGCACCTACGCGCAGGACCTGCTGGAGCGGCCGCGCCCGGAGGGCGATCCCGAGCGGATCGCCGTGCCGGTGGCGGCGGACGACGAGGCGGCCAAGCGCGTGGTGCGGGCGCTGATCGACGAGTTGGGCTTCGACACGGTGGACGCGGGCGGGATCGACGAGTCCTGGCGCCAGCAGCCGGGCACGCCGGTGTACGGGCTGCGCGCCGGGGTGGAGGCGGTCACCCGGGCGCTCGCGGAGGCTTCTCCGGAGCGCCCGGCGGACCACAAGGCGTGACCCCGGGAAGGCGTGCTCCCCGCGCCAACCTCGACGGGCCCGGTCAGCCCGTGCGGCGGGCCCCCTCGGCCGGGACGGCGGTGAGGGTGCGCGGGGCGGCGTAGCCGGCCGCGCGGAACGCGGTGGTGACGGCGGCGGCGACGGTGTCGGCGGCCGGTGCGTCGACGAGGGCGATCACCGAGCCGCCGAAGCCGCCGCCGGTCATCCGCGCGCCGTGGGCGCCGGCGGCGAGGGCGGCCTCGACGGCGAGGTCGGTCTCCGGGCAGGAGACCCGGTAGTCGTCGCGCAGCGAGGCGTGGCCGGCGGTGAGGATCGGGCCGAGCGCGGCGGGCCGGCCGGCGTCCAGGTGGGCGACGGCGGCCGTGACGCGCTCGTTCTCGGTGACCACGTGGCGCACCAACGGCCTCAGCTCCTCCGGGAGTCGGGGCAGGGCGGCCGGCAGGGCGGCGGGCGTCAGCTCGCGCAGCGCGGGCAGTCCGAGCAGCGCGGCCGCCCGCTCGCAGCCGGCCCGCAGGGCGGCGTAGGCGCCGTCGCCGAGGTCGTGCTTGACCAGGGTGTCGAGGACCAGCAGGGCGAGGCCGGCGCCGGCGAGGTCCAGCGGCACCTGCCGCATCGCCAGGTCCCGGCTGTCGAGGTGCAGGGCGGCGCCCGGGCGGCAGCACATCGAGGCCATCTGGTCCATGATCCCGCAGGGGACGCCGACGAAGCCGTTCTCGGCCCGCTGGGCGATCAGGGCGAGGTCGGGGGCGGACAGCCCCAGCCCGTACAGGTCGTTGTACGCGATCGCGACGACGCATTCCAGGGCGGCCGAGGAGGACAGCCCGGCACCACCGGGCACGTCGCTCTCCAGCCGGAAATCGGCACCGCCGACGGGGTGCCCTGCCTCGCGCAGCGCCCACACCACGGCGGCCGGGAAGGCCGCCCAGCCGGGCACCGAGCCCGGGGCCAGGTCCGCGACGGCCAGGTCGGCGACCACCCCGTCGCCCTGGGCGGACCAGAGCCGCAGCCGGCCGTCGTCGCGGCGCCGGGCCTGGGCGCGGACGGCCTGCGGGAGGGCGATCGGCAGCACGAACCCGAGGTTGTAGTCGGTGTGTTCGCCGATCAGGTTGACCCGGCCTGGGGCGGCCCACTCCCCCTCGGGGGCGTGGCCGTGGAGCTCTTCGAAGGAGGCCACGGGGGTGTTCACAGGAGTCTCCACGGGCGTGGTCACGGGCGTCGTCACGGGCGTACTTAGGGGCGTGGTCACAGGGCTACCTCCCGCAGCCGGCGGGCCGCGTCCTCGGGGGTGACGTCGTTGACGAAGGCGTCCATGCCGGATTCCACCCCGGCCAGGAACTTGAGCTTGTCGGCCGCGCGCCGGATGGTGAACAGCTCCAGGTGGAGGGCGAGTTCGTCCTCCTGGCCGGCGGGCGCCTGGTGCCAGGCGGAGATGTACGGGGTGCGGCCGGCGCCGAAGAGGCGGTCGAAGCGGCGCAGCAACTCCAGGTAGAGGCGCGAGAATTCGGCGCGCTGCGGCTCGTCGAGGCCGGTCAGGTCGGCGACCCGGCGGTGCGGGTAGAGGTGCACCTCGTACGGCCAGCGGGCGGCGAAGGGGACGAAGGCCGTCCAGTGCTCTCCGGCGAGCACCACCCGGGCGCCGTCGGCGCGTTCGGCGGCGAGCAGGTCGTCGAAGAGGCTGCGGCCGGTGGCGGCGCGGTGTTCGGCCGCGCGCGCGGCCATCCGGGCGGTGCGCGGGGTGGTGAAGGGGAAGGCGTAGATCTGGCCGTGCGGGTGGGCGAGGGTGACGCCGATCTCGGCGCCCCGGTTCTCGAAGCAGTAGACCTGCCGGACGCCGGGGAGGGCGGCGAGTTCGGCGGTGCGGTCGGTCCAGGCGTCGAGGACGAGGCGGGCGCGCCGCTCGTCGAGGTCGGCGAAGGAGGCGTCGTGGTCGGCGGTGAAGCAGACCACCTCGCAGCGCCCGGCGCCGGGGCCGCTGACCCGCGGTCCGCCGACGCCTTCCAGCGCCGCCGGGGGGCCGGCCAGCGAGGGGAAGCGGTTCTCGAAGACGGCCACCTGGTAGTCGTCGGCGGGGATCTCGCTGTGCCGGCCGTCCCGGGAGGGGCAGAGCGGGCACTCCTCGGCGGGGGGCTGGTAGGTGCGGGCCTGGCGGTGCGCGGCGACGGTGACCCAGGCTCCGGTGGCCGGGTCGAGCCGGACCTCGGAGCCGTGGGCGGGCGGGTCGAGCGGGCGCCGGTCGACGGCGTCCCGGGGGACGGCCTCGCCGCTGTCGTAGTAGATCAGCTGTCGCCCGTCCGCGAGTGTGGTCACGGTCTTGGCGGTGGGCTGGGTCAGGGTCCCGGCCATGGCCTTCTTCCCTCTATCCGACACGAAACAACAATATCCAACATTATCCATCAGACCCGGCTGTCCGGAAGGGGCCCGCGCCTGCCATGATGGCGGTGACCGTGGCCCGCCGGGCGGCCGGACGGACGGCTGGACGGACGGCTGGACGGACGGCTGGACGGACGGCCGAACGGTCACGCGGACCACACCGACCCGAGGAGCCCCCCGATGGCTGACAGCGCCCAACCGCTCGCCGGACAGCGCCGCGTGCTGATCCTGGAGCGGGTCCGCGCGCGCGGCGGCGTCCGGGTGACCGAACTGGTCCGGGACCTCGGGGTGTCCGACATGACCATCCGCCGCGACCTGGACGCGCTGGCCCGCCGCGGGCTGGTGCACAAGGTGCACGGCGGGGCGGTGCGGACGGAGGCGGCGGCCAGCGGCGAACCCGGGTTCGAGACCAAGGCCAACTGGCAGCTCCCCGCCAAGGAGGCCATCGCCCGGGCCGCCGCCGCCCTGGTGCCGCCCGGCTCGGCGGTCGGGCTGGCCGCCGGGACGACCACCTTCGCGGTCGCCCGGCAGCTGCGCGCCGTCGAGGGACTCACCGTCGTCACCAACTCGCTGCGGATCGCGGAGCTGCTGGAGGAACCCGACGAGGACGGCACCCCCGCCACCGCGACGGTGATCCGCACCGGCGGCGTCCGCACGCCCTCCGACGCGCTGGTCGGGCCGGTCGCCGACCAGGCGATCCGCTCGCTGCACGTCAACGTGCTGGTCATGGGCTGCCACGGCCTCTCGGCCGAGGCCGGGCTGACCACCCCGAACCTGGCCGAGGCGGAGACCAACCGGACCTTCCTCCAGTCCGCCCGCCGGGTCGTCGTGGTGGCCGACCACACCAAGTGGAACGCGGTCGGCCTGGCCTCCTTCGCCGCACTGGAGCAACTGGACGTGCTGGTCACCGACGACGCACTGGCGGCCGAACACCGGTCGTCGGCCGCCCAGTTGGTGGGCGAGCTGATCGTCGCGCCGACCGGGGAGCAGGGCCCCCAGGCCTGACGGGCCCCCTACGGACCCGTCCGGGAACTCGCCCGCACCACCAGCTCGGCGGCCAGCTCAAGACCGCCCGCCGGCGGCGCCTCCCCGCGCACCTGGCCGAGCAGCCGCTCCACCAGGGCGGCGGCGATCGCCCGCAGCGGGAGCCGCACCGAGGTCAGCGCGGGGTGCAGGTGGCGGCAGAGCGGCGTGTCGTGGAAACCGGTGACCGCCACCCCCGCCGGCCCGACCGCCGATCCCTCCGCCCGGACCGCCTCGTAGACGTCCAGCGCCAGCAGGTCGCTGCCCGCCGCGAAGGCCGTCGGCCGCTCGGGCCCGCGCAGCAGCTCCCGCACGGCCGCGACGTCCGGCCGCGCCGCCGTCACCGCGGACAGGCCCAGCCGGGCCGCCTCGGCGAGGAAGCCCGCCCGCCGGGCGGCCATCCACGGCAGGTCCTCGGCGCGGCCGACGTACCCGATCCGGCGGTGGCCGAGCCCCGCCAGGTGCCGCACCACCACGGCCATCGCCGTGTCGTTGGCGATGTCGACCCAGTGCTGGGGCTGCCCCGGGCCCGTCCGTCCGAAGGTGACGAACGGGAGGCCGGCCCGGACGACGTGCCCGATCCGGGGGTCGTCGCCCAGCACGTCCGCCAGCACCAGCCCGTCGACCTGACGGGCCGCCACCAGTTCGTCGATGGCCGCCAGCGGGCCGGCCGCCCGCTGGACCCCGCTCTCGGCCGCACCCTGCCCCGGACGGAACAGCAGCACCCGCTGCCCCTGCGCCCCCGCCGCGTCGACCAGCGCCTCCAGGAAGCCGGCCATCAGCGGGTTGGGGTCGAACGGGTCGTCCACCGGGGCGAGGTAGCCGAGGGTGCGCCGGGCGCCGCTGCGCAGCGAACGCGCCGACTGGTCGGGCTGGTAGCCGAGTTCGCGGATCGCCGCGGTCACCCGGGCCAGCGTGTCCGGGCGGACCCGCTGGGGGGCGTTGAGCGCGTTGGAGACGGTCTGCCGGGACACCCCGGCCGCGCGGGCCACCTCCTCGATGGTGGTGGCGCCGCGGCGCGGTCGGGGTGTTCCCTCGGGCATCGGAGGCTCCAGGACGGCTGCTCGGGTCTGACGGGTGCTCGGTACCACTGCTCGGTTCTACGGACGGCGCAGGGTCAGCAGCCCACCGCGCGGCACGGTGATGCCGCCCGCCCGGTCGAGCTCGACCTCGCCCTGCCGGACGATACGCCCTCGGGCGTCCTGCACGGTGGCCTCGGCCGTCCCGCCGCCGCCGGTGAGCCGGACGTCCGGGTCGGCGTCGGCGTTGGCGACCAGCAGGGTGCGCCAGTCCGCACCGGAGACGTCCACCGGCAGCGCGGCGTAGCGGGCCACCGCGACGGTGCCGCCGCCGACGGCGGTGACCATCGGGTAACCGAGGTCCGGCCGGGCCGGGCGCAGCTCGCCGAGCTGCAGGGTGGCGACGTACTCGCGGAAGACGCCGAGCCAGAAGGCGATCGCCTCGCGCTGCCCGGGGCTCTGCGCCGCGAGGTCGACGGAGACCTGCGGCACCGAGAACAGCACGTTGATCAGGTGGCAGGCGATCTGCTCGGGCGGCTCGGCCGGGTGCCACATCAGCATGTCGGCGTGGACCGGGACGGGCCCGGCGGCGAGCCGCACGTCGATGGTGCGCTGCCGGTTCTCCTGCGGGCTGAGCGGGCAGTCGGTGGCGCGGACCATGGTGACGTACGGCCACAGGCCGGGGCTGACGTACGGCTGGCGGTGCTCGATCATCGCCCCCGGCTTGACCGCGGTGATCCGGCGGCGGATGGCGGCGAGCAGCCGCTCGACGCCCTCGTCCACGGTGGCGCAGTCGGCCTCGGGCCCGGCCTCCGGCGCGTCGGCGCGGGCGAACCAGTCGACGAAGTCGACCTTCAGCCCGTCCATGCCCCACTCCTCGACGGCACGGGCGAGCCGGCCGGTCAGGAACGCGCGGACCTCCGGGTAGCGCGGGTCGGCGACGATCGCGCCCAGGTGGGCGGCGTCCGCGAGCGCGTAGCGGCCGATCGCCTCGAAGGCGGCGCTGTCCTTGCCGATGAACGGCAGCGCGTACCAGAGCAGGTACTGCACGCCGAGGTCGTGGACGCGCTGGACGTGGGCGGCGGTGTCGGGCAGCGAGACCGGCTCCCAGTCGCCGCAGTGCGCGTAGCCGCGGGTGCGGTCGGCGGTCATCCAGCCGTCGTCGACGATGATGACGTCCATGCCGAGCTCCTTGCCGAGCGCGGCCTGGGTCTCGACGGCCTTCGGCGAGACGTCCTGGTGCATCGAGTACCAGGTGGAGTAGGCGGGGCGGCGGGCGGCCTCGGGGATGGCGGGGATGTCGGCCGCGCGGCCCGCCCACCACCAGGCGGCGAGGTCGGCCAGGCAGCGCGCGAAGTGCCGGCGGGAGGTGTCGATGCGGACGGTCAGCCGGCCGGCGGCCTGGGCCCAGAAGCGGAACTCGCCTGTCTCCTCCAGCACTCCGGCGCCGACCAGGACGTCGACGCGCTCGGCGGCGAAGGCGCAGATCGCGAGGTCGCCGGTGCCGATCAGGGCGGCGATCGGGGCGCCGTCGGCCAGGCCGGTGCGACGCGGGGCGCTCCACGCGGCGGGCAGCCGGCCGGTGCCGCGCGGCTCGGGCGTCCAGAACGCGGTGGCGTCCACGCACGGCACCCGCCACTCGATCCGGACGTCGCCCTCCCCCTCGGCGGTCACCTCGACGATTCCGTCGCCCGCCCCGCGGGCGCTCGCGTTCCCGCTGACCCGCAGGTCCAGGCCCTCGGCGTGGAGCGGACGCAGGCCGCCGGCGACGGCGGGGGCGTGCGGTTCCCAGATCTCGGTCATGTTCAGCCCTTCGTGGCGCCGGCCAGCAGGCCGGAGATGAACTGCCGCTGGAGGACCAGGAAGAGGACCATCATCGGCAGGGTGGACAGCGCGGTGCCGGAGAGGATCGCGCCGTAGTCGGTGTTGCTCTTGTTGCCGTGCAGGGTCGCGAGGGCGACCGGCAGGGTGTGCATCCCGGGGCTGCGCAGAGCGATCAGCGGCCAGACGAACTGGTTCCAGGAGCCGAGGAAGAGGAAGATCGAGAGGGCTGCCAGCACGGGCCTCATGACCGGTACCACCACGCTGAACAGCACCCGGAACTCGCCCGCGCCGTCGACCCGGGCGGCGTCCAGGAGTTCGTCCGGCAGGCTGCTCAGCGACTGCCGCATCAGGAAGATGGCGAAGGGCACGCACAGGCCGGGCAGGATCAGCGCCTGGTAGGTGTCCAGCAGGCCGAAGTTCGTCATCATCTTGAACAGCGGTACCAGCATGACCTGTTCGGGCACCACGAGGGTGGAGAACAGCAGGGCGAACAGCAGGGTCCGGCCGCGGAAGCGGAACTTGGCGAAGGCGTAGCCCGCGAGCAGCGCCACCACGAGGGCGCCCAGCGTCTGGACCCCCGCCACCAGCAGGGAGTTCCCGACGACCCTGAGCAGGCCGATCTTCTGCTCCAGGTGGCTCAGGTTCTCGCCGAGGCTCCCGCCGGGCAGCAGCTTGGGCGGCCAGTCGAAGACCTCGGTGTCCTTGCGGGTGGCGGAGACCACCAGCCAGTAGAAGGGGGCGATCGACAGCCCGGTGATGCCGGCGAGGAGGAAGGTCAGCGGCCAGCCGCGCAGCTTCTTGAGGGGGTTCACGCGCTCGGAGGCCTCGCTCTGGGGGGTATCGCTCTTGGAGGTATCGCTTTGGGAGGTCACTTGTCGCGCTCTCCCATCAGGCGCATCTGGACGGCGCCGAGCACCGTCACGAGCAGGGTGAGCGCGTAGGCGACGGCGGAGGCGTAGCCGAAGTCGTAGTACCGGAAGCCGTTCTGGTACAGGTACATGGAGACGGTCAGGGTGGCGTTGTCCGGCCCGCCGCCGGTCAGCACGTACGGTTCGTCGAAGAGCTGGAGCGTGCCGATGGTCGAGAGCACGACCGTGAACAGCAGCACCGGGCGCAGCGCGGGGACGGTGACGGAGGTGAAGCGGCGGATCGGTCCGGCGCCGTCGACCATCGCGGCCTCGTACAACTCCCTAGGAATGGACTGGAGTCCGGCGAGGTAGATGACGGCGTTGTATCCGGTGTAGTGCCAGGTGAGCACCACGACGACGGCCGCCCGGGCCCAGACGGGCTGGCCCAGCCAGTCGACGGAGGGCAGGCCGACGGCGTTCAGCACCCAGTTGACCGCACCGTCGTCGGTCTTGAGCAGGTAGGCGAAGATCACGCCGGTGGCGACCAGGCCGGTGACCGAGGGCATGAAGACGCCGAGACGCCACACCGTGCGCCAGCGCACCACCGCGGAGTTGATGCCGACGGCCATCAGCAGGGCCAGTCCGAGCATCAGCGGGACCTGCATGACGAGGATCTCGCCGGTGTTGGACAGGGCCGTCCAGAACAGCGGGTCGTCCAGCAGGCGCCGGTAGTTGGCGAGGCCTGCGTCGCGGGTGGCGGCGCCGGAGCCGGTGGTGAAGGACAGCAGCAGCGACTCGACGACCGGGTAGGCCTTGAACACGCCGAAGGTCAGCAGGGCGGGCGCGAGCAGCAGGTACGGTACGGCGGCGCGCCGCCGGCGGGACCGGCGCCGCGCTGCGGACCTCCTGGAGAGGGCGGCGGGCGGGCTGGCGGCACTCATGCGATACCGCGCCCGGTCTGCTGGGCGAGCTGCTTGGCGGCGTCCTGGAGGACGGCGGCCGGGTCGGCGCCCTTGAGGAGGACCTTGACCTGGGCGTCGCTGACGAGCTTGAGGGCGCGGGCGTAGTCACCGGAGTAGTTGGTGGGGTAGCCGCCCTCGGTGGCGAGGTCGGCGAAGGTCCTGAGCACCGGCTGCCCGCCGTAGTAGGCGCTCGGCGCGGCGTACAGCGGGTCGGTGTAGGCCTCGGTGAGGGCCGGGAAGACGCCGCCCGCGTTGAACATGGCGTTCACCGAGGCCGGGCGGGTGACCGTGTACTCGACGAACTTCCAGGCGGCGCGGCGGCGCGGGCTGGAGGCGGCGACGGCCAGGTGGGTGGAGTTGACCAGGGCGGTGCGCTTGCCGCCGGGGGTGACCGCCGGGGGCTTGGTGAGACGCCAGTTGCCGCTCTGGTCGGGGATCTTCTTCTCCAGGTAGTGCGCGACCCAGGCGGGCATCGCGGCCACCGCGAGCTTGCCGGCCTTCATCACGGGCGGCCAGCTCTGGACGCCGGGGGTGTCGCCGATCAGCCCGGCCTCGTCCAGCCGCTTGACGATGGTCAGGGCGCGCACGGCCGCCTCCGAGCCGACGGTGATCTTGCCCTGGAGGTCGAAGTAGAAGGCGCCCTGGAGCTGCATCAGGGCCTGGACGAAGTCCAGGTCGGGGGTGGGGTTGGCGGCCCTGTTGATGCCGATCAGGGCGACGCCGGGGTTGGCGGCCTTGAAACGGTCGGCCACGGCGAGCAGGTCGTCCCAGGTGGCGAAGGACTCGGGGTCGATGCCCGCCTTGTCGAAGTAGTCCTTGCGGTAGAAGAAGCCGAGCGGGTTGACCTCCCAGGGCAGTGCGTAGGCGTGGCCGTCCTTGCCGCTGACGACGGGCCACAGGCCCTTGGCGAACTTGTCCTTGTGCGCGTCGGCGCCGAGCGCGGAGAGGTCGGCCAGGCCGCCGGGGAACTTCTCCTGGTATCCGGGCAGGTAGTCGCAGCCGATGTGCAGCACGTCGCCGAGGCCTTGGCCGCCGGCCGCCAGGCCGACGGTGATCTTGTCCCAGATGGCCGGTTCGCCGATGTCCTGGACGTCGACCGTGATCCCCGGGTTGTCCTTCTGGAAGGCCGGGACGATCCCGCGCAGGGCTTCGGCGGCCGTGGCCCAGGACCAGACGGTGATGTTGCCGGTGTCGGCGTCCCCGCCCGAGGCGCCCCCGGAGCCGGAGTCGCCGCAGGCTGCGAGCGTGCCGCCGGCGGTCAGGGCCAGCAGGCCCGCTCCTGAGGCTCGGAGCAGATCACGACGGGAAAGGTGTGACATTGCATTCCTCTCTGAGGGGTGGCGAGGAAGGGTTGAGGTAGGAAGGGCGAGGCAGGGGGAGGGAGCTTGAAGGGTTTTGAACGTTCAAATACACAAAACAAACCAGAACCAAACAGGTTCGAACGAGCGGGTCACAGCAAACGCCCACCATCCCCGCGCCGTCAAGACCTGGGCGCGGAGAGGGTGGGCTCCGAAACCGTTCTGTTATCCCAGGGCCGTGTCCGGAGCGCCGAACACGGTTCCCGGGGTGACCGGGATCCCCCGCGCCATGGCCTCGAAGTCCAGGATCGGATGGGTCAGGATCTCCTCGACCTCGTCGGTCAGGAGGTTGCCCAGGATGAACTCCTCCTCCGCGCCCGACCCGAAGGTGACCACCTGCCCGCTCGACTGGATCATCCAGTTCAGCAGCTCCCGCTCGCTGCTCTCCGCGAGGTGGATCTCCCGGCCGGGGTGGTCGCGCCGGATCCCGTCGACGACCGCGCGGACCTCCTCCACCGCCACGCCGAGCCTGCGCACCGTGGCCGGCGAGGCCCGCCGGCCCCACCACTGGAAGATCACCCACTGGGCGACCGACGGGTGGGACAGCACCTCCTCGGCGAGCTCCGGCAACTGGTGGAGGTTCTCGGCACTCGCCACGGTGTGCACCCGCACCCGGTCGAAGCCCTCGGCGTCGCACAGGGCGAGGGACTCCAGCAGCGCGTCGAGGAGCCTGTCGTCCGGACTCCGGCGGAAGGCGCGTTGCACCTCCGGCGTGACGGCGTCCAGTGGCAGCCGCAGCGAGGACAGGCCGTGGAGCCGGGAGAGCTTCTCGGCGGTGAGCGTGTAGCCGGTGGTGTCGAGGCCGACCTTGAGACCACTGGCGATGGCGTGGTCGACCACGTCGAAGACCGGCGGCCACAGCAGCGGGTCACCTCCGGCCAGGACCAGGTCGGTGGTCCCGTGCGCGGCCAGCTTCCCGACGATCCGCCTGGCCTGGTCGAGGTCGATCTGCTCCGCCGCGAACGGGTTGTAGCAGCCCTGGCAGGACATCGGACAGCGGTTGTTGATCGACCAGTTGACCCGCCGGACGCGGCGGCCGGTACGCGGCCGGTCGGCCCTGCTGCGGATCCCGGCCACCAGCCGGGCCAGGCGGACGGCCTGCGGGAGGGTGGCGCCGGCGAGCAGTTCCCCGGCCCGTTCGACGCCGGCCGCGGTGGCGTTGTTCTGGAGCAGGAGGAAGGCCAGGCGCCACCGCATGGCCTCGTCCCCCGGGTCCCGGCCCAGGGCCTGTTCGACCCGCTCGGTCAGGGCGCCGAGGTAGCCGGGGGTGAAGTTGGCGGGTTCCAGGCGCCGCTGGAAGGCGTCGGCTATCGACCCGCGCTCCAGGGCCCGGTCGTAGCCGGCCCGCAACGGGTGCGGGGGCAGGATCTCCACGTGCTGCCGGGTGGACATTCGGTGTTCTCCGGTACGGGTCAGTTCGGGGCGGACGGCAGCATGACGACCATCGAGTCGGCGGACGACAGGCCCATGCCCTCGACGAAGACCGCGTCGCGGACGAGCTGCGCGATGGCGGGGTGGGTGGGGGCGGCGAGGTAGCGGGCGGTGGATTCGAGCGGGGTGATGTCGTGCTTGGCGATCAAGGTGCGCAGCGAACCCGGCAGGTCGTCGAGGCCCTCGCGGATGTCCTCCAGGTCGAACCGGTCGGCCAGCCGCACCGCCGCCCTGCGGGCCTTGGCGAGGTTGGTCGTCGGGTCCAGGATGGTCGCCTTGGCCAGGTAGTAGGGGACGGGCTGCATCATCCAGGCCAGCGCCGCGCGCGGGTCGTCCTCGTCGTGGCCGGGATGGTCGAAGGCCTCCGGCCCGAGCCCGAGGCCGTCGCAGAACCACTCGGGCCGCATGCTGATCCGGTAGTGGGCGTGGCCGGCCAGCCGGAACGCCGGGAGCCTGGCTATGACGGACGTCGTCTCGATCCGGAACGTGTCGGAGATCCGCCGCATCGTCCGCCCCAGCACGGCCCGGACCTCCGGCACGTCGGCCCCGTCGGCCACGACGTGGATCAGGTCGAGGTTGGAGACGATGTCGCCGGCGGGCCCGGTGCGGTGCTCGCCTCGGGCCAACGAGCCGGTCGCCGCCACAGACATGTCGGTCACGTCCGCGAACTCGCGGGCCAGCTCCTGGAACAGCAGGGGGACGTCTTCGGCTCTCACGCGCTTCCTCGGGTGTCGGCTACGGAGGTGGAGTCGACGCCCTCTCTTCCAATGCCGCTCACATCATGGAGAGTTGGCGTTCAGATGGGCACCCTAACAGCGACCCGCCACAAATGGTCGTGTTTGCACCACATATCTCACACACCACAGCTGACGGACCGACACAAGCGGTCTCAACCAGTCACTCAAGTGCCGACCGCGACACGTGGATCGGGTGGGCAGCGGGACGTCTGAACCACACCTGCGCGAGAAGTCGGCCAGGCCGACTTCTCGCGCAAACCTCATCCGGCCAGCACGACCGGCGTGCCCGTCAGGTCCACGCCCGCCTGCCGGAGTTCGCCGAGGGCGGTGACCGTGGTGTCGGTGGCCACGCCCGCCGTGTAGTCCAGCAGCACCCTGGTCGCGAACCCGGCCTTCACGGCGTCCAGCGCCGTCGCCTTCACGCAGTGGTCGGTGGCGATCCCGACCACGTCCACCGCGTCCACGCCTTGGCCGCGCAGCCAGTCGGCGAGCCGGGTGCCGTCCGCCGCGAAGCCCTCGAACCCGCTCTTGGACGCCGAGTGCGCGCCCTTGAAGAACACCTCGTCCACCGCGCCCGCGTCGACGGCGGGCGCGAAGGACGGGTGGAACTCGCCGCCCTCGCTGCCGACCACGCAGTGCACCGGGAAGGACTCCCGGAAGTCCGGCCGCGCGGAGAAGTGCGGGCCCGGGTCGATGTGGTGGTCCCGGGTCGCGACCACCCGCGCCCAGCCCTCCCGCTCCGGGCCCTGGACCAGCTCGGCGATCGCCCGGGCCCGGTCGGCGCCCCCGCCGACCGGGACGCTCCCTCCCTCGCAGAAGTCCTTCTGCACATCCACCACGATCAGCGCGCGAGCCATCGACCGGCCTTTCCTCGGGGGTACGGATTTCGCGGCCAGCTTGACGCCTTCGAGGTGCGTGGACGAAGCAACCCGGGCTGCCGTTCACCCGGACGGGCCTGGCGCTGCGATCAGCACACCCCGGCGGCGCCAGGACGGGCGGAGCGTTCGAGGCTGCCCGAGCCCGAGCCTGCGCAGCCGTCTGACCAGGCCCAGCCGCTCCACGACCACCCGGTCGAACCTGCCGTGCCCGCCCGTGCTGCGCACCGAGTCGACGATGCCCTCGTCGCAGTAGAAGCGGATGGTCCACACCGGCACGGCCGTCAACCGGGCCAGCTCGCCGATCCCCAACATCTCATCGAGCAAAGGCACTTGAACCTCCACCGGACTGGAGTTCCTACCGTACCCAGGTAACCCCGAGAGAGGAGCGCCGTCATGACATCAACGCTGGACACCGCACGACTCGTGGAGGGCCTGTGGGAGTAGAGCGCGAGGACGGGCCGCGCGGTCGCCGGAAGGGACCCGGACACCCCGGTGCCCACCTGTCCACGGTGGCCGCTGCGCACCCTCGTCGGGCATCTCGGCCAGGAGCACCGGTGGGCGGCCGAACTCGTCCGCACGCGCGAGCAGTTGCCCGTCCCCGACCCGTGGCAGGCCGATCCCGGCGCCCCGGACGGGCGGGCCCGGTGGCTTCGCGGGGGCGCGGAGGACCTGGTCCGCGCGGTCCAGGAGACCGGCGCGGACACCGAGTTGCCCACGTTCTTCGGGCCACGGCCGGCGGCGTTCTGGCTCCGCAGGCAGCTGAGCGACACCTGCGTCCATCACTACGACGCGGCGTCGGCGACGGGCACCGCGTTCGAGATCGCCGACGACCTCGCGGCCGACGTGATCAGCGAGAACCTCGACCTGCTGTGCACGCCGGCCTTCGAGTCGGCCAGGCCGGCGGTCGCCGAGCTGCGCGGCCGGGGCGAGCGGGTCGGGTTCCGGCCGAGGTCCACGGAGGGCTGGGTGGTCACCAGGGCGCCCGAGGCGCTGCGGTGGGAGCGCGGGCGGGTCGAGGCCGACGTGGTGGTGTCGGGCGCGGTGGCGGACCGCACGCTGGTGCTCTCCCGCCGCCTCCCGCCGCAGGACGACCGGGTGACGGTGGCGGGCGACCGCGCTTTGCTGGACCACTGGCTGACCCACACGGCCTTCTAGCTACCAGAGCTGCGGGGGGGGGGGGGGGGGGGGGGGGGGGGGGGGCGCGGTTTTAGGGGGCGGGCCCCGCCCCCCAGAACCCGGGGGGAGGGAGCGGGGCCGTGCCGGGCGGGGGGGACGCGGGCCGCGGGGGCGG
>NZ_JBIUYQ010000050.1:0-14462 GCF_044744605.1 Kitasatospora sp. NPDC087271
CAGCACCACCGGTTCGATCGTCAAGTCGCCGGCCGGCACCCACGCGCCCACCCCAGCCGTGAGCAGCCACCGAGACAGCGACCCGGCCGGACCGAGGACGCAGGCCCGCGCGCCGCGACGACGCCACCTGGCTCGCCTACGCCCTTCTGGCGCTCCTGGCGCTCAGCACCGCGGCCGCCGTCCTACGCTGGCTGGCCGCGAACTGGTGGATCCCCGCGGTCGTCCTCACCGTCGGCACCGCCGCCGCGGTCGTCCTGCGACACCGCGCGCTGGCGGCGCGCGAGCACCGGCTGCGCGCCGCCAGCTGCGTCTGGCGCTCAGCGGTCCGGGCGGGGTCGACCACATGACACCGGACGCGTTCGAGTACGCGGTGCGCGACCTGCTGCAGCGCGACGGCTGCCACGCACGGAAGGTCGGAAGGGCCAACGACCAGAGCGTGGACGTCCTCGCCGAGGGCCCGGCGGGCCGGCGCTGGGCCGTGCAGTGCAAGCACAAGCAGGACCCGACCAGCGGCAAACCGGTGGGCGTCGGCGTCCTGTACGCCCTCGCCGGCACCTACCAGCGCGCCCACCGAGCCCATGTCGCCGTCGTCGTCACCAACGGCCGCTTCTCCCGTGAAGCCCATCGCTGGGGCACCGAGTACGGCATCCAGCTCGTCGATCGCACCGCCCTCGCCCGCTGGGCAGCTGGCAACCAGCCACTCTGGGACGTCCTACCCCGCATCCCCGCGCCTCGCAGCGGCCACCACCACTGACCCCGCCTCCGACTACTCTGCGTGCACAGGCGTGAGGGTGCATGTGCAACCGGCGATGTCACGGCGGTGACGGGAACTCGGCCCGTGAACGGCTGCCCACCGGCTCGGGAGTGCGGCACGGCGCCCGGGCACCGAGGGCCGCGAGCATCTGGTCAGGGCAATGGCACGGCGTGAAGGCAGACATGGCAGCCGGGCCCCGGCAACGCGGTGAGCGGCCGGGCCACCTCTCCTTCGATCGCCACCCGGAATGCGCCCGCCTCATCTGCGTACACCAGTTCCCCGGCAACGGTGTACGCGCCGGTGAGGTGGACGACGACGACCTCGGGCGGCCCATGTCGGCCGGGCGGGCCGGGCAGGGTGACCGCGTAGCGCTGGGGTCTGTCCATCCGGTTGCCTCGCCTCATTCGGTGTGCGGTTGGGTGCTTGCCAGGGCGGCGCGGAGCGCTCCGCGCTGGCGGGTCGGGTCCGCTGCTTCAGGCGACGGCGGCCAGGTCCGCGCGACCGAACAGCAGGGCGTAGCCGCGGGGCAGGTGGGCGAGGAGGCGGTCGGTGAGGGTGTCGTTGGTGAGGGTGGTGAGGGCGGCCAGGACGGAGGAGGCGTCCCAGCGGGCGGCGGTGAGGCTGGTGCCCAGGGTGCGGGCGAGGCTTTCGACGAAGGCGGGGGCGGTGACGGGATGGGGCAGGGGGATCTGGGCGGCGAGGACGGCGCGGGCCCGTTCGGGCAGGGCTGTGGCGAGGTCACAGCGTTCGTCGCCGGTGAGCTGGGATCCGAGGAGGGCCAGGACGGCGTCGAGGGCGCGTTCGGCTTCCTCGTCGGTGGGGTAGCGGCCGAGGTTGCGGACCTGCTGGAGGAGGTGGCGGTAGCGGGTCATGACCGTGGGGCCTTCCAGGGCTGGCCGCTGGGCGGGCCGGCGGCGTGTGGGGGGGTGGTCAGGGCCGTGTCCCTGTGGTCGGGCGGCCGAACAGCAGGTCGTAGCCGGGTGGCAGCTGGAGCAGGACCTGGTCCATGAGGTCGTCGCCGGCGGCGTCGGCCACTGTGGACAGGACGGCGCCGATGTCCCACAGGGCCGTGGCTTCGGTGGCGCCCTTGATCCAGGCCGCGGTCGCGCGCACGAACCGCTCGGCGTTGAGGGGCTCGGCGGCCTGCAGCGGGTTGAGCAGGATCAGGGCCATGGTCTCGGGCAGTCGGGCGGCCAGTTCGGCCCGCACCTCGCCGACCAGATGGGCGCCGAGCAGGGCCAGGACCACCCGGGCGGCCCGCTCGGCCTCCTGCGGGCTGTCGTACTCACCGCGCTCCCGGACCTCTTCCAGGAACGCCTCCCATCGAAGCGTCATCGCGGTTCTTCCTCCGTCCCAAGGCCCGGCGCGCCCGGGTGACCTCAAGGCTCGACGGCCAGGCGCCGGTGCGGCCCGGTCAGCTTGAGCAGCCGCATCACGCAGCGGCCGGCCCCGCGCAGGACCAGGCGGGCATCGCACCGGTCGGCCTGGTTGCGGGCTCGGACCAGGGCGCCCAGGCCCGCGCAGTCCATGAACGTCACCTCTGACAGATCCAGCACCACCTCCCGGTGCGACTCGAGCGCGGTGGCCAGAGCACGGCGCAGCGAGGGTGCGGTGTCGAGGTCGATCTCGCCGTGGGCTCGCACGATGAAGGGCTGGTTGCTGTGGCCGTTCATGGCGTTTCCGCGTCGCTGCGGGTAGGCCGGTCCGGGCGAGGCCGGCCCGGCGGTCGGGGGGTGTTCCGGCCGCCCCTGTCGATCGAGGGGGGAGAGATCGGGAGCGGCCGGAACGGCATCGGGGAACGGGTCAGGCCTGGATCTGCTTGCGGCTTCCGCTGTGGCTGATCGCGATCTTGCGGGGCTTGGCCTTCTCGGCGACCGGGATCTTCAGGGTCAGCACGCCGGCGTCGTAGTCGGCGGTGATCCCGGCGGGGTCGAGGGTGTCGGAGAGCATGACCTGGCGGGAGAACACGCCGAGGGGGCGCTCGGACAGCTCCCACTTGATGTCCTCGCCTTCCTGGCGCGGGCGGCGTTCGGCCTTGACGGTGACCATGTTCCGCTCGATGTCGATGTCGATCGCGTCCGGGTCGACCCCCGGCAGGTCGAAGCAGATCACGTACTCGTCGCCGGCCCGGTAGGCGTCCAGCGGCATCGGTGTCGGACGCGACCAGGTGCCGGTCGTGTTGAGGAACTGCTGGGTCAGCCGGTCCAGTTCGCGGAACGGGTCAGTGCGCAGCAGCATTGCGAAACACCTCCACTGATCGAATGGGTGCCAGTGCGCTTCACCTGACTCCTTTCTAGCGCGTCATCGATCCGATGACAAGTTTCCATGTCGCCTATAGAGTGACTGTATGAGCGAGAAGTCCCGCAGAGCCGCCCCCTACGCCTCCCCGCCAGCCGAGCCCGTCTCGTTCCTGGCGGCCGCGGCGGCGCTGGCCGCCATCGACGACGCCGTCCGCACCGCCCAGAACTCCGCGTCCCGGCCGCCGACCGCCCCTGACGAGCAGGAAGGCCCCGAGCAGGCCCTGGCCGCACTCGTCCTGCTGCGCGAACTGCGCGGCCAGCTCGCCGGCTGGGAAGCCGGCCTGGTGGAGAGCGCCCGGGAGGCCGGCGCCACCTGGGCCGATCTCGCCCACCCGATGGGCGTCGCCAGCCGCCAGGCCGCCGAGAACCGCTACCTGCGCCTCAAGCCCGCCGCCGACGCTTCGCGGTCCGGTACCGGCGCCGAACGGGTCAAGGCCGTCCGCGACCGGCGAGCCGCCGACCGATCGGTCACCGTCTGGGCCCGCGACCACGCCGCCGAGCTGCGGGTCCTCGCAGCCCAGATCACCACGGCCGCACTCGCTCCCGCCGCCCGTCCCGCCCAGACCGCCCTGACCGCCGCCCTCGGCGCCACCGACCCCGCCGACCTCATAGAGCCCCTCGCCGCCATCCGCCCCCACCTCGGCACCGGCCAGGGCGACCTCGCCACCCGCCTCGACACCCTCACCCACCACACCACCCAGCTCCGCGATGACAGCGACCGACGCCGCACCTGACCCTGCAACCGCCGCCGAAAGACGCTGGCAGGACCTCCTGGACCGGATCCACGACCTCGAAGCACGAGTGGCCGCCACCACCAGCACCGTCAACGCCGCCCTCGACCACCACCTCGCCCGGCTCAACGCCCTGCGCCACCACCTCGCCCACCCCAACTGGCCACTGCCCGCCCCCGATCCGGACAGTCCCCCAACCACGCCGACGGACAACCGGCCGGCCTGACGAGGCTGGGAACCACCGCAACCACCCCGGCCGCCAGAACCGGCTCCCGTGTCCCACCGGCGCGCCCAGGGGGCCGGTCAGCGCTGGTGGTCTCCGGCGACGTACCGGCTCCAGGCGCCGGTCCAGGTCGCCGACCCACTCCTGCGCCCACGTCCGCAGGCCGGCGATCGCGTTGTCGCCGAGGCCGTACGCGGCGAACTCGGCGTCGTCGATCCAGTCCGCGCCGGCCAGGCGGTCACGCAGCTCGGCCAGGTCGAAGGTGTCGCGGGCGTGGCGGCGGTCCGCGAGGGCTCGTATCTTGGTGCCGACGACGTCGTCGACGCGCAGGACGGGGCCGAACTCCAGTTGGACGGCGGGCTTCCAGAGGTGTTCCTTGAGGACGTCGACCTCGCAGCTCTCGCCGGTCCCGGGGTCGGTGACGACCAGGCGCCCCGACAGGGGGACGACCTCGACCTCGTACACCGCCCAGCCTCGTTCGACCGGGCCTGCGGTGAGTGCTTCGGCGATCTCTTTCATCGCGGCCGGGTGCTCGGCTGCCACATCCAGGTCCTGGCTGAGCCGGTCGGCCAGTCCGTGGGCCTGGACGGCGTAGCCGTCGGTCAGCACGAGCCGGTACGGGGGCGCCGACGGCGAGGACGTCGGCCAGCAGGCGCCGGTGGAGCGGGGTCAGTCTCACGCCGCGGCGGCGGGGCGGGCTGCGGTCGCGAGCTCGGTGAAGGCGGTCTCCCACACCGTGCGGATGGCGGGGCCGACCAGTGTCCTCAGCACCGGCCACTGTGCCACGAGGAGGCCGGCGTCTAGAAGGCTGATGAAGATCTTGAAAACGCGCCCGGCTTGCACCAGTTCGACCTGGTTGGCATTTCCCGGCAAACCGGGGTGAATCGGGTGTCCGAAGCAAGATCTTCAGGAGACTTCTAGGAGCTGTGGAAGGTCCTCTCGCATGCCCTCGTTCAGCACGATCCGGTACAGGCCCATTCGCTGCCGCGGCTGTTCCAGGTCGAATTGCGAAGGCCCGACCATGCGAGGTGCAGCGGAAGCTCCACCCGGCCGGCCGTCGGCCCTTCCAGTTCCCCGAGGGAGCGCGGAAGGCGGGCGGCCTGTTGCCCGGAACGGCTGTCGGCGGAAGCAAGCGGCGTCATGCAGACGATTTTCCCCCTCCTTCCCGGCCGGTCTGCGGACACCCGGGCATGGGACTACTGATACCAGTCGTCTCCACCCTCGGCGAGTGAGCGTCCAAGGTAGTCCCGCAGGTCACGGGCCGCCCAGCGGCGGCTGTCGGTCTCGTGTTCCCAGACGAAGATGTCCGGCCTCCGTGGCGTCTGCACGAAGGCGAACTGGTCGCCGCCACCGTTGTCCCCGAAGAACAGAAGGGCGTCGAACGGCATGTACAGCTGGGCGAAGGAGCCGTCCGACCGGAAGTAGACGTTCTGCTCGACGATCTGCTCGATGCTCCAGACGGTGTCCACGCCGATCTGCCCGACGATCCCGTTGCTCTCCAGCAACAACTGCTTTAGCCCGGCCGGCAGCTCCTCCCCGAGCTTCCGCTCCGCCTCGGCCAGGACTGCCTCGTCCGTGGGATCTCTGAAATCGGCGCCGGGGAACACGTCACGGGCTACTTGTCTCCACATGACCCGGAAGCGTAGCTATCCCGGACGACAAGCTCACGCTGGACAACCGCGCTCAGCGACAACACGATATGGAACGCCACCCCACCAGCTTCGAGGTGACTCGGCCTTGATATGGGCACCGCCCGCCCAACAGATCCTCAATACTCCGTGGTTATCCCGCCCACCTACTGTGACAATCACCCAGTGAAAGAAGGCCCCACCTCGCCGATGCCCGTCGTCCTCGGCATAGACGACCTCCGCCCCCTTCCCCAGGCCACGCGGATTGCCCGCACCAGCCGTGAGGGTATCCAGCTTCTGGAAGAGCACCGCAACAGCTTCATTGACGAGCTGTGGCTCGACCACGATCTCGGTGGCGACGACACCATCATGCCGGTGGTGACCCTCATGGAAGAAGCCGCCTTCAACGGACAGCCTTTTCAGATCGGAGCTGTCTTCGTCCACAGCGCCAACCCCATCGGTGCCGAAACCGTTGTCAGGTCACTCACCCGCTGGAGCTACCACGTCCAGCGGACAACGGCCTAGAGAGGCCAGCCGCCCCGGCTAGCGATATGGTTCCAAGGCCGCCACCCACCGACCTTCTGGACCTTCACCTGTACGCCGGCTACGCCGGCCGATCGGCCCCCGGACGCGGCACACGCTTCCAAGCGGAGGACGGAGGACAGAGCCGTGTCCCCTGCGAAGCGGGCGGGCGCCGTCCCAAGCCGGGGTCGGCACCAGGGCGAAGTCGCCGTACGCTGGTGGCCGGGCCCCGCACGTCGACGAGCGTGCGGGACCCGGCCACTTCTGCGGTTGCGCGGGGCACGGCGGCCCACACCGGACCAACGCGCTCGTCCCTGCACGGCCAGCCGCCGATCTTCAAAGCCGATCCGCCAGGCGCTGGCGCTGGCCTCGGCCTGCGCGCCACCACCTTCACCACCCGCATCGCCGCCCTGTTCCGCGGCGCCGGCACCGACGGCGACAAGTTCCTCGACCGCGCGAACATCCTTACCCTCAAGGTCCCGGCCTCCGGCGTACAGGCCGCTGATGAGGATCCGCGAAATCGGCCAGGCCTGCTCCCTGTTCACCAGTTGGTTGGGCCGTTCATTGATTTGAGGAGGATGGGATCGGGGTGGGCAGGGGCCAGCCTGTGGTGGGTGGGGGCGGGCAGGGGCCCGGTCACGGGCCGGGGGTTGAGGTGTTGGTGAGGGCGTGGGCTGTCCGTAGGGCCGTTTCCACCGCTGCCGGGATGTCGGTGACCGGGAAGAGGGCGTGGCGGATGGTGCGGTCGGCGTCGCAGACGAGGAGCAGGCGCTTGATCCGTACTTCCTGGCCGGCACGGAAGACCGGCAGCCGCAGGGCGGCGGTGAGGTCCATGCGGGCGTCGGACAGGAGTGGGAAGGGCAGTCCTTCGGCGTGCGCGAAGGCGGCCTGCGCGGGTGGGTTCTGGGTGCTGACGCCGTGCACGGCGATTCCTGAGGTGTGGAAGCGGGGCCAGGCGGCCCGGAAGAGGCGGTTCTCCAGGGTGCATCCGGCGTTGCCGGGGATCGGGTCCGCTACCACGGGCTGGCCGGGCGCGGACCCAGGGGTGCCCGTGGCGGGGTAGGCGAAGAGCACCGTGGGCCGGCCGGGCGCCAGTGGGTCGCGCGGCGGGCCGTCGGTCGCGGGCAGTGCGATCCCGTGCGGCAGCACGGTGCCGACGAGGGCGTGCACGCGGCGGGCCTCGGCACCCTGCTCCTCGGCGAGTCCGGTCAGTGATCCGTCGCCGAGCAGCCACCGGTCGGCCCAGTCCTGGAGGGCGACCAGTACCGGCAGCAGGCCTCGGCCCTGTTCGGTGAGGACGTACTCGTGGCGCGGTGGACGTTCCTGGTAGGGGCGTCGGGCGAGCACGCCGCGGTCGGTGAGGGCGGTCAGCCGGTCGGAGAGGATCTTGCGGGAGACGCCGAGTTCGCGGGCGAGGGCGTCGAAGCGGACGTGGCCCCGGGCGATCTCGCGCAGCACCAGCAGGCTCCACCAGTCGCCGACGACGGCTGCCGCCTGGGCGATGCCGCAGCTGTCGTCGGAAGGGCCGGGGGTCTTGGGGTTCACGGAGGCTCCAGGGAGGGCGGGTGGTGCGCGGTGTCGGGAGGTGTAGTGTCGTGCCGGCCAAGAGGTAAGTATCGAAAGGGAACTCACCATGTCGCAGGATACCTGGACGGCGGTCGACGCCTACTTCGGCGGGCATCTGGTGGAGGAGGACGACGTGCTGGTCGCCGCCCGCAAGGACGCCGTCGCGGCCGGACTGCCCGCGCACGAGGTCGCCCCCAACCAGGGCAAGCTGCTGCACCTGCTGGCCCGGCTCGGCGGCGCCCGCCGAGTACTGGAGATCGGCACCCTCGGCGGGTACAGCACCATCTGGCTGGCCCGCGCCCTTCCCGAGGGCGGGCGCCTGGTCACCCTGGAGGCCGACCCGGCGTGCGCGGCGACCGCCGCCGAGAGCATCGCCCGTGCCGGGCTCGACGGCGTCGTCGAGGTACGCGAGGGCCTGGCGGCACAGACCCTGCCGCTGCTGGCGCAGGAGATACAGGAAGAGGGCGAGGAGCCCTTCGATCTGGTCTTCATCGACGCCGACAAGCCGTCCAACCCGGAGTACCTGGAGTGGGCCCTGCGGCTGACCCGGCCCGGCAGCCTGATCGTCGGCGACAACGTGGTGCGCGACGGAGCGGTGACCGATCCGGACAGCGGTGACCCGCGGGTCGAGGGGGTACGGCGCTTCACCGAGATGATCGGCGAGCACCCCCGTCTGGAGGCCACCTCGATCCAGACCGTCGGCTCCAAGGGATACGACGGGTTCCTGCTAGCCCTGGTCACCGCCTGAAGGCCGCTGCCGGGATGCCGGCCCTACCGCCCGGCATCCCGGCAGCGGCCCTGAGCCCGGACCCGATGAGTGGGGAGACGAACCGAGCAGGTCCGGCCACCCTGAGAGCGCAGGGTGGGGAAATTCAGAGATTGCCATCACCGCCCGCGCCCTCACTATGTGCTCCCATCCCTCCTCCGGGGACGTCGGGGCGATGGACGGCTGGTAGAACCGCAGGCCAGAGGGGTCGGCTTATAGATTTGCGCCCGTCGCGGAGACCTCGGACGGGGGGTGATTTATGAAACCGCCGCAGGTCAGCGCCCGCCGGTGATGGCCAGTGAGTGTGCGTCTCGGGTCCGGCGGGCGCCTGCCCGCAGGCCACCGGGACGCGGTCGGCGGGCCGGGGATTTATGCACGCCTCAGGATGGTCGCGTTACCCGTGGTGGTAGCACTCAGATCTGCCGGTCCGGGTCGGAGAAGGTCAGGCCTCCGGGCGAGAGGCGGCGGCGGGCCGGGGCAGGCGCGTTCACGGTCTCACCGGGCGGCTGGCGAAAGTCGGCACCCTGCTCGACCTTCGGGCGGCGCCCGCCAGACGGAGCGGGCGCGGCGGAGGGCTCGGAGAAGGCGGGCAGGGAGAGGGCTCGGCGGTCAGTCATGGTCACCAGTGTCGCAGCCTGGGCGGGCACAGGTAGGCCAGACCGCTATCACCGGTGGTAGCGGTCTGGCCCTGGCCTCCAGGGCCAGACTCGGGGCTGGTGCGACCGCAATTTGCGAGGTGGAGCATGGTTTGCGACTCCGTGGTCGCACGAAGAGCCCGGTGAACCTCTGCACGGCCGCGAGGGCCCCGTCCCGAGCGGCTGAGCCCTCACCCTGATGGCTCGTAGCTCTTGCGACAAGCCGTTCTCCAACGGTCACCCCTGAGCCTCCGGCGGGCTGGTTGCTGTACCGCTACCGCAGCCTGGGCTGGGCAGGGATGTCGGCCTGCTCACCGTGGCAGGCGAAGGTCACTTCGCCAGTCACGGAAGTCCGGCTGCCGCCGGACCCGGGCCTTGACGGCCCTTTCCATGCCTTCGAGTTCAGGTGGCTGGTGCCCGTGCCCTGCTGTTGCTGGCGCTGCGGCCCGGTGGCCGGTGTGAGCTACCCGGCGGTTCTGGCGAGCGCTCCGAGGTCGTGAAGGTGGACAACAAGGTCTTCGTCGTCAGCTGGGTGGTGACCTCGGCAACCGCTCGGTAATCGACGCAGGCCGGTTCGGTAGGCGGCCCGGCCGACTCTCGGCATTGACCACCATCTCCGGTGGCAACTGGGCAGTGTCACGCCGTCTTCGGCGTGACCGGTGCGGCGACGGGTCGGCAGCGGGGCCGGCCCCGGTGGCGGGCTGGCGCCGCAGGGCAGGCGGCATCGCTTGTCCAGCCCGCGCAGGGCTGGGGGGGGGAGCCCCCCGCTGGTAGGCGGGTCCAGCGCCGCCGGGCGCTGGCCACGGGTGCGGGGGCGGAGCACGCCGCGCCTGGCCATCCACTCGGCTGCAGTCCGCGGCGGTTCTGCCGTTGCTGTCCGGTCCCGGCCTGGTTGGCGGGGCAGGCGGGGGTCCCGGGAGAGGGAGAGCGAAGGGGAGAGTCCGGACCGAGCCGGTTGCTGACATGACGACGGCCGGGCTCCTCCTCTGGAGTGCCCGGCCGTCGCTTGACCTGTGCTGATGCAGAGTGAGGTCACGGCGGTGATCCAGGTCACCAAGATCGCCGATATGCCCTCACGCAGGCGGTGCACGACGCTGATGCGGTAGCCGGAGTCGGGGCCCGGGTCGGCATCAAGTTCATTGACACCGAGGGATGTTGGGGTTCCGATCGACGGTGTTCGCATTGTTGTCGACGTATCCGGCGAACGTCCAACCCGGTGAGTACACGTAGTTCGAAGCGCCCGGGTACCAGACGTAGGTGACGCGGTACCAGGTGTCTCCCCAGTTGCCGATGCTCTCGCCGACCTGCCAGCAGTCGGCCCAGATCTCGGAGCCCGGGGGCAGATCCGCCGCGCCGGTCTTGCCCGAGGTGTTGGGGTTGTTGTAGATACCGACCCAGTTGCTGGTGGTTGTTCGGACCCAAGCGGAGGCAGCGGCGCTGGCTGCCCCCGAAATCACCACACCAGCGCTGATTGCCAAGGCCGCCGCGACCGTTCCGGTGCGGCGTCCCACCTTGATCCTCATACGTTGCTCCTCGGTGTCTGGCGCGAGTAGTGCGCTTCGCCGGCACGACGGCACCCGTCGCACCGGATTGTCCGTCGTGGGCTGGCCGTTGGCCGGACCTGTCTCGTCATCGGAGACCGGAACCTGCAAGACGCCTGCTTCCGACGGGCCGTGCCCGATGGGGCACCCAGCGGAAGCGGTTGCCCAGAGGCTGTGGGCAGGCGTCTTCGAGCTGTCCTGGTACCGTGCCCGTCCCCGTGCCCCAGGTTGACAGGCCAACACCCGGATGAGGAAGAAGGAACCCCATGCGAAGCGGTAGAACGTCGCCCGCGACGGGATTGTCAGCCACGCGCACCGCGAATCGGCGGACTTGTACCTGAGACGGGTGAGATACCACCAGGTCCAGTGGGACCGGCAACGAACCCGCAGGACAACCGGTGGTCCCCGCGACGGAACGCCCCCGTTTTGCCAGAAGGGTTGAGACGAAGTGGAAGATCGGGAGCACGCAGGATCTGGCGAGTAGCAGGCCAGGGGGCCGAGCGCTCGTCCGGGGGTTGAGGAGTATTCGACCGGAAACCGGTGCCCGTACTCCTC
This sequence comes from Kitasatospora sp. NPDC087271, assembly GCF_044744605.1. Taxonomy (NCBI): domain Bacteria; kingdom Bacillati; phylum Actinomycetota; class Actinomycetes; order Kitasatosporales; family Streptomycetaceae; genus Kitasatospora; species Kitasatospora sp. NPDC087271. Next base: position 11,222 of record NZ_JBIUYQ010000050.1, read on the forward strand.
TGTGACCGACCGCTGGAGACAATGCCCGCAGGGCCGGACCGTCCACGGTCCTGCGGTGACGGGCCGAGGGCCGGGCCGACCGCGGTCCTGACGGCGGACCGGCGGCGCAGGGCAGGCGGCAGGGGCAGGTCCGGTGAGCAGGCTGCCGCTCAGCAGCGCGCCGATATCTCGATGATCCCTGCACCTGAGAGACCATCTCGTGGAACGAGGGACTCAGTAGGGCGCCGACCGCGTGGCTACTACGACGGCAGGATAGCCACATCCGTGGGGACGGGGTTGCCCGAAGGAGCGTAGTTGCATGCCAACACGACGTAATCCATGCCGTGAGCTGCGTATTTCATGTAGGCACAGCCGACTTTATAGGACTTCGCCCACATCACCTGCGTGTAGTGACCAACGCCAGAAAATTCGAGAGGGGAAGGTTTCGTGTTGACGCTGGGTTGCAGGGCGGCCTGAGCCGGAGAAGCGATCACAAGGGTGGTACCGGCCAGGACAAGGGCGGCAGCGACACGGAAACGCTTGGTCATGCCTGGATAACGACCACTGGCAGGCGGAGGTCACTCCGCAGGGTCGGACCTCGACCAGAGCACCACCAGTTAGCTCCCTCGCTGGGTGAAATATCACAGGGGGACCCGACGATCTTGTCAGGGGCACGCACGCCGCTACAAGAACGCGTCCGGACCACCCAGGCGTGCCGCCTCCGCCGCGTGCTCGGCCGTAGTGTTGGCCCCGTCGTACAGGCCCAACGCGGCCAGCGCCGCACCGATCTGCTCGACCGTCACCGGCCGGACGTCCGTCTCGTCTTCGCGCTTCACGACCGGCAGGCTACTGGTCGCAGGTCGGCCGCGTGGGCCGAAGACCGAGACCCAGCCCTTCAAGATCATCCCGTGGCGGCTTTTGGGCTCACCAGTGGACCCCTGGGTGCGTCGATCCAGCGCAGCCCGTCAGGGGAGGGCTCGCGCATATGGGCAGCCCACAAAGTGGTCACGCGGGTGATGATCGGGCTGTCGCATGATGGCGCGTCGCCGCTCACTGCGGTCCTCCGCTCTTCACCTGGGCCCATTCGAGAAGGGCCTCGATGGCGTCGAGGAGCTGGTCCGGGTTGCGGAGATCGCGATGTTCTTGCCGGATCCGGCCACTGGCCCAGTCACCGCACTCCAGCTCAGCTTCGCCGCTGTCCCAGACGATGAGCATGGCGACATAGCCGTCGGTCTCCACCGTCATCCATGCGCTGGTCTTGGGTCGGCCGTCATCAGGTGATCGTTGGATGTCACCCGTGACCCCGCGTGATCGCAGTTGCTCCTCGTTCTCGGTGAACCAGGTATGGAGCCTCTGCGGTCTGCGGCAACTCATTCATTCCGCTCTACCTCTTGTTGCAGCCTCACGGCATGGGAATGCTCGCGACAACGTGAGCCGGCCGGAGACCGCGGCTTGGCGGGCCTGGGCCAGCTCGCACATCTGGTGGCGGAGCTGCTGGTACGCCGCCCTGTCGGCGAGCGGCGGTGCGGTCGGCGCGGAGACCGGGTCCGTCGTCGGCCGCACGGGTCCGTCGGCTCGGTGTCGGGAGCCGGGGCGGAAGCACTATCGGGACCCGACCGTCAGGACAGCGGACCGGCCAGCAACTGGGCGGCCAGGTCGTGCAGTTCGGCCACCAGGTCTTTCGTCAGCCTGCCGCAGTGCTCCTGTTGGTCCTCCGCGCGGTACAGCCATCCGCGGACCGGCCGCAGAGGCGAGCCGGGGTCGTCGACGGGGCACAGCTCAAAGCCGATCCGCTCAGCCGCCACCAACGGATCGACGCGGCCGTCCAGCAGGTCCCGCAGGCAGTACCGGGCCAGCGCCCGGTCGCAGCCCTCAACGGTGGCAGGCAGCCCCAGCACCGGCCAGAATTCCTGCTCCAGCTCGGCCAGCAGCCGTCACGCCTCCAGAACGTCCGACTCGGACAGCACGCCGAGCTCCCACAAGCTCAAGGTGTCCGCCCCGCCGGCCAGTGCCGCCCGCGCAGCCTCCACCGCCGCGGAGACCGTCCCCGGATAGCCGCCCAGGTCGCGCTCCAGCAGCACCCGACGCAGCGGTTCCAGTGCCTGCTCCAGTTCCATGGCGCGAGCGTAGCCGCCCACTCCGGCATAGAGCGACGCGATTTGAGCCGGGAGCAGCCGGGTGGTGCGCTGGCCGGTCTCACCTACGCAGCCAGTCGAATCAGCGCGGCATCGGGCGGCCGGGAAGACCGGAGTGAGCAGGCCTGAACGTCTGCGTGGAACGGGAGAGGAGCCGGCGTCGACTGGCTGATCGGCTTCTGGACGCGGGGTCAGCCGTGGTACTCAAAGTCCTCGATGCAGAAGCAGGCCGCGCTGACCGAGGTCTCCCCTGCCCGCTCCGCCCGTGCCCACACCTGGGAGTCGCCCGGGCTGATGTCCCCGCCGCAACCCATGCGCAGGTCCAGGCCGCGGTCCTGGATGTAGCGGATGATGTCCGCCTCGACGCGGAGGGCTTGCGGCCGATCAGTTCGATGCCGTAGAGGGACACTAGGGGGCCGCTGCGCCCGTGGACGCTCACTCGGACCAGCACGGAACCCCTGCCCGCCTGCGACGCGTAGAAGTAGTGCGCGCTCACCCCGGCCCGGGCGTAGTACTCCTTGCTCACGTGCCACTCCTCGGGAGTGCCCTGGTCCTCCCAAGGGCTGCCCACCGGGAAGGGGCGGTGGCCCCAGCTCTCGGCCGGCACCTCGCCGTCCAGGGCGGCCGACACCTGCTGCGGACTCATCCCGAAGCGCAGCGGACCGACTCCCTGAGCTTCCCCCGCTGTGCGGGAGGTGCTGATTACCTGGTCAGGACGGGTTCAGGCGGTTCGACGGCCACTGGTTCGGCCGTCGCCTGGTCGGCGTAGTACTTCGCCTCGTACTCGTCGGGGCTGAGCCAGCCGAGGCGCTTTTGGATGCGGCGGGTGTTGTAGAAGCCGTCGATGTAGGCGAACAGCGCCAGGTCGGCGTCCGTGCGGGTCCCAAAGGTCGTGCGACGTACGCACTCGGTCTTCAGAACGCTCCAGAAGTTCTCGGCCAGGGCATTGTCGTAGGAGTCGCCGACGGCGCCCATGCTCGGCTCAATTCCCGCCTTCAGCAGGCGGGTTGTGAGCTTGATGGACGTGTATTGGGTGGGTTCAACCGGTCGTCGCAACACCTCGATCGTGGAGGTGTCGGGTGGGGCGGCCTGTGGGGTGGACAACGAAGGTGACGGGGCGTCCGGCG
>NZ_JBIUYQ010000051.1:0-14299 GCF_044744605.1 Kitasatospora sp. NPDC087271
AGACACCGGTCAGGATGATGATGACGAACGTGTAGAGGCAGATCTCGCCCAGCATGAAGGACCAGTGGTCCGGGAAGATCTTGCGCAGGTTGGCCCTGGCCAGGGTGTGGATCCCCAGCCGGCCGTCCGCCCAGTCGACGGCCCGCCGCCCCCGTCCTGGGTTCTGATTCCGGGTCATGTGCACGCACCTCGGTCGGAAGGAAGTGGGGATAGTTCCCCGCTTCTCGCTGGGGCCACCATAATCGGGGAGTAGTCCCCACTTCCACCCGGGGTCGCTGTGATCCAGACCCCGAATGGCCGACCCCGGAACCGCCGGACCCGGAAACGGCGAGCGGCCCGCCCGGAGCCCCAGGAAGGGGACACCGGACGGGCCGCGTACGCACCCGAGCAACCCGCAGGCGTCAGTGCACCAGCACCGGCACCTCGTCGTTCTTCGCCGCACCGGCACCCGACGCCGACGCCGCGTCCGGGCGACCGGCGTTCACGAGGGTGAAGGCGATCGCGGAGGCCGCCACCAGGATCCCGAAGGACACCCAGATCGCGGTCGTGAAGCCGTGCACCATGCCCTGGAACTGCAGGGTCTGGGCGGCCGCCGGCGACGAGGCCGCCGCGGCGGTCGCGTGCGAGGCCAGCCAACTGGTGGTGGCACTGGCCGCGATGGTGTTCAGCAGCGCGGTGCCGATGGCGCCGCCGACCTGCTGCGAGGTGTTGACCATCGCCGAGGCGACGCCCGCGTCGCGCGGCTGGACGCCGTGCGTGGCCAGGCTCATCGCCGGCATGAACGCGGTGCCCATGCCGAGGCCCATCAGGACCAGGCCGGGCAGGATCAGCATCGGGTAGGAGGTGTCCAGGCCGATGTTGCTCAGCAGCAGCATGCCGATCGAGGCGACCAGGAAGCCGGGGGCCATCAGGAACCGCGCCGGGACGCGGGTCATCAGCCGGGCGCCGATCTGGGTCGAGCCGGTGATCATGCCCGCCACCATCGGCAGGAACGCGACGCCGGTCAGCACCGGGCTGTAGCCGCGCACGAGCTGCAGGTAGTAGGTCAGGAACAGGAACAGGCCGAACATGCCGATCACGGCCAGGCCGAGCGACAGGTACACCCCGCCGCGGTTGCGGTCCAGCACCACGCGCAGCGGCAGCAGCGGGGCCTTGACCCGGCGCTCCACCAGGACGAACGCGGTCAGCAGCACGGCGGCCGCGACGAACAGCGCCAGCGTGCTGGCAGCCGTCCAGCCGCTGGACTCGGCGCGGGTGAAGCCGTACACCAGCGAGACCAGGCCGGTGGTCACCAGCAGCACGCCGGGGACGTCCAGCCGGTTGCGGTTGCGGCCCTCGGCGGGCTCGCGGATCACCAGGACGGCGCCCACGGCGGCGACGATGGCGAACGGGACGTTGACGAAGAAGGTCCAGCGCCAGTTCATGTACTCGGTCAGCAGACCGCCGAGGATCAGGCCGATCGCGCCACCGCCACCGGCGATCGCGCCGTAGATGCCGAAGGCCTTGGCGCGCTCCTTGGCCTCGGTGAAGGTCACTGCCAGCAGCGACAGCGCGGCCGGGGCGAGCAGTGCGCCGAACACGCCCTGGAGGGCGCGGGCGCCGAGCAGCATCGCGGTGTTGGCCGCGGCGCCGCCGAGCGCGGAGGCGAGGGCGAAGCCGGCCAGGCCGACCACGAAGGTCCGCTTGCGGCCCCAGAGGTCCGCGATCCGGCCGCCGAACAGCAGCAGGCCGCCGAAGGCCAGCGCGTAGGCGGTGATCACCCACTGGCGGTTGCCGTCGGAGATGCCCAGGTCCCGCTGGGCGGACGGAAGGGCGATGTTCACGATGGTGGCGTCCAGGACGACCATCAGCTGGGCGAGGCCGATGAATATCAGCGCCTTCCAGCGCCGGGGATCGGGCAGCGTCGCCGGTCGGGCGTCGGTTTCAGGCATGGGGGTACTCACTTCACGGTGCGTGGCGTGCGACAAGGGTCGACCACCGTACGGGGACGGCTGGTCGCCGTACGGGGCGTCGGTGCGGGGCGTTCGGGGATCGGCTCCTGGCGGGCCGGTGGTCGGCCTGGTCCGGAGGGCGGGTCGGTCGGTCGGGGTACCGCTGGTGGGTCAGTGGTGGGGTTGGAAGTCCTCGAAGGTCGCGGCCCGGCCGGGCAGCACCGAACGGGCCGGCGTGCGCAGCCCGTCCAGGAACAGCTGCAGGTGCCGGTGGACGAAGTCGTCGAGCAGCTGGCAGGACGTCCCCGGCAGCGGCCGGGTCAGCTGGCTGATCGCGATGAACAGGTCACCGTGGTCGACGTCCGCCCGCAGTTCACCCGCCGCCCGGGCTCGCTCCATCAGACCGCCCACGGCGGCCGTCAGGCGCTCGCGGGCCTCGGTGAGGTCCGGGTCGAACGGGTCGACATGGCTGGTGAACATCGGGCAGAGCGCGCCGAGCTTCTCCGCGACGGTCGCGTGCGCGAACCGTTGCAGGGCGTCGAACGGGACGCCGTCAGGGGCGTCCGCCTCGACCGTCGCCGTCTCGGCGAGGGCCAGGATACGGCTCTTGACGAGCAGCGCCACCTCGCGGACCAGCGCCGAGCGGTCCGGGAAGTTCCGGTACAGCGTGGCGTTGCCGACCCCGGCCCGCTTCGCGATCTCGTCCAGCGGCACGTCCGCGCCGTGCTCGACGAAGGCGTCGCGAGCCGCCAGGACGATCCGCTCCCGGTTGCGGGTCGCGTCAGCGCGCAGCTTGGGCGCACGGACGGTCTCCACGGGTCGGACCGGCTCGGTGGCGGCGGTGGTCACGGCGACTGCTCCTTCAGGATACCGGGGAAGTTCTCCCCGCTTCTGCCTACGAAAGACCAAACGGGGATTCCTTCCCCGGAAATTTCGCCTTTCCATGTGACCTGGGTCACATTTACCCGCTCTGGTGTGACTGGGAGGGCCGGGCGGTGGGCGCTATCGTCGGAATCCAGATGGCCCGTGACCACTTGCCGGTGTGTTCGTTGCCCCACGGGGTGCCCAGGCGAAGGAGGAAAGCCCGTGACCGCGACCTCCGACCGCCCGCAGATGCAGCCCGAGGAGTTCGAGGAGTTCGCTCGTCTTCTGACTCGAACCGCCGAACGCATCCGGCCGGAGCTCATCAACGGGAAGCTGGGGGTCAAGCCCGTGCCAGGCGGCGACCACGGCCGCATGATTCAGTGGCTGCTGCGGAGCTGCATTCAGGCTCGGCCTGAGCTCTATCTGCACGATCAGGGGCTGAAGATCCAGGGCTACCGTGGCAGTTTTGCCCGCCCGGACGGCACGTTGGCGCATGCAGACGCCTTCGTCGGCACGGCGGAGTGGGCCGAGACCAGCGACGTGCTGATGGTCGCCGAGGTCACCTCCTACGACTCCGATACCGATCAGCGGGACCGTGTCGAGAAGCCTCGGGCCTATGCAGAGGCCGGCATCCCCGTCTACCTGTTGATCGACCGCGACTTCGCCGAGGTCACCGTCCACAGCCAGCCCGACGGCGTCCGTTACGAGACCGCGCAGATCCTCCCGTTCGGCAAGACCGTCCACCTCCCCGAGCCGGTGGGGATCTCGCTGGACACCGAGCCGCTCAAGAACTGGGTGCGCTGATCCCGGCCATGCCTCCCGGAACGCGCTACGCCCTTCGGCCTAGGCTGTGGGCGTCCCGGGCGGCCGGTGGGCCGTGGGAGTCGGGAGGGGCCCGGCGGCCGGGTGGCGAGGAGGTCCGCGATGGGCAGCGGTGAGACCGCCGAGGTGCGCTGCGTGGCGGCCGTTCCGTGCTGGGTGAGCCTGACGGCCCGGGACCTGGAGGGGGCGAAGGCGTTCTACGGGCCGCTGCTCGGCTGGGAGTTCGAGCCGGGGCCGGACCGTTTCGGCCCGTACCTGCACGCGGTGACCGGCGGGGAGGCGGTGGCCGGGCTGGGGGTCGCGGGCAGCGACTGGGCGATGCCGGTGGCGTGGACCAGCTACTTCGGCACGGAGAGCGCGGACGAGGCCGCCGACGCGGTGCGCGAGCGCGGCGCGACCCTGGCGGTGGGCCCGCTGGCCTTCGACGCCGGGCGGGTGGCCTTCGCGGCGGACCCGGCCGGGGCGGTGTTCGGCATCTGGGAGGGCCCGCTGGGCCGGGCCCGGCGGCTGGACCTGCCGGGCGCACCGGTCTGGATCGAGCTGCGCACGCCGGACCCGTTCGCGGCGGCCCTGTTCTACGGGCAGGTGTTCCGCTGGGACGGCCGTGACCCGGAGCGGTTCGACGTCCGCTGGGAGCACGACCGGGTGGTGCTGCGGGCGGAGGGCCACAGCGTGGCCGCGCTGGCGCGGGAGCAGGCGGGCGGTGCGGCGGGGCTGCCGCCGCACTGGGAGGTGTCCTTCGCCGTCCCGGACGCGGACCGGGCGCTGGCCCGGGCCGTGGAGCTGGGCGGTTCGGCGGTGGGATCCGCCTTCGACTCCCCGTACGGGCGGGTGGCCCGGTTGCAGGACCGGGAGGGCGGCCGCTTCGCGGTGATCAGCCCGAAGAACTGAGGCTCACGGCTCGGCGCTGCCTGCCTCGGCGGGCCCGGTGGCCTCGGCGTCTTCGGCGGTTTCCGCGCGTTCGGCCCGCAGCCGGTCGCCGAGCGCGGCTCGGGTGGTGGCCGGCAGGGCCTTGCGGGCGGCCGGGAAGAGCTGCTTCTCCTCGACGGCGAGGTGGCGCCGCAGGGTGTCGGCGAGGCCGCGCAGCAGGGTGTCGAAGGCCGGGTCGGCCGGGCCGAGCCCCTGGAGGTCGGAGAGGTACTGCCCGATCGCCAGGTGCTCGTGGATGCTGCCGAACACCAGCGCCCCGCCGTCCGGCACGTCGTGCTGCACGAGCGGGAAGAGGTGTTCCTCCTCGGCCGCGCAGTGGGTGAACAGTAGGTCGGTCAGCCGGGCCAGCAGGGCGGTGCGCTCGGCGGCGCCGGTGGGTGCCTGCTCGATCCGGTCGAGCAGCTCGGTGACCGCCCGGTGGTCGGCGGTGAACTCGCCGAGGATGTCCGGCCTGCGGCTCATGGCGTGCCCGCCTCTCGCACGGATCGCGGCCCCCGCTCCTTCCAGTATCCGGCGTCCGGCACCACGCCGGTCGCCGCAGGTCAGGGCCGGTCGCGCCGCCCGGTGAGGGCGAGCAGGCGGGTCTGCGGACCGGCGTCGTCGGGGACGGGCAGGGGCGGGTCGAACAGGCCGCTCCCGGAGAGGTCCCCGTAGCCGGCGAACTCGCCGAGGGCGAAGTCGACGAGTTCCGCCGGGAGCCGGGTGTGCCGTCCGACGGCCTCGGCGAGGTCCCAGCTGTGGATGACCAGGTCGGTGGTGAGCTGGTCCAGGTAGTACTGCCCGGAGACGTCCCCGAAGGAGAGGTGGACGGTGAGCTCGGTGGCGCCGGGGACGGCGAAGGCGTCCCGGGCGGCGTCGGCGGCTTCCGTCCAGGTGGTGACCGGGTCGTCGCCGAGGACGTCGCCGTCGAAGCGGCCTCCGACCTCGGAGATGGTGGCGCCCATCAGCAGTTCGGGGATCCACAGCTGTTCGCCGGTGAGGTGGTTGACGAGCTCGCGGACGGACCAGCCGGCGCACGGGGTGGGGGCGTCCCACTGGCGGGGGGTGATCAGCCGGACGCGTTCGCCGAAGGCGGCGAGGGCCTCGGGGTAGGGCGTGCCGGGTTTCGCGGTCCGCCGGTGCTGCCTGCGTTGAGCCATGTCTCCACCCTGCCCCGGGCGGGGTCCGGCCCGCGAGTTGTCCACGATGCGTCAGTTGTTCAAATTCGAACTCCAAGGTACGGTCGAGGAGTGGCCGGTTCAAATTTGAACAACAGCCGCGGGGCGACCCGCCCGGCCGCGCCACCACACCCCTACGACCGATCCCGATCGATGGAGACGCGCATGCCGAGCAGCAGCCCGAGCACGACCGCCCCCACCACCACCGTCCTCCCGGGCCGGGTGACCCCCGACTCCGCGACGACCTCCCCGCACGCCTACGACGCCGGACTCCTGCTCCTGCGCCTGGCCCTCGGCCTGACCGTGGCCGCGCACGGCAGCCAGAAGCTGTTCGGCTGGTTCGGCGGCGGCGGGATCGACGGCACCGGTCAGTTCTTCACCATGAGCGGCTACCCGGCGGGCAACGCCATGGCCGTGGTCGCGGGCCTCACCGAGACGCTCGGCGGACTCGCCCTCGCCGTCGGCCTGCTGACCCCGCTGGCGGGCGCCGCGATCGTCGGCACGATGGTCAACGCGATCGCCGTCACCTGGGGCGGCGGCTTCTTCGCCCCGAAGGGCAGCGAGTACGAGCTGCTGCTCACGGCGGGTGCCGCCGCGCTCGCCCTGACCGGCCCGGGCCGCTACGCCGTGGACCGCTTCCTGCCGGTGCTGCGCGCGCACCGGCTGGCGTACGGCGCGGCGGCGGTCCTGGTCGGCCTGGTGACGGCCGGCGTGATCCTGCTGCTGCGGAAGTAGTCGAGCGGGGCGTCAACCCCCAAGCGCAGGGGCCGTGGTGGCGATTCGCCATCACGGCCCCTGCGTCGTTCCCCCGCCAATCGCTCACATGAGCGGGGCTATCCAACGTCATGTGATGTGTGCCATGGTACATGTCACACTCCCCACCGTGTGTACGACGGAGCCGCCCACGAGGCGCCGTCGCCAACGGTCCTCACCACCCCACCGGCCGCACCCCCACTGCGGCCGACGACGGCCCGGAGGCCCCCACGTGAGTTCCGCGCGTCTGCTGCGACTCCCGCAGCTGGCAAGGCTGTTAGTACTCGCCCTGACCATGTTCCTGACGATCGGCCTGTTCGCCCCGCAGAGCAAGGCCGCCCCCGCCGCCGCCCCCGGCGGCGGCGCGTCCGCCCCCACCACCCCCGCCGGACCGGCGCCGCAGCCCGCCGCCGGCGCCCCCGAGCGCGGCCACACCGACCGGCAGTTCGCCTCTGCCGACCAGCGAGCCCCGCTCCCGCTCGACACCCGGCCGGCCGAGGCCCGGCCGACCGCCAAGGCCTTCGCCCTCGGCGCGGCGGCCGCACAGCCCTGCAATGTCGGCGACTTCACCGGCCGGACGGGCGGCGACCTGGTCCAGCACATCAAGGCCGCCGACATCCAGTGCATCAACGGGCTCTTCCAGCTCACCGGCGCGGACGCGAGGGGCGCGTTCCGTGAGGAGCAGATGACCACCGTGGCGTACGCGCTGCGCGACGCGTCCGGCAGCTACCCGGGCGACAACTCGACCTCCGTCGAGCAACTGGTGCTGTACCTGCGCGCCGGGTACTTCGCGCAGTGGTACCACAAGGACGACGTCGGCACCTACGGCACCGCCCTCCAGACGGCGATCCGCTCCGGGCTGGACGCCTTCTTCGGCGGCGCGCACGTGCGGGACGTCGCCGCGGGCAACGCGCCCATCCTGGGCGAGGCCGTCACCCTGATCGACAGCGCGCAGGAGAACATCCGCTACCTCCCGGTGGTCAAGCAGCTGCTGAACGACTACAACAGCGCCACCTGGAACCCGGCCGGCATGGCCTGGGCGGTGAACCCGGTCTTCACGGTGCTGTTCCGCGGCCACCAGGTGACCGGCTTCGACGCGGCGGTCGAGGCCGACCCGAGCGTGCTGGACGCGCTGTCCGGCTTCGCGACCCGCAACAACGACCAGCTCGGCGGCGACTTCGGCGTGCTGGTCTACAACGCGGCCAAGGAGCTGACCCGCTTCCTGAAGGACACGGCGCTCCAGCCCAAGGTCCGTCCGCTCGCCAAGTCGCTGGTCGCGCAGTCCGCGCCGAACGGTCGCACCGTCTACCAGTGGGCCGCGGTCGCGGACGGGGTCGGCTACTACGACGCCGCCAACTGCGCCTACTACGGCACCTGCAACGCCTCCGACCAGCTCAAGGCGGGCGTGCTGACGGTCAACTACACCTGCAGCCCGAGCATCAAGCTGATCGCCCAGGCGCTGGACAACACCCAGCTGGGCACCGCCTGCACCAGCCTCACCGGCCAGGACGCATACTTCCACTCGGTGGTGCGCGACAACGGTCCGGTCAAGGACGACGGCAACACCACGATCGAGGTCGTGGTCTTCCACTCCTCCTTGGACTACCAGGTGCTGGCCGCGGCCATCTACGGCATCGACACCAACAACGGCGGCATGTACCTGGAGGGCGACCCGGTCAAGGCCGGCAACCAGCCGCGCTTCCTCTGCTACGAGGCCGAGTGGGCCCGCCCGTCGTTCGAGATCTGGAACCTCAACCACGAGTACACCCACTACCTCGACGGCCGGTTCGACATGTATGGCGACTTCAACGCCGGCATGACCACCCCGACCGTCTGGTGGGTCGAGGGCTTCGCCGAGTACATCTCGTACTCGTACCGCAAGGTGACCAACGACGCCGCCATCGCGGCGGCCGCCCAGCACACCTACAAGCTGAGCGACCTCTTCGACACCGCCTACGGTGACCAGGACCGGGTCTACCGCTGGGGCTACCTCGCCGTCCGCTACATGCTGGAGCAGCACCGCGGCGACCTGGACTCCGTCCTCGCCAAGTACCGCGTCGGCGACTGGGCCGGCGCCCGCACCCTGCTCAAGACCACCATCGGCACCCGCTACGACGCCGGCTTCGACAGCTGGCTGACGGCGTGCGCCAACGGCGCCTGCGCCTCCGGCGGTGGCACGCCCACCCAGCCGCAGCTGCCGGAGTGCGCCGGCACCGACATCCGCAAGCTGGACGCCAACTGCGCCCGCAGCAACATCGCGGCGACCACCGGCAACTACGCGCACTTCTACCTCCTGGTGCCGGCCGGCACCAAGCAGGTGAAGGTCACCACCAGCGGCGGCACCGGCAACGGCGACCTCTACTACAACCCGGCCTCCTGGGCGTACACCGACGCCAGCACGGCGCACTCGGCGGGGCCGGACAACTCCGAGACCCTGACGATCACCAACCCGCCGGCCGGCTACGTCTACTTCAGCCTCTACGCCCAGCAGGGCTTCAGCGGGGTGAGCGTCACGAGCGAACTCTGACCGGACGCTCGTCGAGCGACCGAACACGGACAGGTGACCGCCCCGGCGGAGCGCTTCGGCGCCCCGCCGGGGCGGGTCCGTGCCCACCGGCGGCCAGGTGTACTGACCACGGAGGTTGGTGACAGGGCCTATTCGCCGATCCGGACCAGCGCCAGGGTGATGTTGTCCGGCCCGCCGGCCGCGATCGCCGCCTTCCAGAGCTCGAACGCGGCCCTCCCGTCGGCGCGGTCGGAGCCGTCGTGCGGCCGGGCGAGCAGCGCGGCCAGCTCCTCCTCCGGCACCGGGTCGGTCAGGCCGTCGCTGCACACCAGGTAGCGGTCGCCGGCGGCCAGCGGTGCGGCGCGCACGTGCGGTTCGACGAAGGTCAGTCCGAGCGAGCCGCCCAGGGTCTGGGTGACCACCGAGGTGGTGCGCCGGCCGGGCGGCAGCGGCGGGCTGTCGTCCACGCTCACCCGGCGCAGCCCGTCCGGGGTGACCTGGTAGACCCGGCTGTCGCCCACGTTGAAGGCCACCGCCCGGTCGGGCAGCAGTACCAGGCCGGCCACCGTGGTGCCCATCGCGGCCAGCTCGGGTTCGCCGGCGGCGGCCGCGTACACCGCCCGGTTGCACTCCTGGAGTTCCTCCCGGACGGCCTCCTCGCCGTCCAGTCCGGTGCCGTCGGCGGCCAGCCGGCGGGCCACCAGGGCGCTGGCGACCTCGCCGCCGGGGTGGCCGCCCAGGCCGTCCGCCACGGCGACCACGCAGGGCGGGCCGAGCGGGAACAGCAGGGTCTGCGGGTTGCCGGTCACGGTGGCGCAGAGTGTCCACGGCCCGACCGTGAGGCTGTCCTCGTTGTGCTGCCGCACCAGGCCCTCGTGGCTCAGCGCGCTCACCGCGATGTACGTCGCCATCGGTTCGCCGCCCTTCCGGAGCTCCCCCCTCAATTGTGGGCGGGAATAACGATCCGCACCCGGGTGCTAAGGTGGTTGAAAGTTTAACGATCCGCCCCGAGAACGCCGCGCGCCCCCAGCGCCCGGGCGAGGGGCCGACCTGGAGTGTGGTGAGCAGCATGCAGTTCGGAATCTTCACCGTCGGCGACGTCACCCCCGACCCGACCACCGGCCGCACCCCGAGCGAGCACGAGCGGATCAAGGCCATGGTGGCCATCGCGCGCAAGGCCGAGGAGGTCGGCCTCGACGTCTTCGCGACCGGCGAGCACCACAACCCGCCGTTCGTCCCGTCCTCGCCGACGACCATGCTCGGCTACATCGCCGCGCAGACCGACCGCATCATCCTCTCCACCTCGACCACGCTGATCACCACCAACGACCCGGTGAAGATCGCCGAGGACTTCGCGATGCTCCAGCACCTCGCCGACGGCCGGGTGGACCTCATGATGGGCCGCGGCAACACCGGCCCGGTCTACCCGTGGTTCGGCAAGGACATCCGCCAGGGCATCCCGCTCGCGATCGAGAACTACGCGCTGCTGCACCAGCTGTGGCGCGAGGAGGTGGTGGACTGGCAGGGCCGCTTCCGCACCCCGCTGCAGTCCTTCACCTCCACCCCGCGCCCGCTGGACGGCGTCGCGCCGTTCGTCTGGCACGGCTCGATCCGCAGCCCGGAGATCGCCGAACAGGCCGCCTACTACGGGGACGGCTTCTTCGCGAACAACATCTTCTGGCCCAAGGAGCACTTCCAGAAGCTGATCGCCCTCTACCGCGAGCGCTACGCCCACTACGGCCACGGCGCGCCCGAGCAGGCGTACGTCGGCCTCGGCGGGCAGGTGTTCATGCGGCGCAACTCGCAGGACGCGGTGCGGGAGTTCCGCCCGTACTTCGACAACGCGCCGGTGTACGGGCACGGGCCCTCGCTGGAGGAGTTCACCGAGCAGACCCCGCTGACCGTGGGCAGCCCGCAGGAGGTCATCGAGAAGACGCTGGCCTTCCGCGAGTCCTTCGGCGACTACCAGCGCCAGCTGTTCCTGATGGACCACGCCGGCCTGCCGCTGAAGACCGTGCTGGAGCAGCTGGACCTGCTCGGCGAGGAGGTCGTACCGGTGCTGCGCGAGGAGTTCGCCAGGAACCGCCCGGCCGCGGTGCCGGACGGGCCGACGCACGCCGCGCGGGTCGCGGCCCGCGACGAGGAGTCCGCCGACGGGAAGTCCGTCGACGGGGAGAGCGTGGAGGTGGCCAAGTGACCGCGTACCGGCTGGTGGTGGTGAGCGCCGGGCTGAGCGAGCCGTCCTCGACCCGGCTGCTGGCCGACCGCCTCTCCGAATCGACGATCCGTCAACTGTCCGATGGTGGGCGGCAAGTGGACGTCACGGTGGTCGAACTGCGCGACCTGGCCACGGAGATCGCCCACCACTTCGTCACCGGCTTCCCCGGCGCGGCGCTGCGCGGGGCGATCGACGCGGTGACCGGCGCGGACGCGGTGATCGCGGTGACACCGATCTTCACCGCCTCCTACAGCGGCCTGTTCAAGTCCTTCTTCGACCTGGTCGACCACGACGCGCTCACCGGCAAGCCGGTGCTGATCGCCGCCACCGGCGGCACGCCCCGGCACTCGCTCGCCCTGGAGCACGCCGTCCGGCCACTGTTCAGCTACCTGCGCGCGGTGGTGGTGCCGACCGCCGTCTACGCGGCCACCGACGACTGGGGTACGGCGGGGGACGGGCTCACCGACGGCCTCCCGGGCCGGATCGACCGCGCGGCGGGCGAACTGGCGGCACTGCTGGCCGGCCGCGGCCCGGTGCCGCCGGCGCTGCCCGAACAGGTGGTGCCGTTCGCCGAGCAGCTGGCGGCCCTGCGCGTCTGACAGCCGGGGTGGAAGGGGCGGGCGCGTGACGGCGCGTCCGCCCCTTCCGCGTGCCCACCGGCCGTGGGCGTCCCCCGAACGGCCTCGGCGGACGGCGCGTCCGGGAGGGCCGTTCGGGGGAGTGCCGCCCGCGCCGAATGGTCCGCTATGGGGTGTAATCGTACGCATGATCAGATGTCCGCTGGTCCGTCACGCCGCTGGTCCGTCACACCGTCGGCCCGCCCGGTCGGCGGCAGCCGCGGCACGCTGACCACCGGCCATGAGCGGGACGCCGCCCGGCCTCCTGCACCACCGTGGAGGAACCCTCGCCATGCAGGCCGAACCGCAAGCCGTGCTCTCCCCGCTGACCAGCGCGGCGGTCTTCCTGGTCCTCACCGTCGAGCCCGGCGGCGAGGACGCCGTCCGCGACCTGCTGCCCGACCTCGCCGGGCTGCGCCGCGCGGTCGGCTTCCGGGCCCCCGAGGGGGGCCTCACCTGCGTCACCGGCATCGGCTCGGACGCCTGGGACCGGCTCTTCGACGGCCCCAGGCCGACCGGCCTGCACCCCTTCCGGGAGGTGGCCGGCACCCGCCACCGGGCCCCGGCCACCCCCGGTGACCTGCTGCTGCACCTGCGGGCCGCCCGGATGGACCTCTGCTTCGAGCTGGCCGGCCAGCTCACCGGCCGGCTGGCCGGGGCGGCCACCGTGGTGGACTCCGTCCAGGGCTTCAAGTACTTCGACGACCGGGACCTGCTCGGCTTCGTCGACGGCACCGAGAACCCCGAGGGCCGGGCCGCCGAGACCGCCGCCGTGGTCGGCGCCGAGGACCCGGACTTCACCGGCGGCAGCTACGTCATCGTCCAGAAGTACCTGCACGACCTGGACGCGTGGAACGCGCTGAGCGTCGAGGACCAGGAGCGGGCGGTCGGCCGCACCAAGCTCACCGACATCGAGCTCGACGACGACGTCAAACCGGCCGACTCGCACGTCGCGCTCAGCACCGTGACCGGGCCGGACGGCGAGGAACGGAAGATCGTCCGCTACAACATGGCCTTCGGCTCGTTCGACCGCGGCGGCGAGTTCGGCACCTACTTCATCGGCTACGCGCGCGATCCCGAGGTGACCGAGGAGATGCTGCGCAACATGTTCGTGGGCCGCCCGCCCGGCACCACCGACCGGCTGCTCGACTTCTCCACCGCCGCCACCGGCTCGCTGTTCTTCGTCCCGACCGCCGACTTCCTCGACGCCCCGCCGCCCGCGCCATCGGCGCCCCCGGTGCGGACGGCTCCGCCCGCTCCGCCCGCGCCGAGTGCTCCCCCCGCGACCGGCTCGCTCGGCATCGGCAGCCTGCGCGGCACGCCCTGAACCGGACCTCCCGACAAGGACCCGCACCATGAACAACCTGCACCGCGACCTCGCCCCCGTCTCCGCCGCAGCCTGGGCGGAGATCGAGGAGGAGGCCCGCCAGACCTTCAAGCTCCACATCGCCGGCCGCCGCGTGGTCGACCTGAACGGCCCCGACGGCTCCACCCTCGCCGCCGTCGGCACCGGCCACCTGACCGGCATCGAACCGCCCGCCGACGGCGTCCAGGCCCACGCCCGCGCCGCCCAGCCGGTGGTCGAGCTGCGCGTCCCCTTCACCGTCCGCCGCGAGGCCGTCGACGACGTCGAGCGCGGCTCCCGCGACTCCGACTGGCAGCCGGTGAAGGACGCCGCCCGCACCATCGCCCTCGCCGAGGACCGCGCCGTCTTCGAGGGCTACCGCGCCGCCGCCATCGAGGGCATCCGGGCCGGCTCCACCAACCCGCCGGTCCAGCTCCCCGAGGACGTCCGCGAGTACCCCGAGGCGGTCAGCCGCGCCCTCACCGCGCTGCGCCTGGCCGGCGTCGGCGGCCCCTACTCGCTCCTGCTCGGCGCGGACACCTTCACCGCCGTCAACGAGACCAGCGACCACGGCTACCCCGTCCACAACCACCTCGCCCGGCTCCTCGACGGGGACATCATCTGGGCCCCCGCCATCGAGGGAGCCCTCCTCCTCTCCACCCGGGGCGGCGACTTCGAACTCTTCCTCGGCCAGGACGTCTCCGTCGGCTACCTCTCCCACGACGCCGACACCGTGCGGCTCTACCTCCAGGAGTCCCTCACCTTCCGCGTCTACACGGGAGAGGCCGCCGTGGTGCTGGCCGCCTGAGGGCGTCCTGAGGCCCAGCACACACCGGGAAGGGTACTGAGTTCCTTTACCAGGGGTACTGAGTGCCGTATCCTCTTCATGGAGCCTCCGACACCAGTCGAAGAGCGCCGACACGGTATGCCGGTCCAGGTGGCGCCCACGGCGCGCAGGGCGCGGCCGGGCCGGGATTGGCACTCAGTACCCTCGGCATGACGTGAGGCCATCGACCAGCGCGACCGTGACAGGAGAACCACTCATGAGCTTGAGGATCGTCGTCTGTGTGAAGTACGTGCCGGACGCGACGGGTGACCGTCGGTTCGCGGACGACCACACCACCGACCGGGAGGGTGTGGACGGCCTCCTGTCGGA
>NZ_JBIUYQ010000052.1:0-11011 GCF_044744605.1 Kitasatospora sp. NPDC087271
GACGGGGCCGCGGTTGCTGTCGTTCGCGGAGGTGGCGGTGGAGTTGTCGCGGGCGACGGGTCGTGAGGTGCGGTTCGAGGCGGTGTCGGAGGCGGTGTACCGGGGGGTGTTGGAGGAGGCGGGTCTGCCGGGGGACTTCGCGGAGCTGTTCTCGGTGATCCTGGACGGTCGTAACGCCTCGTTGGGGGACGGGGTGCGGCGGGCGTTGGGGCGTGAGCCGCGGGACTTCGCCGACTTCGCCCGCGAGGCCGCCGCCTCGGGCGTGTGGAACGTGTGATCCGGCTCGCCGGTGGCGGCCCGAACAGGCCGCCACCGGGCGGGCGTCGGTCGTGTATCCGGACATAACAGTGGAGGTTTGGCCATGTCGGACGGCAAGCAGGTCTGGTCGAGTGAGCAGGGCGTGGGCGCGCTGCCCGGGCACATCCGGGGCTTCGGGCTGATGCACGTGGCGATGCGCCGGGACGCCGCGCGGCTGAGCGCGGCCGCCGCCCGGGGTTCGTCCGCGGGCGGCTGGGGCCCCGCGGCGGCCCTGGCGGACTGGTTCGGCCGGCTGCGGGCCGTCATCGACTGGCACCACCACAGCGAGGACGAGATCCTCTGGCCCTTCCTGCGCGAGCGGCTGGCCGGCTTCGACGGCGGCGGCATCCTGGAGCAGGACCACGAAGCGCTCGACCGGACGATGCGCCGGGTCGCGGACGTGCTCTCCGCTCGCCGGATCGCCGAACTGCCCGAGGCCGCGGCGGGGTTCGAGAACCTGATCCGCGAGCACCTGGGGCACGAGGAACCGGTGGTGTTCCCGGCGATCGCGGGCCTGCCGGTGGACGAGTACCTGCGGGTGGAGCGGCGGATCATCCAGAGCGCGCCGGGGCAGGTCATGACGTACCTGCAGCCGTGGATGTTCGACGGCGCGGACGCGGCGTCCGTGCGGGCCGTGTCGGCCACCATCCCGGGCCCGGTGCGGCTGATCGGCCGTACGGTGCTGGAGCGCCGGTACCGGCGCACCCTGAACCCGGTTCTGTGACCGCGGGCCCCTTCCCAACTCCCCTGGACTCCTCCCGGCACCCGGCACTCTCCGGTGCCGCAAGTGTCGTGGCGCGTAGCGGGGTTCCGGTTGTCGCGGTTCCGTTGCGGGTGGCATCGCACGGTGGGTGGTGTCGTTCGTTCCGCTGTTCGCCGGCGCCGCGTCCTGCGGGGCCGGGAGAGTGAAAAGGGGTCCTGTGATGCGTTCGGATCAGAGGTCGGCACCGGTGTCGTACGCGGTCCCGTCGGCCATCGGCGGTGTGCGGCAGGGGAGTTCACCGTACGGCGGAACCGTCGGGCAGGGCCGCGCCGCCGGGCCCGTCCTGGCGGGCGCCACCATCGCGATGGGCCTGATGGCGGGCCTGTTCTTCGCCTTCGACGTGTCGGTGATGCCCGGCCTCGCGGCCGGGGACGACCGGACGTACGTGACGGCGATGCAGCACATCAACTCGTCGATCGAGAACGGGATGTTCGGCCTGGTCTTCGTCGGAGCCTTCGCCGCCACCGGCGTGGCGGCCTGGCTCCAGCACAAGGCCGGCCGGCGCCAGGCGGCGCTGTGGGCGGCCGGGGCGACGGTGCTGTACGTGGTGGCGCTGATGGTCACCATGGGCGTCAACATCCCGCTCAACAACGAGCTGGCGGCGGCCGGCGACCCGTCCCAGATCCACGACTTCGCCGGCGTGCGCGCCAAGTTCGAGGGCACCTGGGTGGCCGCCAACATGCTCCGCACGCTGCTCTGCACGGCGGGCCTGGCGGCCCTGAGCCGCTCGTTGGTCCTGCACGGCCGGTTCAGCCGCCTGGGCCGCTGAGCGGCCCGGCCGCGCGCCGCAGGGCTGCGCGGCCGGGGGAATGCCCGTCCGCCTCGTGCGGGCGGGCGTTCGTGCGTTTCGGGTGCGGCCGGCCTGCTGCCGCCGGGCTCGGCGGCGGGGCGCCCGAGTGCGCCGGGGCGTGCGCCGGTGCGCCGGGCCAGTGCTGTCGGTCAAGTCGCCTGGGACGTCCTGGACTTGGCGATCCGGGGGCTATGGGTGGAGCATGGGCGGGCCCGGTCGTTGCGGCGCGCTTGCGCCGTTGCCGGGCCGTACGGTGGTCGGCGTGTCCGGTGAGCTGGAGAGGGGGCGGGGTCTGTGGTGGCGGTGATACGTCCGTACCTGATCCGGGGGAGAGCGGTACCCCTGGCCAGATATCTGGCGGAGGAGGACATCGAGGGTCTGGTGGCGTGTTCGTGCATCGGGAACGAGGTCACGATCGACCTCGTGGACACCCGGATCCTGGTGACCCTGGCCGACGTGGCGGGGGCGGTCCGGCTGAACTTCGACATGGTCCAGGACGGTCCGGCCAAGGCGCGTTCCTGGTCCCGGCGCCTGCCGGGCGACGCGGGGCCGGGCGAACTCGCGGCGCGGATAGCCGTGGACGTGCGGACGCTGGCCCGGGAACTGGCCCCGCTGCGGCGCAACCCCCCGCGCAGGCCGGGAGAGGGCGGGCGGTAGGTACGGACGACCGGCCCCGGGCCCGGCAGCGCCGCGCTGCCGGGCCCGGGGCCGTCGCCGTGGTGCACGCGCGTCAGAGCGTCACCAGCCAGGACAGGCTCCCGGTCAGGTGCTCGCGCAGCGCCGGGTCGGCCACCGCCGGGGTGGGGTCGGTGGCGACGGCCGTGAGCAGGTGCGGCCGGGAGCGGGGTCCGCCCGGGTGGAGGGCGGCGAGGTCGGGCGCGGTACGCCCGCGCTGTCCGGGCAGCTCGCGCCCGTCCAGGAACCAGCGCAGCCGGGTGCCCGGGACGGGCAGGTCGACGGTGAGGCGGCTGGCGGAGGTGAGCCGGGTGGCGGTGGAGACGGGACTCGTCAGCGGGGTCGCGTGACGGTAGAAGCCGGCGATCATCGCCTCCCGTCCGGGCAGGTTGAACTCCCGCCCGAGCGAGCGCATGATCGAGTTCTCGGTCGGCCGGTACAGCCCCGTCGGGTAGTAGCCGCCGCCCTCGTACGCGCCGACCGTCCCGCCGTCGGGTGACGTCCGGCCGAGCCAGCGGGACCACTTGGTGCCCTGGGCGCGCATCCGGTCGGCGGTCAGCGTACTGATGTTGGCCTCGGCCGGCTCCGCGCCCTGGTAGGTGCCCTGGCCGTCGTACGCGTACTCGTCGGCGAGCTTGCCCAGCGAGTGCCCGGTCTCGTGCACCGCGATCTGCCCGGACTTCGCGTTGCCGCCCGCCACGGTGGCGATGCCCTCGTAACCGAGCGGGGACTTCACGTCGTTGTAGCCCGCGCCGCCGTACTTGGTGCTGTTGGCCACCACGATCACCAGGTCCGCCTGCGGGGCCTTGGCCGCGTAGCGCTCGACCGCCTTCTCGTCCACGCAGAGCAGCCGCTCCACCCCGTCGCACCAGAAGTACGAGCCCAGCGCGGTGTGCCGGACGGTCGTCTGGTCCGGATCCCCGGAGACGCCCGACTCGGGGGAAACGGCCGACACCGCCCAGACGTTGAACAGGTTGCGGTAGGTGGCGTACGGCTCGACGGCGGTGATCTCGCGCCACTTCTCGGCCGCGTCGCTGCGGAACTTCTCCTGCTCCTGCGTCGCGTAGCCGTCGCCGATGACCACCACGTCGAGCTTGGCGGCCGGATCGCCGTTGCGCACCAGCGCGGTGACGTCGCCGTCGTCCTGGAGCGGGGCCACGCCCTGGGCGCGGGAGCCGGCCGTGTACGGGGAGCCGCCGGGGACGAGGGCCCGGGAGATGCCGCCGTCCTCGCCGAACACCTCGACCGGGTGCCGGTCGTCCGCCGGAGCGGCTATGGGGACGGCGCCCGTCGTGGGTCCGGGCGGGGCTCCGGGCGCGGCGAGCGCGGGGGCGCCGCCGAGGAGGGCCGCGGCCAGGGCGGCGGTGAGGAGGGTTGCGGCGGTTCTGGTCCTGCGGCTCCTGGTACTGCTGGGCATGGGTGGCCTCCCCGGTGGTGGCGTGAGCGGGAGGTGGCAGCCTATTTCCCATGTTGAGAACCTGACAACCTGTGAGGGGCATTCCGGATCCGCTCCGGGCCGCTACTCCGCGGACATCCCGCTGATGACGGAGAGCGCGAGCAGCCAGGCCAGGACGGCCAGGGTCACGGTCACGGGCAGCGGCCAGTCCATCGGGAGGAGCATGGCGGCACCCACCAGCGTGGTGACCGCCACGGGTACGGACATCCGGGCCGGGATCCACCAGGAGCGCACGTTCGGCCCGAGCAGGCCGCCCGTGATCAGGGCCGTGCCCGCGCCGATCAGCAGCGCCAGCTTCAGGATGGCCAGCCACAGGGTGTGCGGATTGCGGGCCCGGTGCCCCTGGTGGTCGACCTCGACCACCTGGCCCCTCCAGACCGTCAGGTTCACGACCGTGTCGATCCGCACGTCGTCGTAGAACGCCTCCCCGACGTCGTAGGTGCCGGTCGGAGCCTTCTCGCGGGCCACGGTCAGGGTGTACGAGGTCGAGTCGCCGTCCCGCTCCACCGCCCTCTTCGTCACCCGCCCGCTCTCCCGCAGCGTGCAGTCCACCCCGGGCCCGATCGCCGGAGCGCCGCAGACCGGGGCGCCGCGGTACGCCCACCCCTCGTGGTACGCGCCGACGAACCGCGCGAACCCGAGGCCGACCGCGGACAGTCCGAGCAGCAGGAGCAGGGCCTGCGCCAGGACCCGCAGGGTCAGCGCGGTGGCCCGCCCGCGCGGCCGGGCGTCCTGCGGGCCCGGCGGCTTGCCGAACAGCGTCATCGGACTCCCCCTCGTCTGGACGTCGGTCGCCATGCGGGCCGACGCCCCGGCACGCCGTGGGCGGCTCCGGGGGCGGCACGGACTTGGATGATGCCAGGGATGCGTGCGGGGCGGGAGGAAACCCGGCACCGCTGTAACGGACTTGTGCCATGCCGGGAGGGCGGGAGTGCGCCGGCGCCCGCGTGTTTTCGGCCGTTCCGGGCGCGGGCGGACCACCTCGGCCGCTCCGTCCGGGCGGGTCCCCCGATCCCGACCCGGACCCCGACCCTGGCCCCGACCTCGCCCGGGCCGGTTCCCGGTCACGCGTCCCAGGTGACCGGGAGGCTCTTCACCCCGTAGATGTCCGCAACCTCCGGCCGCAGGCCGACCTCCTCCGCCGGTACGGCCAGGCGCAGCGTCGGGAAGCGCTTGACGAGCGCGGTGATCGCGACGCTCAGCTCGACGCGGGCCAGCTGCTGCCCCAGGCACTGGTGCACGCCGTGGCCGAAGGCCAGATGCCCGGCGTACTGCCGCCGGAAGTCGAGCACGTGGGGATTGGCGAAGCGCTCGGGGTCACGGTTGGCGGTGTTGTACGACAGGATGACCGTCGTGCCGGCCTTGATGGTCTGGCCTCCCAACTCGACGTCCTCCAGCGCCGTCCTCATGAACGACTTGGCGACGCTCAGGTACCGCAGCAGTTCCTCGACGGCCCGGCCGGTGAGCGTCGGGTCGGCGCGCAGGTCGGCCAGCTGCGCCGGGTTCTGCAGGAGCGCGAAGGTGCCCAGCGCCAGCATGTTCGCGGTGGTGTCGAGCCCGGCCGCCAGCAGGATCAGGCTGACGCCCCTCAGCTCCTCATCGGTGAGGTCGCCGTCCATGAGATCGCTGAGCACGTCGTCGGTGGGGTTCGCGCGCTTGGCGGCCACCAGCTCCGCGAGGTACTGCTGGGTCGCCGTGTAGGCCGCGATCAGCTCCTCGTCGCTCGTCTCCCCGTTCACGAACGAGTCGATCTGCTCCTGGAAGGAGCCGCGGTCCTCGTACGGCACCCCCAGCAGCTCGCAGATCACGATGGCGGGGATGGGCTTGGCGAACGCGGTCACCAGGTCCGCCGACGGCCCGGCCGCCTCCATGGCGTCCAGGCACTCGGCGGTGATCTGCTCGACGCGCTCGGCGAGCAGCCGCATCCGCCGCACGGTGAACTTGCCCACCAGCGGCTTCCGGTAGCGCCCGTGCTGCGGGTCGTCCATGAGGAGGAACTCGCCGGGCGGAGCCGGAGGAATCTCGAAGTCGCCCACGTTGATGAGCTCCTTGCGCGAGCTGAACCGAGGGTCGGCCAGGACCGACCTGACCAGCTCGTACCCGGTGATCAGCCAGCCGGCCGCCCCGCCGGGGTGGGTGTAGCGGCTGAGGGGGCCGTGCCGTCGGGCGTCGGTCAGCTCGGCCGGCGGGTCGAAGGGGCAGCCGGGCGGGCGCGCCGTCGGCAACGTGGTGACGGTGTGGACGGATTCACCCATGACCGTTCCTCATCTCGCGGAAATGCGTCTTCGGGACTCTTCGAAAGCTACGTTGCATTCAGCATGGTCGCAATCGGTCGAAGAAGTTATCCCAGGTGAACAGCGGTAAATTGATGCAATGACGCTGAAGTCGAATGCAATGCTGCATTGCAATGAATGAATGCGAAGGCAATACTGGCGGCATGCCAGGAGGACGACTGACCCAGCAGGACCGCCAGCGCATCGCGGCCGGACTCGCCGACGGGCTCTCCTACGCCGAGATCGCCAGGCGGCTCGACCGGCCGACGTCGACGATCAGCCGGGAGATCGGGCGCAACGGCGGCCCCGGCGGCTACCGGCCCGAACAGGCGCACCGGGCGACGGTCCAGCGCGCGCGGCGCGGCACCCCGGCGCCGCCGCCTGCGGACGGGCCCTCGGACAGCCCGACGGGAGAGGAGATCATCGAGATGGCGGTCAGAACGGGGCTGCCGAGGATGACGGCGCGCGTGCACATCGACCTGCTGCTGTCCGAGGACGGCAGGCGCACCGCGGCCGAGCTGACCCGCAGGCTGAACGTCAGTGCGGCCTCCGTCTCCGTGGCCGTGAACTACCTGGTCCAGCACGGGTACGTCCGGCGCGAACGCGATCCGCAGCGGCGTCGCGACATCTACGTGGTCGACGACGAGGCCTGGTACCACTCGATCATGATCGGCTCGCGGGAGACGCTCGGGACGGCGCGGATCGCGATGACGGCCGCGGCGGAGTTCGGGCCCGACAGCCCCGTGGGGCAGCGGCTGGCCAGGGGCGGGACGTTCCTGGAACGCGTCATCCGGGACACGATGGAGTCCGCCGACCGCTGGCGTCACCTCCTGACG
Source organism: Kitasatospora sp. NPDC087271 (assembly GCF_044744605.1). NCBI lineage: Bacteria > Bacillati > Actinomycetota > Actinomycetes > Kitasatosporales > Streptomycetaceae > Kitasatospora > Kitasatospora sp. NPDC087271. The sequence goes on from NZ_JBIUYQ010000052.1 coordinate 7,091, forward strand.
TGACCTCGTGGCGGTGCGTCAACTCGCCCTTCCCGCAGGCCAGGTGCCCGTCCGGCCCGGCCTGGTCCAGGCGAGGGGGAGTGCCGGCCCGGCCGACTCGGCGCGGGGGTAGATTCCCGGGCATGACGACCACCGACCCGCTGAGCCCGGTCTCCCGTACGGCCCTGTCCGTCGCGCTGGTGCGCGCCTACGAGAGCTCCCGCCCCGAACCGCTCTTCACCGACCCCTACGCCGCCGCCTTCGTCACCGCCTCCGGCATGCCGATGCCCACCTCGGGACCGGCGAGCGGCCTCGCCAAAGGTCTGGTGGTCCACGGCATCCTGCGCACCCGCTTCTACGACGACCGCCTGCTCGCCGCCGGCGCGGACCAGGTCGTCCTGCTCGCGGCAGGCCTGGACGCCCGCGCCTACCGGCTCGACTGGCCGGCCGGCACCCGCCTCTTCGAACTCGACCTCGCGCCCGTCCTGACCTTCAAACAGCAGGTCCTGGACGAACTCGGCGCCGACCCGGCCGGCGAACGCACCACGCTGCCCGGCGACCTGCTGGACCCGGACTGGCCGCGCCGCCTCGTCGAAGCCGGCCTCGACCCGGGGCGGCCCACCGTCTGGCTGGCCGAAGGACTGCTGGTCTACCTCACCGCCGACCAGGCGGCCGGCCTGCTCACCGCCGTCGGCACCCTCTCCGCCCCGGGCAGCCGACTGCTGCTCGAAAAGGGCCGGGACGTGACCAGTACCCCGCAGGACCCGGCCCTCGCCCACATCACCGACCTGTGGCAGGGCGGCCTCGGCCCCCACACCCACGAGTGGCTCGACGCCCACGGCTGGAACACCCGGCTCACCCTGCTCGACGAGGTCGCCGCCGCGTACGGCCGCCCCTTCCCGCCCGGCTCGGGCCCGAGCACCACCGGCTTCATCGAAGCGGTGCGCACCGGCGACAACGGCCGGGACAGTTCTGCCCGTTGAGGACGAAGGCCCAGGTGGGGCAGACGGGGCAGGCGGCGGCGTCGGCGATGAGCGTGAGCGTGTGGGCCAGTGCCATGGGCCGGGTTCCTTGCCGGTCGGGTGGTCCCTCTGACCGATCCGTCGACTGTCCCCTCGGTGCTGCGGTGCTGCGCGCTCAGCCGGTCGTGGTCCCGTGCGGGATGGTGAGGGCGGTGAGGAGGACGGCATCGGTGCTGGTCCAGCGGCCGTGGCAGCGGCCGGGCAGGTGGGGGTGGTGGGCGGTGAAGGTGCGGTCGGGGTGGAGGCGCACGGAGATGCCGGCCAGCCCGGTCCAGCGTCGGGTGAGCGGGTAGCAGGCCTTGTAGGTGGCCTCCTTGGCGCTGAAGAGCAGTCGGTCCCAAGGGACTTGGCCGTGAGGTAGCCGGCCGATCCGGTGACGCTCGTCCTCGGAGGCGGTGAGGGCGAGGACCCCGTCGGGGAGCGGTAGGGCAGGCTCGGCGTCGATCCCGAGCGAGATGACATCGGCCGCGTGCGCCGCAGCGCAAGCGGTGTAACCGTCGCAGTGGGTGATGCTCCCGACGGCCCCCGACGGCCACTCGGGGGCTCCGCCTGGCCCCGGGAGCAGCGGGACCGGAGGGTGGCCGAGCTGGGCGAGAGCACGACGGGCGAGCGTACGGGCGGCGGTGAACTGCCGCTGCCTGCGGGGCGATCGGCCACTGATGTGGGCGCGCTCCGCAGGAAGGAGCGCGCCCTGGGGCGGCGGCCCGAAGGCCTCGGTGCAGTGGACAGTTGGTGGCAGGAGCCTGCCCAGCTCGGTGGTGAGGGAGGTGGTGGTCACCGCTGCGATGTGAGTGTGAGCTGGTGGATCTGGCGGGCGAGTTGGTGAGGGGCTTCGAGCGGGAGGATGTGGCCGGCGTCGTCGAGGGTGGCGACGGTGGTGTTGGGGAGGTGGGTTTGGAGGGTGCGGATGTGGGTCTGGCCGACAGAGGTGTCGTGGGTGCCACGAAGGATCGTGGTGGGGGTGGTGATGTTCCGGAGGTGGGGGGTGTGGTCCATGGTGCTGGTGGAGGCGAAGGTGGTGAGACGGGTGTGGGGGTTGGTGTTGGCGAAGAGACGGCGGTTGGTCTCCTGGGTGTGAGCGGGGGTGTTGGGGTGGAGGGTCTTCTTGAGGAGCTGGCGGCCGAGCCGGGGGCTCTTGAGGGCGCGCTGGAAGGCCTTCGTCTTCATGATGCGGAGTTCGCCCGGAGGGGTCTGCTGGTCGTCGGCGGCGCTGGCGGCGAGGAGGAGGCCGACGAGGCGCTCGGGCGCGGTGCGGGGGGCGTCGGCGTAGAGCTGGGTGGCGTAGGCGAGCGCGGCGTAACCGCCGCCTGAGTGGCCGGCGATGACGACGGGGCGGTGAGGGGCGAGGGTGTCGGCGACGGTGGCGAGGTCGCGCCCGAGTTGCTGGATGGTGAGGGCCTTGTCGCCAAGGGTGCTGGTGCCGTGGCCGCGCTGGTCGTAGGCGACGACCGTGTGGCCCTGCGCGGCCAGCAGCCGGGCCGTGGCGTGCCAGACGGTGTGGGTGGCGCCCCAGCCGTGGGCGAGGACGATCAGGGGCGTGCTGGTGGGGGTGGTGTCGTGGGGGTCGATGTGGGCGGGGTGGTGGATGGCGACGGTGAGGCGGGCGCCGTCGGGGGTGGTGGTGGTGAGGTCGGTGATGGTGATGTCAGTGGTGGTGGTCACGAGGTGCTCCTGCCTGCGTCTGTGGTGTTTGTGTGTTGTGTGAGTTGGTGGTTGAGGTTGGTGAGGGCGTTGTGGGTGGCTTTGGTGTGTTGGTTGGGGATGGTGTGTTTGGGGAGGAGGGTGGGCCATCCGTGGGGGGTGGTGGTGAAGGTGATGGTGAGTTTGGTGTGTTGGTTGTTGTGGGTGGGGGTGAGGGTGTAGGTGGTGGTGCCGGTGAAGTGGCCGGTGTGGGTGGTGGTGAGGGTGTGTGGGGGTGTGATGTGGGTGGTGGTGGCGGTGAAGTGGATTTTGGGTCCGGGTTTGGTGTGGCCGTTGGGGTGGACGGTGATGTGGGTGGTGCCGCCGGGGTGTTCGGGGGTGGGGTTGCCGGGTTGGTGGGTGTTGTGGGGGGTCCACCAGGTGGTGGTGCCGTTGAGTTCGGCGATGAGGTGGTTCCAGACCTGGTGGGTGGGGGCGTGGATGACGGCTTCGTTGACGAGGTCGTAGGTGTGGATGGCGGGCCCTCCTGTCTTTTTCTGGGTTCCTGAGGTTCTGATGCCTTGCGTTCCTGAGTTCTTTTTTCGGGCGTTCGAGCCTTAGGGTCTTCTGGTTTATTGGTATTTTGGTCTGTATTTCTTTTCTGTCTGTCGCCTGCCGTTCACCGCTTGCCGTTCACCGCTTGCCGCTTGCCGCTTGCCGCTTGCCGTCTGCGGTCCGGCGTTTGTTGCTTGTGTCTGTGGTTTGCTTGTTGGTTTGTTTGTGTTTTTGTGTCTGCTTGTTTTATTGGTGCATGTCTGCTGTGTTCCTGTGCCTGCGCGTGTTCTTGTGTCTGGGCTGCCGTGTTTCTGGTGTCTTCTGTTTGCGTGCCTGCGTGCCTGCGTGCCTGCGTGCCTGCGTGCCTGCGTGCCTGCGTGCCGCGTGTCGGCGTTTTTGTGCCTGTGTCGGTGCTTGCGTGCCTGTGTGTTTATTTGTCGGTGCTCGTGGCCTGTGGGGCTATGCCGGTGCCTGTGTGCCTATGTCTATGCCTGTGTTGGCGCCTGTGTCTGTGCTCGGTGCCCGTGGCTTGTGCTTGTGCTTGTGTGTCTGCGGTCGGTGGCTCGTGGCGTGTGTGCCTGTGGCTGTGTCTGTGTGCGTTACCTGTGTCTGTGTTTCTGTGGGTCTGTTCCTGTGCGTGTTTCTGTTTCTGTGTTTGTGTGTTTGTGTTGTTAGGGGAAGATGTTTTGGCCGGGGGTGAGGGTGTGGGTGGGGTCGTATTTGTGTTTGGTGTTGGTGAGGTTGT
>NZ_JBIUYQ010000053.1:0-10268 GCF_044744605.1 Kitasatospora sp. NPDC087271
TCAGTTGCGCTCGCGTCACACACCACGGTCTACCGGATCAGGACCCGCCGCGAAGGTGAATCACACAGATTGATCACGACCGAATACGCGCCCTAACGCGGACTCGAACGAAACCCCAGCTCAACGCCGCGCAATTGGACACTCAATCGCGGAACCTACAGACGGCCAGCAGCATCAGCTGCGGCTGGCCCACCACCAGGCGGTCACCAGGCTGCGCGCCAAGGGCTGGCTGCCGCCGCCCCGGCCCCGGGCCGCGCAGTTGCGCCCAGGCCCGACGCCCGCCGGTGGAGGGCCGGATGCCGGGGGAAGGCATCGCCGAGTCGCGGGCGTGCCGGCGGGCCTGCATCACCCAGGCGTGACTTCGCTCGACCACCCAGCGCCGGGGCAGGACCACGAACCCCTTCGCGTCCTTGGGTCGGCTGACCGTCTTGACCGTGAGGTGCGACGGGAGCCGAGGAGCTATTCCAGCGCCTGCCGGGACGATCTGCAGCTGGAGCCCCACGAGAATCTCGTGGGGCTCCAGCGTCCAAACGTAATGATAGCCAGACGGAGAGGCAGTCCGTCAGTGCCCGTCAGGGAGGCTGTCCTGGCGGATTGCTTATTCTCCGCCGATGCCTGGAGTCTTTCCGTAGTAGGGGCGAACGGTACTGGCCAGCTTCCGCTGGATCGACCGAAGTGTCCTGATAGTCGACTCATCGCTGAGTCCCGTGGTCGTCGGCCATTCGACGCCGGAACCCATGAGGTCGCTTACGAAGACGATTTCAACGGCCAGGAGGATGCGAGCCCAGTCCGCCGGGGCGATTGGGGAGTCATCCTTGAGTGCAGACCGAAGCCTTCGGCATTGATCGAGCAGGTCCTGTACGTTCTCGAAGCCCATACCGGCAGCGAGTCGGTCACTGCACCAAGCCGGCCCACCCCATTCCAGGAGCGCTCGTCCCAAGAGTTCAATTTCGCTCTGGTCAAGCAAGCTTCGCGCTGTGGCGTCAAGTTGTTGCATCAATTCAGCGTACTCCAATATTCTTCCAGCGTTTCCGGGTTTCGGCGGAACACGGTACCGCCATCCGGGTGCATCGGGTCATGGATGACGATGGTTGTGCCGTCCTTTCCGAGGAACGCCTTCCGGCCGCTTCCCAGTTCCTTGGTTCGCGCAGGATTCTTCATTACGCTCTCCGTGAGCTTGTGAAGATCGTCTACCGACAGGCCTGGGAATTCGAGTGCGTGCTTTCCTCCGGCATGCCCGCTGGCGATATCTGCGGCGTCCTCGATGCGCTCCTCGTCAGTGCACCATGAAGCGTTGTGAACCAGCACCGGAATGCTTCCGGCGAGCACATAGTACGTGTGGACGGTGTTGACGGTGAGGTTGTAGGCGGGCTGGGCGGAAGCCCACTTCTTGGTGTTGGTGATCTGTGCTGGCTGACCGGTGTCCGTGCGCACGAGATCGCCGGCCGCGAGGTCAGCGGCGTTTCGCCAGCCGTGATTCTCCGACCAGAACGGGTGCCGGTCAGTGGAGGTAATCGTGCCGACCGTAGCGCCCGCCGACGCGATAGTGAGGTCGGTGAATTCGCGGTCGTCGGGTGTATAGATGGTGGCATCGACGCGGTGGGAGGTGGTTTCGCCAGATTCTGGATCTGTCGCCCGAACGTAGTCGCCGACCCTCACCTGCTCAATCGGCAGGGTTGATCCATCCGCCATCAGAACCCGAGTACCGGCAGGGAAGCTGTTCCTCCGCAGGCATGCCTTGAGCGTGTTCTCGAAGCGGTTGAGTCGTGACGCCTTGGCCGCATCCTCGACAGTTTTTGCCTGCTTTGCGATCGCGCGGAGCTTGAGGACCTTTCCAGCGGGGAAGGCCCCTGCGGCGATTTCTGCACAGGCACTGACGTTCTTCTGCTTGATGCACTCTTCGAAGCTATCCACGCCGGCAGCTGATTTGAAGAACTGCATCAGGCCCTTATTGAACTCCTCGTTGGTATCGATGACTACGGCCTTGTTCCCTCCCTTCATGAAGACGCACGCCGTCGTGGCTCCGGGGCTGAACGCGCCACCGCTGTGGCAGGTGTTCTTCTCCTGACCCTTCGCGTCCTTCGCAACCTGCTCCAGATGTTCCCTGAGTACCCTTTCGAACTCCTGCTTGGCTTCCTCCTCGACCTTCTTGGCCTCGGCCTGGATGCCCGCTTCCTCAGCCTTCAGTGCGGCTTCGCGTTCCTGGATCTTCTTCTCCGCGACAAAGCCCCAGGCCTCGTCCTCAGCCTGCTTCGCCTGCGTGGCGTCCTTGCCGGCCGCGACCGCCGAGGCTCGGGCCTGCGACGCGGCCGTGCGGGCCGCTTCGGCGGATCCGAGTGCCTGGTTGGCGGAAACCCGGGCCCGGGCGGCAGAGGCTGCGGCCTTGCCTGCATCGCGTGTGGCGGCCTGGGCGGCGTTGCGGGCGGTGGCGGCGGATTTGGTTGCTCGGGTGGCGGCGGCTTCGGCGTCCTTGGCGGAGGTCTTCGCGGTCGCGGCGTACTGGGCGGCCTGGGCGGCGGAGGCCTGGGCCTGGTTGCGGGCGTTGTCGGCCTCGCCAGATGCGTTGCTCGCCACGGCTGCGGCCTCGGTGGCCTCCCAGGCGTCCTGCTGGGCCTTCGCCGCAGTCTGGGACGCTTCGGCGATCAGGCGGCGCATCTGCGCGGCGTGGGTGGTGGCGAGCTGGTCCTTGCGGTCGGCCATGTACTGGCCGGTTGTCAGGAAGTCGTGGACGAGCTCGGGCGTGCCGGACAGCGCGAACTTGGCCGCGGCCTGGACCTCAGGTCCGCCGCTCGCGAGCAGTTGGGTGGACTGGACCCGCTCATCGATCTGGCGGGCGGTGTGCTGGCCAGCCGTCAGGAAGGCAGTGACGGCCTTGGGGGAACCGTCCCGCAGGGCCTTCTCAGCGGCCTCCTTGACGCTGGTACCGCCGGTGGCCATCAGCTGGACCGCGCGGACACGGTTGTCGATGACCGCGGCCTCGTACTGGCCAGCGGTGTAGAACGCCTTGACCTGGTCGTCGTCGCCCTTCAGTGCCTGGGCGGCTGCGGTGCGCACGGCCTCGTCGGGGCTGTCCTGGGCGATCTCGCGCACGCTCTGGCGCATGTCGTCCCGCTCCGCCTTGTCGCGGCCGGCCCGCAGCCAGTCCAGGATGGTGTCGTCCGTACTGGAGAGGGCGTTGGCGGCGGCTTCCTGGCTCCAGGGGCCGCCGGTCTTCATGGCCGTGAATGCGGCTTTGCGACCCTTGGCGGCGAGTGCCTTGGGGTCCACGTCGGGGCGGGCGGCCTCTGCCGTCAAAGCGGCGGCCTCCCGGTCCTGGGCCTGCCAGTCGCCGAGCATAGTGCCGATGCCTGCGGTGACCTCGTCGTCGTCGGCCTTCAGGTCGCGGGCGACCTCGACGGAGGCGGCGGTTCGGGCGGCGAGGTCTTCGGCCTCGGTCTTGCGCGCGATCTCGTAGACGCCGCCGGCGGTCTTGACGGCCTCGCTCGCTGTGCTCGCGGCCTTCCTGGCTTCCTCCGCCTGGCGGGTGGCCTCGGCGGCCGCGCCGGCGGAGGCGCCCGCGTGCTGGGCGGCGTTGTCCGCAGCGGTGGCGGCGTTCTCAGCGTGCGTGGCGGCGGAGCGGGCGGCGTCGCGTGCCTGGTAGGCGGCCTCGGCGGACTGGCGGGCCAGTGCCGCAGAGGCGTTCGCGGCCCGGTCGGCCTCCCTGGCGTGACGGCGGGCCTGCTCGGCTGCGGCCTGCGCACGGTTGGAGCCGGCCCCGGCGGCCTTCGCCAGGCGGGCGGCCTTCTCCGCGGAGTCGGCGGCGGCGTTGGCGTTGCCGCCGGCGCTCTTGGCAGCGTCCGATGCTTCGCCCGCAGCCTTCGAGGCGTCACCGGCACGCTCGGCAGCCTGCGCGGCGCGCTCGGCATCCTTGGCCGCGTTGCGTGCCTCCTCGGCCCGCTGGCGAGCCTCGGCGGCCTTGCCGGCGTCGGAGGCGGCGGCGCTAGCCGCCCTGCGGGCGTTGGACGCGGCCAGAGCCGCACCGGACGCGGCGCTGGCGGCCTGCGCTGCGGCACTGGCGGCGATACGGGAGGCCTGGTTGGCGGCGCCGGCGGCGGAGACCGCCTGCTGGGAGGCGGCCGCGGCGCCCTGGGCCGCGTCCGCGGCTCGTCCGGCTGCTTCTGCGGCGCGGGCCAGGTCCTTGCCCGCTGCCTCGGTCTCCTTGGCCGCTTCCTGCGCGTTCTCCTTGGCTGCCCGGGATTCGTCGACCGCGCGTGCGGAGGCGGTCTTGGCGGCGTCCTTGGCGGCCTCGGCCTGGGCGCCGGCCTGCTCGGCCTGGTCGGCTAGCTGTGAGATGGTGGCGCGTTCCTGGTCCCGGGCGCGGGCCACGAACTGACCCACCTCCAGGAACTCGACGACGTCGGCGGGCGTGCCGTTGCGCAAGGCGACCTTGGCCGCCTCCCTCATCGCCGGGCCGCCAGTCGCGAGTAGCTGTGTCACCCGGACGCGATTGTCGATCTCCTGGGCGTCGTACTGGCCCTGCTCGAGGAACTTCTTCACGTCTTCGGGCGTGCCCTTGAGCGCCGCGGTGGCCTGCTCCTTGACGCTCACGCCTCCGGTGGCGAGGAGCTGTACGGTCCGGACCCGCCGGTCCTGCTCCAACGGGGTCTGCCAGCCGTCCTTGAGGAAGGCGCGCAGGTCGTCCTCGGAGCCCTTCAACGCCTTGGTGGCGGCCTCGCGCACACTCACATCGCCGAGGCTGAGCATCTGTACGGCTGTAACGCGGTCATCGTGGTACCGCTCGATGTCCTTTTGGACCCCGAGGAACCGCTTGACGTCCTCGTCCGAACCGGTTAGTGCGGCCTCGGCCGCCGCCTTCACCCCGGGCCCGCCGATCGTCCACAGCGTGAGGACGTAGCCGCGGTCCACTACGGCGGATGGCGCCACGTCAGGAGCGGGTGTCGCCGCGAATACGGGTGCCGTGCCGAGCAGGCCGGCCGCGAGCGCCGCTGGCAACAGAAGTGCGCACGCACCGCGCAGGCCCGCTATCCGGCTTCTCCCACGCAGGGGCGTCATGGCGGTTCCCGGCGCTCCCACGGAGCGCGAGGGGTGTTTCACAATCCATTCCTCTCAAGGGGGGGTGTCATCTCGCGACCGAACCACCCGACGCCTCGACATTGCGCAGACAGGCACAACGGAAGGCCACCGTGTATGCCAGTGCGAGAGAGGGCCAAGTGATCATGGAATGTGGTCGCGGAATGAATCGTCATCATCCGCCGAGAAATGATCTTGCAGAGATCAGAGATAGATCTTTTGGCAGATGATTGCTGATATCTTACGCATGCTTTACTAAGTCATCACACGTGCGCAGGGCGGGCCGCCGCCCTGGCGTCACCTCAGGAGCGAAGGACCCCCATCTTGCTGATATCCCGTTCCCGGAAGGCCGTCCTGGCCGCCGCTGTCGCCACCCTGACCGCAGGCATCGGATTCGCGTCCCTCACGGCCGCCCAGGCCGCCCCACAGCCCTCCGCCGCTGCCCTCGCGGCCTCCGCCATTCCCTCCGCCATCGAGGACTTCCAGCACCCCGGAGCCGAACGCCTCCTCAAGGACCGGAAAGTCTCTCTTAAGCAGGGCGACGGGCACATCCGTCTGAAGGAAGGCCCGGGCAACAGCATCCCGACCGACTGCCAGGCGTCGAACGAGATCTTCGTCGAGTCCCGCCTCGACAAGGCCGGCTACTGCTTCACCGTCACCGGCAAGACCGGCTACCTCGCCATGGAGGTACCGGACGTATACATAATCTGGACCGAGGACCGCTCCGTCACCGCCCGAGTCGTCGCCGCCGAGCAGGAAAAGAAGGTCGACATCGGCGCAAACTCGTACGCACCCGTCGGCGACGGCTTCCCTGGCGGCAAGCGCGCCGTCCTCGTCGAGCTGCGCGTCACCGGCTGACCAATCCGCTGCCCGCATCCCCTGCCGCCGCCCGGCGCTGAGACACCACCGCAACACCCGGCACGCCGGTCACCTTCCAGCGCCGGATATGTCCGCCAACGTGATGCAGCCCGAACGCACCAGCCACCACCATCGGTACGCCCAGCGCGCTGTCCGCGCCCGCGACACGGCCACTCCGGGACTCCCCCAACAATCCTCAAGGACTGAACTCTTGTCTGGCACCACCGCGCGTACTTCCTGGAAGACCGCGCTCCTCACCACCGCCGTCACCGCCGGCGCGCTCACCACGCTCTCCGCCGCACCGGCCGGCGCCGTCCCCGGCGACCCCGCCGCCAACGGCTCCTACGCCTACACCGCCCGTCTGGCGATCGGCGACAACGTGCGCGCCTGCACCGGCGCGCTGGTCGACCGGTACTGGGTGATCACCGCCGCGTCCTGCTTCGCCGACGACCCCGCGCAGCCGCAGGCCCTGACCGCGGGTACCCCCAAGTGGAAGACCACCGCGACCGTCGGCGACAAGACGGTCGACGTGGCCGAAATCGTGACCCGTCGGGACCGCGACCTGGTCATGGCGCGCCTTGCCACCCCTGTCACCGGCGTCGCGACGCTGCCCGTCGCGACCGCCGTACCGACCGCCGGCGAGAACCTTCGGGTTCCCGGCTACGGCCGGACCAAGGACGAGTGGGTGTCGAACAAGCTCCACGCGGGGGCCTTCACCCTCGACACGGTCACCGCGTCCGCTATCGGCACCACCGGTACGGGCGGCGCGGCGATCTGCAAGGGCGACACCGGCGCTCCCGCGATCCGTGAGAAGAACGGCAGGGCCGAGCTCGTCGCGGTGGCCTCCCGTTCCTGGCAGGGCGGTTGCCTCGGCGAGACCGAGACCCGTACCGGTGCTTCCTCCAGCCGGGTCGACGACCTCGCCGGCTGGGTCCAGCAGACCGTCTCCACGTGGGGCACCAAGGTCGACTACTCCTCCGCGGTCGTCAACTCCGTGTACAACCCGGACACCAAGACCGCCGAGATCTTCGCCCTGGGCACCGACGGCGTTCTCGCCCACGCCTCCAACACCGAGGGCCAGGGCTGGACCGGCTGGACAGCGCTGGGGGACTGGCAGTTCAGCGGCATCCCCGCGACTATCTACAACCCCGCCACCAAGGCTCTCGAGCTGTTCGCCATCGGCAAGACCGGCGAGCTCGGCCACAACTACTGGGACCCGGGCACCAGGACGTGGGTCGGCTGGAATGTTGTCCCCAGTGCCCTCAAGCTCAAGGCCAACCCGGTCGCCGTGTTCAACCCCTCGAACCAGACCGCCGAGGTGTTCACCCTGGACACGAACGGCTACATGGCCCACTCCTACAGCACCAACGGCGCCCGCTGGGACGATGTCCGGGGCCTGGGCAGCTGGCAGTTCACCGGCACCCCCACCACCCTCTACAACCCCGCCACCGACGCCGTCGAACTCTTCGCCACCAGCAGCCGCAACGAACTCGGCCACCTCTACTGGGACAACAAGGCCAAGACCTGGAGCGACTGGGGCACCATCGGCGGCCAGGCCGTGACCGGCAGCCCCACCGCCGTCGTGAACCCGGCCAACAACAGCGCCGAGGTCTTCATCACCACCACCAACAACACGATGGCCCACGCCTACAGCCTCAACGGCGCCCGCTGGTCCGACATCACCACCATGGGCGGCTGGCAGTTCAACGGCACCCCCACCGCCGTCTACAACCCCGCCGCCAACTCCGTCGAACTCTTCGCCGTCCGCAACACCGGCGAACTCGGCCACAACTACTGGGACAACAAGACCAAGACCTGGGCCGACTGGAGCACCATCAGCGACTGGAAGTTCTCCGGCACCCCCTCCGCCACCTACAACGCCTACATCAACACCCTCGAACTCTTCGCCACCGGCACCAACGGCACCATGTCCCGCGCCACCTACCAGAACAACCAGTGGCTCACCTGGGAAACCATGCCCGGCTGGACCTTCGCCATCACCGGCTGACCCAAACCCACCACACCAGCCGACCAGGCCGCGACAGCACAGTGCGCCCGCACAGGCAGCCCCACTGCGGGCGCACGCCCCTCTGGCAGCGGCCAGGCATGGCGCGGGCGGGACCGGACGACCGTCCGGTCCCGCCCGCGCCCGTCTTCCTCGCACGCCACCGGCAGCGGCCAGACATGAGAGGAAGCAAGGCCCACCGCAGGCGCGGCAACCCGAGCCGCCGCCCATCCGGTCCGGCGGCTGCCAGACCGCCAAGGACAGGATGGGAAAGGAGAGGTTGTCGACGTGGCGAGTTCAACCTTGACGGCCACTCACTACGGCACCTGAACTGCACGTTCATCCCAAGTCTGAACGTGGAAGCCGTCCGGCGCCACCCGGTTGAGGTGGGACGGCCGGGCTGGCAAGGAGGCCTCACGAACGTCACGCACGAAGGATCGGGGCCTGTCCAGTGAACGGCTCTGTTCCGTGGCCGGTGAGAACGCAGCGTCACCACCGGTCGCGGAGCGGAGCCACTCGTTTGTGCAGCCCCAAGGGCCGCAGGCCACGTTCACGGCTTTCGGGCAGGGGTGCGCCGTGCCGTACAGCGCCGGCTGGCCACGGCATCGAGCCGACACCGGCGCGTGGGAAGTCGCACTCCTTGTGGTGAGGTATCCCCGCAAGGCCCGCCGGTGAGCCGTAGATTCACTGTGACGACCGGTGACCGGCACCGAGCGGGCCTGCCACTGCGGCGGTCCGCACAGGGAAGAGAACGGCCGCGAAGAAGAAGGCCGCCGCCACGAGGGCGGGCGCGGCGAAGACGGCCACCCCCGTTCCCCCGCGGAAGGAACAGGCCTCGGCACCCGCCGCAAGGAAGACCACCCGGAAGACGACGGCGAAGGACAGCACCCGGCCCAAGGCCGCGACGAAGCGGACGGCCACGGCCAAGGAGGCGACCCGGGCGAAGGCGGCACCCTCCGGTGGCAAGACCCCCGTTGAGGCGACCGCGCCGACGGAGGGCCGCCGCCGACAGGTAACGGACGCGGACAGCGTCCTGGGGGTTCTATCGAAGGCGGGGAAGCCGCTGCGCGCCCGCGAGGTGCTCGACCTGCTGGGGCTGGACGCCCTCGAAGGGAACATCAACGCGCTCCGCACCAGGCTGGAACGCCTCGCCAGGGACGGCCGCGCGCAGCGGCCCGGGCGCGGCCTCTACACGGTCACGGCAGGCCGGCCCGAGAACGGGAAGTGACCACGCCGACAGGGCGGCCGGCTTCTCTGCCGGCCTGCGGGCCTGGGGGCGATCGCGGCACTGAGCATTGTGCCGCCCGCGCTGGACGACGCCCGGCCGGGCGCGGACGGGCGGGTCCTGTCTGTCCGGGTGCCGTGGAGGCGGCGCGCTGCTTCCACGGCCGGGCGGCGTAGTTCGCGGCGGTTGCGACGGTCCGCCGGGCTCGAGGAGCACGACTACCGGACCTCGACCCGAGCCCGCCCCATCACTACACGCGCGGTTCTATGCTGCTGTCCGGCCCGCAGCCCGAGGAGTCATGATGGCGGACGAGTACGTCTGGCTGATCTGCGACGAGGTACTCAATGCGGTAGTGCTGACCGACCCCGGGCCCTATTCCATCGAGGTCGTGAAGCTGCTTCACCGGCGAACCGGGCTGAGCCTATGGCGCAGCAAGTCCCTCATCAGCCGCGTGCCGGCCACCATTCTCGAAGACGTGCCGCGCGAGATGGCTGAAGTCGTCGTACGTGAACTCCTCGAGGCAGGAGCCCACGCTGAGGTGCGGCAGCAGTAGCGCCCACAGACCGCTTTCACGGAGGCGCGGGCAGGGCCGATTCCGGGAGGCGCCAACAACGCCTTCGATGTCGCCGCTGGTCGCGACTCCACGCTACGAGGGGAATGGCGTAACAAGCTCCGAGAGCGGGAGGACTGCGGCGACTACCACCGCCCGCGCGGTGCTCTCGGCGGCCAGGCGCCCTATGAACGACGCAAGCGGAAGATCCCAACCAGGCTGCGACGGGTGCACATTTAGCCGTTGACGGCGTAGACGCGGACCAGGTCCTTCCCGCTGATCAGGTGGAACCGGGCGGGGTCCGTGTTGACCGCCTTGGCGATCTCGCCGTCCCGCCAGTTGGACGGATCGAGCGCGAGGTACTGCGCACCGCTGCGTCGCAGGTCGGTGTGGAGGGCGTCGAGGTCGTCGGTGGCCGTGACCTGGACAAGCTTGCGTTCCATCTTGAGGCCGATGAGCGGCAGCTGAGCTGCCCCGAGTTTCGTAGAGGCCGGATTGTGTGATCTATGCGGCGTTCGGGGTGTTCAACGAACAGTAGTACATGGCTTCGAACTCCTCGG
>NZ_JBIUYQ010000054.1:0-8756 GCF_044744605.1 Kitasatospora sp. NPDC087271
CGGCGCACCCCGTGCTCGCCGAACTCGCCACCGCCTACGGGGAGATCGTCGCCGACCCGGTGTGAGCCCGCCCGCTGCGGGCCCGCAGCCCCCCCCGCGGGGGGGGGGGGGGGGGGGCCCCCCCCCCCGCCCCCCCCCCCCCCCCCCCCCCCGCCGCCCGGCCTACCCCGCCGAGGCCGCCTGGACGCCCTGGAGGGCGGACACCAGGGCGTCGACGTCCTGCACGGTGTTGTACAGGGCCAGCGAGGCCCGCACCGCGCTCTGCAGGCCGAAGGCGGCGAGCGCCGGCTGCGCGCAGTGGTGCCCGGCGCGCACCGCGATGCCCTGCTGGTCGAGCGCCCCGGCCAGGGCCATCGGGTCGGTGCCGGCGAGCAGGAAGGTCAGCACCCCGATCTTCCCCGGCGCGTCGCCGATCAGGCGCAGCCCGGGGACGCTCGCCAGCGCGCCCATGGCGTACGCGGTGAGCTGCTCCTCGTACGCGGTGGCGGCCTGGCGGTCCAGCCCGGCCAGGTACCGCAGCGCCGCCCGCAGGCCGGCCACCCCGCCGATGTGGCCGGTGCCCGCCTCCAGCCGGTGCGGTACGGGCGCGTAGGAGGTCTCCTCGAAACCCACCGAGTCGATCATGTTGCCGCCGCCCTGCCACGGGGGCATGGCCTCCAGCAGCTCGCGCTTGCCGAAGAGCACGCCGATGCCGGTCGGGGCGAAGATCTTGTGCCCCGAGAAGGCGTAGAAGTCGGCGTCCAGCGCGGTGACGTCCACCGGGAAGTGGCTCACCGCCTGTGCGCCGTCCACCAGGACCTTGGCGCCGTACCGGTGCGCCAGCGCGGTCATCTCGGCCACCGGCGGGACCGTCCCCAGCACGTTCGAGGCGTGTGTGAGCGCGACGAGCTTCGTCCGCGACCCGAGCAGGTCCCGGTAGGCGTCCTGGTCGAGCTGCCCGTCGGGGAGCAGCGGGATCGGCCGGATCCGGGCCCGGCGCTCCTTGGCGATCAGCTGCCAGGGCACCAGGTTGGAGTGGTGCTCGGCCGCCGAGACCAGGATCTCGTCGCCCACGCCGAGGTTGGCGCGGCCCCAGGACTGTGCCACCAGGTTGACGGCCTCGGTGGTGCCCCGGACGAAGACGATCTCGCCGGCGTCCTGGGTGCCGAGCAGCTTGGCGGCCTCCTCGCGGCCCTCCTCGTAGACCTGGGTCGCCTGCTTGGCGAGGGTGTGTGCACCGCGGTGGACGTTGGAGGTGCCCATCGAGTAGTGCTCGGCGACCGCCTCGGCCACCTGGCGCGGCTTGAGGGTGGTGGCCCCGTTGTCGAGCCAGACCAGCGGGTGGCCGTTCACCTCCCGGTGCAGCTGGGGGAAGTCCCGCCGGACGGCCTCGACGTCGAACCCGCCCGGCGGTGCGGAGGGCGGGGTGGCGGGGTCGGCCCGGGCCGCCCGGGCCGGCTGCTGCGGCAGCCAGTACCGCGGACCGCCCGCCGCGTGGGCGAGCGCTGCGGGCAGCGGGACCGGGCCGGGTACCAGGCCGCTTCCCGGGCCCGTCGAGGAGCCGGTGTCGAGCGGCGGTCGGCCCATTCCGGTGACCCCGGTGCCGCGCCCGAATCCGTCAGGAGTAGTCATGGTAGTTCGACACCTCGACGTTCTGGAGCACCGCGATGGCGTCGTCCACCAGCGCGGCGGCCGAGAAGTAGCTGGTGACCAGGTACGAGGTGATGGCCTGCCGGTCCACGCCCATCGCCCGCACCGAGAGGCCCGGCTCCACCTCGTCCGGGACCTTCGACGGGCGCAGGCCCACCACGCCCTGACGGTCCTCGCCGACCCGCATCAGCAGGATGTTCGTGGTGCCGGGCGCCGAGGTGGCCGAGCCCTTCAGGTCGAGCTTGTCGGAGGGCAGCAGCGGGACGCCGCGCCAGGTCAGGAACGGACTGCCGAAGAGTTCCACGATCTGCGGCGGCACCCCGCGCCGGGTGCACTCGCGCCCGAACGCGGCGATCGCCCGCGGGTGGGCGAGGAAGAACGCCGGCTGCTTCCAGACCCGGGCCAGCAGCTCGTCCATGTCGTCCGGGGTCGGCGCGCCCTTGCGGGTGCGCACGCGCTGGTTGGGCGCGACGCTGTTGAGCAGCCCGTACTCGGGGTGGTTGAGCATCTCCCACTCCTGGCGCTCGCGCAGCGCCTCGGTGGTCAGCCGCAGTTGGGCCTGGACCTGGTCGATCGAGGAGTTGTAGACGTCCGCGACCCGGGTGTGCACCTTGAGGACGGTTTGCGCGATGCTCAACTCGTACTCGCGGGGGGCCTCCTCGTAGTCCACGAAGGTCTCCGGCAGGTACGGCTCGCCGGAGTGGCCCGAGGTGAGGTCGATCGGGTGCTCGCGGTCGGCGGGCTCCCGGCGGTCGTTGCCGAAGGCGTCCAGCTGAGCGCGCAACGACGGCTCACGGTCGGCGAGTTCGAGGAGCATCCGGCGGTCGAGGGAGAGCACGGTACACGCGCTGACCGCCTTGACCCGGTAGGGCATCGGGGTGCCGTCGACCCAGGCGGTGGCGTCGAAGAAGTCGCCGTCGCCGAGGACGGCGATCAGGGCGTCCGAACCGTACTCCCCGGTGGCGCGCTGCTCGGCTCGCCCGAACGCGATGAGGTGCAGCTGCTCGGCGGGGGCACCGGCGTCGACGATCAGCTCGCCGGGCGCCACCTCGCGCTCGACGAAGCCGTTGGCGAGGGCGGTGAGCAGCGGGCTGTCCACCTGGCTGAGGAAGGGCAGCTCGCGCAGGTCCTCGGCGATCACCCGGGAGGCGCCGTCGCCGTTGACGTAGGTGCTGATCTGCCCGTCGCCGAGGATGAAGCCCCGGCGGCGGTTGACCCGGTAGACCCCGGCCTCCAGGTCCACCCAGGGCAGGGCGCGCAGCAGGTAGCGGGGGGTGATCCCGAGCATCTGCGGTGCGGTCTTGGTGGTGGTGGCCAGGTTCCGGGCGGCTGAGGTGCTGAGACTCTGCCTGCTCTGCTGACTCTGCTGGACGGTCTCGGTCGTCATGGCTGGCCCCTGTTCTGGTCGGGAGAACTGAGTTGGCGTCAAGTTCGTTGCGGAGGCGGGGATTCGGCCTCGGCCGACCCGCCGCGACGATTGTTCCGGCCGCACCGAGGGGGCGTGAGCGTGTTCGATGAGGGGCCGTGAGGACCGGTGCACACCATCGGGTTTGTACCGTCGCCAAACTCACCCGATCGTATGAATTTATCTATAAGCAGATGTGAGATGTTCGAAAGTTGATCTTGGAGCTGGCCGGGTCGGGGCCCGTGTCCTCGGCCCGCCACCGGTCCCGGCCCGCGTCGAACATCCCGGCCGGGGCCGACACGCACGGCGCCCCGCCGTTCCTCGACTTGGCGCACGCCGGGCGCTTGGATGGATCCGGCCTGGTCACCGCCCGGACACGACCCCGGGACACGACCCCGGGCACCCGCCGGCAAGCCGAGGAGCCACCACCGTGAACGACACCCCTGACGCCGTCGACCGGGCCGAACCCGCCGCCGTGGCCGGCCGGATCGCCGAGCGGCGCGAACAACTCGGCCTCAGCGAGGACGACCTCGCCCACCAGGCGGCCATGGCCCCCCGCTACCTCCACTACCTGCTCGAAGCCGGACCGGCCTTCGACCCCGGCGGCTTCGTCCGGATCGCCGCCGCACTCGGCCTCAGCCGCGGCGAACTGCTCGAAGGTCGCGCCGACGCCCCGCCCGGCCAGGGCGGCCCCGGCCCGCACCCGCGGCTGCTCGGCCTCACCGAACCCGAGTGCTGGGAGCTGATCGGCACCCACGGCGTCGGCCGCATCGCCCTGCCGCTCCAGCCGGGCCCGGTCGTCGTCCCCGTCAACTACGTCGTCGACGACGCCGCCATCGCCTACCGCACCACCGGGCGCGGCGCCCCGGCCGAGGGCACCGCGCTCTCCTTCCAGATCGACCACATCGACGAATACCTCGGCCGGGGCTGGAGCGTCCTCCTCCTCGGTACCGCGCACCACGTGCACGACCCCGCCGCCCTGCACCACCTGGCCGGCCTCCCCGGCGCCATCCCCTGGGCCGGCGGCGACCGGACCTGCTGGATCCGGATCAGCCCGGACGAGATCACCGGCCGCCGCCTGGTGAGCGACTGAACGGTCCGTTCCGGTCGCCGGGAATCGCGGTGCTGAGCGGCCGAGTTGGCGGTGTCGTACCCCTGTCGCGGACCGGTCGGCGTGGCTAGCATGAGGCGCCAACCGCAAGGAACACCGGCCCAGGCCCCCTCTTGCGGGTCACGTCGGATCAGCGTGCCCAGGTGTCCCGCGCGCCCGGCGTGACCCGAGAGAGCAGGTCCAACCCCCAAGGGAGGAACCACCCATGAGCGCAGTGGTGACCGAGATCCGCGACGCAGGCCTGCTGGACATCGACGAGGACGCCATCGTCTTCGAGGACGAGCACGACGCGGACCTCACCCCGGTCGCGTGTCTCGCCGACCCGTGGGTCACCTACGTTCCGACGCGCTTCGACTGCGCCGTGGACTGCTGACCCGTACCGAGGAAGCGGACCGGGGGAGGGGCGGAGCGATGACCACACCACCCGACCCCGGCTCCGCCGAGGCACTGCGGCGCCGGGTCGCCGACCTGGCGGCCGCCGCGCCCGGCCCGCGCCGCCCGCTGCACACCGACGGGCAGTGGTGGTACCTCCAGGACCCGCGGATGCCGGCGCGCGCCCACGGCTGGAAGCTCCACCTGTCCGCCCGGCAGGGCCAACTCCCGCAGCTGCTGGACGCGGTGGTCCCGATCCTGCTGCGCCGCACCTGCGACGCGAAGTTCGCGGCGGGTGCGGCCGTGCTGCGGGAGCTCAACAGCGGGCTGCGCGGCCCCGCGGCCGTGGGCAAGGCCGTCACGGTCTACCCGGACGAGGCGGACCTCGTCGCGCTGGGAACGGAGTTGGCCCGGGCGCTGGCCGGCTGGGCCGGGCCCCGGGTGGTGAGCGACCGCCGGCTCCGGCCGGACGCGCCGGTCTACTACCGCTACGGACTGTTCCGGGTCACGGACGACGGCGCCGACTACGGCATGACCGGCCCGGACGGGTCGGTCTTCCCCGGCCTGGCCGAAGCCCGCTACCGCCAACCGCCCTGGGCGAGCGACCCGTTCACGCCCGTCGCCGCCGCCCGGCCGCCGACCACCCGGGTCGGCGAGGGCCGGTACCGGATCACCGCCGGGATCACCCGCTCGCCGAACGGCCACGTCTACCGCGCGGTCGAACTCGCCACCGGGCGCGAGGTGGTGGTCAAACAGGCCCGTGCCCACGTCGGTGAGGACGGCGCGGGCACCGACGCGCGAGGCCGGCTCCGGCACGAACGCCGGGTGCTCACCGCCCTGGCCGGGGTGCCCGGGGTGCCGCCGCTGGTCGACTACTTCCGGCACGGCGCCGACGAGTACCTGGTCAGCGGCGCGTGCGGGCCGTGCGACCTGCGGCGCGACGTCCTCGCCGCGGGCCCGTACGACCCCGGGCCGGGCACCGGCGGGCGCGACTGGTGGGGCCTGGCGCGCGGACTGCTGCGGATCCTGGACGCGGTGCACGCGCGCGGCGTGGTGGTCTGCGACCTGAAACCCGCGAACGTGGTGCTCGACGCCGCCGGCCGCTGCTCGCTGGTCGACTTCGGCGTCAGCGCCCTCGACGGCGCCCGACTGCCCGGGGCCACGGCGGGCTACGGGCTGCCCGGCGCCACCGGGACCGACCCCACCGAGGACTACTACGCGCTGGGCACCACGCTGCACCACGCCCTCACCGGCCTCGACCCGGTGGTGATCGACCCCGACCCGGCGACCAACCGTGACCGCACCCTGGCCTGTCTGCGCGCGGCCCTCCCCGGCCCTTCGGACTCGGCGGATTCCGCGGTGGCCCTGGTCGCGGGCCTGGTGAGCCCGGACGGGGACCGGCGCTCGGCCGCCGCCGCCGGCCTGCGGGAGGGGAGGCCGCCCGGCCGCCCCCCGGCACGGCGCTCGGCCGGGCCGCGCCGGGCCCCGCTCGACGAGGCCGTCGACCACACCGTCGGCACCTGCGTGCGGATGGCCCGCGAGCTGGTCGCCACCGACCCGCGCGCCGGCGAACCCCGCACCCTGCTGTCGCTCTACGACGGGGCCGCCGGCCTCGGCCTCGAACTGCTGGAGCACGCGGACCGCCCCGACGCCCGGGCCGCCGCCACCGCCCTGGCCGACTGGACGGCCGGCCACCCGGCGCTCGACCGCCTCGACGGCTCGCTCTACCAGGGCCGGGCGGGCGCCGACCTGTTCCTCGCACGGGCCGCCGCCACCCTCGGTACGGAGCCGCCCGGCACGAAGTCCCCGTACCACCGCCGCCACGAGCCCGCCGGGGACGACCAGATCGCCGGGGCGGCCGGGATCGGCACCGCCCACCTGCTGCTCGCCGCCCTCGGCCGGGACACCGGCCGGCACCTCGCGGCGGCCGCCGCGTGCGCCACGGCACTGACCGCCCGGCCCCTCGACGATCCCGGCGAGGAGCCCAACCCCGGCACCGCCGCCCTCGCCGAGGGTTTCGCGCACGGCCGCGCGGGCATCGCCCACTTCCTCCTCGCCCGGCCCGACGAGGCGTCCCGCCGGACCGCCCGCCGCATCGTCGACGGACTCGCCGCCGACCTCCCCCGCCTCAGCGCGGCCGCCCTGCGGCCCGGGGCGACCCGCCGCTACCTCTCCTGGTGCCGGGGCCTGGCCGGCCTCGGCACGGTCCTCGTCCAGGCCGGAATCCGGTACGGCGACGACGCCCTCCTCGCCCTGGCCGCCGACGCGGCCGACACCTGCCGGACGCTCGCCCCGCGCACCGCCCTGGTGGTCCGCTGCTGCGGCCTGGCCGGAGTCGGAGACCTCCTCGTGGACCTCGCCGAGGCCACCGGCGACCCCCGCCACTGGCACGCGGCGGAGCAACTGGCAGCCCTGCTCCTCACCCGCGCCGGCGGGCCGGCGGGCCGCCCGGTCTTCCCCGGCGGCGACCCGACCGCCGAGTCCCGCGCCTGGGCGGTCGGGACACCCGGAGTGCTGACGTTCCTGCGCCGGCTGTCCCGTCGCGGCGGCCCGGTGCCCGGACTGCTGCCGCCGGGGTGAACCGGCCGAGGTCGGCGATCGGGCCGGCGATCGGGTCGGACGGGTGGACGCTCTGCGGCCGGTCGACCGAGGCCCGGTGGCCCACCGCTCAGCCGCGGTCGAGGAGTTCGCGGATCCGGGCGGCGACCACGTCGGGCCGCTCGCCCTGGATGAAGTGGCCGGCGGCGACGGTCTCGTAGCGGCCGTCGGGGAGGGTTTCGGTCCAGCGGCGCTGGTGTTCCTGGAGGGCGGGGTGGGTGCGTTCGCCGCCTCGGCGGGGGCGGTCGGCGGACAGCAGGACGGTCGGGCAGACGGGGGGTGCCGGGGGGTCGGCGCGCAGCCGGGGGACGGCGGCCGCGACGGCGCGGAACTCGCGGCGGGTCTGGGCGAGGCCGGCCGGGACGAAGTCCTCGGCGAGCATGGTCTCGTAGGTGTCGGTGGGGAAGACCCGGCGGGCGGTGCCGCTGAGCAGACGGGCCACCAGGCGGCTGCGGACCAGGGGTTGGCCGATGGCGAGCGTGCGGTCGACGCGGCGGGCGATCTGGTCGATGGTGTCGAAGGCGGGCGCGGTCTCCGGTGTGGTGTCGACCATCAGGATGCCGCGCAGCCGGGGCGCGAGGCGCTGGTACGCGAGGCGGGCGACCAGGCCGCCCATGCTGTGGGCGACCAGGACGAACCGGCCGGGGGCGACGGCCTCGGCGAGGGCGACCAGGTCGGCCGCCAAGTCGTCGAGGTCGAGGGGGGCGTCGGTGCGGGCGCTGCGGCCGAAGCCGGCGCGGTCGTAGGCGACCAGCCGGGCACGGTCCGCGAGCAGGGGCAGGACCGGGTCCCAGGAGGCGCGGCCGAGGCCCTGGCCCGACTCGAAGAGCACGACGTCCGTGCCGTGTCCGGACTCCTCGACGTAGAGCGATCGCCCGTTGACGGTGATGGCCCGCCCGTTCGTCTGGCGCATGGTGCTTCCCCCCTGGGAACTGGCACCCGGGTCGTCTCCCGGGCGAACTGTTTTCATCTTTGATAATGATAGCGACTGTGAAATCGTGGGGCAATGGACCTCGATGCGGTAGACCTCCTCCTCCACCCGGTGCGCCTGCGCGTGGTGCACGCTCTCGCCGGCGGGCAGGTGCTCACCACGTCGCAGCTGTGCGAGCGGCTGTCCGGCGTGTCGAAGGTGACGGTGTACCGGCACGTCGCGCTGCTCGCCGAGGCCGGCTTCCTGGAGGTCGCCGAGGAGCGCCGGGTGCGCGGCGCCGTCGAGCGGCTCTACCGGTTGCGCGAGGACCGACCGGTCGTGGACGCCGCCGCAGCCGCCACGATGACGCGGGAGGACCACCGCCGGGGCTTCGCCGCCGCGATGGCCGTCCTGATCGCCGAGTTCAACGCCTACCTCGACCGCGAGGATGCCGACCCGGCCGCCCAGGGAGTGGCCTACCGGCAGGGCACGTTCTGGCTCGACCCGGCGGAACTCGCCGAGTTCAGCGGCGAGTTGCGTGCCGTCCTGGAGCCCCGGCTGGCGAACGGGCCGGGGCCGGGCCGGGAGCCGTACCTGCTCAGCCCGATCCTCTTCCCCGCCGCGCCGCCGGCCGCCGGCCCGTCCCCGACGGAGTAACACGAAACGGCGGCGGGGCCGGGGCGCGCCAGGGACGTAGGGGCCCCCGCGGGTGGCGGCGGGGGGGGGGCCCG
>NZ_JBIUYQ010000055.1:0-4085 GCF_044744605.1 Kitasatospora sp. NPDC087271
TCCGACAGGAGGCCGTCCACACCCTCCCGGTCGGTGGTGTGGTCGTCCGCGAACCGACGGTCACCCGTCGCGTCCGGCACGTACTTCACACAGACAACGATCCTCAAGCTCACGGCCTGTCTCCTGTACTGGTCTCGTCCGGCGGCTGCGGCTGTGCAAGCGGGGCGCGAACACGGTGCGCGCCCGCTCCGGGCAGCGGGTTCCCGTGCCGGTCCGGAACTTCCTGGCAGCATACTCGGCAGTAGTCCAGTGGTCACTACTGGCCAGTAGCTTAGGCCGGGCGGCTGCACTTCCGTCTGCGCCCATCCTGCCCCAGGGCAGCCCCGACACCACCTGATCGGACTACATATCCACCGCAGGATCGCCGGGGCCCCCGGCTCACACCGCCTCGCCGAGCGCCGCGATCACATCCACCTTGCGCGGCAGTCCGGCCGCCCGGCGCACCACCCGGCCGCCCCCGTCCAGCACCAGGACGGTCGGCGTCCGCAGGATCTCCAACCGCCGAGCCAGCTCCAGCCGCTCCTCGGCGTCCACCTCGACGTGCGCCACCCCGTCGACCATGCCGGCCACCTCCGCGAGCACCCGGCGGGTGGCCCGGCACGGCTGACAGAACGCCGTCGAGAACTGAACCAGCGTCGCCCGCTCGCCGAGCGCCCCGCCCAGCTCCGCCTCCGACAGCCGTACCGCCCCGCCGTTGGTGCGCACCCTCAGCCTCCCGTCGTGCCGTGCCCGTAGCAGCCCGAAGGTGGTCGCCGGCGCCGACACGACGACGCACACCACCAACCGGCCGTCCCCAGTCTGCGGCAGCGGCCCCGGGCCTCGAAAGGGAGGTCGACCACCGGGCCGGGCGCGCGTACGATCGCCGGGTGGAATCCGACCGCACCGCACCGCCGTTGCTGACCTCCCGCCGCGTCGTCGACCTGGGCCGGGCCACCACCACCCGCTGTCGCTGACGCGCCCCGCCGCCGCCCGTCGCGACCCTCCCGGAGCCCTCGTGCAGATCGACCCCCGCGGTCCCCGCTTCGCCGCCGCGCTCACCTCGGTCGTGCTGGCCGCCGCCCTCATCACCGGCAGCGACGTGCTGCTGGCCGTCCAGGCCCTCGTCTTCGCACTCGGCGCGTTCGGCGGCCTGAGGCTCTCCCCCTACGGCTGGCTCTACCAGGCCTTCCTCCTCCCCCGGCTGGCCCCGCCCTCCGAGACCGAGGACGAGCGGCCACCCCGCTTCGCGCAGGGAGTCGGCCTGGTGTTCGCCGCCGTCGGCGCCCTCGGCTTCCTCACCGGGGTGGCCTGGCTCGGCCTACTGGCCACGGCCGTCGCCCTGGCCGCGGCCTTCCTCAACGCCGCGTTCGGCTACTGCCTCGGCCGTGAGGTCTACCCCTTCGTCCGCCGCGCCCAGGGGCGCCTCGGCGCCGGAGCCTAGCCACCCCTTGGGCCCCTGGGCCTCCGGGACGGACCGGGCCTCCAGGTCGCCGGGGAGGGAAAAGTTCCCACCCGAACTCATCACGGAGATCACACCGCGAATATCCGCTTGACCGCACGGCTCAGGTGACAGCAGGCACTCGTTCGGGGGATCATCTCCGTGAATCACCCGTGACCGCCGCGGCGTGCCGCGCTCCGGTCGGCCCCCGCTCAGCGACGCGGGTACCCGCCGTACCGGGCTCCGGCCCGTGGAAGTCAGGACTGACCGTGGCAGAGTTCGTGTACCCGCCGGTGATCGGCGCCGCACTCACCGCCTTCCGTGCGCTCGACGTGCGGATCAAGATCGTAGGCGCCGAGAACATCCCCGCCAGGGGCGGAGCCGTACTGGTCAGCAATCACATCAGCTACCTGGACTTCCTCTTCGCCGGCCTCGGCGCCTACCGCGGCGGCAAGCGCAAGACCCGCTTCATGGCCAAGGACGACGTCTTCAAGCACCGGGTCTCCGGCCCGCTGATGCGCGGCATGAAGCACATCCCGGTCGACCGCACCGACGGGCAGCCCGCGTACGAGGCCGCCGTGCGCGCCCTCAAGGCCGGCGAGGTCGTCGGGGTGTTCCCCGAGGCGACCATCAGCCGCTCGTTCATGCTGAAGAAGTTCAAGACCGGCGCCGCCCGGATGGCCGCCGACTCCGGCACCCCGCTGCTGCCCGTCATCCTCTGGGGCACCCAGCAGCTCTGGACCAAGGGCCGCCCGAAGACCCTGACCAAGCGCCACGTCCCCGTCACCATCATGATCGGCGAACCGATTCACCTCGGCCCGAACGACAAGCCCGTCATGGTCACCAGACGGCTGCGCGCGGCCATGAGCGAGATGCTCGACCAGGCCCAGCGCGAGTACCCCGGCAAGCCCTCCGGCCCGGACGACACCTGGTGGCTGCCCACCCACCTCGACGGCACCGCGCCCACCCTGGAGGTCGCCGAGGCCGAGGACGAGGCGGAGGCCCTCGCCAAGGCCGAGCGCCGCGCCGCCCGGGGCTGACCAGCCTCGCCCCGGTTCCACCCCGCGCCGCCACCCCGCGCCGCCCTCCCCGAGACCTTCTACTCCGTGTGACCGACCGAGCGCCAGGCGTCGCGTGTCGCCCGGTCGCTGACGCTCCCCGTCTGACACAGTGACAGCCCCTTTGAGGGGCCTTCGTCCTGCATCGGAGACGGAGCGAACGCCGGAGAGGTCGGAAAGGTCGGAGCGGATATGACACGGATGACCCGCACACGGCAGTCCCCCAGGTCCACACCCGAGGCCCGCACCCGCGCCAGCGCCGGTGCGGGCCTTCTGCTGCTGAGCGCCCTGCTCACCGGGTGCGGCGCCGAACCCGGTGAGATCCCCCTGTCCGAGATCCAGGCGGACGCCCCCTCCACCGCAGCCGAGTCGACGACCGCCGCCGCGAGCCCCGGTGCCGCGAGCCCCGGCGTGGTCGGCGCCGCCGCCGGAACGCCTGCGGCCACCGCACACAACGGTCTGATCGTCGGCGGGGTCTTCCTCAACACCGCCCGCACCACCAGCGCCATCGTCACCCTCGCACCCGACGGCACCGGTTGGCACCAGGTCACCCAGCCGCCCGACCGCACCCGCGACGACCGCCCCGACTGGTCCCCGGACGGCAGCACGATCGCCTTCGACCGGACCGACTCACGAAGCGGCGCCGCCCGCCTCTGGACGGTCTCCACCAACGGCGACGGCGCCCACCAGATCGACCAGCTCTGCGAGACCGGCACCGCCGACTGCACCAACGAGGACGAACGCGCCCCCGCCTACTCGCCCGACGGCAAGCAACTCGCCTTCAGCCGCTCCTGGGGCGCCCTCGACCCGGCCGACAGGAACCAGATCCAGTACTCGGACCTCTACCTGATGAGCCCCGACGGCACCGACGTCCAGCGGCTCACCTTCCTCACCAACGACAAGCCGTACTCCGGGCAGGTCAGCAACCCCAGTTGGTCCCCCGACGGCAAGCAGCTCACCTTCGAGTACCGCACCGGTGCCACCGGTCAGCCCGCCAACAGTCGCGCCATCTACGTCGTCGCCGCGGACGGCACCGGGCTGCGGCAGCTCACCCCCTGGGAACTGCGCGCCGGAGACCGCGCCAACTGGTCCCCCGACGGCACCCAGATCCTCTTCACCACCTACCCGGCCGGCCGCACCGACGCCCCCGGCGGCGGCATCTACACCGTCCACCCCGACGGCACCGCCATCGGCGCGCTGACCCCCGCCCCGTCCAACGTCTTCTACGGCACCGCGTCCTACGCGCCCGACGGCAAGTCCATCGTGTTCGCCGAGGCCCCCGCCGGCTCCGAGGCCGACCTCTACACCATGCGGCCGGACGGGACGGGCATCGCCCGGCTCACCAACGACAGGGACGCCTGGCTGACCCGGCCGG
Source organism: Kitasatospora sp. NPDC087271 (assembly GCF_044744605.1). Classification (NCBI taxonomy): domain Bacteria; kingdom Bacillati; phylum Actinomycetota; class Actinomycetes; order Kitasatosporales; family Streptomycetaceae; genus Kitasatospora; species Kitasatospora sp. NPDC087271. The sequence goes on from NZ_JBIUYQ010000055.1 coordinate 3,851, forward strand.
CGTGGGGAACGGCGGCGGTACCACCTCAACCCGATGGCCGGGCATCAGCCCAGGCACAATCGCGGCCGTGGGAAGAGGACGAGGAACTCCAGGACGAGTGAATCACAACGCAGAGAACCCCCATCCGGTTTCCCGGATGAGGGTTCTCTGTGAATGATTGTTCGGCGGCGTCCTACTCTCCCACAGGGTCCCCCCTGCAGTACCATCGGCGCTGTAAGGCTTAGCTTCCGGGTTC
>NZ_JBIUYQ010000056.1:0-1741 GCF_044744605.1 Kitasatospora sp. NPDC087271
CTGGTCGTTGTTTGAGAACTGCACAGTGGACGCGAGCATCTGTGGCCAAGTTTTTAAGGGCGCACGGTGGATGCCTTGGCACCAGGAACCGATGAAGGACGTGGGAGGCCACGATAGTCCCCGGGGAGCCGTCAACCAGGCTTTGATCCGGGGGTTTCCGAATGGGGAAACCCGGCAGTCGTCATGGGCTGTCACCCGCTGCTGAACACATAGGCAGTGTGGAGGGAACGCGGGGAAGTGAAACATCTCAGTACCCGCAGGAAGAGAAAACAACCGTGATTCCGGGAGTAGTGGCGAGCGAAACCGGATGAGGCTAAACCGTGATGGTGTGAGACCCGGCAGGGGTTGCCATCGCGGGGTCGTGGGATTTTTCTTGATCGGTCTGCCGGCCGGTCGGCGAGTCAGAAACCGTATGGGTAGTCGAAGGACATGCGAAAGGTCCGGCGTAGAGGGTAAGACCCCCGTAGACGAAATCTGTACGGCTCGTTTGAGAAACTCCCAAGTAGCACGGGGCCCGAGAAATCCCGTGTGAATCTGGCGGGACCACCCGCTAAGCCTAAATATTCCCTGGTGACCGATAGCGGATAGTACCGTGAGGGAATGGTGAAAAGTACCGCGGGAGCGGAGTGAAATAGTACCTGAAACCGTGTGCCTACAAGCCGTGGGAGCGTCGTTCATCAGCTTGCTGGTGGGCCGTGACTGCGTGCCTTTTGAAGAATGAGCCTGCGAGTTTGCGGTGTGTAGCGAGGTTAACCCGTGTGGGGTAGCCGTAGCGAAAGCGAGTCCGAATAGGGCGGTTGAGTTGCATGCCCAAGACCCGAAGCGGAGTGATCTAGCCATGGGCAGGTTGAAGCGCGGGTAAGACCGTGTGGAGGACCGAACCCACCAGGGTTGAAAACCTGGGGGATGACCTGTGGTTAGGGGTGAAAGGCCAATCAAACTCCGTTATAGCTGGTTCTCCCCGAAATGCATTTAGGTGCAGCGTCACGTGTTTCTTGCCGGAGGTAGAGCACTGGATAGGCGATGGGCCTTACCGGGTTACTGACCTTAGCCAAACTCCGAATGCCGGTAAGTGAGAGCGTGGCAGTGAGACTGTGGGGGATAAGCTCCATGGTCGAGAGGGAAACAGCCCAGAACACCGACTAAGGTCCCTAAGCGTGTGCTAAGTGGGAAAGGATGTGGAGTCGCAGAGACAACCAGGAGGTTGGCTTAGAAGCAGCCACCCTTGAAAGAGTGCGTAATAGCTCACTGGTCAAGTGATTCCGCGCCGACAATGTAGCGGGGCTCAAGCACATCACCGAAGTCGTGTCATTGCAGCATGAAGGGCTAACGCCTGCTGTGATGGGTAGGGGAGCGTCGTGTGCCGGGTGAAGCGGCGGTGGAAACCAGTCGTGGACGGTATACGAGTGAGAATGCAGGCATGAGTAGCGATACAAGAGTGGGAAACTCTTGCGCCGATTGACCAAGGGTTCCTGGGTCAAGCTGATCTGCCCAGGGTAAGTCGGGACCTAAGGCGAGGCCGACAGGCGTAGTCGATGGACAACGGGTTGATATTCCCGTACCCGCTTTGAAGCGCCAACGCTGAACCTCTTGATGCTAAGCCCGTGAAGCCGGCCCGGAGTCTTCGGACAATGGGACGTGGTGGAGCCGGTGACCCAAGAGGGTAGTAGGTGAGCGATGGGGTGACGCAGGAAGGTAGTCCAGCCCGGGCGGTGGTTGTCCCGGGGTAAGGGTGTAGGAC
>NZ_JBIUYQ010000056.1:1835-3232 GCF_044744605.1 Kitasatospora sp. NPDC087271
AGGCTGAGACCTGATGCCGAGCCGATTGTGGTGAAGTGGATGATCCTATGCTGTCGAGAAAAGCCTCTAGCGAGTTTCATGGCGGCCCGTACCCCAAACCGACTCAGGTGGTCAGGTAGAGAATACCGAGGCGTTCGGGTGAACTATGGTTAAGGAACTCGGCAAAATGCCCCCGTAACTTCGGGAGAAGGGGGGCCATTCCTGGTGACGGCACTTGCTGTCTGAGCTGGGGGTGGCCGCAGAGACCAGCGAGAAGCGACTGTTTACTAAAAACACAGGTCCGTGCGAAGCCGTAAGGCGATGTATACGGACTGACGCCTGCCCGGTGCTGGAACGTTAAGGGGACCGGTTAGCTTGGATTCGTCCAGGCGAAGCTGAGAACTTAAGCGCCAGTAAACGGCGGTGGTAACTATAACCATCCTAAGGTAGCGAAATTCCTTGTCGGGTAAGTTCCGACCTGCACGAATGGCGTAACGACTTCTCGACTGTCTCAACCATAGGCCCGGTGAAATTGCATTACGAGTAAAGATGCTCGTTTCGCGCAGCAGGACGGAAAGACCCCGGGACCTTTACTATAGCTTGATATTGGTGTTCGGTTCGGCTTGTGTAGGATAGGTGGGAGACTTTGAAGCAGCAACGCCAGTTGTTGTGGAGTCGTCGTTGAAATACCACTCTGGTCGTGCTGGATGTCTAACCTGGGTCCGTGATCCGGATCAGGGACAGTGTCTGGTGGGTAGTTTAACTGGGGCGGTTGCCTCCTAAAGAGTAACGGAGGCGCCCAAAGGTTCCCTCAGCCTGGTTGGCAATCAGGTGTTGAGTGTAAGTGCACAAGGGAGCTTGACTGTGAGACTGACGGGTCGAGCAGGTACGAAAGTAGGGACTAGTGATCCGGCGGTGGCTTGTGGAAGCGCCGTCGCTCAACGGATAAAAGGTACCCCGGGGATAACAGGCTGATCTTCCCCAAGAGTCCATATCGACGGGATGGTTTGGCACCTCGATGTCGGCTCGTCGCATCCTGGGGCTGGAGTAGGTCCCAAGGGTTGGGCTGTTCGCCCATTAAAGCGGTACGCGAGCTGGGTTTAGAACGTCGTGAGACAGTTCGGTCCCTATCCGCTGTGCGCGTAGGAGTGTTGAGAAGGGCTGTCCCTAGTACGAGAGGACCGGGACGGACGAACCTCTGGTGTGCCAGTTGTCCTGCCAAGGGCATGGCTGGTTGGCTACGTTCGGGAGGGATAACCGCTGAAAGCATCTAAGCGGGAAGCCTGCTTCGAGATGAGCACTCCCACCTCCTTGAGAGGGTAAGGCTCCCAGTAGACGACTGGGTTGATAGGCCGGATATGGAAGCCCTGTGAGGGGTGGAGTTGACCGGTACTAATAGGCCGAGGGCTTGTCCTCAG
>NZ_JBIUYQ010000057.1:0-3181 GCF_044744605.1 Kitasatospora sp. NPDC087271
AAAGCTACCTCGCCGGCCTTCACCTCCGCGGCGCAATGATCTGGATCAAGGACCTCACCCGAACCCATTGATCACGACCGAATACGCGGCCTAGTACTCCAGTGAGAGTTCTCCATGTGCTCTGGTCAGCGGCTTGGGGACGGTGAGTGTAGCGAGGTCGAGGCGTGGGTGGGGCGGTTTTGATGTGGCGGTCCCACCCGCGGGTGGCCGCGCCGCATGTAGTGACAGCGGCGGGCGTGTGCTTGGTGACGGCGTCTCCACCGCGACCATGTCACTGCGTGGCTCCGGTCCGGAGAATGGTGGTGGGGTCGAGTTGCCAGCAGACGGCGAATCTCGGCTGGCGTGAGGTCCACGAGCTCGGGCGTGTCGGGATCTCCTTCCCCTTTTTTCGTTCCTGGGCGGCCAGGACGGCCAGGAACGTGTGGGCGAGCTGTCGGTACCAGCCCACGTAGCGGCGCACTTCGTACTGGTCCAGGCCGCACTCGTTCTTCGCGCTCTGAAAGCACTCCTCGATCTTCCAGCGGCAACCGGCGACACGGACCAGGTCCGCAACCGTGGCCTTCAGCGGCGCGCAGGCGAGGTAGTAGGCGATCTCGTCGGGCCGGGCGATGCTGCGGCGGGCCAGCATCCAGCGCTGGCGGGTGGGTTCGTCGCCGTCGAACTCCCTGACAGCGGGCAGGCGGGCGGCGGCCCAGTCGTAGAGGCGCTCGCCTTTGGCGCCGGATCCGGCGGACAGCCTCTGCCAGGCTTCGGGCGGGGCCTGCGCGATGAGGTGGTCGATGCGCGGGCCATGGACCTGTTGGGACTTGGGAACCGCCACCACGTAGGAGAGTTGGGCGTCTTCGAGGAAACGTCGGAAGTGCGAGTCCTGGCCGTAGGCGGAGTCGGCTGTGACCCAGGCGATGGGCAGGGGCGAGGCCAGCGCGCGCGTGATCATGGTGCGGGCCAGCTCGCCTTTCGTCGCGAAGGCGCGCTCGTCGGGGATCCGGGCGGCTCGGCATCGTTCCCGGTCGTCGGTCCAGGACTTGGGCAGGTAGAGCTCCCGGTCGACCAGGGCGTGGCCGCGACTGGTGGCGTAGGCGGCGAAAACCCCGATTTGGCAGTTCTCGGTGCGGCCGGCCGTTCCGGAGTATTGACGCTGGACTCCGGCGGAGACGGCTCCCTTCTTCACGAAGCCGGTGTCATCGATGATGAACACGCCGTCCAAGGAGCCGAGTTGCTCGGCAGCGTAGGCCTGGAGATCGTCGCGGACCTCGTCCGCGTCCCAGCGACTGCCCGCCAGCAGATGCTGAAGGCCATGGGGTGCCTGGTGCCCGGCATACTCGGCCAACTGCCAGCTGTTCTTGCGGCCTACCGGGCCCAGCAGCCCCCGCACGTAGTCCCTCATCCGGCGCCGGGGCTCCACCCGCGTGAAGCGGCCCCCGATCCGTAGGAAGAGCTCGTTGAGTTCCCGGTCCCACGCATCTGTCGGCAGATCATCGCTCACACCGATGCTTTCTCCCCGCTGCTGTCACTACATGCGGCGCGGCCACCCGTGGGCGGGACATCCACGTCAAAACCGCCCCACCCACGCCTCGACCTCGCTACACTCACCGTCCCCAAGCCGCTGACCAGAGCACATGGAGAACTCTCACTGGAGTACTAGTAGGGCTTGGTCAGGTTTGTATGGATGTGGGTATGTCGCGGTGGCAGGTGGGGCAGGCGCCGGCCCAGGTTGCGAGGAGGAACTGCATTTCGCGGACGACCTGGTAGAGACTCAGGCCGGTGCCGTTTCTTTTGGGGCACGGGCCAGCCTCCGCAGGGTGCAGAAGGCGTGGGCGAGGGCGACGAGGGTGACATGGTGGTGCCAGCCGTTGAAGGTGCGGCCCTCGAAGTGGGCGAGTCCCAGGGCCTGTTTCATCTCCCGGTAGTCGTGCTCGATGCGCCAGCGGAGTTTGGCCAGGCGGACCAGGGTGGTCAGCGGGGTGTCGGCGGGCAGGTCGCAGAGCCAGAACTGCACCGGCTCGGGCTCCTTGGCGGGCCACTCGGCCAGCAGCCAGCACTCGGGCAGTTCCGCACCGTCGGCCCGGTCGCGGATCTCCCGTCCGGCGGGTCGTACCCGCAGCGCGACGAACCGCGAGTACATGCGCTTGCACCCCGTGCGACCCCTGCCCGGGCGTGAGCCCTCGCGCCAGGACACCGGCCTGGCCGCACCGCGTCCCGCCTCGATGACCAGCGCCTTCACGCTCTTCGCCGGATCGGGATACCGGGCCACCGGCGGCCGTCCGGTCCCGCTGTAGGGCGGGGTGAGGGACCGGGCGGAGCCCGGCTGGGCGCTGAGGGTGGTGGAGATACCCACGACGTAGTTCATCCCGCGCTCGTTCACGCCCAGCCGGAACGCGGCCGTGTCGCCGTAGCCGGCGTCCGCGACGGCCAGCGGGACATCCACGCCCCAGGAACGGGTCTCGTCGATCATGTCCAGGGCGAGCTGCCACTTCTCCACATGCCCCAGGTCCGCCGGGATGCCGCACTGCTGGCGGCGGGCCACCTTGAGCGGATCGGCCTTGTCGGAGGCAGGATCCCAGGACCTGGGGAGGAACAGCCGCCAGTCGACGGCGGAGGAGGCTTGGTCGGTGGCCAGGTGCAGCGAGACGCCCACCTGGCAGTTGGTCACCTTGCCCGCGGTTGCGGTGTACTGCCTCGACACGCACGCGGAGGCGTCCCCGTCCTTGAGGAACCCCGTGTCGTCGATGATCAGCGCCGTCGGCTTCAGCTCGGCTTGCATCCTCCAGGCCAGCCGGGCCCGCACATGCGCCGGGTCCCACGGGCTGGTGGTCACGAAGTGTGCCAGCGCCTGCCGGTTGCCGTCCTCACCGAGCCGCGCGGCCATCGGCTCCACCGACTTGCGCCGCCCGTCCAACAGCAGTCCCCGCACATACGCCTGCCCCCAGCGATGCTGATCCGCGCGCGTGAACGCCTCGAACATCTCCGCCGTGAACGCCGCCAGGTCCTCCCGGACCCCGGCCATCTCCTCAGGTGTCACACACCACCAACGACACAACCCACCAACAGACACGCCACTACTGCACAAACCTGACCAAGCCCTACTAGAAGGCTGATGAAGATCTTGGTGTGATCGGGGCTGCCGCCGTCAGGCGGCAGCCCCGATCTGCCAGGTGGTGCCGTTGTGGGTGAGTCCGAG
>NZ_JBIUYQ010000058.1:0-1438 GCF_044744605.1 Kitasatospora sp. NPDC087271
CAATGCCGGTGACTTTAGGTTGCTCCTGGCTGGGTGATGGTGACTGTCGCCGGTTCTGGTTGCGGCCAGTTGCGGTGTTGGGAGCGTTTGAGGGGCCAGTTGGACATCTTGCGTTTGATGACGCGGGGGCAGGTCCGCCTGCGGCGTTCGGGTAGCAGGCGGTCGGTGATCTCAGCCAGGGTGCGGGTCAGCGCCCTGGCGAGTCTGCCGGGGGGAAAGTCCCGCCTGAGCGGGGACCTGGCGGCGTACGACCCGCAGGCTGCGGGTGAAGGACAGGCGGTCGGGGTCCAGGCCCTCGCTGAGGGCGGCCTGGTGCATCAGCTGCCGGATGGCGTGGTGGACCAGGAGGAGTCCGTACACCTCCTGCTCGACGCCCCACGGGTACTTCGAGCGCAGGACGAGTTTGGGGCCGCGCTGGTGGGTCTTGATCTCGTCCAGCGTGGTCTCGATCTCCCACCGCTGGACGTAGAGCGCGGCCAGCTCGGCTGCCGGTGCCGCCTCGGGGTCGAGGACGGTGGTGACCAGCCGGTAGACGCTCTGGTCGCCGGTCGTGGTCAGGGTGTACTCGACGACCCGCACGGTCACCGGGTTGCGGCGGCTCTTTCGGTCCGGTTCGGCGTGGACAGTGCTGAGGTAGGAGCCGTCGGAAAGGACCCGCAGCACGGGCAGGGCGGCGTTGGTGCGGACCCGCCACAGCAGGTCCGCGCCGTTCGCCCGTGCGGCCTGCCACAGCTCGAAGCCGTAGAAGCCCCGGTCGGCCAGCAGCAGCATCCCCTCCCGCAGAAGGGGGAACAGCCGCCGGGACAAAGACTGCTCACTGACCGACAGCGGGCCAATGGCCGCGCCGAACATCGCATGAGTGCCGCACTCGGCCAGCCCCACCACCCTGGCCTGCGGAAACGCACTCGCTCCACGGCCGGACACGTGCCGGCCGAAGAACTCGGTGTTGGCGTCGGTGTCCGCCAGGTCCAGGCAGGTGCCGTCCACTGCCACCACACGCCACCGCCGGTACCAGGCGCCCGTCGTTTCGGGCACGGCCAGCGGGCGGCAGACCCGCGCGAACAGCACCTTCAACGGCTCGACCCCCAGCCGTCGGCGGGCCCGGCCGATCGCGGCGGTCGTGGGCACCCGCCACGACCGCCGACCGTCCCCGAGCCCCTCACCCAGCAGCCGGGCGACCTCCTCGTAGCCCTGCCCGAAGAACAGGCACATCGCCAGCACGAAGTACACAACCACCCGCGCCGGCAGCAGACGACTGCGTTTCTCACCCCGCCCGGTCTCAGCGATCACCTCATCGACCAGTCCCGGCGGGAACGCCCGGGTCAGTACCCCGATCGCGATCCGGTCCGATATCCGCTCACTCGCAGGCGCCTTGACCTGCCCCACCCTCGCCACACCACAACCAACGAGACACCGACCACAAAGTCACCGGCATTGG
>NZ_JBIUYQ010000059.1:0-1295 GCF_044744605.1 Kitasatospora sp. NPDC087271
CAGACCGCCAAGATCTCCCGGATCTCGACGAGCCAGGACGTGCTCCAGCGGGCCGGATCCACTTCCGGGTGGGTGTCCACCGGCCCGGACGACAGCGAGTTGGGCCGGTGGCTCGTCAACGGTGAGCTGCCCGAACCCGGCGGGCGACTGGAAACCACCCTCCAGAACGCGGGCGGGCAGTACCTGCAGGGAGCCGGCGGCACGGCGTGGCAGTGGGCCTCGGTCTCCGACACGCCCCGGCTGTGGACGATCGAACGGCTGAAGGAGAACGTAGCGGCCGTCCGGATCAAGACCGAGGGCGGAAAGTGGTGCCTGACCGCCAAGGAGGGCTGGGGCGCGCTCTCGCCGTGCATGACGCAGGGAGAGGTGGCCGCGAGCCAGCTGTGGAAGATCGACACCTCGACCGTCAAGATCACCCCGCGCCCCCTGCCCATCGACCGGGCGGGCCCCCTCAAGTCCGCCAAGGACGACCTCGTCGCCGACGTGGACAACGCGAACCCCGCGCCGGGCACCCGGGTGAAGGCGCTCGCCGCCAAGGGCAACGCGGCCCAGAAGTGGTGGACCCGCGCCACGCCCGAGGGGTGGCAGGTCGTCAGCGCCCTGGACGGCGGGCCCGTCCTGGCCCATGACACCGGCCGGCACGAGGCGCGGCTGGCCAAGGACGACGGCGGGAGCGCGGGCCAGGTCTGGCAGGCCGAGGACGCCGGGAGCGGATGGACGCGGCTGCGCAACGGCGGCCTGTGCCTGACGGCCGGCGGCCCGGACGAGACGCTCGCCCTCAAGGACTGCGCGTTCGACAATCCCGGGCAGCGGTGGCGGTCCACCGGCTTCACCCCGGACAAGCCGCAGGAGGTCGGTGACGCCGGCTCCCCCTTCGACGACTCCCCGGACGGCCGGGGGACGAAACCCGCGTCCTCGGGCGACTGCCGCCCCGAGGGCATGACGCCCACCACGGGCGTCGCGGCCCGCTACTGCGACGTCTACGACAACGGCGGCCGGGAGTGGGTCGGCAACGACCGCACCCGGCGCACGGTGGGGTACTTCACCGGCTGGCGCTCCGGGGACAAGGGCGACCCCGCGTACCTGGTCTCCAACATCCCCTGGTCGAAGGTCACGCACGTCAACTACGCCTTCGCCCGCGTCGAGAACAACCGGATCTCCGTCGGTGACCCCGGCGACCCGAAGAACCCGGCCACCGGTATGACCTGGGACGGCGACCGGAACGCCATGGACCCGTCCCTGCCGTACAAGGGGCACTTCAACCTGCTGAACACGTACAAGAAGAAGCACCCGGC
>NZ_JBIUYQ010000060.1:0-1161 GCF_044744605.1 Kitasatospora sp. NPDC087271
CTAGTGTCCTGCGCCGGAGATCCGTCGGCAGAATCGGGCGAGGGAGTCGAGGATCTCGTCGGCGGTCTTGGTCCAGGTGAACGGTGTGGGGTCTTCGTTCCAGTTCTTGATCCAGTTGCGGATGTCGCGTTCGAGGGCTTGGACGTTCTTGTGGGATCCGCGGCGGATCATCTGGTCGGTGAGGAAGCCGAACCAGCGCTCGACCTGGTTGATCCATGATGACCCGGTCGGGGTGAAGTGCATGTGGAACCTGGGGTGTTGGGCCAGCCAGGTGCGGATCGCCGGGGTCTTGTGGGTTCCGTAGTTGTCGCAGATGAGGTGGATGTCGAGGCCGTCGGGAACCTCCTGGTCGATCTTGACGAGGAACTTCCTGAACTCCGCCGCGCGGTGGCGGCGGTGCAGGGAGGTGATGACCTTCCCGCTGCCGGTGTCGAACGCGGCGAAGAGCGTGGTGAGTCCGTTGCGCACGTAGTCGTGGGTCCGGCGCTCCGGCATTCCCGGCATCATGGGCAGCACCGGCTGGGAGCGGTTCAACGCCTGGATCTGCGACTTCTCGTCGACCGACAGCACCACCGCCCCCTCGGGCGGGTCGAAGTAGAGGCCGACCACGTCGTGGACCTTCTCGATGAACAGCGGGTCCGTGGAGAGCTTGAAGGTGTCCGCCAGGTGGGGCCTGAGCTGGAACTTCCGCCAGATCCGCCCGACCGTCGACTTCGAGAGGCCGGACCTGGCCGCCATCGAACTCCGCGACCAGTGTGTCGCGTTCTTCGGGATCTCCTCCAGCGTCGCCACGACAACCGCTTCGACCTTGTCCACCGCGATCGTGGGCGGCCGGCCCGGCCGCGGCTCGTCCGCCAAGCCGTCCAGCCCTTCGGCGAGGAAGCGCCGCCGCCACTTGCGGACCGTGTCCGCGGTGATTCCCAACTCCCTTGCCGCACCGACGATCGACGGCACATCCGGACCGTCGCAGGCCAGCACGATCCGTGCCCGCAGAGCCAACGCCTGGGCTGACGTCGCTCTGCGGGCCCACCGAATGAGCGCCGCACGCTCCTCGTCGGACAGCAACAACGGCTCCAACGCGGGACCACGACGCCGCACCGACGCATCCGAAGAATCACTCACGCAAGATCTAACGACAGATCTCCGGCGCAGGACACTAGA
>NZ_JBIUYQ010000061.1:0-1069 GCF_044744605.1 Kitasatospora sp. NPDC087271
GCCGTCCCACGCCGTCGATCCCCTTGCCGGGAGTCCCCGCGCAGGTGAACCTCCTGGGACGCGCCGGGCTCCCGGCCGCCTCGGCGGCGAAGGCCGTCAAGCAGGCGCTGAGGGCCTTCTGCCCGTACGCGTTCGGGTGGACGGCTTCCTGCTTGTCCCCCTGGGAGCCCCACAGCCAGCCCTTGGACTTGTCGAACTGGTAGGGGATCCAGCGGACCCACTCGGCGTCCGCCTCCGGCAGCGGGTTGGCACGCGAGTTGGCGCTCGTGGCCTGCTTGGCGTTCTGGCCGCACAGCTCGTGCCCGGCGAACGCGTCCTGCACGTCCAGCAGGGACGCCCCGGTTTCGGTCGCCGCGGTGCTCAGCGCGGCGTTGAGACCCGGCACGAGTTGGTCGTGGGCCCAGTCCGCGTCGGCGTTGCGGAAGGGGCATCCCCCGGTCGTGTAACGGGTGGGGAAGCCGTACTGCATCTGCGCACCGCGGGGCAGCGGATTCGGGTACGTGCTCAGCACGAGCCCGTAGTCCCCGTCCTGGTATCCGGCGTCCGTCATGACGGAGCGGATCTTCTGCAGGGCGGTGCGGACGCCCTGCCGCGTCTTCTCCAGCTTGTCTTGCAGAGCGGTGTCCGGGGAACCGGGGTTGCAGGTGCCGCTGAACAGGTCCACCCAGTAGCGCTGGACGCAGTCGCGGATGATGTCGGAGAAGCCCAGGTCGTTCCCGCCGATCGACACCACGATCATCTTGACGTCGTTGTCCTTCGCCAGGCGCGCGAGCTGCTCGGCCTGCGGCACCTCACCCTGGTACTTCTCCGAGACGATGTGCTCGGTCCTGGCCCCCGAGCAGGCGATGTTGAAATGGCGTTCCCCGGGGATGCCGTCGAGCACGGCGTTCGTGACGGGTGAGGTGTCCGAGCGGTCGCAGCGGTTGCCGCCGTCGTAGGACGTGTCGCCGTAGACGCAGTCCTTGCTGTCCGGGCAGTCCGCCTTGCGGTCGGTGCCCCACACGTCGCCGCTGGGAGAGGTGTTGGCATTGCCCGCCCACCGGCCGCCCTCACCGGAGATGTAGCTGTC